>UQYF01000003.1 GCA_900545175.1 uncultured Eubacteriales bacterium
AGCAATTCGAGGATATCAAATGAGGGGCAAAATACCTTTTGACCCTCATATCATTAATATTCAAAAATTTACATATTATTCTAACACATTACAGGTACAATTAGCAATGTTGTATTGCGAAAATTTATGCACAATGTTACAATTATATGGTATGAAATAATTCGTGTACAGCGTTATAGATAAAAGCCATAAATATATATCGGAGGATTGCAGTGTGATAGATTTATCAGAATCAAGACAGAAATTAGATGTTATAGACAAGCAGATAGTAGAGTTGATGAAGCAGAGACTTAAGATAAGCAGAGATGTTGCAGAGTATAAGATTGCCAACAATAAGCCGGTCTATGATAAGGTGCGTGAGGAAGAAAAATTAAAGACTCTGTGTGCGTATGTTGAGGATGATTTCGGGAAGAAATGTGTGGATGAGCTTTTCAAGCAGATTATGGCGATAAGCCGCAAGCTTCAGTATGGCATACTTGAGTCGGAAGGACATTCTAAGGCTGCACCGCATGAGGCTGTCAGGGAGCTTAAAAAGACGGGCTGTCATATAGTATATCAGGGAGTTCCGGGGGCATACAGCCATGCTGCCACATTAAAATATTTCGGTGAAGCTGCGGACTGTTCATGTGTTCCTACATTCAGGGATGCGATGGAAGCAATCAAGAATGGCAGAGCCGATTATGCAGTACTTCCGCTTGATAATTCCACTGCCGGAATAGTGAATGATACTTATGACCTTTTAAGAGAATATGATAACTATATTGTCGCAGAAGAGACTGTCAGGATTGAGCATGCGCTTGTAGGCATTCCGGGAACAGATTTATCTAAGGTTACCAGAGTCTATTCGCATCCGCAGGGGCTTATGCAATGTGCAAAATTCCTCGAAGATAAAGGCTGGCAGCAGTTAGGTGCGCCTAATACCGCGATAGCTGCCAAGAAGATTGTCGATGAGAATGATATGACTCAGGTTGCTATAGCAAGTGAGACGGCAGCTAAGCTCTATGGTCTTGAAATACTTGCACCGCATATAAATACGAGCGGTGTTAATACAACCAGATTTGTGATTGTATCAAAGAACAGAATAGTGACCGAGGATGCCGATAAGGTGAGCATCTGTTTTGAGATACCGCATGAGACGGGAAGTCTTTATTCGATACTCAGTCATATAATGTTCAATGGGCTTAATATGACTAAGATTGAGTCAAGACCGATAAGCGAGAGAAAATGGGAATTCATGTTCTATGTGGATTTTGGCGGACATATATCGGATGCGGCTGTAAAGAACTGCCTCAGAGGAATTGAGGAAGAATCAATAGCGATAAAACTTCTTGGAAACTATAAAGGACGAGAATAGTCTGTCCTTGCCGGAAAATACAATGTTCATAAAAATTGTGAGGTTATAGCAGCGCTTAATGAGGAGGATGATAAGTATGGCATACTCTACCTTTGCAGCGATAGATATAGGTTCAAGCTGCATGGAGATGGTGATATATGAGATTTCACGCGATTACGGAATAAAGGAAATCGATCATATAAGGCATATTTTTGAGCTTGGAAAGAGTACATATGAAAAAAGAGAGGTTGACTTTGAGGATGTCGAGAAGATGTGCGACATACTCTATGGCTTCTCGGAGATAATGAAGGATTACTGTATTGATGATTACAGGGCATTTGCAACAAGCGCTCTGAGGGAAGCTAGAAATGCAGTGAGAGTTCTTGACAGAATAAAGGTAAGAACCGGTATTGATGTGGAGATTTTAAGCAATTCGGAGCAGCGCTTTATAATCTATAAAGCTCTTGCCGCAAGAAGTGATAAGTTCAATAAGATTATCGAAAAATCAACAGCTCTTGTCGATGTAGGCGCAGGCAGTACACAGGTATCGCTGTTTAATAACGGTACACTTGTGACTACACAGAATGTGAAGCTTGGAGCAGTGAGAATAAGCAATATGATGTCTGCGTTGTCACAAAATGTCACTAATTATGTAGATATAATGAGGGAGTACATAGACAATGATATGGTTACTTTGAATGAGCTTTTTTTAAGGAGCAAGAAAATAAGTAATGTCATATTTGTCGGTGACTGTGTGCCTTATTATGTCAGAATGAAGGATTATTTTGATGACGGTGAATATATAACGCGTGATAGGTTCAAAGCCTTTCTTGACAAGATATACCATAAGAGCATTGAACAGATTGCAGATATCATGATGCTTCAGGAGAATCAGGCGAAGCTTATTCTTCCAAGTGCAATGGTGTATACAAGGATGCTTGACTTTACACAGGCGGATGCTATATGGATGCCACAGGTGACATTGTGTGACGGAATGGCAGTAGAGCATGCACAAAAGACCAAGAAATTCGAGTTAAAGCATGACTTTAACGCAGATATTCTTGCAGCAGCTAAGAATATATCCCAGCGTTATTCAATAAGAGGAGAGCATGTCAATCTTGTGGAAAAGAATTCACTGCTTATATTTGACAGCATAAAGAAATATCATGGACTTTCCGATCGTGAGAGATTTCTTTTAGAGATAGCAAGCATATTGCATGACTGTGGGCAGTATATCAATATGCTTAATCCGGAGCAGTGCTCGTACAGCATAATAATGTCAACAGAGATTATAGGGCTTTCCCACAAGGAGAGGGCGATTATTGCAAATGTTGTCAAATATAATACGATGGTTTTCGACGAGGATGATGCATTATGGAGCTTTGACAAGAAGGATTATCTGACTATTGCGAAGCTTACAGCCATTCTTAGGGTGAGCAATACACTTGATAAAGGACATAGGCAGAAATTCAGGGATATCGATGTTGATGTTGAGAATAACAAGCTCGTTATAACAGCGCATACATTTGAAGATATTACATTGGAGAAATCATATTTTGCGGAGAGAGTAGATTTCTTTGAGGAAGTTTATGGACTTAAGCCTGTTATAAGAAGAAAACGCTAAGCGGTTGAAAAGCAGTTTATTTTGTACAGAAATGGGGAATAATTATGGGAAACAGTAAAATTTTTATTAACAGGGAATTGAGCTGGCTTGAATTTGATGCCAGAGTTCTGGGGGAAGCAAAAGATGCTTCAAATCCGCTTTTCGAGAGACTTAAATTTTTAAGCATAACGGCCTCGAATCTTGATGAATTCTTTATGGTAAGAGTGGCATCGCTAAAAGATATGGTAAATGCAGGCTATACCAAGAAGGATATAGCAGGCATGAGTGCTAAGGAACAGCTTGAGGCATTAGATATAAGAACACACGATTTTGTGAAGAAGCAGTATGAAATTTATAATGATGAGCTTGTGCCGTCACTTGCAGGGGAAGGCTTTCACATTATCGGAAGCCATGAAGAGCTGACGCAGGAACAGATAAGCTTCGTGGATAAATATTTCCATGAGGATGTGTATCCTGTTCTTACACCTATGGCTGTGGATTCTTCAAGACCATTTCCGCTGATAAGAAATAAGACACTCAACATTGCGGCACTTTTAAAGAAGAAGGACAGTGACTATGAGGAGACGGAATTTGCAACTGTTCAGGTGCCGTCTGTCCTGCCAAGATTCGTGAAGCTTCCGGGAGAACAGGATACTATAATTCTTCTTGAAGAGATTATAGAGAGAAATATTGATAAATTGTTTTTGAATTATGATATATTATGCGCTTATCCATATAGAATCATGCGTAATGCCGACTTTTCAATAGATGAGGAGGATGCAGCTGACCTTTTAAAAGAGATAGAAAAGCAGCTGCGAAAAAGGCAGTGGGGGCAGGCTATAAGACTTGAAGTACAGGGAGATATCAACAAGAAGCTGCTTAAAAGATTAAAGAGTGAGCTTAATATTACTGACAGTGATATATATAGAATAGATGGACCGCTTGACCTGACATTCCTTATGAAGCTGTATGGAAGCTTTGACTACGGAAAATTAAAGACACCTAAGTATATTCCTGCTCCGGTTCCGGAGTTCATGAATGGCAGAAATGTCTTTGACGCCATAAGAGAAGGAGATATATTGCTGCACCATCCATATCAGACTTTTGACCCGGTTGTGGATTTTGTAAAGCAGGCAGCAAGAGATAAGGATGTCCTTGCGATAAAGCAGACACTTTACCGTGTCAGCGGAAATTCTCCTATCGTTGCCGCACTTGCCGAAGCGGCAGAAAACGGAAAACAGGTTTCGGTGCTTGTGGAGCTTAAGGCGCGTTTTGATGAGGAAAATAATATTATATGGGCAAAAAAGCTTGAACAGGCAGGCTGCCATGTTATATACGGTCTTGTAGGGCTTAAGACACACAGCAAGATTACGCTTGTCGTAAGACGAGAGGAGGATGGCATAAGGCGTTATGTCCATCTCGGAACAGGAAATTACAATGATTCGACAGCTAAGCTTTATTGTGATATGGGACTTTTTACATGTTCTCCGGCAATAGGGGAGGATGCTGCAGCAGTGTTTAATATGCTGTCAGGGTATTCGGAGCCGGTAGGCTGGAATAAGCTGTCACTCGCACCGCTGTGGCTGCGTGACCGCTTCCACTATCTTGTTGACAGAGAGATAAGACATGCCCGGGAAGGTCAGGAGGCTCATATAATCGCCAAGATGAATTCGGTGTGTGACAAAGATATAATAGAACTCATGTACAAAGCATCCAGGGAAGGCGTGAAGGTAGAGCTTATTGTGCGTGGAATATGCTGTCTGATACCGCAGCTTGAAGGCGTAAGCGAGAATATAACGGTCCGTTCAATCGTGGGAACATTCTTAGAGCACAGCAGAATATTCTACTTTGAAAATGGAGGAGAATCCGAAATCTATATGGCAAGTGCCGACTGGATGACCAGAAACCTTGACAAGAGAGTAGAGATAATGTTCCCTGTTGAAGATGCAAGGCTGAAAAGAGAAGTCAAGCACATACTTGATGTACAGCTTGAAGATAATGTAAAAGCACAGATGATGCAGCCGGATGGAAGCTATGTAAAAGTAAGAGAGCAGTTAGAAAAAAAATACGCCGGCAAGCCTGACAGGAGCTATGCCAGAGTGGAGGCACAGATGGTATTCTGCAAGGAGGCACAGGACAGGGCAAAGGCTGTAAATGCGGATAATGATGTCCATAACAGCAGAGTTTTTATCCCGATGAAGAGTGAATAGAATATCGTTTGCAAAGAAGTGAATGAGGAGTCTGTAAATTTTGTATTGACAAAACGGAATTGTTTGTGTATATTTAGATAGTGCTTTATTAGTTTAAAGCGTTACGCTTTAAAGCAGATGATTGGAATGATATCATAAGGATGAGGCACAGGCTATATTTGATATATAGTTTAATTATTCGGATACAGGAGTGGAATAAGATGGATAATACATTTGGAACAATCGTGTCATACAGACCTGATATCAAGGTTGTCGATGCAACATTAAGAGATGGGGGACTTGTCAATAATTTTGGTTTTACAACAGAGTTTGTAAAAGATTTATATAAGACGAACATTGCTGCGGGCGTTGATTATATGGAGTTTGGATATAAGGCTTCGAAGGATATATTTGACCCGAAGGATTTTGGAAAGTGGAAGTTCTCAAATGAGGACGACATCCGTGAGATAGTTGGAGATAATGCTTCCGATCTTAAGATATGCGTTATGGCAGATGTCGGAAGAACAGATTATAAGAGAGATATAATCAATAAGGAAAACAGTGTTATTGACATGATTCGAGTGGCAACATACATACACCAGATTCCTACAGCCATTGACATGATAAGTGATGCCAAGGAAAAAGGATATGAAGTTACAGTTAATCTTATGGCTGTTTCTAAGGTGGATGACGATAATCTTGACAATGGACTTGAGCTTTTGGCTCAGTCGGATGCAGACTGTATATATCTTGTAGACAGCTTCGGAGCATTCTATCCTGAGCAGGTCAGGAGACTTACGGCAAGATACATGGCTGCGGCAGCTAAGTATGGCAAGAAGATTGGTGTTCACGCACATAACAATCAGCAGCTTGCATTTGCCAACACTATCGAGGCAGCTATTAACGGAGCAAGCTACCTTGATGCGACTATGAGCGGAATGGGAAGAGGAGCAGGTAACTGCTACATGGAACAGCTGCTGTCATTCCTTCGCAATCCTAAGTATAATCTTGTCCCGGTAATGAATTTTGTTGAAAAGCACATGAATAAGCTTAAGGAAGGCCCTGATAAATGGGGATTTGATCTGCCTTATCTTTTAACAGGTGTCTTAAACAGCCATCCTTCTTCAGCCATCAAGTGCATCAAGGAAGGAAGAACAGACTACTCGAAGTTCTATCAGGAGATTCTTGATATGGAATAATCAGTGCGGCATAGCTTACGATATGTAGGCTGTGCCGTCTTTTGTTTCTTGAATATTTATGTTTGTTTTGTTGATTTTTCCGTGCCATTGTGATATCATTTTTGTAAAATATAGCTAATTTTGGAGGGTTTTATGTATATTGCAGCAGCAGACAGATATGAGAAGATGAAGTATATCAGATGTGGTAAGAGCGGACTTAAGCTCCCTATGGTTTCTCTTGGATTATGGCATAATTTCGGAAGCAATGCCTCCTTTGATAATATGAAGGCTTTATGTGAGACGGCATTTGACAATGGTATAACACATTTTGACCTTGCAAATAACTATGGTCCTGTTCCGGGAAGTGCTGAGGAAAACTTTGGCAGAGTATTAAGGGATGGACTTGGACGGTACAGGGATGAGCTTGTGATATCAACTAAGGCAGGCTATGACATGTGGGAGGGACCTTATGGCAACTGGGGTTCGAGAAAGTACCTCATAGCGAGCCTTGACCAGAGCCTTAAGAGAATGGGGCTTGACTATGTTGATATATATTATCATCATAGACCGGACCCTGAGACACCGCTTGAGGAGACTATGCTTGCACTTGACTCGATAGTTAAGAGCGGCAAGGCACTCTATGTAGGAATTTCCAACTACAATAAGCTTCAGACGGAGCAGGCAGTGAAGATTCTCACAGAGCTTAAGACACCTTTTATAATCAACCAGAGAAAATATTCGATGTTTGTAAGGGATATTGAGGAGGATGGACTTAAATCATATGCGGCAGCTAACGGAATCGGAATTATAGCATTCTGCCCACTCGCACAGGGTCTTCTGACCAACAAATATCTTCATGGAATACCGGAGGACAGCAGAATAAGGACGGATGGAAGATTCTTAAAGGAGAACGCTGTCAACGAGGAGACGCTTGCGAAGATTTCTGCACTCAATGAGATAGCAGAAGGCAGAGGACAGTCGCTTGCACAGATGGCATTATCATGGGATCTGCGTGATGGTGAAGTCACAAGTGTACTTATAGGTGCGTCAAAGCCGTCACAGATTACAGAGAACTGCCAGATTGTGAATGCGGCACCGTTCACCCAAGAAGAGCTTGCCAAGATTGAAAGCATTCTCGCAAAGTAGATAGTATATTTTCATATGGAATATTTTAATCTATGAAAAAAATAACTAAACCGGATAAGGACACAATATGGACAATACATACGATTTTATAGAAAGGCTTTCGACAAAGGAGCCGACACCGGGCGGAGGCGGCGCAAGCGCTATGCTCGGTGCACTAGCAGCGGCACTTTGCCGGATGGTGGCTGCTCTTACTTCTGGCAAGAAGAAATATGCGGTATATCAGGATGATATTGAACGCATTATCAAGAATGCAGATTTTGAGAAGAAGGTATTTCTTGCTCTGATTGATAAAGACGCAGAAGGTTTTTTCCCGCTTTCAAGAGCATATTCCATTCCAAAGGATGAACCGGGAAGGGAAGAGATTTTAGAGCAGGCGCTTGTTGTGGCTGCACAGACACCACTTGAGATTTTGAAGGAATGTGACAAGCTTCTTGCAAGCCTTGACGAACTGACTGTCAAAGGCTCTGTGCTTGCAGTCAGCGATGTCGCAGTTGCAGCATCGGCATGCCGGGCAGCGGCAGACGGAGCGGCAATGAATGTGTATGCCAACACCAGACTCATGAAGAACCGAGTCGTAGCCGATGGACTTAACGAGCAGGCTATGGCATATCAGAGAAAATGCAGGGATGTATGCGATAGGGTATACGATGTTGTGTTTGGAAAGATGGGATTATAAGTGAATATTTTAACAATAAGATGGTTTGTGCTGCTTAAGCGGAAGCAGGAAATTGTTAATCTTGTTAAAATTGACACCTGGTAATACAGTATTACAAAAGATAAAGAAACGTATATAGCAAAGACAGCTTAGAAAGGAAATTATCGTGACAGAATACAGAGGTATGCCTGCTGTTAAAGCTATGGCAGAGGATTTTAAGAGCCGTGTGGCAGAGCTTAAAGATAAAGGCGTGTGTCCTAAGCTTGCTGTTGTAAGAGTTGGTGAGCGTGAGGATGATATCGCCTATGAAAAAGGAATAATGAAGCGTTTTGGCACAGTCGGTGCGGATGTAAGCGTGATAGAGCTTCCTGTTGATATTGATGAAAATTCATTTGAAGAGACGATTAAAGAACTCAATGAAGATGAGAAGGTACATGGGATACTTGTTTTCAGACCGCTGCCAAAGCAGCTTAGTGATGACAGGCTGAAGGAGATAATAAGACCTGATAAGGATGTTGACAGCATAAGTATGGTGAATGCGGCGAAGGTTTTTGCCGGAGATAAGACAGGATATGCACCATGTACGGCGCAGGCTGTCATGGAGCTGCTTGCACATTATGATGTTGATTTAACGGGAAAGAGAGTCGTGATTGTAGGAAGAAGCCTTGTTGTAGGAAAGCCATTAGCGATGCTTATGTTAGCAAAGAATGCGACTGTCACAGTATGCCATACGAGAACAAAAAATATCGAGGATGAGTGCAAAAGGGCGGATATCCTTGTAGCCTGTGCCAGAAGCGCTAAGATGATAAAGAAGGAGTATACGAATCCGGGACAGATTGTGGTTGATGTTGGCATTAATTTTGTTGATGGTGCTATGTGCGGCGATGTCGATTATGCTGATGCTGCAGAGCATGTGGCAGCTATAACACCGGTTCCCGGCGGAGTAGGGACAGTCACAACATCCGTACTTTTAAAGCATACACTTGAGAGCGCATACGCTGCCGCTTGCAGCAAAGCCTGAGAATGCTTGTGATATTTAATAAGCTTCTGCGTGCAGTGATGTGAATGATTTGGCATCAAGGTGAGGCTTACAGGTGACAAGAGCACAGATGAGTTGATAGATATGCATTATTAATTTTATGATTGTATTATTGTGCCGTTATAAGATGGCGGAATGGAGTTTTTATGGGAAAATTTGTACCGGAACATACAGATTTCGAACTCAGCCCATATACAGGGCTTACAAGAGAGAGTTGGCTTGAAGCAGGAATATATATGCTTGAAGGGATTTTTAAGCACATAAAGACGTTTGACAGTCCTGTTGTGATGCCAAGAAAAGAGACGCAGATAACATATCCTCATTATTATTCGGATGATAAGACTAACGCGGCTGAGGTTAAGGCGGAGATATTCGAGGGACTTACGCGCTCAATGTTCATTGCTGCGCCGGTGATTCACAATATCCCTGATTTGACACTCAACGGCTACAGACTTGCTGATTATTATAAGCAGCAGATTCTTGATATATGCACTAAGGGACATCCTTCATATGTAGGCACTTATGAGGAGATTAAGGAGAGCACCAACTCTGACCAGTTTAGGACATTCCAGCAGACAGTTGAGACATGTGCACTTGTAATCTGCCTGTGGGCAAGCAAGGAAGAAATCTGGGATACATATACCAAGGAGGAAAAAGACAAGATAGCAGCATTCCTTGACAGTTATGCGCATCATGCCACAGTTCCTCAGAACTGGCGTTTGTTCAATATGCTTGATATGGCATTCCTGAATATGAACGGTTATGATATTGACGAGGAGATAATGGCAGACCATGCACAGGCTATCCTTGAATACTATGCAGGTGACGGCTGGTATAGGGATGGTCAGAGCTTTGACTACTATTCCTGCTGGGCATTTAATTTCTATGCTCCGCTGTGGAATCAGTGGTACGGCTATGAAAATATGCCATACATAGCAGAGCAGTTTGAGAAAAATTCCAATAAGCTGATGGAAAGCTATGCGGATTTCTTTGACGAGGATGGTTTTACCAATATGTGGGGCAGGAGCAACATTTATCGTTTTGCTGCTACAAGCTCCTTTGACGGAAATATGCTTCTTAAGCATCCGACAGCGGATGCAGGATTATCAAGACGAATTATGTCAGGCTCGCTTATGCAGTTTCTTGGAAGGGAAGATTTTTTGTGGGATGGAATACCTACACTCGGTTTTTACGGACAGTTTGCACCTCTTGTGCAGGGATATTCCTGTGCGGAGTCACCTTTCTGGCTTGGAAAGGCATTCATGTGCCTTCATTTTCCGGCAGAGCATCCTTTCTGGACTGCAAAGGAGAATAACGGAAGCTGGGAGAAGCTTAGCAAGGGCGATGTAAAGGAGACGGCACTTGATGGGCCGGCATTGTGCTTTACTAACCATAAGTCTAACGGAGAGACGATACTTCGTTCGGGAAAGATTGTAAAGGATGTGGGTGACAAGCATGGACTTTGGAATTACGCAAAGCTTTCATTTAACACTAAATATCCTTGGGAGGCGACACCGAAGTTCGCAGATAGGAAAAATGGGCTGTTTAACGTATCTGAGAACATGGTTGAGTCGCAGCAGTATGTACTCTGCGATGTGACTAATGGAGATATATCGCTTGCAAATGCAACCTTCTGGAGCGGATTAAGGGATGGTGTACTCTACAGAAGACAGTTCTTTAACTATCGCCTTGACACAGAGATGCATTGGATTCAGGGCATGTATCTGGCAGATTTTCCTGTCGAATACGGCATAATGCGCGTAGACAAACTAAAGCTTCACAGAAGACCGGTTGAGCTTACACTCGGCGCATATGGATTTCCTGATAATGGCACACAGGTTGTTGAGAAGGAGAGCGGCACTGAGATTCTTGGAAAGCATGCGAAGGCAGTCATATTAAAAGGCAAAGATGCGTGCGGAAAAGAAAAGCAGCTTGCCATGACAATCTATGATGGCTGGGATTTTATCGATTATGTTAACAGCTGTAACAGCAATCCTGACTCTGAAAAATCAATCGTTGTATATGCCGGAGCGAAGAGAGACAAGCAATATGGCGGACATGAGAAGTATGTGATGATTTCACAGGTAATCACTAAGGAAAGCCATGACGACTTTACAGAGGATGAGCTGTTCCCGATTAAGAATATAATCTACACCGACGCACAGCAGTGCGGCTGCTTTGGCCCTGTCAGAATTGAGTTTAAGAATGGCTCTGTAAAGAATGTTGATTTTTCACAGCTTGAAGGAAAGCTGAGCTTATAAGCACTATAAGCTCTTGGAGCTAAGGCTTTGGAATGTTAATTTTCTATGCCACTGCTTTTTAAGTTAGAGGTGATATTTGTGCATTATAAAGGCTTCATACATGGTATGGTGACTATGTATGAAGCCTTTTTTGTGCAATAGGATTAGGGTGTCAAAACATGTACTGAGAACTTAATTGTGTATAACATGTTATACATGCATAGTCTAAATCGGCATGTTTTGACACCTGAACTATAATATATAGTGTGATATTTGCAGCCTAGAAGATAGCCTATACTTCAGCGATAACTTCAACTTCACATAATACATTCTTAGGCAAGGTCTTTACTGCAACGCATGAACGAGCAGGCTTTCCTGTAAAATACTTGGCGTAAACCTCATTGAACTTTGCAAAATCGCCCATATCAGCAAGGAAGCATGTTGTCTTTACAACATTCTCATAGGAAACTCCTGCTTCCTTAAGAAGTGCACCGAGGTTCTTCATAACCTGCTCTGTCTGCTCTTCTATTGTTGTTCCGACAACTGTACCTGTGGCAGGGTCGAGAGGAACCTGCCCCGATGAGAAGAAGAAACCATTTGTTATAAAGCCCTGTGAATAAGGTCCGATTGCTGCCGGAGCATCAGGTGTATTAACTAATTTCATAATTATAGCCTCCATAAATTATATTTTACCTGTATTTTAACGCGGCACAACAAAAAAGTAAACCACTTTTTGGGACAGAGGGGTCAGGTTCCACTGTCCCGGCAATGCTTATAAATTTAGCCTTGTATAAAATTGAAATAAGATGTATAATGAGACATCAACTATTCTAATATTCTTTGGGACAGGGGTCAGACCCCTAGTGTCCCACAATTTTCCCCATTTTTAACTAAAACTAAATAAAGGAGGTACATTTTGTCGAGAACAGCAAGAAAGAAATGTGAGTCGGGAATTTATCATGTAATATTGCGCGGAGTCAATAAGCAGATAATTTTTGAGGAAAAGGAGGACTATTTTTACTTTGAAAATATATTAAAAAAGTGCAGGCAGACTGCCGGGTTCAAATTATTTTCGGTATGCTTAATGGATAATCATGTGCATATGTTAATGCAGGAAGGAACAGAAAACCTTTCGATGACAATGAAAAAGATAGAAAATGCATATGTGTACTGGTATAATAGAAAATATGACAGAGCAGGGCATTTGTTCCAGAATAGATTTATAAGCGAGCCGGTACTTAGCGATAGGCAGTTTATGGTTACGGCAAGATATATTTTCAATAATCCTGTTAAGGCGGGAATTGTGAATAAAGCGGCTGAGTATCCTTGGTGTAATTTTCCATTCCAAAACAAAATTGCTATTAAAAAACGTGACGGCATAAAAATATTTGAAACAGATATTCAGGAAATTGTAAATATCTTTGAAGATTACAGTCAATTTGAGAATTTTATGTCATTTAATCATGAGGATAATGTAATTGAATATGATGATATTGTTGCAAAACGTCTGTCGATGGATGACGAGGAATGCATCGGGATGTTAAGGAAAATAAGTGGATGTGGCAGCCTTTCTGATTTTTCGCAGATAAATATGGATAAAAAACAGGAGTGCGTAATAAAACTTAAAAGGCATGGTGCTTCGGTCAGACAGCTTAGCAGGATAACAGGACTGAGCAAATCCATGATTGGAAGAATATGTGTTGGGACACAGGGACCAGACCCCACTGTCCCATGAGGAGGTGTAATGAGGGGAATTTTTAACAGGACATATGTGGATATTTATGGTATGCCATGTGAAAAGAAATGTGCCGAGAAGGGAAGTGTGAAGTCTGCAATAGTAGATGAAGGACTGTATGGACAGAGATTCGATATCATTGAGGAGTGCGCCGGGAGAGCCGGTGATTTTATCGGGGTAAGGACAGATTACGGCTATGAAGGGTATGTGAAAAGCCATGATGTAATAATATGCAATGATATAAATAGACAAAGGACTTTTGAAGAATGTGAGAAAAACTGTTTGGTGCAGGTAATAAAAGCAGCCGCGGATATCATGGCAGAGCCTTCCGTCTCATCGGTGCGGCTTATGACTGTGACAAGGGGAGCTGTTCTTATCGGTTGCTGTGAGATGGAATGCCAAGACTATAATAGCAGGACATATGAATGCGTGGAAAGCGGATATGCATGTGTCAGGCTTTATGATGGCAGAACAGGCTATATCAAATGTTCGTACATAGAAAAATATCCGGTGCCGCTTGATGCAAAAGGAATATCAGAACTATCTGAGTATCAGAAGACGCAACTGCGGGAAAGGCTTGTTAGTACGGCAAAGAGCTATCTTGGAACGCAGTACCGGTGGGGAGGAAAGACACCTCTTGGCATTGATTGTTCGGGGCTTACATCTATGTCTTATATGTTAAATGGCATATGCATTTACCGTGATGCCAAGCTTGTGCCCGGATTTCCTGTGCGGCAGATAGCATACGAAAATATGGAAAAGGGGGATCTTTTGTATTTTCCCGGACATATTGCAATGTACATAGGAGATGACGATTATATTCATTCTACTGCAAGACCGGGGAGTGATGGAGTTGTGATAAATAGTTTTAATCCCAATAAAGAAAATTACAGGCAGGATTTGTCACAGAGCATATATGCTGTGGGCAGCCTGTGGAGATAAGGAGAGACTTATGAAGGTTATAGATATGCATTGTGATACATTGTCGGCGCTTATGTACGACAGAAAGAATAATATGGAATCGGAGCTTAGGCAGAATAGTCATCAACTTGACCTTATGAAGATGAAAAAAGGTGATTATATGCTTCAGTGCTTTGCGGTATACATCAACAAGGAATATTCGGAGAATGTGCTTTTAGACGGAATGAAGCTTGTAGACATTTTTTATTGTGAAATGGAGAAGAATAAGGATATAATTTCACAGGTCAAAAGCTATGAGGATATTGAAGCGAATATGAAGGCAGGGAAGATGTCGGCTCTTCTTACAGGTGAGGAAGGAGATATATGTGCCGGAAGCATACAGATGCTGCGAAATTATCACAGGCTCGGACTTAGAATGATGACTCTTACATGGAACCATGAAAATGAACTCGCTTACCCTAACTATGTGGTTTACAACAGCGACGGAAGCTGCACATATAACGCAGATGCGTCTAAAGGCTTGAAGGAGAAGGGCTTTGAGTTTATTGAGCAGATGGAGAAGCTTGGAATTATAATAGATGTATCGCATTTGTCGGATGCCGGTTTTTGGGATATATATAATAATACAAGCAAGCCGTTTGTTGCGAGCCATTCTAATGCAAGGGCGATGAATCCGCATGTGAGAAACCTGACAGATGACATGATAAGGGCATTTGGACAAAGAGGCTGTGTCATGGGGTTAAATTACTGCGGAGCTTTCTTAAATGAAGCAGGAAGAGCAGGCGTTGATGAGGAGAGCAGGATAGATGACATGGTTCGTCATGTAAAATATATTACCAATCTGGGCGGAATTGACATAATGGCATTAGGCTCGGATTTTGATGGCATAGGCGGTAAGCTTGAGCTTGCGGATGCGTCATATCTGCCGGGTCTATGCGATGCACTTTCAAGTGCAGGCTTCAGTGAAAATGACATTGAAAAAATATTTTATAAAAATGCTCTCAGAGTGTTCAGGGAATGTCTGAAGTGAAAAATTGTGCTAAACAATTAACAATGATACAGATTTGTTTCATGGAATCATAATTTTGCACAATCAAAAAGTGATTTCATATACAGATTGTACAAAAATATGGTTGTTCTTTACAATAAAACTACCAAAAAATGGTTCTTTTTCTATTTGCATATATTGACTTTGTGTGTAATAATGGCATCTGTAAGGAAAAGGAAAAAGCACAGAGCCATTTATAGTGATGGCAGGCAGACTTAAAGATGGGGCTGTCAGGAAAGGAAAGGGATTATTATGTTAAGAGGTTTTATTAAGTGTATTACTCGTAAAGAAAGAATTGCGTATATGATGGATAACAGATTCGGCAACTGGTCTGAGTCAGAGCTTGAGTCAGTTATGAAGATTGTAGGTGTAAAGGGCGATTATAGCAAGGCTTCCAAGGAGGATAAGATTAAGGCTATTGTTGCAACACTTAAGCTTGCAAAGGATGAGAAAGCACAGTTTGACCGAATAAGCGATAATGGTAAGGCTGTTGATGATATGGACGCTATGAAGAGCAGTGTTCAGTACACAAAGCTTGTCACAAATCTTTACGCAAAGAGTAGCCAGTTAGTATAATTATATAAATTAAAGTACACAATAAGACCGATGGCAGCACCGTCGGTCTTATTTTTTGTAATCAGGAGCTTATTTGTCCTATAATTGCACAAATTTTATAATGTAAGACTTGTTTCTCCGGTTTATCGGAGAAATCACGGCGGAATACCTGAAATTATGAAGATAAGAGGAACATAAAATTGAAAAAAATTTCAGCTTCATTGAAGGAGAACACGCTGGAACTAAAGAAAATACTTCATGTTGATAAGAATTTTGACCTTATATACAGGGAGCAGAAGCTAGGGCAGAAGGATGCGGGATTCTTTTTTATAGATGGCTTCATAAAAGATACAATCATGGAGAGACTTTTAAAATCTTTTTCCGATATTCAGGATGGAGATGTGCCTGAAAGTGCAAGAGAGTTTTCGGATAAATATATTCCTTATGTGGAGGTTGACCTTTTAGATGATGTTGAGGATATCACAACCGCTATTTTATCCGGTGTTGCCTGCTATTTTGTTGACGGCTATAAGGAATGTATGGCTATTGACTGCAGAACATACCCGATGAGAAGTGTTGACGAGCCATGGAAGGACAGAGTGTTAAGAGGCTCAAGGGATGGCTTTGTTGAGACTGTTGTTTCAAATGTTGCACTTATCAGGAGAAGAATAAGAGATCCAAGAATGTGTGTTGAGATTCTGCAGGCGGGATTAAAATCTAGGACGGATATATCAGTGGCATATATAGAAGGCGTAGCGGATATGAAACTGGTAAGAAAAATCAAAAATAAAATATCGGACATAGATGTGGATGCACTCTCGATGAATATAGAAAGTCTTGCGGAGGCTATACTTGAAGGACCTTATATCAATCCGTTTCCTAAGTTCAAATATACGGAAAGACCCGACACGGCAGCTGCCGCTATATTGGATGGAAATATTGTGCTTTTAGTTGACAATTCGCCGGCTGTTATTATTGTGCCTGCAAGTATATTCGATGTGATGGAGGAGGCAGATGATTTTTACTTTCCGCCGCTTGTAGGAAATTATATAAGGATATCAAGATTTATAATGTCTGTGCTTACGCTGATACTTACACCTATGTGGATGGCACTTATTGAGTATCCGGAAAAGCTTCCCGGCTGGCTTGCATTTATAAACCTTGCGGATGAGGCAAATATCCATGTGTTCTGGCAGCTCATAATATTGGAGTTTGCAATCGATGGATTGAGGCTTGCGGCAGTGAATACACCGACAATGTTATCTACGCCATTGTCTGTTGTAGCGGGTATCGTGGTGGGTGAGTATGCTGTAAGCTCCGGGTGGTTTTCGCCGGAAACCATGTTATATATGGCTTTTGTCGCAATCGGAACGTATGCACAGGCTAATTTTGAGCTTGGTTATGCAATCAAATTTTTCAGGCTTATAACGCTGGTACTGACATATCTGTTTTATTGGTGGGGTTTTTTCACAGGAGTCATCATAACTCTTCTTGCAATAGCATTTAATAACACAATCTCAGGAGAGAGCTATATCTATCCGGTGATTCCGTTTGATGGAAGAAAGCTTATAAGAAAGCTGTTCCGTGTGAGGCTTTCGAAAAAGACAGAGATATAAAAAATGCCAATGACAAGTATTATGCTTAAAAAAAGGAGGGCCCGGTACTTCGGGGAAAGTACCGGGCTTTATGAAAAAGAAAAAGAATTCTGTTAGGCTGTTCTATGTTCGATATTTATGAGGTTTCTTGCCTCTTCCTTAACTTTGATTATAGTATAGAAGTACTATGTGTCGCTGGTGTGAAACAAAAATGAACAATTTGTTAACAATTATCAATAAAGTGTTAAAAAAGGTCATTTTTAAAAGCAATTTGTACAAAAATAGATTGATAATGGACAAATATGAAAGTAATATGTATAATATCAAAAGGAGTTTGTGAAATTCCTTGTCTAAAAATACGAAAAGAGGTTGACAGATATGGAACATAGTAAGAAATATGCATGGACATGGAAGGTTAAGCCGGAATGCCTTGATGAGTATGTTAAGATGCACAACAATCCATGGCCGGAGATTATGGAGGAGCATACTAAGGCAGGATACCGCAATTATTCAATTTTTCAGAATGGGAACCAGTTCTTTTACTGCTTCGAATGTGATGATATCAAGTATGCCAATGAGTACATAGCTAAGAGCGAGGCATGTAACCGTTGGAATGCAATCACATCTAAGATGGTTGAAGGCTCCTTTGATTTCAATGAGGAAGAGCCTATTAAGTTCATGCCGGAAGTATTCTATCTCAAGTAAATGTCACGGCTTTGATATTTTTCGGAATAAGAGATACATAAAGCATATAACATTAAAAAGTATGGGGCTGTTTATCCGTATATGGATGGACAGTCCTGATTTTTTATTATATAATAAGATTCAGATGTCAAAACATGCTCTGCGAACTTAACTGTATATAACGCATTATATACTCATAGACTAAGTGGTCATGTCTTGACACTAAAATAATAATAAGTAAAAATGTAAAAAAATGATTTCATTTCCGCTATCTGGATAGAATAATAACAGCAGATAATATAATGATTTGCATGTTCGGAGGGATAATAGACAGGAAATGAGATATTTTACTAGGAGGTAGGCGTATGTGGGCTTATGAAAGTACATTTTATCAGATATATCCTTTGGGATTTTGCGGTGCCCCATTTGAGAATGACGGCCGGCTTGAACATAGAATCCTGAAAGTGATTGACTGGATTCCTCATATTAAGAAGCTTGGAAGCGGTGCAATCTATTTTTCTCCGGTATTTGAATCTGACACACATGGTTATAATACAAGAGATTACAAGAAGATAGATGTGAGACTTGGAACTAATGAGGACTTTAAGGAGGTATGCGATAAGCTTCATTCTGAAGGAATCAAGGTTGTCTTAGACGGCGTTTTTAATCATGTAGGACGCGGCTTTTATCAGTTCCAGGATGTGATAAAGAACAGGGAGAATTCACCTTATATTTCCTGGTTTAATATCAACCTTGGCGGCAATTCGAGCTATAATGACGGCCTGTGGTATGAAGGCTGGGAAGGCAACTATGACCTTGTAAAGCTGAATCTGAGAAACGAGGATGTCATAAATGTCATATTTGATGCGGTTAGATACTGGATCGAGTATTTTGGAATTGACGGAATAAGACTTGACGTTGCATACTGTCTTGATATGGATTTTTTAAGAAGGTTAAGAAAATTCACGGACGAGCTTGGAAGAGAGCAGGGAAGGGAGATATTCCTTGTAGGAGAGATGCTCCACGGCGACTATAACAGGCTTGTAAATGATGAAATGCTGCATTCGGCAACCAATTATGAATGCTACAAGGGACTGTATTCAAGCTTTAACAGCATGAATATGTTCGAGATTAATCATTCACTGAACAGGCAGTTCGGCTATGAAAACTGGTGCATATACAGAGGAAAACATCTTCTCTCATTTGTGGACAATCATGATGTGACAAGAGTTGCGAGCATTCTTACGAACAAAAATCATCTTCCGCTTATATATGCACTCATGTTCGGAATGCCGGGAATACCTTGTGTGTACTATGGAAGCGAGTGGGGCGCACAGGGCAACAAGTCTGACGGCGACCCGGCACTAAGACAAAGCTATGAAAAGCCTGAGTGGAATGAACTGACCGAGTTTATAAGTAAGCTTGAGGCGGCAAAGAAGGGCAGCGAGGCGTTGAATTACGGAGGCTTTTATTCAGCTGTGCTGACGAATAAGCAGTGTATATTTGAGAGAAAGAGTGAGCATGAGAGAGTGTTTGTCGCAATAAATGCTGATTCGGAAGGATATACAGCCCATTTTGATGCACATTGCGGAAAGGCGGTTGACCTTATAACCGGTGAAGAACATGACTTCGGAGGCGGAAGCTTCCTTGAACCGTACTCGGCACACTACTGGAAGTGCGAATGCTGATGATTAAGTTCAAGAGCATGTTTTGACATGTGAATTATATTTTTAACAGGGTTCGGCTGTCAAAACATGCCAAGTCAGTCTGCGAGTGTATGACAGGTTATATTTATGCATCTCTCTTCATTGCACGAAGCGAGATGTTCTAAGGACTACCCGAACCTTAACAGGGAATTTCAACGAAAATTCCTGTATAAAAAATATTGACATATTGCCCGGCAGGGTATATAGTGTCTTTGATAAAGCCTAGTAAAGTACTAGGAAAATAAAAATGCCGGAACATATATAAGATTTAACTGTAAATAATATGTTTTTGACTTTTGATTATATGGAGGATATTATGAGCAAACCTTTTATTTATATGGACAATGCGGCTACAACTAAGGTTGCACCACAGGTTCTTGATGCCATGATGCCGTATTTTTCAGAGATTTATGCTAATGGTTCAAGTGTATATCAGTTCGGACAGACAGCCAAGGAAGCTATAGAGACAGCGCGTGCGCAGGCAGCGGCTCTTATAGGTGCTAAGCCGGAGGAGATTTATTTTACCGGAGGCGGAAGTGAGTCGGACAACTGGGCAATAAAGAATGCCGCAGAAGTGTATGGCAGCAAAGGCAAGCATATTATCACAAGCAATATTGAGCATCATGCAGTTTTGCACACTTGCCAGTATCTTGAAAAGCATGGATATGAAGTGACATATCTTCCTGTTGATTCTGAAGGAAGAATAACACCTGAACAGCTTGAAGCAGCTATAAGACCTGATACAATTCTTGTATCAATTATGACAGCTAATAACGAGATTGGAACAATCGAGCCTATCAAGGAACTCGGACGTGTGGCACATGAGCATGGTGTGCTTTTCCATACCGATGCTGTACAGGCTTACGGTCATATCCCGATTAATGTTGATGAGATGAACATTGACATGTTAAGCTCAAGCGGACATAAGATTAACGGACCAAAAGGAATCGGAATCATGTATGCGAGAAAGAGCGTTAAGCTTGCACCGTTCATTCATGGCGGCGCACAGGAGAGAGGAAAGAGAGCCGGAACTCTTAATACTCCCGGAATTGTCGGATTCGGCGCAGCTGCACAGCTTGCCGGCGAGAAGATGGAAGAGAGAAAGAAGATTCTTGACGGACTTCGCGAGCATCTTATCGAGCGTGTGTTAAATGAGATTCCTTACAGCTGTTTAAACGGAGCAAGATATGACAGACTTCCTAACAATGCCCATTTCTGCTTCAGATTTATTGAAGGCGAGTCAATGCTTATCATGCTCGACATGAATGGTGTGTGTGGTTCAAGCGGTTCAGCATGTACTTCGGGTTCACTTGACCCATCACATGTCCTTTTAGCGATAGGACTTCCTCATGAGATTGCACACGGTTCATTAAGACTTACTCTTTCAGAGGATATCACGATGGAACAGATTGACTACACAGTTGATAAACTGAAGGAGATTGTTGCAAGACTTCGTGAGATGTCTCCGCTTTATGAAGATTTTGTAAAGAATGGTGAGAAGAAGTAATTAATAATTCATCTGAAGCTTAAGCAGTTTACGCACATTATTTAAATAGTATTTTTGGTGAATTATCCATTTAGAGAAACAAGATTTATTCAGATTTATATGGTTTTATCAGGAGGAATATATATGTACAGCGAAAAAGTAATGGATCATTTTCAGCATCCGAGGAATATGGGTGAGATAGAGAATGCGAGCGGTGTCGGCACAGTCGGCAATGCAAAGTGTGGAGATATCATGAGAATATATCTTGATATCGATGAAGATACGAAGATTATAAAGGATTGCAAGTTTAAGACCTTCGGATGCGGCGCTGCCGTTGCTACAAGCAGTATGGCAACTGAGCTTGTTATAGGAAAGACAATCTATGAGGCTATGGAAGTGACGAACAAGGCTGTTATGGAGGCACTTGATGGACTTCCGCCTGTGAAGATTCACTGTTCATTGTTGGCAGAAGAGTCAATTCACGCCGCTCTGTGGGATTACTGCCAGAAGCATAACATCGAGATTCCGGGTCTTAAGGAGCCTAAGAAGGATGTTCATGACGGTGAAGAGGAGCAGGCAGAATAATCCATAAGATGAATGCACATATAGGACATGTGTATGAAGGCGTGTGAGCCGGACTAAAAATATTTTGCATGTAATGCTTTGTTGTGATAAAATGTAACTACTATCAGGTTTACCGTGGATAATCAGAAAATAGCGGCATAATCTGATGTAGTTACTATTTTTTTATGAGGAGGATTCTAAAATGGGAAGAACCGGAGGCGGCCATGCCGGAGGAGGGCATAGCAGCGGAGGACATTCAGTATCAAGGTCAAGCGGAGGACATAGAGTAGGAAGTTCATCTACATCAAGACCGATGGGAGGTGCATCAAGACCTACCGGAGGTTTTGGAGGAGGCAGACCTTCAAGCACACCGCCAAGAGGAGGCAATTACGGGGCACCGCCACCACCAAGAGGAGGACATTACGGAGCACCGCCACCACCAAGAGGAGGGCATTACGGAGCACCGCCGCCACCAAGAGGAGGGTATTACGGAGCACCACCACCGCATGGACGCAGAGGAAGAAGCGGAGGCGGATGTGTTTCATGGCTTACAAGTATAGTTGTTTTGCTGATTTTTATAGGTATACTTATAGGTATGTTTTCTTCGATAGGAGGAACAAGCGGCGGAAATGTTATTCAGAGCAGCTACAACCGTGAAAAGTTAGATTCCGGAAACGGTTATATCAATGACTGTATATATGATGAGCTTGGTTGGTTTGACAATGTAAGCAGGACTGAGAGCAGACTCAAGGATTTTTACGATGAAACAGGTGTTCAGCCATATATAATGCTGCTTGATTACATACCTGGAATTGATACAGATTCACAGAAGGAAGACTATGCACAGCAGTTATATGAAGAGAACATTTCAAACGAATCAACATTTCTTTATGTATATTTTGCTGAGCAGAACGAGAGTGAATCGGATGAGCCGGGATATATGTGTTATGTAAATGGAATACAGGCAGGCTCGGTTATGGATGCAGAAGCGGTTGATATATTCTGGGGTTATCTCGATAATTATTGGTATGGTGATTTGTCAACAGACGATATGTTTGTAAAGACATTCAATTCCACAGCTAACACTATAATGACAAAATCGACCACATCGAAGGATGTTGCCAAGTATGCACTCATTGTAGTTGCAGCAGGTGTAGTGGTATTCGGAGTTGCCAAGGTTGTGAAGCTTAAGCACAAGCGGGCTAAGGAGGAAGCCGAGGAGACTGAGCGTATTCTCAACACTCCGATGGATAGTCTTGTGGATGAAGAGCTTAGAAAAACAGCTGCTAAATATGATGAAAAGAAATAATTATAACAAGCTTATTTTATTTGCTTATATTTATTTAAGTCTGTAGAGCATATTGTGGCATCCGAATTACAATTACAAATAAATATTACATAATAAAATTCAATTTAATTGAATTACATCTTGATATTTTTATCTTAATCATGTAACATAAGTATAGAATCACGACTGGCGGAAAGCGAAGGCTCATATTTGTATGCGGTTTTCGTGGCAGGATTACCTGCAGGGAGTGATTGGTTAAGATATGCCGACCGCCTGGGCGATGCTTATTATAGTACGCTCAGGCGGTCTTTTTGTTGCATTACGATGTATCATACATATACTGTCGGGCAAAAACAGGAGGAATCACAATGGAAATGTTATCACTTAAGCAGGAGCTTAGCCAGAATGCTTATCCAGGAAGAGGAATTGTTATCGGAAAGACTCCGGATGGAAAGAGTGCAGTTACAGCTTACTTTATTATGGGAAGAAGTAACAACAGCAGAAACCGTGTATTTGTTGAAGATGGAGAAGGCATAAGGACACAGGCATTTGACCAATCTAAGCTTGAAGACCCAAGCCTTATAATCTATGCACCTGTCCGTGTGCTTGGAAACAAGACTATCGTAACCAATGGCGACCAGACAGATACAATCTATGATGGAATGGATAAGCAGCTCACATTTGAGCAGTCACTCAGAAGCAGACAGTTCGAGCCGGACGGTCCTAACTATACACCAAGAATATCCGGAATCATGCATATTGAGGGTGGAAATTACAATTACGCAATGTCTATTTTAAAGAGCAACAACGGAAATCCGGACGCATGCAACAGATATACATTTGCTTACAATAATCCTGTTGCAGGTGAGGGACACTTCATACATACATATATGCATGATGGCAATCCGCTTCCAAGCTTTGAAGGCGAGCCAAAGTGGGTTAAAATTGAAGGAGATATCGATACATTCGCAGATATGATCTGGAATAGTCTTAATGCTGACAATAAGGTGTCACTTTTTGTAAGATATATCGATATTGAGACCGGAAAGTACGAGAGCAGGATATACAATAAGAATGTTTAGACAATCATAAAAAGTGAGGAGAACGAACATGAATGAGATTCAGTTAAAGTACGGATGCAATCCTAATCAGAAGCCATCGAGAATATACATGGAGGATGGAAGTGAGCTTCCTGTTACCGTGTTAAATGGCAGACCGGGATATATCAATTTCCTTGATGCGTTAAATGGATGGCAGTTGGTAAGTGAGCTTAAGAAGGCAACAGGACTTCCTGCTGCGACATCCTTCAAGCATGTATCACCTGCCGGTGCGGCTGTGGGACTTCCGCTTGATGAGACACTTGCTAAGATTTACTGGGTTGATGACCTTGGAGAATTAAGCCCGCTTGCATGCGCATATGCAAGAGCAAGAGGCGCTGACAGAATGTCATCATTTGGTGATTTTATCGCTCTTTCAGATGTATGTGACAAGGATACGGCAAGACTTATAAAGAGAGAAGTATCTGATGGTGTAATCGCTCCTGGTTATACAGAGGAAGCACTTGAGATGCTCCGAGCAAAGAAGAAGGGAACATATAACGTTATTCAGATTGATCCTTCATATGTTCCGGCACCTATTGAGAAGAAGCAGGTATTCGGAATCACATTCGAGCAGGGAAGAAATGAGCTTAACTGCAATGATGAACTCCTTTCAAATATTGTGACAAAGAATAAGAATATACCTGCAAATGCGATGACTGACATGAAGATTGCACTTATTGTCCTTAAATACACACAGTCTAACTCAGTATGCTATGTAAAGGGCGGACAGGCTATCGGTATTGGTGCAGGACAGCAGTCAAGAATACATTGTACAAGACTTGCGGGACAGAAGGCTGACAACTGGTTTTTACGCCAGTCACCACAGGTTCTCGGACTTCAGTTTGTAGATAAGCTTGGAAGACCTGACAGAGACAATGCAATAGACCTTTACATCGGAGATGAATACATGGATCTTCTTGCTGACGGTGCATGGGAGAAGGTATTCAAGGTTAAGCCTCCGGTATTTACAGCGGAAGAAAAGAGGGCATGGCTTGACAAGAATACTGATGTTATCTGTGGCTCGGATGCATTCTTCCCATTCTCAGACAACATTGAGCGCGCACATAAGAGCGGTGTCAGGTATATTGCACAGCCGGGCGGTTCTGTCAGGGATGATGCTGTTATTGAGTGTGCAGATAAGTATGATATGGTTATGTCATTTACAGGAATCCGTCTTTTCCATCACTAAAATATATGCAGCGTTGACAGGACTGATAATCAGAGATGATATAGGCAATATTCGGCTGATTATCATGTGCAGTAATCAAAAATGTTATGGTAATTATATGATGCCAGGGTCAAAAGGTCGGAAATCCGATGCAAGCTTGCTTGCAAGAGGATTTTTGACCTTGGGACCCGCCAAAACATGAATAAGCAGCCATTTTTCGTAGAAAAATGAGCGAATTATGAATGTTTTGAGGATTGTGGGAGCACGCAGTGCGAAACAATCCGGTATCATAGGGGTCAAATACCTTTTGACCCCAACATCATTTTATATAAATAACACAATTTTATATCATTGAATAAAGGCACTATGTATGTTAAAATAATAACATATGTAGTGCCTTTTTCTTAGGAAAACCAACATGGAGGTTTATTATGGTTAAAAAGTATGTATTTGGCAAGCCTTTTGAGACTTATGCCGTTGTGAACAAAGAGAATATTTTGGAGACTTCCGAAAGTGAGAGACGGAATTTTTTTGACAAAGCTGTGATGGATATAGCTTTAGAGCCTTATGGCGGAATTACATGGGACAGACCGGATGACGCAGATGAAGGAAATGCCATGCAATACAGAGTGGAAATGTCTGACAGCATTGTAGTATACGGACTTGGAGAGAATGTGCGTGGCATCAACAAGCGCGGATGGGTATATGAGAGCAAGTGCAGCGATGACCCTAATCACACAGAGTCTAAGCGCTCACTTTACGGAGCACATAATTTTATCATAATCGCTGACACAAACCACCCTGAAAAATCCAAGGGATTATTTATCGATTATCCGGGACGAGTAATATTCGATATAGGTTATCTTGATAAGAATGAGCTTGTAATTACAGTTTGCAATGAGAATTTTACAGCATACGAGATAACATCTGAGAAAGATAGCGAATCTGATGAGAGCAGGAATTATCTGTATTCGATTGTAAGACAGTTCAGGCACATTATCGGAAAGAGCTATATTCCTCCGAGATGGGCATTCGGTTATCAGCAGTGCCGCTGGAGCTATATGAGTGCTGATGAAGTAAGTGATGTTGTTGATAATTACAGAAAGAGGAATATACCGATAGATGCAGTGTATCTTGATATAGATTATATGGAAAGATATAAGGATTTTACTGTAAATAATGAGACATTTCCTGAATTTGCCGGTTTTGTGAAGGAAATGCATGACAAGCATATTCATCTTGTACCTATAATTGATGCCGGAGTCAAGATTGAGGACGGTTATGATACATATGAAGAAGGCAAAAGGAATGGGTATTTCTGCAAGGAAGCTGATGGCGGGGATTTTGTGGCAGGCGTATGGCCGGGCAGAGTACATTTCCCTGATGTGCTTAACGCAGATGCAAGAAAATGGTTTGGACATGGATATAAGGTGCTCTTAGATGCCGGAATTGACGGTTTTTGGAATGATATGAATGAACCTGCGATATTCTATTCGGAGAAACATCTTAAGGAAGTATTCGATAAGATTGATGAGTATAAGGGAAGAAATCTTGACATACAGAGCTTTTTTGAGTTCAAAGGAACTGTGGAGGGTGTATCTAATAATCTTGGCGATTATGAGAGATTCTATCATAGAGCGACACAGCCTGAGGGTGAAGTTGTTGTAAGACATGACCATGTACATAATCTTTACGGTTATAATATGACAAGAGCTGCATCGGAGAGCTTCAAGGAGCTTGCACCGGACAAAGATATTCTAATGTTCTCAAGAGCGTCATATATAGGAATGCACAGGTACGGCGGAATATGGACAGGAGATAACCATTCATGGTGGAGCCACATTCTGTTATGTCTTAAGATGCTTCCTTCGCTCAATATGTGCGGTTTTATGTATGTTGGCTCAGATATCGGAGGCTTTAACGACAATGCAACAGAGGAACTTCTGATGCGCTGGATGGGACTTGGCGTGTTCGTTCCTCTGATGAGAAATCATGCGGCAGCAGGCACAAGATACCAGGAATTATACAGATTTACGGATACGGATGCATTCAAAAATATAGTCAGCATACGCTACGCACTCATTCCATATCTGTGGGATGCATATAAAAAAGCTGTTGAGGATGACACGCTTATGTATAAGCCGCTTGGCTTCGAGCATCCGGATGACAAAGTGGCGGTTGCGACTGAAGACCAGCTGTATGTCGGTGACGATATCATGATTTGTCCTGTATATACGCAGAATGCTATTGGAAGGTATGTATATCTGCCGGAGCCTATGACTATGGTGAGAATGAAGTCATCAGATGAATATGCGCTTGAAAAATATGATGCCGGACATTATTTTGTCGAGATTGCGGCACAGGAGATTGTATTCTTTATAAGAAACGGTCACGAAATACCTCTTTATAAGAGTGCAGAATATGCTGATGCTGTATTTGAGAACGAATGTGTGTGGGTTGGAAAGAACTGAAAAGGCAATTTTACTTATAGGGTTTGAAATGGTTACAATGACTTTATAAATGTAAAAATGGAGAGCGGTTATGAACGGAACTATCTTATGGGATGATGGATGGAGCTTTAGAAAGACTATGCTTGGGGTTATGTATGAGGAGGCGCTCGCAGGTGAATTTTTGGAAGTGGATATACCACATGACTGGCTGATATATGATACCGACAATCTGTATCAGAGCAGTATGGGCTGGTACAGAAAAAGCTTCGATATAGCAAAAGAGCAGCTTGGAAGAAAGCTCATTGTCCGATTTGGTGCGGTTTACATGGATTCTGCAGTGTTTGTAAATGGCAGTGAGGTCTGTGAGTGGAAATACGGATATTCGACTTTTGACGCTGATATTACAGCTTATGTGCACGAAGGGAAAAATGAGATAGTAGTAAGAGCAGTATATAAAGAGCCTAATACACGCTGGTATTCGGGAGCAGGAATAATAAGGGATGTATATTTTTTAAGCTTAGAGCCTCTTCATATAGTGCCTGACGGTACATATATCAGAGTAAAAAAGCTTGAAAGCAAGTCTTCAAATCCGTTCATCAGTGACAGTATCACAAATGATGTATGCGGTATGTGCATGAATAGAGATGAAGATGGCACATGGAAAGTAAAATGTACGGTTGAACTTGAAAATTCCGGACAGGACATAGCATATGAGGATGTGAGGGTCTGTCTAAGCATTGACCACGACGGAGGCAGTGTATTTACTTATGGGCATGCAGCGGCTGGAAGCGGCAGTGTGTTCAAAACAGGTTCTAAGGAAAATGTCGAATTGGAGCTTGATGTTACGAAACCTCTTATCTGGGATATTGAGGAGCCGAACCTGTATGACTGCACAGTGACGGTCAGTATCAAAGATGAGATTGTGCATGAGCTGACACAGAAGATAGGCTTCTGCACGAAGGAGTATTCACCGGAGCATGGATTTATTCTTAATGGGCGCAAAGTGAGAATAAATGGTGTATGTGAGCATCACGACAATGGCTGCCTTGGAGCTGCGTTTAATGTGAATGCTTTCAGGCGCAAGCTTAATAAGCTAAGAAAGATGGGTGTAAATGCAATCCGTACATCGCACAACATGCCGGCAAAGGAAGTATTAGAGCTTGCGGACGAGATGGGATTTCTGGTTGATTGTGAAGCATTTGACATGTGGGAGCTGCCTAAGACAGAGTTCGATTATGCACGTTTTTTTGTCGACTGGGCAGGTAATGATGTCGCAAGCTGGATAAGACGTGACAGGAACCATGTATCGGTTATCATGTGGAGCATAGGAAATGAAATCTATGACACTCATCGTGATGAACATGGTCAGGAGATAACAAGAAGACTTGTAGGCTATGTCAGGGAGCATGATCCGGAGTGCAATGCTCCTGTGACTATCGGCTCTAACTATATGCCTTGGGAGAATGCACAAAAATGTGCTGATATAGTAAAGCTTGCAGGATACAATTATGCAGAGAAATACTATGAGGAGCATCATAAGGCTCATCCTGACTGGGTTATATATGGCAGTGAGACAGCATCGACACTTCAAAGCCGTGGTATATACAAGTTCCCTTTTGAGCAGCAGATTCTGTGTGATGACGATGAGCAGTGTTCAGCGCTTGGAAACTGCACGACCAACTGGGGAGCAAGGAGCAGTGAATATTGCATAACGATGGACGCAGATGCAGAGTATTCGATGGGACAGTTTTTGTGGACCGGCTTTGACTATATCGGTGAGCCTACACCTTACCAGACAAAGAATTCCTATTTTGGACAGATTGACACGGCGGGTTTTGAGAAGGATACATATTATATATATCAGGCCGAGTGGACGGACTATAAGAAGGCTCCGATGGTGCATCTTTTTCCATATTGGGACTTCTCTGACGGTGAAGAGATTGATGTCAGGATAGCTTCTAACGCACCACAGGTTGAACTGTTCGTAAATGGCAGCTCCTATGGAAAATATGATATTGACCATAAGCATGGAAAACAGCTGCTGGCACATTATAAAGTAAAGTATGAGCCGGGAACTATAGAAGCGGTGGCATATGATGAAGAGGGAAATGTGATAGCAAGGGAAGCAAAAAAGAGCTTTTCGGATGCAGTGCAGCTTGTTGTGGCACCTGAGAACACGCAGATTATGGCAGATGGACGCGATTTGGCATACATTGACATAAGTGCGGTTGACAATGCCGGAAATCCTGTCGAGAATGCTAACAACAGAGTCAGCGTGAAAGTCACCGGAGCAGGAAGGCTTCTTGGAATGGACAATGGAGACAGTGCGGATTTTGAGCAGTACAAGACCAACAGCAGGAGAATGTTTTCGGGAAAGCTTCTTGCTGTGATTGGCGCTAAGACTGAGCCGGGCGAGATAAGAGTTGAAGTAAGCTCTGTCGGAATGGAAACTAAAGTGGTGACATTAAGCGCTGTTAAAGCAGATGTGGACATGGCAGGCATTTCATGTATCGAAAACCATTCTCAGTCGGATGATATCACAGCTGACGAAACAGAAAAGCTGAATACAGAATATAAAGAACAGTATATAGCTAATAAGAGAACTAATACAAAGGACGAGATACCTGTGCGAAATATTCGCCTTATTGTAAAAGGAAGCCGCAAGCTTGGGCCGGACAACAGACATGTGGAGATAGAGGCAGAGATATTGCCGCACAATGCCACATACAGGGACATTGTATGGAGAGTGACAAATGATGCCGGAGTTGATTCTAATGGCGCAGAGCTGTCGGATGTTAAAGCACCTGTTAATAATGCCGATACAGGTAAGGACAGCTTTAGAATACATAAAGTATTAAAGGCGATTGGCGATGGAAAGCACAATGTACGCTGCTGCGTGAAGAATGGAAGGGGTAAGATAAGCCTGATATCACAGGTAAGCTTTACGGCAGAGGGACTTGGGCTTGCAGAGTTTAATCCGTATGAATTTATATATGGAACGCTGTATACTGCGGCAGAAAAGATTCCTTCGGTTGGACAGGACAGAGGCATCGTGCCTAAGGGTGGCACATATATCGCTTTTGAGAAGGTGAATTTTGGCAAAAACGGTTCTGACGAGATAACGATTCCTGTGTATGAGCTTAACAATAAGCCGTTCCCTATAGAGATATGGAAGGGAATACCTGGCACTGAGGGTGCCGAGCTGATGGACAGAGTAATCTATGACAAGCCATCTATATGGGCAACCTATCAGGAGAAGACCTACAAGCTCCCTAAGAGATTTAAAGGTCTGTGTACGGTAAGCTTTATTGCTGACCATGACATAAATATCAAGGGCTTCAGCTTCAAAAAGTATGAGAGAGCTTATGATAAGAATCTTGCAGTGGATAATGATGGAATTTATGGAGATACATACACTGTTTGCAATGATGCGGTAACAGGGATAGGAAACAACGTATCACTGACTTACAAAGCCATGAATTTGTCACAGGGCATACATGGGATAACAATCTGCGGACGCTCAGTCCTAGAGAAGAATACAATACATATACGCTTTGCAAATAGTGAAGGCGGTATTAACCGGATTGCGGAGTTTGTCATGGCTGATGACAGCAGGATGGATAATATGAATGACAGCAGAAATCGTGATGTTCATGGGAATGAAGATGATGGCGGATATGTTTGCAGACATTTTGAACTTGATAATGTAGAAGGAATATATGATGTGAATTTTGTGTTCCTGCCTGGATGCAATTTTGACCTCAGGTGGTTTAGGTTTGAATAAACATCTGTACTAAATTAAGGCAGCCGTATTACGGCTGCCTTTAAAAAATAAAATATTATTTTTAATAAAGACAGCATCCTGAAAATAGGATGCTGCAAATTGATTCGGTGAATGAATATTTTAAAATATAAATAGTCGGCGTGACAGGATTCGAACCTGCGACTTCTACGTCCCGAACGTAGCGCTCTACCAAGCTGAGCCACACGCCGCTAATATGTATATTATCATAACATGGAAAAAAAAGCAACTTTTTTTTGATTTTTTTATTAAGGTGCATGGTTTTTCTTACATTAAAGAGTACATATTTAATATTAGCAGCAGCTTTGCTTTGATATATAAAGAAAAATATAAAAACATATTGACATCTGAACATATATGAATATAATAAAAATATGAACAGATGAATAAATACTAATATGTTAAAAATATTAGTACAAAGAGAGGAGGAATTAGATGGCGGATAATACCGGAGATCAGAATGAATTTTTGGCAGCGCATGAAGATGTTGTGAAGAGGGTTTTAGAGCAGCAGCCGGATGATGAATATCTGTATGACCTTGCAGAGCTTTTTAAGGTGTTTGGTGATTCGACAAGAATAAGAATATTATATGCGCTGTTTGAGAGTGAACTCTGTGTGAATGACATTGCACAGTTATTGAATCTTGGGCAGTCGGCGGTAAGCCACCAGTTAAGAATTCTCAAGGATGCGAAGCTGGTCAGGTTCCGCAGGGAGGGAAAGATAATTTTTTATGCCCTTGATGATGAACATGTAAGAAATATTCTGAGCATGGGAATGGAACATGTAGAGGAATAAGATGGAACATAAGCACTGATCCGGTGCAGAGTGTCTTAGAAGACCTGAATGGACGTTTGCTAAAATATTAAATTATAAGGAGGATTTTATCATGAAGAAGACATACAATGTAGAGGTTGACTGCCCTAATTGTGCAGCTAAGATGGAGGAGGCAGTTAAGAATACTAATGGAGTTAAGGATGCATCATTAAGCTTTATGACACTTAAGCTCAAGGTTGAATTTGAGGATGGAGCAGATGTTGATGCAGTTATGAAGGAAGCTTACGCTAACTGCAGGAAGGTTGAAGATGATTGTGTGATTGAGCTTTAAAAGATATGCATATGATTATTGCTGTATTATGAATGCACAACTGCTTGCAGCAGTATAATTTAAAGTATATTAATGCAGGCATTGATTTGGATATCTGCTGTCGGTGCTTGCATCGGCAGCAGATTTATTATCTGGCAGATTTGTTTTAATATACATAATTTGATTTTGGACGAATACAGATTATGTTGGTTGCAGATTGAAGGTTACATTTAAATTTATCATCGCCATTTTGCGACAAGCCGTCCGGAAAAGAGGTTTTTATGAATAAAAAACAGAAAACAATTTTATATAGAATTATAGTTTCCGCAGTACTTGTTACAGCGGTAACGGTACTTGAGAAGATACTTGATTTAAACGTGTGGATTGCAGCGGTGCTTTATCTTATTCCATACTTTGTTATAGGTTACGATATACTTAAGAAAGCGTGGAAGGGAATTTTAAAGAGACAGGTATTTGATGAAAATTTCCTCATGGCTGTTGCGACAGTAGGTGCTATTGCTTTAGGAGAGTTCCGCGAGGGAGTTGCGGTTATGCTTTTCTACCAGATAGGAGAGCTTTTCCAGAGCGTTGCAGTCGGAAAGAGCAGGAAGAACATTGCGGCTCTTATGGATATCAGACCAGATTATGCTAACATTGTTGTCGATGACCATATTGAGAAGGTTGACCCGGATGATGTAGAGATTGGAACAACAATAGTTGTAAATCCGGGTGAGAAGGTTCCTATTGATGGTGTGATAATAGAAGGAAATACATCACTTAACACAAGCGCACTCACTGGCGAGAGCGTTCCGAGAGACGCAGTGTGTGGCGATGAAGTTATAAGCGGATGTATCAATCTTACAGGAACAATAAAAATCCGCACAACAAAAGAATTCGGCGATTCTACTGTATCAAAGATACTTGATCTTGTCGAGAATTCAAGCCTTAAGAAGTCAAGGTCTGAGAATTTTATAACAAAGTTTGCCAAGTATTATACGCCTGCCGTATGTTACAGTGCATTGGCGCTTGCGCTAATACCACCGATTTTTAACCTGATAACCGGCAATCCGGCAGCATGGCAGACATGGATTATAAGAGCACTCACATTCCTTGTTATAAGCTGTCCATGTGCGCTTGTAATTTCTATTCCGCTCAGCTTCTTTGGTGGAATCGGATGCGCATCGACAAATGGTATCCTTGTCAAGGGCTCTAATTATCTTGAGGCTCTTGCAGATACTAAATATATCGTATTCGATAAGACAGGAACACTCACTAAGGGTGTGTTTGAGGTTACAGGAAATTATCCGGAGAATGGGTTTTCGCAGGATGAGCTTTTATACTATGCGGCATATGCCGAGAGCGGTTCGAGCCATCCTATAAGCATCAGCCTTAAAAAAGCTTTTGCAGACAGACTTGAACTTGATCGTGTGAATGGAATCGAGGAGGTTGCAGGTCATGGTGTAAAAGCTGTCGTTGACGGAAAAAAGGTTGCAGCAGGAAATGTCAGGCTCATGAATAAGGTCGGCGCATCTGTTGCATCAGAGCATGATGAGGGAACAGCGGTATATGTTGCGATTGATGGTATGTATGCCGGCTGTATCACTATATCGGATGTAGTTAAGCCTACATCTAAGGAGGCTATAGCAGGTCTTAAAGCTGGGGGCATAAAGACCGTTATGCTCACAGGAGACACAGCTAAGACAGCACAGCGTGTAGGCGCAGAGCTTGGCATTGACGAAATACACAGTGAACTTCTTCCGGCAGATAAGGTTGCACAGGTTGAGAGACTTCTTGGTGAGAAGGGCGTGAAGGAGAATCTCGCATTTGTTGGCGATGGAATCAATGATGCACCTGTTCTTTCAAGAGCGGACATCGGTGTCGCAATGGGAGCGCTTGGTTCGGATGCTGCTATTGAGGCAGCAGATGTTGTTCTCATGGACGATGACCCGGCTAAGCTTGCCATTGCCATGAGAATATCCACAGGAACTCTTAAAATTGTAAGACAGAATATCGTATTTGCACTTGCAGTCAAGCTTGTGTGCCTTGTGCTTGGTGCAATAGGAATTGCCAATATGTGGGTTGCCATCTTCGCCGATGTCGGAGTGATGGTGCTTGCAGTTTTAAATGCCATGCGTGCACTTAAAATTAAATAATGGATTGGGACGCTGGTGTCAGACCCCTCTGTCCCGGTGGGACAGGGGGGTCTGACACCAGCGTCCCAATCTCATATGATGCACGATAATGAACATGACAAGGTTATCCAAAAGGATTGTGAGAAATGATTGATGGTGAGCTGATAGTTGATAACTTCGCAGGTGGCGGATGGGCATCAACTGGAATTGAACTTGCTACAGGGCATAGTGTTGACATAGCAATTAATCATGATTTTTATGATATAATAAACTTATAGTGATGGGGTAGTTTGACTGGGTTTATATGTGAAAATATATAAAATGTCTTAAGACTATTTTCGGAAGGAACAATTAATATTATTGTATTCCATTTAACAGAATAAGATAACTTTTATAGAGGAGGTTCTATTTATGACAGATTATGAAGTTGTAAAAGAGATTGAGGTTTTAAGAGAATTTGCCGCTGGAATATGTGCGGATATAATTAGATATCAAGAAAAAAATTCGAATGATAAATTTATAAATGTGATTGCAGATGAAGTTCGTGATTTATACAATGGTGTGTATGAGATTAATTCGTTGAAGGATGCATATATAGTCAGGGGAAAGCTACAGATAGTTAATGAATCATTAAAAAAGCTCTCAACAGTTGGGAGGTAGGTAAATGATCAGTTGTGCAGAATATACATTGGAAGAATTTGAATAACGATATCAAAAGATTAGGCAGATTATATTAGCTGGGAAAAAGCCTGTTATAAAACCAGGCGCAATATTATTAGGAGGACAACCGGGATCAGGAAAGTCTAGTACGATAAAATATTCTCACAGATTGTTTGCGTCAAATTCGGTTATAGTTATTTCAGGGGATGACTTTAGAAAATTACATCCCAATTTCGATAAGATATAGTTGGAAATGATTGAGATTCAACCGGAAATATGAGATTATATATGATACGAAAATACTTTTTTTATACCTTTTAAAAGTGGACAAAATGCTAATTTTGTCTACTTTAGATACATGAATATCTTACATAAATGAATAGAAAAAAGCAAGAAGAAATTTAATGGTTTTTTAATCTTTCTCCCCTTTTACATTAATTTTCCAAGCTTATATTATAACCATCGACAAGAGATAACCAATCAGAAAATATATTATATGAAAATGGCATATTCTGATGGGATTATACTTGTAAAGCTCCTGCCTATGAGGATATAATAAGTTTGAAAGAGAGCTTTCAAACTGCTTATTGGTGACATACTGCAAGCGATGCTTGCAGTATGCAGGGGTATAAAAAAGAAAACGGAGGAAGATAATTATGGAACTTGGCAGTGAAGAAAAGTTTGACAGAGCGATGAAGCTCTCACAGAGAACAGGGGTTAGTCTTGAGGACGCTAAGGCGGCGCTCAATGCATGTGATTTTGATATGCTTGACGCAGTTGTATATCTTGAGAAGCTTGGTAAGACAACAGCGCCGTATAGCACAAGCTATACAACTACAATGAATGGCAATTCGGATGGGAGCTTAGAGACAGACTTCTGTGAGGCCGATAAGAAGTCGAAGAAGGTTACTTTCGGTGATTTGCTCGCAAAGTTTTTCAGGTGGGTAGGTAAGGTTATTAAGATTGGCAATGAGAATTTTCTCGATGTAACCAGAAATGGTGAAGAGATAATCAAGATGCCTATTACGGTGTGTGTGCTCCTGCTTTTGCTTGCTTTCTGGGTATGCGTTCCGCTTTTGATTATCGGATTGTTCTTCTCATTCAGGTATGAATTTTCAGGACCTGTATTTAGGAAGGATGATGTTTTTAATAAGGCGATGGATAAGGCATCAGATGTTACAGATAACATCAAGAAGGAGTTCAATGAGTAATTGAGAATCCGGATATAGAATGTGATTGATGAGAAATTATATAAATGCAAGAAAAGTAATTGTAATAAAAAGAGGAATGTATGGCTGCTATATTAATTGTCGAGGATGAAGAAAAGATTGCAAGGTTTATTGAGCTTGAGCTTAGGCATGAAGGCTATGAGGTAGGTAAAGCTATTGACGGAAGGAACGGACTTGCCATGGCGGAGAGTGGAAAGTATGATTTGATGCTGCTCGATATCATGCTTCCTGAACTTAATGGAATGGAGCTGTTAAGGCGGCTTAGAAAGTCGAGCAGCATGCCTGTGATTATGGTTACGGCAAGGGATGCTGTTATGGATAAGGTTTCCGGGCTTGACCTTGGAGCAGATGATTATATAACTAAGCCGTTTGCTATCGAAGAACTGCTTGCAAGAATAAGGGTCGCTCTTAAAAAGTCGGCTGATATGGCAGGAATACATCCAAAATCCGATGTACTTTCATGTGGGAGAGTCAGTCTTGACAAGGCAAGGCATGAAGTTAAGGTTGATACGCAGCTTGTGGAATTGACTCACAGAGAATTTTCGCTTCTTGAGTATTTGCTTGAGAACAAGAATATAGTTATGAGCAGGGACACATTGCTTGAGAAGGTATGTGGATATGATTACTCAGGGGAGACTAATGTTATAGATGTATATGTGCGTTATATTCGCACTAAGATAGATGATGCATTCGGAATTAAGCTTATTTCGACAGTCAGAGGAGTGGGGTATGTCATCAAAGATTAATAGTGGGAATAACGCAAACAGTAATGATAAAGAGCAGTCAAGTGCAAAGAGCCAGCCTAACAGTGCAAGAAAGATGTATTCTATCGGAAGGCGGATTAACAGTGCATTTGTTGGCAGATTTGTGTGGCACATCCTGAAAATGGATGTGCTTATCTGCGTTATAGTTCTGGTTCTTGGAATTTTTGTTGCGGAAAAGACAGCTCTCGGAAGAGTAAGCCTAAAGACAGAGCGAAGCATTGAGTGGAACATAGGAAGTGATTTTCTTTCATATAATATGACTGATGCCAAAGGCAATACGGCTGTATTTACGATAAGCAGGAATGAACTGAGAGTGGCGGTTATTGCAGGTATTGTTATTCTTGTCATGGAATTTTTTTCTGTGCTTGTGATGTCTGCAAATATGAAAAATAATATCAATGATAAGCTTCTGCCAATCAGGGAGATGGCAAAAAAGACGGAAAAACTGACAAATCTGGCATATAATGAGCATAATTTTAAATCGCTTGAGACGGCGATAGAGAATGTCAATGCAGCATCACTTGATACTAAGATAAGCACCAATAATAAGGAGCTTCAGGGAATTGAAAATGCACTCAATCATCTGCTTGAGAGGATGAGAGAGACGTACAGACAGCAGTCAAGATTTGTCTCGGATGCATCACATGAGCTTAGAACCCCCATAGCTGTCATAAGAGGCTATGCGGATATGCTTGACCGTTGGGGCAAGGAAGATGAGAGCATACTTGATGAGTCTATTGTTGCGATAAAAAATGAATCCGAGCACATGCAGAAGCTTGTCGAACAGCTTCTTTTTCTTGCAAGAGGTGACAGCGGAAGAAATAATCTCCGGATTGAGAATATACAGCTTAATGAGCTTATGAAGGAGGTTTTTGAGGAATCTAAGATGATTGATGCTGAACATGAGTATGAATATATTGGTGAGCCGGCACAGATGAATGGAGATGTGTCAATGATAAAGCAGTGTGCAAGGATTCTTATAGATAATGCAGCTAAGTATACGCAGAAGGGGGATACAATAACGATACGCACAGGGAACAGGCAGGAAGGTGTATTTTTCAGCGTGCAGGATAACGGAATAGGTATGCATGAGGCTGATGTAAGCCATATTTTTGAGCGCTTCTATCGTTCGGATGAGGCAAGGGGACATAAGATGGGCGGAACCGGGCTTGGTCTTTCGATTGCAAAGTGGATAGTTGACAGGCATAACGGATATTTTGATATCTTGACCAGACCCGACATAGGTACTAGAATAACAGTTGTATTTGTCGGAGGAGAACGGCTTGCAGAAGAATGCGAAAATGCAGTCAATGATGAAAAAGAAGAGAAGGATTAAACTGACGCTGTTAGAGAAAAATAAGCCGATGACAAAGAGATTAATCAGGTGTGGAAGAATTAAGTTGAGCGTTAAGACGTCAAGGAAGAACTGAGTAGTGGAGCTGCCAGATAATAGTTAAACATAGAAAATGACAGTGTAAAAGCAGAAAAATAATATTTGAGAAAACTACAAATTGTGAAATGGAGAATAATCATGAATTATGATGAAGCGATGGAAAAGCTTAAGAAATATGGGCAGGAGCATGTGCTTTCATATTATGATGAGCTTACGGATGAGCAGAAAAGAGTACTTATTGAGCAGATAGGCAGGACAGATTTTGGCGTGATAAGGCAGGCAGCCGAAGCAGCAGGACGCGGCAGGATAGCGCCGATAAAAGCTATGACAATCCATGAAATAGATATGGGTAGGGAAAGCTTTGAGCATATAGGCATGGAGGCGATAAGGTCGGGAAAGGTTGGAGCCGTACTGCTTGCAGGAGGAATGGGAACAAGGCTCGGCTCTGATGCGCCTAAAGGGATGTATGATATTGGTGTTAATAAGCATGTATACATCTTTCAGAGGCTTATAGAGAACCTTATGAGGGTTGTAGAAAAATCAGGAAATTATATTCAGCTTTTTGTTATGACAAGCGAGAAAAACCATGATGCAACAGTTGAGTTTTTCAAAGAGCATGGATATTTCGGATATGACTCTGAGTATGTGGCTTTTTTCAAGCAGGACATGGCACCGGCAGCTGATTTTAATGGAAAAGTATACATGGAAGCAAAGGATTGTATAGCTGCATCACCTAATGGAAATGGCGGATGGTTCCTTTCGATGAAAAAGAGCGGACTTCTTGAACTGATAGATAAGAGAGGCATAGAGTGGCTCAATGTGTTTGCTGTCGATAATGTGCTTCAGAGCATTGCCGACCCTGTTTTTGTGGGAGCAGTTCTTGAGGGGGATTATTCAGTCGGCTCTAAGGTCATAAGGAAAGTAAGCCCACAGGAAAAAGTGGGTGTTATGTGCACAGAGGATGGAAGACCTTCTATTGTGGAATATATTGAGCTGACGCAGGACATGCTTACGCAGAAGGATGAGAATGGAGAGTATGCATATAATTTCGGCGTGATTCTTAACTATCTGTTCAGGGTTGACAAGCTTGTGAACCTTTTAGAGAGAAAGCTCCCTTACCATAAATCAGCTAAAAAGATACCGTACATCAACAAGGCAGGTGAGTTTATAAAGCCGGAGGAACCAAATGGCTATAAATACGAGCAGTTCATACTGGATATGATACAGATGCTCGATAACTGTCTGCCTTTCGAGGTCGTGCGTGAGAAGGAGTTCGCACCGATTAAGAATAAGACAGGTGTCGATTCTGTGGAGTCAGCCAGAGAGCTGCTTAAGAAAAATGGCATTGAGCTATAAATAAAACTTAATGAACAATACCACTGTCTAAGGCAGTGGTATTGTCTTTTGAACGCAGAATAAGCAAAGCGACTGCGTTCATGAGCAAGTAGCGAAAGCGGATTGCGAATGTCCGCTTTACGTCATTTAAGAGCTTTACTGTTATACATTATGCTATATACGATTGGATGGGTAAATATAATCATAGCTTATAAATCGGGCGTATACAGGCTCCTCATTCTTAGGAAGCTTTGGATTGTCTTCAGTGTCATATGAAGGCAGATAAGCATACATTCCATGCATTGCACCTGTAAAGCGTTTGCCTTTTCTTAGTCCTTCATCGCAAAGATAATATACATTTTCAAGTGTGCATGCAGGGATAAATCCGGAAGCATATTCGGAAGAATTATCCTTTAAAACAGCGGCTTCGTCATTATTATATTTGTCAGATGTATTTATTATCCTATATGAAAATTTTCTTTTCAGATATTCCGTATCAATTTTTAATTCAATGATTGAATTGTAAAAAGCTGTGTAATCACATGAATAATGAAGACCTGATTCAGGGCAAAGCTCAATGCATGAATCAGTGGTAGTTACTGTGTTAATATGTTCACTTACCTTTAGAAACAGCTTTCCGCTATTATTCTCAACATTGAAGGTCAGGTAAGTATTTTCGTCATAATAACAGGTAATTCCCACATTGCCGCCATGGTAACGCAGTACCTGGCTGTCTAAGCTTAGTGCAGCGGTGATGCCAAAGCAGAACGCTTCCTGCGGACGGACAAGAATATTTCTTGAATACATCGTGGAGAGCGGGGCACGTCCTGCACGCAGAAGCAGAGCAGTAGATGGAGCCTCATGGGAAAGCGTTTTATAAGAATCATTTTCTGATAAGCTATTGTCATAATGGATATCATTGTCAATTATCCTGCAGGCATCTGCTTCGGGTACACGTACCCATGACCATTCAGAGGATAATTTGGTGCCGAATCCGGATTTTTTACTATAGTCTGAATCAAATATATGCTCCACAAGGTCAGGCTTTTTTGCTAAAACGCTAGGCCCATCAAGATTATTTACCATCGGCCATCCATCAGCTGTCCATGTTATTTTGTCAAGAGCGGTTTCACGTCCGAGGAGGCTGTATTTTCCATCAATTTGTCTTCCGCACAGATATGGCATGAACCACTCTCCGTTCGGTGTCATAACAGGCTTGCCATGACCGGTGCGCTGTATGCCGGCCTTGGGATTGTTCTGTCTCATTATAGGATTGAATGGGCATGGCTCATACACTCCGAACAGAGTCCTGCTTCTGGCAGCTGTTATTCGATGACCTTCGCCGGTGCCGCCTTCAGCCTGAAAAAGATAATACCAGCCGTCTTTTTTTAACAGATGTGAACCTTCAGGAGCACGCTTCTGGCTTCCGTAGTATAGAAGTGTGGCAGGGCTTAACTGCTTTTTGCCATCGGAGCTTATCTCGAATATTCTGGCGCCGCGGTTGAGAAGCATATATCTTCTGCCGTCATCATCCGTAAATATGGATGGGTCAATACCGTCCTCATCGATAAATGCAGGTTCGCAGTATGGTCCTTCCGGTTTGTCGGAGGATACGACCATCTGCCGTCTGTATATGGTTCCAGTATCGTTAAGCCTGTATGTGGCAGTGATGTAAAATCTTCCGTCATAGTAAGATATATCCGGTGCCCAGTAGCCGCGCCCACCCTCTAATTCATTTATATAAGCCCATTCAGGGTTGGTTATCGCATGTCCTATTACTTCCCAGTGAATCAGATCTTTAGAGTGAGATATAGGTATGCATGGAAAGTATATGAAGGATGAATTGACCATATAAAAATCATCGCCAACGCAGACAATCGATGGATCAGGGTGCATGCCAGTGCGGATTGGGTTTCTATACATATCGCTTATGTCACCGTATTTTTCAACAAAATAGGAGATAACATTTTTTGCGCCACACTCGATGGCAATATCGTAAGGTGTTATGAGATTTTTGTCGCCGGATAGTCCGGAAAAACCGAGTCTTTCGACTATGTATTTAACAAGCTCTGCATTATCTGTCGGGACTGCATAAAATAGTGCATTGCGGTTGTCGGCATCAGTCTCGTTAAAGCTCGCACGGGAATATTCGACTATATATTTGAAAATATCTGTATTGCCTGTCGAGGCAGCCAGATTAGGGAGTGTCATACCGTTATAAAGTGCATCAATACATGCCGGATTTTCAATCTGCAATCTCTTTACTTCGTCAAGACTGCCGGAAATTATAGCTTCTGCCATTGTCATAATTTTACCTGCTTTCTCTGTGGCGGCACAGTGTGAAATAATTATTTAAATAATTCAACATGGTCATATTAAACAATTTAAAACCAGTTAATACAATTTAATGAGGAAATCTTATCTGCTCACAGATTCATCCGTAAAAAATAAAATTATAAATATTATATATTGAATAAACATAATTTGAAAGAGGTTATTTTATTATATTACGCTATAATACCGATTTTTCGCAGCAGAAAAGAAAAATACTTCTGACAGATGATGAAAATAAAATATTAATTACATTTATATTAAAAACTGGAAATGTTTTCTATAGTGTGATAAAATGTAAACAATCTTTTTGGAACATGGGTTCACTTCAGATCAGAAAAATACCTGATGATATTTGCTGATAAGGATTGTATTTGAAAAATGGGGCAGGAAGGATGAACATGAATACAAAGGAAAGGACAGAAGAGGATTTGGTGCGTACCAATGCGGGGCAGCCATTAATAACGGAGGATGAGAGCCGTTTCTTAGATGTGATTTGCAGGGATTATACTGCTGTATATTATGCTGACATTAGAAATTGAAGACTTTTTCTTAAACAGAAATACTCCTGAGTACGAAGAGTATGAAAAGTTCATAAAAAAGCTTTATAAGTACAAGGACAGGATGCAGGTAGTATATTTTGACACGAAGGATATTTTAAGAAAGACTGATTTGGGATTATGGATTATCAGAATCAGTGACGAGGACAGCTATCACGAACTGCATGCTGATGAGACGATGGAGCGTATTATATCAGTGGACAGAAAATACACACCTCAAGAATGCTACGATTACTGGTTTAACAGGATAAATGAGAATTACAAAAGTTATGTCATTGAAAATGTAAGACGAATGATAGATTCCGACAAGGTTGTGCAATTACAATATCCGTGGAGCCATCCGAAGCTTGGAGAAGTCATTGTAAGCTGCAGCGGAAAAAGAGTCGATGATACGGACGGCATGATTACGCTTGAAGGCTATCATAGGATTTTAAGCAACATTGAGGAGACGGCAAAGAATTGATTGCCTAATCCTAATAAAAAATAAATCAGGAGGAAATGCTATGGTAAAGCATGTTATTTTATGGAAATTAAAGGAGCTTGATGAGAAGGAGCTTGAGAATGTCAAGGCTGGCATCAAGGAAGGTCTTGAAGGACTTGCGGGAAAAATACCGGGACTTGTTGAGATTCATGTACATACGAATGGACTTCCTAGCTCTAATGCGGATGTCATGCTCGACACAACATTTGTGGACGAGGATGCGCTGAAGGCATATGCAGTCAATCCTGCACATGTTGCTGTTGCGGATGGCAAGGTAAGACCTTACACGGAACAGAGAATATGCCTTGATTTTTCTATTTGACAAAATGGCAGAAAAAATATATCATATCGCTATAAACGTCAGGCAGTTAAAGCTTGATTAGAGCTAGCAGTACCGCTAAACAAGCCCTTTCGTCTCTAGCTGAGATGACAGGGCTTATATATTTTTGGAGGAAAAAGAAAATGCAGCAGGAAGCTTACAATCACAAAACTATTGAAAAAAAATGGCAGAAATATTGGGAAGAGCATCAGACATTCAAGACTGATGTATGGGATTTTTCCAAGCCTAAGTATTATGTACTTGACATGTTCCCTTATCCGTCAGGTGTTGGTCTTCATGCAGGACATCCGGAAGGCTATACAGCTACAGATATCATGTCAAGAATGAAGAGAATGCAGGGATATAATGTACTTCATCCGATGGGATATGATTCCTTCGGACTTCCGGCAGAGCAGTATGCAGTATCGACAGGCCATCACCCTAATGGATTTACAGAGAGCAATATACAGACTTTCTCAAAGCAGCTTAAGGAGTTAGGCTTTGACTATGACTGGACTAAGATGCTTGCCACAAGTGACCCTAAGTTCTATAAGTGGACACAGTGGATTTTTAAACAGCTCTATCTTGCAGGCTATGCCAAGCTTGTAGATATGCCGGTTAACTGGTGTGAGGAGCTGGGAACAGTTCTTTCCAATGACGAGGTAATTGACGGCAAGTCAGAAAGAGGCGGCTATCCTGTAGTCAGAAAGAACATGAAGCAGTGGGTAATCGACCAGCCTGCATTCGCAGAGAAGCTGCTTGAAGGACTCAATGAGATTGACTGGCCTGAGTCAACTAAGGATATGCAAAGGCACTGGATTGGCAAATCAGAAGGTGTAGAGGTTGATTTTAAGATTGTAGGAGGTGGAGAGTTCTCTATCTACACAACATGTATAGAGACAATCTATGGTATCACATTCATGGTTCTTGCACCGGATGGCCGGCTTGTAAAAGAGCTTATGCCAAGAATTGAGAACAAGGAAGAAGTTGAAGCTTACATTGCAGAGACATTAAAGAAAAATGACATGGATCGTACAGAGCTTAACAAGACCAAGTCCGGCTGTATGCTCAAGGGAATATATGCAGTCAATCCGGTTAATGGCAGGGAGGTTCCTGTATTTATAGGTGATTTTGTGCTTGCAAGCTATGGAACAGGTGCTGTCATGGCTGTTCCTACACATGACCAGAGAGATTTTGAGTATGCTGTAGCACACAATATTCCTATGATACAGGTAATTGACGGTGCTGATGTAAGTGAGCATGCATTTGAGAAGGGTGATTATCTCGGAAAGGGCTGCAAGCTTATCAATTCAGAGGAGTTTACAGGTCTTACCGTAGAGGAAGCTAAAAAAGCGATCACGGATAAGCTCGTTGGAATGGGAATCGCAAGAAGAAAGGTCAACTATCACTTCCGTGAATGGATTTTTGCAAGACAGAGATACTGGGGGGAGCCTGTACCTATCGTATATCTTGAGGATGGCTCAATACATGTGCTTGCAGACGATGAGCTTCCGCTTGTCCTTCCTGAGCTTGAAGACTATAAGGGAAAGAACGGACAGGCACCACTTGAGAATGCTGCAGAGTGGAAGCAGTACAACCACAACGGATTAAAGGGTAAGAGAGAGACCTCGACAATGCCAGGAAGTGCCGGTTCAAGCTGGTATTATATGAGATACATTGACCATGATAACGAGAATGAGTTTGCCAATCAGGAGCTTTTAAAGCACTGGATGCCTGTAGATCTTTACATCGGAGGACCAGAGCATGCTGTAGGTCACCTCATGTATTCAAGAATCTGGAACCGTTTCCTCTATGACAAGGGACTCTCACCTGTGAAGGAGCCGTTTAAGAAGCTTGTTCACCAGGGTATGATTCTTGGTTCTAACGGAATTAAGATGGGTAAGCGTTTCCCTGAATTCGTTGTAAATCCTAGTGATATAGTAAGAGATTACGGTGCGGATACCTTAAGACTTTATGAGATGTTCATGGGGCCTCTTGAGGCATCTAAGCCATGGAGCGCAACGGGTGTTGAAGGTGCAAAGAGATTCATCGTGAGAGTATGGAACTTCTTTACTAACCCTGAGAATATTTCAGACGCCAATAAGGATGAGCTCACAATGCTTTACCACCAGACAGTTAAGAAGGTTACGAGTGATTTCGAGAATCTTGCTTTTAATACGGCAATCAGCCAGATGATGATATTTGTCAATCAGCTCTATAAGACAGGAACATGTCCGAGAGAGTATGCAGAAGGCTTTGTGAAGATGCTTTCATGCATCTGCCCTCATGTTGGAGAAGAGCTCTGGTCTGTATTAGGTCATGACAACACAATCGCATATGAAGTCTGGCCGAAGTTTATAGAAGAGCTTACTGTTGAGGATGCCATTGAGATAGCAGTTCAGGTTAATGGCAAGACTAAGGGTGTTGTAAAGGTTTCTAAGGATGCAGCTAAGGATGCGGTTCTTGCAGCAGCTAAGGATGCAGTTAAGGAAAAGCTCACAGCGAACATAATCAAGGAGATTTATGTTCCGGGCAAGATTGTAAATATCGTATGTAAATAATTGATTACCTTAATGAATAATGCTATGACAGTTCTGCCATGGCATTATTCAATATTATGGTGGGTAATTGTATGATTTTCGTAATTCATTCACTTGTTTTAGCAATTACCTGCTAAATATGTGTGCATAAGGAGGGATTATATGCATTCACCACTTGAAATTGCAAGAAATTTTGTAGAAATAGGTATTCACAAGGTTAAGCTGTCGGCGTGGAAGATGCTTATACTTGGTTTTTTTGCAGGAATGTTCATAGGCTTTGCCGGAATTGCATCGACTACAGCCTCAGCGACAATAGCATCGGCATCCGTTGCAAGGCTTGTAAGTGCCTGCGTGTTTCCGGCCGGAATGGCAATGGTTCTTGTGGCAGGAAGTGAGTTATTTACTGGAAATAATCTGATTATAATAAGTGTCCTTCAGAAAAAGACGACCGTAGCAGGCATGCTTAAGAACTGGTTTTTTGTTTTCCTTGGAAATTTTATCGGCGCAGGCTTTGTTGCAGTTATGGTAGTGTATTCTCATGTGCCTGATTTATATGGTGGGCTTCTTGCCGAAAAGGTTGTTGCTGCTGCAATGTCGAGAATAAACCAGAGCTTTCTTGAAGCCTTTATGCGTGGTATCCTATGTAATATCTTAGTGTGCATTGCCGTTTGGGCTGCTTTTGCTGCAAAGAGAGTGTCAGGAAAGCTTTTAATGAGCTTCTGGCCGGTTATGCTTTTTGTACTGTGTGGTTTTGAGCACAGTATTGCGGATATTTATTTTGGCATTGCCGGAATAGCTGCTGCAAGTGAGTATGGAATAGCTGCTGCCGGACTTGATTTTGGCAGCTTTTTGCTTAAAAATCTCCTTCCGGTTACGCTTGGCAATATAGTGGGCGGAGCAGGAATCGTTGGAGCCGGATATTGGCTTATATATCTTCGCCATACACCTCTAAGCCCAATGACTATAGAGGCAGAGCAGAAGGAAATAGATATTGCGGAGGAGTATTAAATGACATTGTGTCTTATGCTTTTGTGTGATTTATGTATCATGGCATGGATAATTGGCAATGTGATAACTGTTCAAAGCAGGAAAATGCTGGGAATAGTTACACAACATAAATATTTAATAAGGGCGGTATGGTAACCGTTTGGAAATGAGGATTGTATGACGCAGTATTCTTTTTTACAGATAATAATATTCTTTTTCGCATATTGTTTTCTTGGCTGGATATGGGAGACAAGCTATGTATCAATCAGAAAACACAAATTTGTAAATCGTGGTTTTTTACATGGTCCGCTCATACCGATATATGGTTTCGGAGCAATGGCAATACTTTTTGCCACGCTGCCTGTCAAGGATAATCTTTTCCTTGTATTTGTATGTGGCATGCTTGGCGCATCTGCGCTGGAACTTGTCACAGGCTGTGCGATGGAGGCAATATTCCATGTGAGATATTGGGATTATACTAATATTCCAACCAACATAAAAGGCTATATAAGCCTGCCGACATCAATAGTATGGGGATTTTTTTCGATTCTTATGATAAAATTTATCCATAAGCCGATTGAACATGCTGTTCTTGACCTTTCACAGACGGCAACGGAAGTACTGACTGTTTTACTTGTCATGTTCGGAAGCATGGATCTTGGCGTATCTATAAGAGATGCTCTCGACTTGAAGGAGATATTGAAGCATATATCGGAGATGGAGAGTGTACAGCGTGCGCAGAAGCGTATGGATGTCATTGCGGCAGTGCTTGATGACGATGTGGAGAATTTTAAGGATAGAATTACAAATAGACTTTCAGGTATGGAAAAAGGTGAGTATAAGCGTATAAAGTCACTCCTCGAACGTAACCCATCAGCTAAGTCTACGAGATATTCGAAGCTTTTCGACAGCTTTAAGGCTACAATCAAGGAGCTTAAAAGACCGGGTAAAAATGAAAGTGAAGATAATAAGTAATTTATAACCGTTAAGAAAAGCATATTTTTGACTGGCTTGTAACGGTTGTAACAATATCCGCATATAATATCAGTCTAGGCATTTTTTAACATCTGCATAAATAAATCTAATTTTCCCTGCTGTTCAGGACTCATATCATTTCTTAGGATATTTATGATGGCATTGGTTTCATCCTGTGTGAAACTGATGCCTTCTTTTTTTGCTTTGTTGGATACTGCAAGTAAGAGCGGAAGTATTTCATCTGAGCTTTTTCCTCGGGCTATATTGGCAAAATTATTGATAAGTGCAGCTTTTCTTGGGTCAAGTCCCTGTGTGATATGTGCTGTGTCCATAAGATTGAACTCCTTTCATAAAAAATATAATAAAGCATTTGCCAAACTTCATATTTTGCAACTGCACACCTGTTCAGCAAAAAAACTGAAATTCAGCAATGGAATAAAATCGGCAATTATCTAAAATTATAAGAGCGATTCGAAATCCCGGCATTTTGCGAGCTGTTCAGGGGACAAAAGTCCTGATAGCATATCAAGCGGCGATGATTGATATGGCGGACAGGACGGTTTGGGCGGAGGACATTTACCGGGCTTTTTGTCCGGTTTCATGTCATCGGGTTTGCAGCCGCAGGGTGGTTTATCAGAAGGTCTTCCGTCCGTCGCACATGGAGGCTTGCTGGGCGGCGGTGTGCATGGCGGCTTGTCATGCGGCTTATCAGGTGGTGGACAAGGCGGCTTTGGCGGAGGAGGCACGCATGGATTTGCCGCAAGTGCTGCCTGAATTTTCTGTGCTTTTATCATGCTTATCATCATATCAAGCTGCTTTTGCTCTTCAGGAGAACAGTAGCCTTTTAGTTCCGAGAGCATATCTGTGCCGCAAGGAGGTTTGAACGCACATGCCGGAATCCTGTTGTGATTAAAGAAATCGAGAGTCATATTAAACTCGATTATACGCACCATCAGCCCGAACATTTTCTGCTGTGACGGCTCTAAAAAGGGTATGAGAGCTTTGAGAAGCTGTGTGCCTGTTCCGATGGTGCGTTCATCGAATTCAGTTTGGATAATTGAGCTGTGCGTCTGTTTTGGTGGCATGGCTTGATTCCTTTTATATGTAGATGAATTCTTTATCTGTAAATTATATGTGGGGAATAAAAAAATATGAAAAAAGAAGAGAAATTTTTGGCTGATTTAAATGATAGCCTGATAGCTGTTGTATTTAATGTAAAGACAATCTTCATAGTTATTCTGATTGCTGCAGTGGTCGGAATTATATCATATATCAGGGAAAATAAGCTTAAGTATGAAACAATAGAGGGCGCAGAAAGCGCCCTCACTTTTTGTCTTACCTTCTAAATTAGAAGCCGCATCCGCCTCCGCAGAATAAGAGGATGAGAATCAGCCAAATGCAACTGTTGTTGCATCCACCGCCGCATCCACAGTCGTCACCGCCTCCGCAGCCGAATACATTGGAGAGTCCTGTTCCGTTGCCGTTGCCGCACAGACAGGAGAGAAGAATTATCCATATTATAATGTTACAGCTGTTGCATCCGCCGTTACCGTTACCTCCGCATCCGCATCCGCTGTTACATCCGCAGTTGGTTGCTGCTAAATCGCTCACTATAGTGTCCTCCAAAAACTTTATACACTTTATAATATGATTGAGGCGGGAATGTGTTACAAAAAATTTGTAAGGTTTTGATTAAAACAAAACCTTGTTTTTTTAATAATCATATTGTATGATACAAGAAGTAAAATGCTGGTAGCATAGCATTTACGATTAATCGTAAAATATAATGCCGTGGTTAGCATGTGCAGATGGAGGACTTTATGGATAAGATTAAGATGACTACACCTCTTGTCGAGATGGATGGAGATGAAATGACAAGAGTTCTTTGGAAGGAAATTAAGGATGAGCTTTTGCTTCCTTTCATTGATCTTAACACAGAGTATTATGATTTGGGTCTTGAATACAGAAATGAGACTAATGATCAGATAACTGTGGATGCTGCCATGGCAACTAAGAAATATGGCGTAGCTGTCAAGTGTGCGACAATAACACCTAACGCAGCCAGAATGACGGAGTACAATCTTAAGGAAATGTGGAAGAGTCCTAATGGCACAATCCGTTCAATACTTGACGGAACAGTATTCCGTGCGCCTATCATTGTAAAGGGCATTGAACCGCTTGTAAAGAATTGGAAGAAGCCTATTACAATCGCAAGACATGCATATGGTGATGTATATAAGGCAGTTGAGATGAAGATTCCGGGTGCAGGAAAGGCAGAGCTTGTATATACTGACACAGAAGGAAATGAGGCAAGAGAGCTCATACATGAATTCAAGGGTGCAGGAGTCATTCAGGGAATGCACAATGTTGAGGCATCCATTGAGAGCTTTGCAAGAAGCTGTTTTAACTATGCACTTGATACTAAGCAGGATGTATGGTTTGCCACTAAGGACACTATCTCTAAGAAGTATGACCATACATTCAAGGATATATTTGCTGAGATTTTTAAGAATGAGTATGAGGATAAGTTCAAAGAAACAGGAATTGAATATTTCTATACGCTTATCGATGATGCAGTGGCCAGAGTTATCCGTTCAGAGGGCGGATATATATGGGCATGCAAGAATTATGACGGCGATGTAATGAGCGATATGGTTGCTACGGCATTTGGCTCACTTTCTATGATGACATCAGTGCTTGTATCTCCACAGGGCTATTATGAGTATGAAGCAGCACATGGTACGGTGCAGCGCCACTATTATCGTTATCTCAAGGGGGAGCAGACTTCGACTAATCCTATAGCGACTATTTTTGCATGGACAGGAGCTCTTAGAAAGAGAGGAGAGCTTGATGGAATAAGTGAGCTTATGCAGTTTGCCGACAAGCTTGAGAAGGCGACCATTGCTACAGTCGAGGGTGGACAGATGACAGGGGATCTTGCACTTATCACCTCAATCAAGGATGCTAAGACTTTAAACAGCACTGATTTTATAAAAGCAATCCGCGCTACACTTGAGGCTATGCTCTAAGAAAAGGTATCGGTGTACAGATTATGATTAAGCTTATATTAAGTGATGTTGACGGAACACTTTTAGCGAAAGGTGAGGGTTCGTTTGACGATAGCGTATTTGAGGTGATTGACACACTTTATGAGCGTGGAATACACTTTGCGGCGGCAAGCGGAAGAGGCTATAGTGAACTTAACAGGCTGTTCTGGCGTGTTAAAGATAAGATATCCTTTGTGTGCAGCGATGGTGCTATGACGATAAGTGATGGCAGTGTGCTTGAGATTAATGCCATGGATAAAAATAAAGTCAGAGCACTTGTAAATGACATCACATATACAGAAGGCTGCGAGTTCCTTCTATATGGGCGTGAGAAGCTTTATGTGCGTCCGAAGACGCAAAATTATGAGAGCTTTATTTTTGACAGGTATGGCGACAGCATAGTATTTGTGGACAATATAGACAGTATTGATGATGATTTTCTGAAGCTGTCCGTGTATGCAAAAAACGGAGTTGAAAAGTGCAGCAGGCATTTTGAAGATAGATGGTCGGATACTTTCGAACTTGTATACAATGCTAACAACTGGATGGAATTTGTTGCGGACGGAATCTGTAAGGTGTCAGGTGTTAATGCACTGTGCCATAAGTATGGCATCAATATGGATGAAGTGATGGCGTTTGGCGATGGCGGCAATGATATTAAGCTTTTAAAAACAGTGGCTTACGGCTATGCCATGAACTATGCTCCCGATTCTGTAAAGGAAGCGGCAGGGTATGTCACGGATGATGTCATGGAAACTATCCGCAGACGGATACTGTAAATGAATATATAGAAATTTTAATTTTAAAAGCGATAGAATGGATTTGAATAGATACTTCCATTCTGTCGCTTTTTAGTTTATAATGATATAAGTAGAATTTATATAGAGGCGGAATGATATGTACAAGCATAATGATGATTATTTTGGAAAGCTCATAAAAAGTGTGAGAAAAAATAAAAAGATAAGTCCTAATGTGCTTGTCAACGGAATATGCACGATAGCAGTTTTATATAATGTTGAAGATGGAGGCATATTGCCTTCCTATCTGTTAAGGGATGTACTGATTGAAAGATTGGGAATGGCATCAGAGTGGTTTGAATGTATGCTGACATGCGAGGAGTATGAGGAGTGGCAGCATAGATATTTGATTATAAATGCATTAGAGCTTGGAGACTGCGATAAGGCAGATGAGTATCTGAGGGAATATAGAAAAAAATATATATGTTATGATTTAGATAAATTAAAGTCGGAATTTGTAAATAACAGAGCACAGTTTGAACATGAATATCTGGCTGATGATTGTAAAAGCTCTGACAGACTCAGGGTACAGTTCTATCTGAGTATGGAATGTATGATTGATAAAGCTTGTGATAAAATTATCAATTATCATATGGCAGCCGCCATGACTTCGGAGCTGTACGATAATGGCAGATTCGATAAATACAGGCTTAAGCAGTATAAGCTGTCGATAGAGGAAATTAATTTGCATGTTGAATGTGCGTGGTGTACATATAAAAGAGCCGTTGGTGATGGAAATGATGTCAAAGAGAAAGGAACATCTGATGAATGCAGAGTGTGGAAGGACACCGTTGATATAATACAGGAATTCATATTGTATATAGATGAGAATTATTATGACAATAAAACAAAAACAAAGATAGTGCCTAAGCTGGTTGTATATTATTGCAGGTTAAATCAAAACGTGGAAGATGTAAAGACACTGCATAATATGTGTAATTTATGTAATTATGCTATTGAGCTGTTAAGAAATGGAATGAGATCATATTATATGATTGAGCTTTTGGATATATATATATTCTTAAAGTACAAGCTGCTTAAATTGCCTGGAGAAAAGCAGCGGGATGACTATTACATTCAGATTAAAGAAGATATTGCCGGAATGAGCAAGTGGCGTGAGGTGTTAGCAGGGGAATATAAAAAATATGAGCTGCCTATAATGATGCCAAATGATTGCTATATCTATCATAGCAGCATGGCATATTGCATAAATGATATTATAAGAGCCAGACGACTGCTGCTTGGATACAGCAGAAAACAATTAAGCGATGGAATCTGTGCTGAAAAGACAATAGAAAAGACGGAGCAGCATAGAAGCAATCTCCAATACACTAATATGAAACAGATATATGGAAAACTTAATCTTCCATGCACATATCAATTAACAGATATAATAGCTGAAGATGAAGCTGCTCTAAGAAAAATGGAAAGGATGAGTATATGTTTTGGCGGGAACCGACCTACGGAAGCACTGGCGCTGTTAGATGAGCTTCGTGAGGAGATACCGGGACATGCCTATAACATACAGGAGCTTAGCCGGAATGAGATACTTATTAAAAGAGAGCTTGGTTTCCTGAATGCAGAGGCGGCAGCAGAAGGTATTGTTGATCTGCTTGAGCTGACTCTTCCTGTAAAATATATTCAGAATTTCACAAACAATATTGACAAGGGATATATGAGAAACAAAGCTATAAATAGAAGAGCTTATTTTACTGATGCGGAAATATATTGTATGATATCGCTTGGAAACTGCTACGACGTATTGGGTGAATATGAAATGGCAGATTACTATCTGAGATTATTGTATGAATATTTCACGGAGGATATAGAGAAAACGGGGCTTTATGGCAGAATAAATATATTCCAAAATTTAGTGGTTATTTACAGTAGCATGCTTGGAAATAAGGGATTGCATTCGGAATCAAATCATGTAGCAGATATGATGTCTAAAATGCAGTTACAGCGGTACAGACCGCAAAAGCTATGGTGGAATAAATATAATAATCTATGGAATGACAGGTTAAAAGAAAAGGATACAGAAAAATACAACACCGTTCTTAGAGAGTGTTGTATTCTGTGTGATATATTTTACTGTGATGCTGAAAAAAATATATTTGCTAATAAAATAGTCAGCGATAAAAAATAATATTAGCTTTTATTATTATTGTTTGCAGATAAACATGCATCTTCATCATGTATGATAGCAATGTTACTGTTATCATTGACATAAGATATAACGGATAGGTTGGTTGAGATAATAAATACAATTATAAGTACTTTAAATGCCTTTAAAAAACGGATGTTATTTTTCATTATATAAACTCCTCTTTGTGACTGATAAGTTAATTATAGCAGAAGGACATTATAGGTAACATTCCCCTTTTCGGATATAAATATTATTGGAAAAGGGAAGTGTTTGGTCCGATAAATTTATGCTATAGTAATTCATGTAGTAAAGATTTATGTAAATCAGTACTTAAAACAGCAAAAAAAATTGGAGGGATACTATATGAATTTAGCAAAAAAACTTGTTTGTTCAGTGGCAGCAACTACAGTGTTAGTAAGTACAGTATTGACCACAGCTATTCCGGTATTTGCAGATGTGGCAGATCCGTCACATCAACATAAGTATACGAAAGAGAGATATTTGGGAACTGAGCAGGACGGTTCATACACACATAGAGTTGTGATAGGAACCGATAATAATGGCAATCCCGTATATGGAAACTGTACTGTAATGGTCGAAACAGAAAAATATACTTGGCAGTGTGAATATTGTTACGACACTCATGGGGAATTTACAAGAACTGTCGAGACACATTCTTATTGCAGATAATTTGTTGCAGGTAATAAGGTTATGATATAGGGAAAAGTCAGTGGATAGCCGGCTTTTCCCTTGACGTGTATATTTTTTCATCATAAGGAGGGAATGGCACAATGAGAATAAACAGGTTTGTTTTGCTTGGTGCAGCGGCAGCGATGATTTTTCAGTGTAGTGCATGTAAGTCGAATGATAATGACATGAAATCAGATATTACAGCAGGGAATGTGGGTGCTGCAGGCGATACAGCCAGAAGTGAGCTGGATACATCATCCGCTGCAGGTGTATCCGGCGGTATAGCTGCGATTGAGCCGGAAGCAGCCTATTATTACTATACTGCACAGCACAGTGTTAAGCTTGAAAAAAATGAAAGTCTGTTTGACAATGAATGGTGTCTTGGTTTAAATGGCTTGTATTATAGTGTCTACACTGACATGGGGGATGAGGGGCATGTTACAAAGCTTGAATTTATAAGCTATGATGATATCAGAAAACTCGATGATATCAATGATTTATTTGTGGGAAGCTCCGAGAAAAAAGATGATAATATGAGAGAATATGAATATGATATCAGTTCTTCACAGATTATGAGCTCCGATGAACTAAATGGAGCAAAATACTCGAAGCCTTGTGCATATAAAAATGGAGCGATGGTGCTCGCATCGGTTGAGCAGGAGGATGGGACGCACCTGTTTAAAGCGGTATATATTGATGAGAATATGAAATTTAATATAATAAGTGACATAACTGATATGGTAAATCAGACGGATGATGTGATAGCGGATGAGGATCCTTCCTGGTATATGAATAAATTTTATGGATTTGAGTCGGAGGACGGTACAATATATTGCATGGGTTCTGATAGCGGTAAAAAGACGGTGCTGTGTTTTTTTGATGATGATGGCAAGATGCTTGATAAGGCGGTGCTTGACTATTCGGCAGGTAATATTGTCTATGGAGGCAATGGAGAGGTGAGCTGGCTCTATAAGACATCCGATGCACAGATGCTTGCAAAATACAATGTCTATGAAAGTGCTGATAAGCTTGTAAATATACCGCTTGACAGTGCAGTGGGTTCAGCCAGGATATATGGCTGCAAAAATGAGAATGTATTGTGGACGCAGAATTCAGCATATGATTTTGATATGGAAGGCAATGCCATTGTGCGTGTGCTTGACTGGAATACGGCAGGCGTTAGAAACGGAATGTTTGATACTGTGTGTATTGCCGAGGATGGAACAGTTTTCGGTGCAAGTCTTACAGGTGATGGAATTTCAATATCAAGCATGTATAAGTCGGATGTTGCAACAAGCTCAGAGAAGGTAGTACTAAAGCTTGCAGTGTACAATGGTATGAGTGATTCTTATGATTCTATTGTAAGATTTTTTAATGCTTCGAACAGCAGATATCAGGTTGAGCTTGAAGAGTATGCAGACAGTTCTCAGTTTGTCACAAGCATGAGCTCAAAGAACGGACCGGATATAATAAGCACAGAAATGATAGATTTAGCACAGTTTGCGGCAAACGGCTATCTGACAGATATCTATGAGCTTATGGACAGGGATGACAGCAAAGTTAAGGCGGAGGATTTACTTGTCAGTGTTATGGATGCAAATACCTATGATGGAAAACTTATGGCAATCCCGGTTACATTTAATCCATACGTGCTTGTGGGAGGAGATGGGCTTAGAAATATTGAAAATTGGAATATAGATGAGTTTATCAGGCTGATTGAGAAAAATGACAGGATTATGACCAATTATATATATACAACTGATAATTATGTCACGGATTTGGCACTTATATATTGGGAAGGAGAAAAGGACAGGCTTTTAGATTGGGAGAATGGACAGGCACATTTTGATTCAGATGAGTTTGTCAGATTTCTGGAGGCACTTGAAAATTACAATCCGCCTGTGCAGATGAGTAATATTGCTGAATCGGTGTACTGGCAGAAGGACGAGATTTATCTGCATGAAACCTTGATATTTCCATATTCGACACAGGAAATAAGAGCAATAATAGGTACACAAAATCCGATATATATCGGATACCCTACAGGAGATAAGACTACATTCGGAGTTATCTCATCGACCAGCTTTGCGATAAACGAAGCAAGTGACAATAAGGACGGTGCATGGGAATTTCTGCAATATATGATTAAAAATGCAGATAACCTTATGTCTGATAATGCACTTATGTCACAATTTCCGATATACGTCCCTAAGCTGAATGAACTTATAGATTCGGCATCGGTCAGACAATATACGTTGGATTCCGATGGAAATGCGGTAACGGACAGTAACGGCAATCCGATTGAAAAATCGATGCTCAGCATGAATGAGGACGGAGATGGAGGAGCATCGGTAAGCATTTATGCTCTAAGTGACAAAGACAGGGAGGAGCTGTGGTATATTCTGAACAATATAGGTTTTGTGCAGGGTTCTTACTCATCGGCATATGAAATATACATGGAAGAGATAATGGCATTTATGTCGAAAACGCAGAATGCACATCAGACAGCGGAGGCATTGCAGGACAGAATGACGCTTATGCTTGAGGAGTCAAAGTAAAACCGGTGAATGCAAAGGTAATGACAAGCCTAAGTGAAAAAATCAGGGTTGACAGATGCATTTTTTTGAAATATACTTCCTAAGTAAAGCGTTGACGAGAAGAGTACCGGGATAAGATTTTTTCAGAGAGAGACACATTCGGTGCGAGTGCCTTAGAATACTATTTCGGGAAGACCACCTCTGAGCGGCCTTAATACGGCACGGTGATTCCGTTATCATCATAAAGAGATATTCCCATTGAATTTTAATGAGAATAATAAGGGTGGAACCGCGGATTAGATTTATTCGCCCCTTATACAGATGGAAAGCCACTGTATAAGGGGCTTTTTGTATGCATATATTGTCACACTAAAGTGACAAAGTAACCTGACATATTTTGAATATAAAAAGAAATATTCAGTAATAGTCAGATAATCAGAAGAATTCAAAAAAGGAGATTCAAAAAATGGTAGATTTTAAAGCAGATGAGAGATTAAACACACTCAACCATTCGTGTGCACATGTTATGGCACAGGCTGTCAAGCACCTTTACCCTAATGCTAAGTTCTGGGTAGGACCTGTTGTCAAGGAAGGCTTTTATTATGATATCGACCTTGGGGATGTAGCAGTAAACGATGAGATTATCGCTGCAATCGAGAAGGAGATGAAGAAGGTCTGCAAGGAAGGCAAGAAGATTTTCAGAAGAGAGGTTACTAAGGCTGAAGCTCTTGAAATGTTCAAGGATGATATGTACAAGCTTGACCTTATAAATGGACTTGAGGATGGCAATATCACTGTTTACGATCAGGGCGATTTCACAGACCTCTGCCGTGGACCTCACGTAGACAACACTAAGCTTTGCAAGAATTTCAAGCTTGTCAAGTATTCAGGTGTTTACTGGAAGGGCGATGCTAACAACCATGTTATGCAGAGAATCTATGGTGTATGTTTCCCGACACCTGAGGAGCTTGAAGAGCACCTTAGGTTACTTGAGGAGGCTAAGGAGCGCGACCATAGAAAGATTGGCAAGGAGATGGAGATTTTCATGACTGATGATCTTATCGGACGTGGACTTCCTATGTTCTTACCAAAGGGCTATACAGTATGGCAGGAGCTTGAGAACTATATCAAGGCTAAGGAGAGAAAGCTTGGCTATCTTCATGTTATGACACCTTGCGTTGGTACAGTTAACCTTTATAAGACATCAGGTCATTGGGATCATTATAAGGAGAACATGTTCCCTGCTATGGAGGTTGAAGGAGAGTCATTCGTTTTAAGACCTATGAACTGTCCTCATCATATGATGATTTACGCTAACAAGATGCATTCATACAAGGATTTGCCTATAAGAATCGGTGAGATTGCACACGACTTCAGATTTGAGGCGAGCGGTACTCTTAAGGGAATCGAGAGAGGAAGACATTTCTGCCAGAATGATGCGCATCTTTTCGTCACACCTGAGCAGATTGAGTCTGAGTTCTCTAAGGTTGTTGATCTCATATTTGACACATACAAGGATTTCGGAATCACAGATTACAGATGTGTTCTCTCACTCAGAGATCCTGAGGATAAGGTTAAATACCATGATGACGATGAGATGTGGAACAATGCAGAGAATGCACTCAGAAAGGTATTAAATGACCTTGGCATTGAGTACACAGAGGAAATCGGTGAGGCTGCCTTCTACGGCCCTAAGCTTGATGTAAATGTTAAGCCTGCTGTAGGTAATGAGTATACACTTTCAACATGTCAGCTTGACTTCTGCCTCCCGGCTAAGTTTAACTTAACTTATGTTGACAAGGATGGACAGAAGAAGACTCCTGTTGTTCTTCACAGAGCAATTCTTGGCTCACTTGACAGATTCATGGCTTACATTCTTGAGGAGACTAAGGGTAATCTTCCATTATGGCTTGCACCTGTACAGGCAGTTATTCTCCCTGTCAAGAATGAGGACGAGGAGCTTAATGCTTACTCACATGAGCTTTATGATTATCTTGCATCTAACGGAATCAGAGTTGAGATTGACGAGAGAAATGAGAAGCTCGGCTACAGAGTCCGTGAAGCACAGGTTAAGAAGACACCATACCTTATCGTGCTTGGTAAGAATGAAGCAAATGATGGCACTGTAAGCTACAGACTTCATGGTGAGCAGAAGTCTACAACAGTATCTAAGGACGAATTCCTTGCAATGCTTAAGGATGAGATTGATACTAAGAAGCTTAATCCGGCAGCCGCTAAATAATAAATATTAATCAAAGAAGGCCTTCGATTCATTCGGAGGTCTTTTTCATTGCCTGAAAAATGTTGATGTGGTAGACTGTATGTGAAATATGGAGGATTAGTTATGATACTTAATTATAAAATAGTTCTGCAATATGATGGCACGCGCTATAATGGCTGGCAGAAGCAGGGGAATACTAAAAATACCATACAGGGAAAGCTTGAAGAGATTCTTTCTAAGTATTTTGGTCAGGAGATAGAGCTTCACGGTTCGGGAAGAACCGATGCAGGGGTGCATGCCATGGGACAGGTGGCTAACTTCAAGGTCGATAATGAGAAAACAGAGAATGGAAAATGCGGCATCAGCCACGATAAGCGAGCTGATAAGGCTGGTGATGCTGCGGTTGAAAAAATGAAAAACGAGCTCAACTTATTTTTGCCGGAGGATATCAAGATACTTAGTCTTAAGCAGGCTGACAATCGTTTTCACGCAAGACTGAATGCTGTGAAAAAGGAATACCGCTATTATATCAGCCTTGATAAAAAGAGAGACGTATTTGGCAGAAAATATATGGCAGAGCTTGAAAATCCTGAAAAGCTGGATATTGAAAAAATGAAAAATGCATCGCTTAGATTCCTCGGAGAGCATGATTTTCAAGGTTTTTCGGATAATAAATCAAAAAAGAGCACGATAAGACGGATTGATGGAATAGAGTTCAGACTGCATAAGCCGCAGGATTTAAGAGATTGTGACAAAAAGGATAATGACTGTCACGGAATCGGTGGAAATACTGATGCATCGCTTAAGTGTAGTGGGTATATCGAGATTGTTTTCCGAGGAAACGGTTTTTTGTATCATACAGTAAGGCTGATTGTAGGGACACTCCTAGCTGTTGGTATGGGAGAAATTTCAGAAAATATGGTGGATGATATTTTTGACAGCCGTGACAGACGCAAGGTTCCTTATATGGCTCCTGCACAGGGGTTGTTTTTATATAACGTAGAGTATTAACATTAGATGGGTACACATATGCAATTTGTTTTGAGCGAAAACAGATTGCATTGAAGGCAGATAGAAAACGAATGTGCGGATTCTGACTGCTTTATATATGGAGTTTGGGTGTTAAAAAATGCTCAGTGAACTTAATTGTGTATAGCAGGTTATATTTATACATATCACGACTTTGGGAGAAGCTTAGTTGTTCTTAGGACTCTGCTCTATCTCTAGCCAAAAGCAGCATTGATGCTGCTTTAGAATCAATGCATACAAGGATGTATGCTTTGATTCGGTGGCGGACGTAATAAAAGCGTTTATCAGAGTCCTTAGAACACCTTGCTTCGTACAATAGAGCTGATATGTATAAATATAACCTGCTATACACTCTTAACATAAATCAGCATGTTTTTACACCCCAATCCGGTAAATCGCTCAGAAAAGAGGATTAAAATGAACAGTACAGGCTATGCAAAATTAGAAAAAAATCTTGTGGATATAATTGAGGAGCAGCAGATAAAGCTTGGCTATTGCAGGGAAGATGTGAGATTGTATTATCCGCTCTCATCGCTCAATCATTTTTTTGAAACGACAGATGACGCACAGGCGATGCTTGACAGACTCAGCAGCCTGCCTGATGATTTTAGAAGTAAGCTTGGCGATGTCAAGGTTACACAGAGCAACGGGCGTTTCTGCTTTCTTATTCCAAAGGAGGGAAGCGAGTATGTCCATGAAAATATTGCACCGGATGGTTTTTTAAGTGAACTGATTGCTTATGTCGGAGGACTTGACTGTACGATGCAGGGAATATTCGACTTGTTCCATAGATATTCCAAGAATGTAGTCATAGAAAAAGCGAAGGATGATGAGTTTGACTATGTGGTGCATTTTGATTATGGAGCAGATGGAGCACAGGGCGGAGATGAATATTATTACTGTTTCAAGGACGAAGGCTGTCATATAATATATCACAGATTTTTGCAGGAGGATTATAAGGACCTGTTTTAATGCAGATCCTTATATTTTTATATAAAAAAGTATAAAAGGAAATTTATAGTGCAGATATTGAAGGTGATACAACAGATGCTTTACAGGTATGCTATGGAGGAGGACTTACAGCTATATAATTGAAATTATTTGTGGAGGAGATTAGTGTGCAGAATATTAATGGTTATCTGAGTGCATTGATAAAAAATGTGCGCAGACATAGAAATTTAAGTATGGTACAGGTTTATTCGGGTATATGCAGTGTGGCTGCTTATGCAAGATTTGAGAGTGGGGATTTTGATGTAAATATTCATATCAGAGGTGCAATTATGCAGCGTCTGGGAATTGATGAGAAGCGCAGCGGTATGTGTATCAATTCAAAAGAGTATGAGCAGCTTGATGACAGAGAGCATCTGCTCGAAAACATAGGCATGAGAGATTATGCTGTTGCAGCTAAGAGTCTGGAACAATATAAAAATAAATATGATATGAAGAATCACCTGAACAGACAGTTTACAGATTATGTGGAGGCAAGGCTTGAATATATTTTCGGAAATAAGAAAAAATCATTGAAGCTTTACGAACGTGCCATAGAGTATACTATGCCAAGGTATGAGAAAAATGATGACATTGTGTGTATGTCTGTGTATGAGGCATATATAATATGTGAGATAGCTGCAATTTCAGCAGAGCTAGGGGACAGTGTACGAGCAAAAAGACTGTACACAAAGCTTATGAAAAAATGTGAAGATAGCACCATGGACAGATGGATAAAGGGAAGGATATATCCAAAGGCAGTAAGCGGTATTCTTAGAATTACAGAGCTATCTGAGCTTGATAAGAATACACTTGAAATATATTTTAACATATGTGATGACGCAGTTGAATGTCTTAGAAAGACAAGAAGGCTGTATTTTTTAAGAGAACTTCTTATATACCGTAACAGCTTATGTGTGTATAGTGGAAGAGATTCACAAAAGGAATATGCAAAGCTGTTGGAATGTCTTGACGATTTGTACGCACAATACGATATTCATGAGCAGGACTATGAGTGGTATCCATATTATATAAACGGTATTTTTTATCCTGTGGATAAGGTTGTAAATGAAAGAAGAATTCTATACGGTATGACGGTTGAAAAATTAGCCGGTACAGAGCTTGATGCCGGAACTATCAGCAGAATAATCAACGGAAAAAATATGCCGAGAAGAAACACAATAGATATGTTGTTCAAGAAGCTTGGCGTGGAAGGAGTCCAGTATAGTGATAAAGTGGTGTCGAAAGATGTGAGAGCAAATGAATTGTGGGATGATTTTGTCGATGCGCTTACGCATAGAAATATCGCTTTATGTGAGGACATATATTCTAAATTGAAAAATATGCTGGATATGAATATATACATAAATAAAACGGTGATTGACTGGGTGCGGATAAAACTGGATGTCTGTAAAAAGGAGCTTGACTATGCAGGCGCAATCAAAAAGTATAGAGATAATTTTGAAAGAATTATAACCAATGCTGACAAGATAACATATTGCACTGTGGTGGAAAATGAAATAATAGGCAATTACATTGACTGCCTGAGCAATATAAATAATAGGGAATGTGTTGATATGTTGAGGAGAATGTACAATAAACTGCCGGCGGATATTGTGGAGCGAAAAAGGACAGTGATGTTCACTGAAAGTATGCTGCGAAGATTTTCAAGCTGCAGCGGCAACTTAGGAGAATATGAGGAATCATGTAAACTGGCGGAAGAGGGAGTTGCACTGGAACTGTCATGCGGGAGGGCATGTGTTGTGGGGAGCTTTTTGTACAGCATAGCATGGAACAATGCACAGAAAGTAACAATTTCACAGGATGATATTAAAAAATGCAATTATTCCTGTCTGTTTGCATGGTTTATGGGAAATGATATGCTGCAAAAATTCTATCATAATAAGGCGGAGGACTATAAACGTATGTATGATGAAATCAGTCATAGTTGATGAAGTAATCAATATCCTCATCTGAAAATAAATCAATCTGCGTTTTGTCACCAGTAAAATATAATGGGCTTGTAGAAAAAACGATTATTAGTAATTAATAAGAAAATACTTTTTGCTTTTCATAGGAGTTTCCTTTCGATTTGTATATTAAAAACAAGATGTATTATAGGCCTGTATTGATAAAATTACCATGGCATAACTGTAATTTTCTAAATATTGCGACTTTTAAGAATATTACAATTATGCCATGGTGTTATAAATTTTTTGGTGTTAAGATGAACCTGTAATACAAATATATTTTGCGAAGGGAGAAAAGCAATATGAGAACATTAAGAAAAGTGGCAGCGATAGTTTTGGGTGTGGGAATGATAAGCGCAGTGGTTCCTACAGTGGTTATGGCGGGAGACAATGATTCGGTTGACGTTAGTGTTGGCAATGAGGAAGCAGTCGAGAATGTAATTTATGATGACGGATATGAAATTACAACGGTAAACGGAAACATTACTAAAGTGATTTTCGATGGAGAGATTTTATTTACGGCAGGGTATGATGATGAAGGAAACAGAATTGCAAAGGAGGGGGCGGCAAACAGTACTTTTTCATACGAAGCCGGATATCTGACTGCCGAAAACAGGGATGGAAGAAATATCGAGTATCTTTATGCTGAAAAGAGTAATGGTGCAAAAGAGTGTAATGCTTTTTTGATAGACAGTGAAATGTATTATCTGAATAGGGATGAATCCGGAAAAATAACAGGCATTTCTGACTGCAGCAACAATGAAATTGCAAGATACACTTACTCAGGTATTAATATTGAAAGCGTATTAAAAAATGCAGGAGGAGATTGGGTTAAGGAAGAGTCGAATGACTTCATAGGAAATTATAATAAAATCCGTTTGTATGGAGATTACTGGGATGAGGAAACAGGCTGGTATTATTACTCAGGACTGTATACGGATGCTTTAAGGGATGTCGTAATCGGTTTGAATGTTTCTGATATTGATGAGAGCAACCCTTTTTATGAGAAGGACGGTATAAGCCTTTTATCCACATATTATGAGGAGGTAGATTTGGCAGCCGATGAGTGGGCGGCTGATTTAATGAGTAATTCCAATTTTGTTAAGGCTAAGACGCCTGATGATGTGGGGAGTATGTCGCTTGTAGAAAAGATTGCAAGGACGATATATGGTGAGAATACAACGTATACTGCTGATCAAAATGCTATAGCTTGGGTAATGTTAAATAGACGTTATGAATTTAATACGTCATTAGACCAGGTGGTTACTCCTGACCAGTTTTATGCATTGCAGAAGGGAGTGGGATTTGGCACGATAGTGAACAGTCTGGGCTGGAAAAATGCTGTTTACTTAGCGTGTCTGATGTTGACGGACAGTTCTAAAGATACTTGGTCGCATGTCGTGCCAAGACCGTATGGAATAAGTAACCAGATTTATTTAGTATCGGCAAGTAGTAAGATTAATGGCAAAAAAATTACGGATGTAAGTGGGGGAGTACAGCTTGAGGATGATAAAGGAAATAAAAGCATGATTTATGATATTGCTATGGCGGGGAAGGGGACATATAATACGGCTGCTGAATTGGAACAGGCATACGGAAAAGCCGGTAGCCCATCGGTTAATGTTTTTTTTAATAAAAAATAGGGAAGTGGTAGAAGTTGAAAAGAGTATTGTGGCGGTTATGTTTTTTCTGGTGCAGTGTACAGGCTGTGATAAAGCAGAGAGCAGGGATATCGAACGATTCAATAAAGCGTTTAATCGAATGTATAATATTGGAATGTCTGAGACGGAACCTTCAGAGGACATATATTTGAAGTATGTCATAGACTGTTTTGGAGTGGACGAGGACTGGAGACCGCCTGAGGACGATAAATACCCATATTGGCATTATTATTATACATATTGTCGTTATAACAATGTTTTGGAGAATGATATTGATGGGGATGGCATTGTTGAGACAATACTGCATGGAAGAGATGGAGATACCATGGGATCTTGGGCTTATCTTGCATTTTATGATGATGTGAGAGCAGAATGGATACATATGATGCCGGTTGACATACAGGAGCTGAACTATAATATTAAGGTGCCTGACGAGCAGAAAGAGTGGATTAAACAGAGCCTGAAACAAAAAAAGCTCGGAGATGAGAAAATGGCGAAGCTGGAAGCCGGTTTGATGTATATGTATCCAATAAGACCTGCTGTGCTGGATGACGGAAGCGTACTGGTTACATTTTATGGTAGAAATGACCACGAAGTATTTGAGGACGAATATGTTGTTTTAGATGTGATTTTACAGTACAGATGGTCAGAGGAAATAGATGATTTCGAGCTTATCAATTATGCACTGCTTGAGGAGAAGGATAATATTTTTGCATGTTCGGACAAAGCGTTTTTAAGAGAGTTGGCGGCTTTGAGCAGTAAAGATAATAAGTAGGCTGGAATATTGACTGTATGTATTTTATAAAAATTGGAGAGTGGTAAAAATTGAAAAGAGCATTGTGTGTTGTGGCAGTTATGCTTTTTCTGGCGCAGTGTACAGCCTGTGGTAAAGCAGAGAGCAGGGATATCGAACGATTCAATAAGGCAATTAATCAGGTATATAATATCACAGCATCCGGGATGGAACCTTCTGAGGACATATATTTGAAGTATGTCATAGATTGCTTCGGAGTGGACGAGGACTGGAGACCGCCTGAGGACGATAAATACCCATATTGGTATTATGATTATTTATATTGTCGTTATAATTACGTTATTGAGAATGACATTGATGGGGATGGCACTGCTGAGACAATATTATATGGAAGTGATGGCAGCGGCAGTGATTCCTGGGCTTATCTTGCATTTTATGATGATGTGAGAGCAGAATGGATACATATGATGCCGGTTGACATACAGGAATCAGACTATGATATTAAGGTGCCTGACGAGCAGAAAGAGTGGATTAAACTGAGCCTGAAACAAAAAAAGCTCGGAGATGGGAAAATGGCAAAGCTTGAAGCAGGTTTGATGTATATGTATCCAAGAGAACTTGCTGTACTGGATGACGGAAGCGTACTGGTTATATTTTATGGTAGAAATGACCACGAAGTATTTGAGGACGAATATGTTGTTTTAGATGTGATTTTACAGTACAGATGGTCAGAGGAAATAGATGATTTCGAGCTTATCAATTATGCACTGCTTGAGGAGAAGGATAATATTTTTGCATATTCAGACAAGGCATTTTTAAGAGAGTTGGCGGCTTTGAGCAGTAAAGACGAAAAATAGTCTGTTGTTACCATTGAAAAAAATACAAGTATGCTATAGAATGATACTGTATAAAAAGTCAGAATAATGGGTTACGAAGTGGCTAATTGTATTAAAAATGGAAAGGGTTAGAGTATTCTCTAATAGGGTGAACATGATGAGGAAAGGATTTTTGGTTAAGCTTTTATCCAAGGCGGCAGCATTAGGAATGCTGGTATCGCTTGCATGCTCTACAAGTGTGCCGGCATATCAGACAGAACAGGAATCAGAGACTGTAACGCAGATAGAGTATCAGTCGGTGCAGGTGTCAGAGTCTGTTCCGGTAAAGACATGGTATATGGATGATTTTAATATGATACACTGTCTTAGCGGAGAGATAAGCTGCAATGGAACTATAGAGTGGTCAGAGGATACGGCAGGATGGATTTCTAATGTCGATTTTGGCGCATATTTAATGCTTGATGACGAGCCGATAGCACTTGATGACACAGGAGAGACAGTTGTTCATATGAATGTTGCATACAAGAAATTTGAGATTAATGGCTCTGGTATGTATGTAAATGCAGTGTTAACATGTGATGAGTATGGAAATTATTCTGTATCAGGTTCTATTGATAAATAGCATGCTCTTTCATACATAGAAAATATTTTGTGCTTGACAAAAGAGATTACTGTGTTAAAATTTAAAAGTAATTGAATGTTTTTAGATTAAGAATCTGGATTATTCAATTAATAATATTTAAAAGCTGTGAAAACGAAGATTATATGCTGTAATGCATAACCGACATTGCTATAAGGCATATGATATAGTAGGCAGATATTTTCCGACAGAGAGAGTGGGTCATCGGCTGGAAGCCCGTTTAAGGTTCAGATATTTGTTGAAGTTCCCGTTGGAGCTGCACTCTTGAAGGAAGATTGCTTGTAGAGAGTGACGTATATGCACGTTACGCATTAGTTGAGTGTCCGGATATCCGGGAATCAGGGTGGTACCGCGAGATTATGCCTCGTCCCTCATTTTTTGAGGGGCGGGGTTTTTTTAGTGTATAAATTGTTTAAACATAACATAAATGAGCAAGCAGGCTGATAAGCCGGATTGCGAATTTGTGTCGAATTGCGGAGCAATTCAAATTTATACACAGATGATGAAAAAAGAAAAGGAGTAAATGAGATGTTTAATGCGGATGATTTGAAGAAGAAATTCTTAAATGACATTGAGACAGCCAAGTCCGAGAGTCAGCTTTCGGAAGTATGGAAGACATACCTTAGCAAGAATGGTTCGGTTCCAAGCCTTATGAATGGAATTAAGGAGGTTGCCAAGGAAGAAAAGAAAGCATACGGTCAGTTTGTCAATGATGTAAAGAACTGGGTTCAGGAAAAGTACGATGAGAAGAAGAAGGAGATAGAGGCTCTTGAACTTGCACAGAAGTACGAGAGAGAGACTATAGATGTAACCGTACCTGTAAAGACACGTCCTATGGGAAATCTTCACCCACTTACTGCTGTAAAATATGAGATGATTAATGTTTTTGCCGGAATGGGTTTTGAGATTTTTGAAGGACCGGAGATTGAGGATGATGACCACAATTTTACAAGACTCAATGTGTTAAAGGATCATCCTTCAAGAGATATGCAGGATACATTCTGGCTCACAGATGATCTGCTTCTGCGTACACATACATCACCGGGACAGATTCGTACAATGGATGCAAAGAAGCCTCCTATCAAGGTTCTTGTGCCTGGTAAGGTATTCCGTTCCGATTCTGACGCGACACATTCACCTATGTTCAGCCAGATGGAGGGACTTGTAGTCGATAAGCACATCACGCTCTGCGACCTTCAGGGTATGCTTGATGAGTTTGTTAAGAAACTTTTTACAGGCGATGTAAAGACAAGACTTCGTCCGTCATACTTCCCATTTACGGAGCCATCGGTTGAGGTTGATGTAAGCTGCTTTAAGTGTGGCGGCTGCGGCTGTTCACTTTGCAAGGGTACAGGATGGATAGAGGTTCTTGGTGGCGGTATCGTCAATAAGAAGGTTCTTGAAAACTGCAAAATAGATTCCGAGGAGTATTCAGGACTTGCATTCGGTATCGGTATTGAGCGTATCGCAATGCTTAAGTATGGTATCAATCACATGGGTAAGCTTTTTGAAAATGACATTGATTTCTTAAAGCAGTTCAAGGCATAACGGTCAGAAATGGAGAAAAGATATGAAAGTATTACTTAGTTGGTTAAAGGAATATGTAGATATAGATGTCACTCCACAGGAGCTTGAAAAGAAGTTTTTCGGTGCTGGCTTCGAGGTTGAGGGAGTTGAATATCTCGGTGAGAATATCGAGAAGGTATATGTAGGACAGGTTACTTCCATAGAGAAGTATGAGGGAACACATCTTTACATTTGTCACATTGACTGCGGTGAGCAGGGACATGACCATCTTATCCTGACAGGTGCTGACAATGTATTTCAGGGTGCCAAGGTTCCTGCATGTATAGTTGGAGCTAAGCTTCCTAACGGTATGGAAATCACACCTAGAAAGATGAAGGACATGATGTCCTATGGTATGCTCTGCTCAGGAGCAGAGTTAGGTCTTGACAAGGACTGGTATAAGGGTGCAGACGTTAATGGAATTATGATTCTTGATGATGATGCACCTGTAGGTGAGGATATAAAGAAATATCTTGAGCTTGATGACTATGTATTCGATATCTCTGTAACTGCCAACAGACCTGACTGCCAGTCGGTACTTGGTCTTGCGCGTGAAGTTGCGGCATTCCTTGGAAAAGAAATCAAGCTTCCTGATATGAGCTATACATGTGACGGAACGACTAAGCCGGAAATCAGTGTGACTGTTGACAGTCAGGATATATGTCCGAGATATTTAGGCCATTATGTATATGAAGTACAGTACAAGGAGTCACCTCTCTGGATGAAGAGAAGGCTTATCGCTGTAGGACATAATGCAATCAATGCGATGGTTGATATTACTAATTATGTTCTTGTTGAAATAGGACAGCCAATGCATGCATTTGATCTTAACACACTTGAAGGCTCATCAATCGTTGTGAGAAGAGCTGAGGATGGAGAGAAGTTAATTACACTTGATGGCAAGGAGAGAGTTCTCACACACAACAATCTTCTTATCTGTGATAAGGTAAAGGCTGTAGGTCTTGCCGGTGTCATGGGAGGTCTTAACAGCGAGATTACCGAGAATACGAAGGAAGTCCTCTTTGAGTCTGCTAAGTTTATGAAGGATAATGTCAGAAAGACAGCAAGAGGTCTTGGTCTTCAGTCTGATGCGGCATCACGTTATGAGAAGGGTATTGATGAGTACTCTGTAGAGTGCGGTATGGCAAGAGCGCTTAATCTTGTAACAACACTTGGCGTTGCAAAGGTAAGCTCCACTCAGTTAGACGTGAGTGCAGGTGCATCTACACAAAAGAGAGTAATCAAAGTTCCTGCTGCTAAAGTAAATTATGTATTAGGTATAGAGGTGCCTGAGGATGAGATGGTGAGAATTCTTAAGAATCTTGCATTTGAGGTCGAGTTATCTGACGGTGTTCTTACTCTTGCAATTCCTCGTTATCGTGAAGATATCGAAAATTATCAGGATATCGCTGAGGAGATTATAAGAGAGTATGGCTATGACAAGGTTGTTCCTACATTTCTCGGGGAGGCTCTTGTAACAAACGGAGGTCTGAATGCAGCGCAGAGCAAGGAGCTCTCTGTAAAGAATTTCCTCTGCACGCAGGGCTACTATGAGATACAGACTATTGCAATGACATCCAAGGATGAGCTTGATGAGTTCTTAATACCTGCTGATGCAAAGGAAAGAAAGGTTATAGAGATTTTAAATCCTATCACCGAGAATTTGAGTGTGATGAGAACACTTATGGCACCGGCCATGGTGAGAGCTATTGAGAATAATATCAAGAACGGCAATACCGATTTGCGTTTCTTCGAGCTTGCTAATGTATATATTCCAAAGGAGCTTCCGCTTACACAGGCACCTGATGAAGTCAAGACGCTCTGCCTTGGCACATCAGGCTCAGAAGAGGATTTCTTCACTATGAAGGAAACACTTGAGAATTTTGCTTCCTATAATAATATCAAATTCACTTACAAGAGAGGAAATGTTTCTTACCTTCATCCGGGAAGAACAGCCGAGGTTTACTGCGATGGCACTCTGATAGGTACATTCGGACAGTTAAGATATGATGTTATTGACTCACTTGCTATTGCAAAGGATAAGAAGAATGATACCAAGATTTTCATTGCAGAGCTTAACTATGACTTATTAAAGACTAAGTTCAAGGAAGAGATAACTTATACACCGGAGTCAACATTTGTTAAGACAAGCAGAGATATTGCAATGATAGTTGACAAGAAGGTTGAGTGCGGCGATATTATCGCTGCGATTGAGAAGGCAGATAAGCTTGTTTCTGAGGTTGACCTTTTCGATATCTTTGAGAGTGAGAAGCTTGGCTTTGGAAAGAAGAGCATGGCATTTAGAATCGTATTTGCATCACATGAGTTCGATGTGACAGATGAGATGACGGATAAGGCTGTGGATGGCATTGTAAACCGTCTGAGAGATGTATACGGTGCTCTTATGAGAAGCTAAATCAATGGATGGCTGAAATTTGCAATGCGTTGCAGGATGGCTTGTAACAGTCGAATGCAGATTTGCCATACGCTGACTTGAGTTATGTCCGGACATGTATTCATGATAAAGGATGCATGTCCGGTTTCTTTTGAAAATAGAGATATGGATGTAAAAAAGTAGGTCTAATTACCTACACTACATACATCAATAACTATAGATTTTAGACGGTATTAAAGATATAATAACTACATATAATTGTATACACAGGAGTGGAAAAGAATTGAATTTACATGATTTTAGTTATGATCTGCCACAGGAGCTTATAGCGCAGGATCCGCTTGAAGACAGGTCATCATCAAGACTTATGCTTCTTGACAAGAATACGGGGGAGATAGAGCATAAGGTTTTTAAGGATATAACAGATTATCTAAATCCGGGCGACTGCCTTGTACTCAATAATACGAAGGTTATACCGGCAAGACTTATGGGAGTGAGAGAAGGAACAGGAGCTTCCATAGAGGTTCTTCTTTTAAAACGCAGAGAGAATGATATCTGGGAGGTGCTTGTAAGACCCGGCAAGAAGGCCAGACCGGGTGACAGAATAATATTTGGTGATGGCAAGCTTGCAGCAGAGGTTCTTGATGTGGTTGATGATGGCAACAGACTTATCAGATTTTATTACGAAGGTGTCTTCGAAGCTGTTTTAGATGAGCTTGGTCAGATGCCGCTGCCGCCATATATCACTCATAAGCTACAGGATAGGAACCGATATCAGACTGTCTATGCTAAGTATGAAGGCTCTGCGGCTGCACCTACAGCAGGACTTCATTTTACAAAGGAGCTTCTTAAGAAGCTTGAGGAAAAGGGAGTCATTATTGCCAATGTAACTCTTCATGTAGGTCTTGGAACATTCAGACCTGTAAAAGTAGAAAATATACAGGAGCATCACATGCACTCTGAGATGTTTGTTGTCACGAAAGAGGAGGCTGATAAGATTAATGCGGCGCGTGCGGCCGGCGGCAGGATAATATGTGTAGGTACAACAAGTCTTCGCACACTTGAATCTACAACTGATGATAATGGAATTGTACATGCGGACAGCAGAGAGACGGATATATTTATATATCCGGGATATAAGTTCAAGGCCGTTGACTGCCTGATAACGAACTTCCATCTGCCTGAGTCTACGCTTCTTATGCTTGTTTCGGCTCTTGCAGGGCGCAATAATATACTGAACGCATATAAGACTGCAGTAACTGAAAAATACAGATTTTTCAGTTTTGGGGATGCTATGTTCATACATGACTGACAGCAAAGAACAGGGAGGATTATATAATGCCGGATATTCAGGAGAAGAGAAAGTCAAGAAGAATAGGAATCAATGTAAAGATTAAGCTTCAGAAGGTTACGGATAACCCTTTGGTGTACGGACTTAAAGAGGATGAATTTGAAGTAAATGTTGTTAATATTTCCAAGGATGGAATGGCTTTCAGGACTAAGGAAAGACTTGTACTCAACTCATTCTATGATTCGAAAGTTGTTTTGTGGACAAAGGAATCCTTTGACACAGTTATCGAGATTGTAAGAATGGAGAATATGGGTGAGGAAGAGACATTATATGGCTGCCGGTTTGTCGGAATAAGTGCTGCAGATCAATTTAAGATTGATGTTTATCAGATAGTGTCCAAAAATTAGATACATATGGCAGGATGCAGCCTGCCTTTTTTTTAATATGTCCTGTCTTAGCCGGCAGGACATATTTACCATGTGGATGTTATGATTTATAAAATAAACGACAAAACTTATTACCATCGGGTGACATGGTGAACTCTTATGAGCAGGAAGCGAAAGCGGATTGCAAATATCATTGACCGACAGAATTACATAATAATGGGGGATATATGGTTGAGATTGAAAAATTAAAAAAGAAATATATGACTGTAACAGCAGTCGAGAATATAACAATGAATATAGAGGCAGGGCGTATCTATGCACTGCTTGGCCCTAATGGAAGTGGAAAGACGACACTTATGAAGATGATTGCAGGGCTTACGAAACAGACGGCGGGGACTATTTTATATGAAGGAGCCCCGATTGGAGTTGAGTCAAAGAAGCATATCGCATATATGCCGACAGAGAGTTATTTCTATTCATACATGAACTGTACTGATATCGGAAAATACTATCAGGATTTTTTTGAAGATTTTTCTATGAAAAAGTATCTCGATTTACTTGAAAGCATGGAGCTTGCAGGAAAGACTAAGGCAAGCAAAATGTCATCGGGAATGCTCGCAAAGCTTAAGATTGCAGTGACATTGGCAAGAGACAGCCGGCTTATCATGTTGGATGAACCGTTAAATGGAATTGACATAATTGCAAGGGATAAAATAATAGATATAATTACTGCTAACGTGGACGGGCACCGTTCATTTATATTGTCGAGCCATCTTGTAGATGAGCTTGAAAAGATTATAGACTATGCGGTTTTTGTCAAGAACGGAACGATTGTGAAGCAGGGAGAGGCATCGGCTCTCAGGGATGAGTACGGCAAGTCGATAGTTGATATATATAAGAGTATTTATTCGTAGGAGGGGGAAATACATGTTCAAGCTGATAAAATATGAATTTCGAAAGAATCTGTATGGCATGGCTGTTATGTGCGGTATAATCCTTGCGGCACAGCTTTATTTTATGTATGCCTGCTTTATAGCAGATAACAAAAACAAAGCACTTGGCGGGTCGTGGTTCTTGCTTATGGCTGCAATAATATGCTTTTTTATGGTGTTTATAATGGGTATAGCTACTTACAGCAGGGAATTGTCGAATAAGACGGCATATCTTGTGTTCATGACACCTAACAGTGCGATTAAGATAATTGGTTCTAAGCTTTTGTACACGCTCTTTAACGGAGCTGTAATTTTGATTCTGTTAGTAATACTTGGCATTATTGACTGGAGGCTTCTCGGAAAAATGTGGGAGCAGGAGATAAGCGTTCTTGAGATGGTTTCTGAGATGATGTCGATGCTTGGAATAGATATGCTGAATGTTTTTTATAGTGCAGCAGCAGTCATTGTGAATTTTCTGGTGAATTTCTTTATGGCTGTAACACTTGCATATATGAGTGTAACTGCTACGGCAACAGTACTTCAGAATAAGAAAATCAAGGGATTGATAAGTGTTGTCGTATACATTATCTTATTTATTGTTATTAATAAGATAGGAGGACTTCTGCCAAGGCTGTACGAGTATCCGGAAAGCTTCACGCAGGTTGCCCTTTCGGGACTTTGGCGTACAGTGTTCTTTCTTATTATAATTATTGGGGCAGTTATAGCAACAGCCAGACTTCTTGAAAGACATGTAAGCCTTTAGATTAAGAGAATAATGTAAAAGACATGTAAGTCTTTAAATATGAAAACAACGTAGATGCCGGTTATAGCTTCATACAGGATACAGGTCCTGTATGAAGCTTTTTTGTATAATTAGGATTCGGGTGTCGAAACATGCTGATTTAGTTTATATGTGTATAATGGATTATATTTATACACAATTAAGTTTATGAAGCATGTTTTGACATCCGAATCTAATTCATATTATATTGCATATGACGCATCAGTTATTCTGACTTTAAAATGGTATAAACAGCAAAAATATAATAAAAAATAAACAAAACGGAATAATTATAAAATAAGAATAAATTTAAAAATTCCTGTTGACAAATATATAAAGGAGTGATATTTTTAGTATATCAAAAATGTTAGCACTCAAATTCAAAGAGTGCTAATAAAGAGAAAGGTAGGAGGCAGATGGAACTTGACGATAGAAAAGTTAAGATATTAGAGGCAATCATCCGCAACTATCTTGAGACAGGCGAGCCGGTAGGTTCAAGGACGATTTCAAAATATACGGACTTGAATTTAAGTTCAGCCACCATCAGAAATGAGATGGCTGATCTAGAGGAGCTTGGATACATCATTCAGCCGCATACATCGGCAGGTCGAATACCTTCCGATGCAGGTTACAGATTATATGTTGACAGAATGATGGCAGACAAGAAGCAGGAACTTGATGATAAAGAGCATGAGCTTCTTAAGATGCAGGATATGCTTCTTGACAAGGTGGATAAAGTTGAGACGCTTTTGCAGAATGTAGCAAAGACGCTTGCTGATAACACCAATTATGCAACACTTGTCACAGCACCTAAGTATACAGGCAACAGACTTAAGTTTATACAGCTTTCGCAGGTCGAGCCGGGGCAGATACTTATGGTTATCGTGACAGATGGTAATCTTATCAAGAACAAGATTATTCAGGTTGACACAGAGCTTGATAATGAGACATTGTTAAAGCTCAATCTTCTTCTAAACAGCAGTCTTAACGGACTGACGGTTGAAGAAATTAACCTGACGCTTATTTCAAAGCTTACCGGTCAGGCGGGTGAGTATTCAAAGCTTATCCATGATATACTTGATGCGGTGGCTGAGGTGGCAGGTTCACCTGATGACCTTCAGATATATACCAGCGGTGCAACTAATATTTTTAAATATCCTGAGTTGTCCACGCAGTCAAAGGCAAGTGAGCTGATATCCACATTTGAGGAAAAGAAAGAACTAACACAGCTTGTAAATGATGCGCTCAACAAGGATGATGACACCGGTATACAGATATACATTGGTAATGAGACACCGGTTCAGACCATGAAGGATTGCAGTGTAGTCACTGCAACATATGAGCTTGATGAAGGTGTGAAGGGAACCATCGGAATTGTTGGACCTAAGCGTATGGACTACGAGAAAGTAGTCGAAGCATTAAAAAGTATTAAGGTTCAGCTTGATTCGAAATTTAACCCTAGTAAGTAAGAAAGGCGGAGAACAGATGGCAGAGCAGTTTGAGAAGAAGGACAATATTTCCGAGGAGGAGATTATTGATACCACTTCAACCAATGAAGATAACAATGAAACTGTTGAAGATGTTGCAGTTGAGTCGGAACAGACAGCACAGGCTGATGACTCAGATAATACTTCCGATACGTCAGAAGGTGACGAGGAGGTTAAGAAAAAAGGCTTCTTTAACAAGGATAAGAAAGAAAAGAAAGATAAAAAGGATCAGAAAATTGATGAGCTGACTGACCAGTATCGAAGAACGCTTGCAGAGTTTGATAACTACCGCAAGAGAACAGAGAAGGAAAAGACAGCAATGTTCGAGGTAGGAGCTAAGGATATAATTGAGAAGCTTTTACCGGTTATAGACAGCTTTGAGAGAGGTCTTGCAACCGTATCAGAAGAGCAGAAGACAGAGCCTTTTGTCGATGGTATGGATAAGATATATAAGCAGCTTGTAAAGCAGCTTGAAGATGCAGGAGTTAAGGAAATTGAGGCGCTTGATAAGGAGTTCGATCCTAATCTTCACAATGCAGTGATGCATGTGGAGGATGAGAATGTCGGAGAGAACATTATCGTCGAAGTTTTCCAGAAGGGTTACACTTACCGTGACAGCGTTGTTCGCCACAGTATGGTAAAGGTAGCAAATTAATTAAAGGCCACAGTAAGTTTTCAGATTTCATATAATATCAGGAGGAAAATGATATGAGTAAGATTATTGGTATTGATTTAGGAACAACAAATTCATGCGTAGCAGTTATGGAAGGTGGTAAGCCGGAGGTTATCGCCAATACAGAGGGTGTTCGTACAACACCATCAATAGTAGCATTCACAAAGACAGGAGAAAGACTTGTAGGTGAGCCTGCTAAGCGTCAGGCAGTTACAAATGCTGAGAAGACAATTTCTTCCATCAAGAGACATATGGGTACTGACTACAGGGTAACAATTGATGATAAGAAGTATACACCACAGGAAATTTCAGCCATGATTCTTCAGAAGCTTAAGGCTGATGCAGAGAGCTACCTTGGTGAGAAGGTAACAGAGGCTGTTATCACAGTTCCTGCTTACTTCAACGATGCAGAGCGTCAGGCAACTAAGGATGCTGGTAAAATTGCAGGTCTTGATGTAAAGAGAATTATCAATGAGCCTACAGCAGCAGCACTTGCTTATGGTCTTGACAATGAGCAGGAGCAGAAGATTATGGTATATGACCTTGGTGGTGGTACATTCGATGTATCTATCATTGATATAGGTGATGGTGTTATCGAAGTATTAGCAACCAACGGTGATAAGCACTTAGGCGGTGATGATTTTGACCAGAAGATTACAGACTATATGCTTTCTGAGTTCAAGAAGAATGAAGGCGTAGACCTTTCAAACGATAAGATGGCACTTCAGAGATTCAAGGAAGCAGCAGAGAAGGCTAAGAAGGAGCTCTCAACAGCTACAACAACCAATATTAACCTTCCTTTCATTACAGCAACAGCAGACGGTCCTAAGCATTTTGACATGAACCTCACAAGAGCTAAGTTCGATGAGCTTACACATGACCTTGTAGAGAGAACAGCAATCCCTGTTCAGAACGCATTAAGAGATGCAGGTATCTCAGCTTCTGAGCTCACAAAGGTTTTACTTGTAGGTGGTTCTACACGTATTCCGGCTGTTCAGGATAAGGTTCGTCAGCTTACAGGCAAGGAGCCAAGTAAGTCACTTAACCCGGATGAGTGTGTAGCTATCGGTGCTTCTATTCAGGGTGGTAAGCTTGCAGGAGATGCGGCTGCCGGTGATATCCTTCTTCTTGATGTTACACCTCTTTCACTTTCAATCGAGACAATGGGTGGTGTTGCAACAAGACTTATCGAGAGAAATACAACTATCCCTGCTAAGAAGAGTGAAGTATTCTCTACAGCAGCAGATAATCAGAGCGCAGTAGATATCAGGGTTGTACAGGGTGAGAGACAGTTCGCAAGAGATAACAAGCTCCTTGGCGAGTTCAGACTTGACGGAATTGCTCCGGCTCCAAGAGGAATACCTAAGATTGAGGTTACTTTCGATATTGATGCTAATGGTATTGTTAATGTATCAGCTAAGGATCTTGGCACAGGCAAGGAGCAGCATATCACAATCACATCCGGTTCTAACATGTCCGATGCAGATATTGATAAGGCTGTAAAGGAAGCTGCCGAGTACGAGGCACAGGATAAGAAGCGTAAGGAAGGCATTGATGCACGTAATGACGCTGATTCAATGGCATTCCAGACACAGAAGGCTCTTGATGAAGTTGGCGATAAGATAAGTGCATCCGAGAAGGAGAGCATTGAGAGCGAGATTAAGGCTCTTAGAGAAATTCTTGACAGAACTAATGCTGAGAATATGTCAGACAGCGACATCGATGAGATTAAGGCAGCAAAGGAGAAACTTATGAACACAGCTCAGCCTGTATTTGCTAAGATGTATGAGCAGGCTCAGGGTGCGGCAGGAGCTGCCGGAGCAGGTCCTGACATGAGCAATATGGGTGGACAGCAGAGCACATCTTCTAACAATTATGGTGATGATGTTGTTGACGGAGATTACAAAGAGGTATAATATAATATGATGTTTGCATAATTGTTGAGCTTTTAAAGCACAATGATTTGCTGATACATTAAAAATAAATAGAGTGAATGGCTCCGGTAGTCATTCACTCTGTTTGAGTGTTAAGTATTTTTATTGCAGGGAGGAAAAACAATGGCAGATAAGAGAGATTATTATGAGGTACTTGGTGTATCTAAGACTGCCACTGATGCTGAGATTAAAAAGGCATATAGAGTGTTAGCTAAGAAGTATCATCCGGATGCCAATCCGGGAGACAAGGAAGCAGAAGCTAAGTTCAAGGAAGCATCCGAAGCTTATGCGGTACTCAGTGATCCTGATAAGCGTTCTAAGTATGACCAGTTCGGTCATGCGGCGTTTGACGGAAGTGCAGGTGGTCAGGCTTACGATTTTAATATGGATGATATATTCGGAAGCATGGGAGATATATTCGGCGACTTGTTTGGAGGTGGAAGAAGCAGAGCAAGAAGCAATGGGCCTATGCAGGGAGCAAATTTGAGAGCCTCTGTGAGAATTACCTTTGAGGAAGCTGCATTTGGCTGTGAAAAGGAGCTTGATATAACTCTTAAGGATGAATGTGCATCATGTCATGGAACAGGAGCAAAGGCCGGAACATCACCGGTACAGTGTACAAAGTGCGGTGGTAAGGGTCAGATTGTATACACACAGCAGTCACTTTTCGGCATGGTTAGAAATGTAACTACCTGTCCTGAGTGTGGAGGTAAGGGAACTGTTGTCAAGGATAAGTGTCCTGACTGCCATGGAACAGGTTATATAGCTAACCGCAAGAAGATTCAGGTTACAATACCTGCGGGTATTGACAACGGACAGAGCATAAGAATACGGGGCAAGGGTGAGCCGGGAACCAATGGCGGACCAAGAGGTGACCTTTTAGTGGAAGTTATCGTATCCCCAAGCCCTGTATTTGCAAGAGAGGATTACAACGTATTTTCGAATGTGTATATCAGCTTTGCCGATGCCGCACTCGGAAATGAGATAAGAATTAAGACGATAGACGGCGAGGTGCTCTATGAAGTTAAGCCGGGTACACAGACAGGTACAAGAGTCCGCTTAAAAGGAAAAGGAATACCTACACTTCGCGACAGCAAATTAAGGGGTGACCATTACGTTACACTTAGTATCAAGGTGCCTGAGAAGATGACAAGTGAGCAGAAGGACGCACTCAGAGCTTATGATGCGCTTATGCGCGGTGACAAGCCGGCTGACACTACAGATGGCGGCACGACAAAGAAAAAGAGAGGTCTTTTTAAATAATATACACAAATAAAGGAGCAGAGTATGATCATAGTTGAACCATGTGCAGGACTTGGAAATCGTTTTCTCGGAATGGCATCTGCTTATCACTGGGCAAAACAGACAGGAGATGAGCTTACCGTATTGTGGAAAACGGAGCGTGTTATGGGAGCAGTAAATGAAGCTGTGTTCTCTCTGCCTGAGGATATAAATATTATTCATGCCAAGGATTTTGGCTATAAGGATAAGCCATTTTCGACGCTGAAATATCAGCTGCTTGAAAAAAAGCTTCGTAAAAAAGCGGATTATTTTTCTGATGTCGGCACGACATATGATCTTTTTGTTGAGAAAGGGAATGCATATTATGAAGAAGTCATGAAAAATAATGACTTGAAATTCATAAGAGCATTCTCGCAGTTCCATGATTTTAACGGCATAGAAAGACCGCTTGAGTTTATAAAGCCTGTAAAATATGTGAGTGACAAAGCAGATGCCGTTATAGAAAATATTGACAGTGCGAGCAATATAGGTGTACACATACGACGAACCGACAATCAGGTGTGTATCAATAACAGCCCGATTGAAGTGTTTATAGACGCTATGGAAAAAGAGATAGAGAATGATAGCAGGGCTACATTTTATATTGCCTCAGATGATTTAGAGACCATATTGGAGCTTAAAAAGCGCTTTGGAGAGCGGGTTTATTATATGTCCGAGAAGAATTTTGAGCGTGACAGTGACAAGGGAATTGCCGATGCATTTGCTGAGCTTATCTGCCTGTCACACTCAAAAAAGATTATCGGAAGTTTTTATTCAACCTATTCACGAATAGCCGCAATGCTTTCTGGAATAGAGCTTGAGGTTGTTAAGAAGGATAATTAAATTTTCAGAAAAAATTGTTCATCAATTGCCGGATATAGTCAATGTATCCGGCTTTTTTTATGTCCTCAGTGGCTGTTATATCTATGCTTCCGATGGGAGCTTCGTCATATTCATACACAAGCATGCCGATAGTGTCCCCGACATATATTGGAGCTTCAATATTGTCAAGTAGTTCGAAGTGACAGCTGATTTTAGCAGGGTCATAACTGCTTAAAAAGATAGATGAAAAATTGCTTTTATAAGTACAATCAACGGTCTCTTTTGTTCCGCCTTTTATGTGTATTTCCGGTATCTGCGGCGGGGAAGTGTCCTCATAGCGGCTTACAATGCCGTAACCGTAATTTAACAGTGATATGCAGTCTGCAACACGTTCTTTTCCGCTTGGTGAATGCATGACTACGGCAATCAGCTCGATATCATTTTTGCTGGCGGTAGCTGACAGACAGAAGCCGGCAAGGCTTGTGGAGCCTGTTTTCAAACCGGTTGCCCACTCATATTGTTTGATAAGCTTGTTGGTGTTAGTAAGTCCGAACTCGGAATCGCCACGTCTTGTGGAATGGGTTATTGTGTCCATCCATATAGTGGAGTAGTCATGTATCTGAGGATATTTGTTTATAAGTTCCCGTGACATATATGCCACATCCCGCGCTGTCGTCTCATGTCCATCGGCATCAAGCCCACAGCAGTTTACAAAATGCGTGTTAAGCATGCCAAGCTCGGCTGCACGCTCATTCATGCGCTCAACAAATGCCGCCTCAGAGCCTGCTATGTGCTCTGCCATGGCGACACATGCATCATTAGCACTGGCAATAGATATACATTTAATCATTGTGTCGACAGTCTGTGTTTCGCCGGGTTCAAGGAATACCTGGCTTCCGCCCATGCCGGCAGCATGTTCGGATACGGTGACTTTTTCGTCAAGAGTAATTTTTCCATTGTCGAGTGCGTCGAATATGAGAATGAGTGTCATTATTTTTGTGATGCTTGCCGGACGCAGCTTCGTATCGGCATCTTTTTCATAGATTACGGTTCCTGTTGAAGCTTCCATAAGAATTGCTGACGGAGCACTGATTTGAGGGCTGTCGCAGTATGCTGTGGATGCTATGTGGAATACCAGTAAGGTAAAAAAAAGTAGAAAACAAGTTGCTTTTGAGAGATATTTTGAAAACATATGTACCGACCCCAGAATAGCTTTACTTTATTATAGTCATTCTGACTTTGTTTTATGAAAGAAAGTCGCAACTATTAAGAAAAAGGCAGATTGCATGCAGACATGTGTGGTTTTAAATTTGAAAGAAAAACTTTCAGGGCGCTTATTGGCGGCAATGCTTTCGGGCTGGTTAGTGACGGCAATGCTCCAAGCGATACTTGCAGCATGCAGAAATATATGCGTATCGGCATGACATATGACAAATGAAAAATATATATGATATGAGGGTCAAAAGGTATTTTGCCCATCATTTGATATCCTTGAATTGCTCCGCTGTAAAACAGCTCCCGCAATTCTAAAACATTCGGAATCCGCTGATTTACCGCATAAATCGCTGCTTCCTCATGTTTTGCGGGTCCCAAGTTCAAAAGCCTAATCGTGCAAGCACGAACGGCTTTTTGACCTTTTGACCCTGATATCATATATATATATGCATATTATAAATCCGTCAGGAAACAATATTGAGGTATCAGACAAAAAACGAAAAGCCAGCAATATTGTCGGAGGGATATCAGAAGTAATGAAAAGAAAAATGACGGATAAGTCAGAGATAATTTTATATGAAAAAAATATATACAAAGCGTTGTATATGACAGCTTATCCGCTTGTATTGTCTGATTTTATAATAGCATTACTGGATATAACGGACACGTTTTTTGTGGGGCATATGGAAAATTCATCGGCAGCACAGGCAGGTATGGGGCTTGCGTGGCCTGTTATAAATATAATGCTTGCCATTAATAATGGACTTGCCGCTGCCGGAGTTGCGATTATCAGCCGTATGTCTGGCGAAAAGGATTTTGAAGGAGCCGGACAACAGGCAGGTCTGCTTGTGAGTGTGTCACTTATTGCAGGTATTGTGATAAATGCAGTTCTGTTTCTGATGGCACCGGAGATTATTGGCTTTATGGGGGCGGAGAGCGACGTGTTTTTTGAGGCATCGGCATATCTTAGAATAAGTTCATTTGAGATGATACCGTTGTTTGTGTTTACCGCTTTTACTTCGATATGCCAGTCGGAGGGTGACATGATACGGCCCGTTATTTTGTCGATAGTGGCAGCATTTGTAAATATTGTGCTTGCAGCCGTGTTAGTGATGGGGTTCGGCTTTGGCATCAAGGGCGCAGCAGGCGCTTCTGTGGCAGGGCAGCTCTGTATTGTGCCGTTTTATATAAAAGCTTTATTTGCGGGTAAAGGAAAGCTTGTGATATCTGTATCCGATATGCGGATTAATATACGAGGACTTACAAAATTATACAAAATAGCCGGTCCTGCCGTTTATGGACAGCTTGCTGCATCCTTTGGTTTTATTATACTCCAGATGATTATATTAAAAGAGGGGAAGGAAATTTCCGCCGCATTTTCAATAGGAAATAAGATATCAAATATAATACTCGCTGTCGTGATGGCGTTAGCAACGACAATGTCGGCATTTGTCGGTCAGAATATTGGAGCAAAAAATAAAGAGAGAGCAGAAAAAGCTTACAGGACAAGTCGAAACGCATCGGTTATTATCATGCTTGCCGGGCTTGTTATATTGTTTCCGATAAGAAGATGGCTTGTGAATTTTATGTCAAACGATGAAAATACTGTAACAGCGGCAGTCAGCTATATAGCAGTCGTGCTTGTGACATTGCCCGGTCTTGCGCTGTATCAGAATTATATGTGTGTGTTTAACGGTTCCGGGAATACAAGGTTTTCGTTTGCATTGTCATTTATATGGCTTTGGCTGCTGCGTATACCGATGCTGCTTGCTGTCGGGAAGCTTGGTACTTTGGGGGCATATGGAATATGGCTTGCAATGGGTGCAAGCAATGCTTTGGCTGCTGTGGCGGGACATTTTTTATATGGGCATATTAACTATGAGTGATACGATTAAATTGGGAATGTATCAGCTAAAATAAAAATTGTCGAATTAAATATTGGTATTTTAGACATATGAGCCGGGTAAACAGGGTATTCACTTTTTTACTTTGTTAAGGTATAATAAAAGAATACATTTTAGTTTTAAAATGTAATTATAAGATGTCAGAGTATGGATGATATTGCTTTGATATCTTAATGAAGGAAATGGAGAGGAATATGAAAAGAAGAATAGGAAAATTATCAGTGATTTTATCGGCGGTTATATTTGCCACGGCAGCGATATCTGCATGTCGCAAGAAGGATGATATCTCAGAGATTACAAGAACTTTTGAGTATACGAAGACACAGATAGAGACAACAAAGCCTGAAAAGACAACTGAGGAGTCGAAGGAGACTACGATAGAGAAAGAGACCACAAAGGAGAGTACCAAAGAGACTACCCAAGAGACTACCAGGCCTTCACAGAAGGAGACTACAACTAAGAAGGAGCTTACCGGAGCAGCGGTATATTTTGAAGATAAGAACAGTGTATTTAATACTCTTCCTTCATTTGATGCCGGTGTATATGAAGAATATTTCAATCAGGGATATGTGGAGGGGCTTCGTTTCAGCAATGCCACAGAAAGCAGCTATAGCGAGTATCTTCAGGCTGTTCTTAATGAAGGAAAATATACGCTTAACAGTCAGGACGGAACAAGAGCATACCTTGCGGCTGCAAACGGAGATATGTGTGTGACATTGATTTATAAGGATGGAACAATGCTTGTTGAAGCAGGTGCAAATTACTGGGATATTCTTACATATGCAGAGAATGATACGCAGGCACCGACAAAGCCATCTGAGACTACAGATGGGAGATATGCATATTTTGATAATAAGGATAGCGTGCTTTCGCAGATTCCATATATGACTGAAGGAACCTTTACAGGCTGCGATGCTATTGACGGAGGAGCAGTTATGACATTTTCCGGTGTGTCTGCGGATATGGCAGCAGCATATGGGGATATTTTAGACAACAGTGGTATAATGTTTACAGGTTCAACACCTGATGGACAGACCAGCTATTATGTTAATGATAAAGTCATTGTTACATTGGCTTGTGATGGAAGCACAATGACAATTCAGGTTGTAGGTCAATAGTTAACGGTAAATTAGTAAAAAAAATAGGGTAGAAAAGCTTGTGAAAGTGCCTGAAATACTTTATGCGAGAACGGATATCGGAGGTGTTTACAGATATCTGTATGATGAACAGAGGTGGAAAAGCTTTATGGGCCATGTGTCCATGCTTGATGTTGCGGAAGCTTTTCCGATAGCGGTGGCACTTGATAAGGATAATCTTGACAGATTATATATAGCATGTGGTGTCAATGGTGTGCCGGAGGGAAAGCTGTGTATTTCGGAGGATTATGGGGAGAGATTTACATATAAGACTATTCCGACTATGGTGCTTGGAAACTTAAGCTGACGAGGAACAGGGATGAGGCTTGTGGTGGATGAAAGATGTGTATGGGCAGGCAACCAGAAGTACGGCGTGCTCACATGGTCAGGAGATATACATTCGTCTTTCAGGGCTATGAGGGAACAGCTTCAGGCAGGACTCAACATGTGCTGGCAGGTATTCCGTGGTGGACATCCGATATAGGCGGTTTCGTTGGCGGAGACATAAAGGATCCGTATTTTAAGGAGCTTCTGGTGAGATGGTTCGCATGGGGGTGCTTCTGTCCGGTATTCCGTATGCATGGTGAGCGTTCTCCATGGTATGAGAGAGAGGAAGAGTTTATTAACAATGTACGTCAGCTGACATCGGGTCAGGATAATGAAGTGTGGAGCTTTGGCGATGATAATTATGAGATTTTAAAGAAATATCTTTTTATCCGCGAGAGGCTTCGTCCTTATATCCGTGAATGCATGAGACAGGCGAGCCTTACAGGTGCACCTGTTATGCGTCCGCTTTTCTTTGATTTTAATGAGGATGAAATGGCATGGAAAACAGAAGATGAGTATATGTTCGGGCCTGACATCCTTGTGGCACCTGTGATGGAGGAGAAGGTTACAGAAAGAAGTGTATATCTTCCGGCAGGCGCAGCGTGGACGGATGCAAATACAGGGGAAATATACCGCGGAGTGCAGAGAGTAGTTGTCCCTGCACCTCCTGATATCATTCCTGTGTTTTTTAGAGATGGGAAGAAGTACGATATTTATCAATAAAAGCAAAGACTTTTCTGTAGTACAGTTCAGGGTCAATATACTGTGAATCAACGTGGGCAGCTCCGTGTGCAACATAGAGCTGCTTTTCACATGCGGCTGCATTGTACAGTTCAAATACCATTGAAGTCGGAACGAACATATCGCTGTCTCCGTGAATGAAAAAAGTAGGCGTACTGCTTTTTTTGACATAATTTATAACATTGCCTTTTTTAAAGTTAAGTCCAGTCTTAAATCTTGAGATAAAGTCTGCTGTATACAAGGCAGGAAAAGGCGGAAGATGAAAAAGCTGCTTAAGATTGAAAGAAAATTCGCCGCGAATGGAACTGAACCCACAGTCGGCAATGGCGCAGATGACATTATCAGGCAGTGCCTTTTCGCCTGTAGCCATGAGAACCGTGGCAGCACCCATTGAATGGCCGTGAAGGACAATGGAAGCCTGCGGGTCACGTTTTACGATTACATTAATCCAGTCGAGAAGGTCGAAGTGTTCAGGATAGCCCATTCCGATGTATTTTCCTTCGCTGCTGCCATGTGCGCGCTGTTCAAGATAGAAGATATTATAGCCGCGTTCTATATATGGGAGAGCGTAAGTCAGGATATTGATTGGGGTATCTCGGTATCCATGGACAAGCATAACCCAGTTGTGAGTTAAAGCTTCAGCTGGAAAAATGTGACCTATAAGCTTTAATCCGTCATGTGAGGTTATGGATACATCCTCGCGTTCGGCTGTGGCATGCCATTTCTTCATGCGTTCCATGGCGGAAAGATAATTCTTTTCAATTATATATTTGGGAGTATCCGGAGTGAGAGTGTTTATATCAACAGTTTCACTTTTCCAGAACTTATCGGCAAGGTATCCTTTCTTTTTCAGGCAAAAGGATGTGAGCAATGAACCGGCAAGCATGGAAGCGGCAGTGGATGTGGCTGCGGTTATTGAAACGGCTTTTATGATTGTACGATGTTGTTTTTTCATGTTGGGCTCCTTTTAAAATATTATGTATTTCCTGGTACATCTCGAAAATTAAAGATTTTCTGGATGTCCGTGTTCGCATTATCAACCAATGAAGATAAGCTGGATCTTGTGCAGGAACAACATCGCTTATCTTTATTTTGGATAGTATTGATCATTTACACTCATTATATCGTGAGCATAGCTCACTCAATAATTTCGCTGTTCGCCAAGAGTGAGCAAGCTCACTCCGACTCTCTTTTGCTCATTATATCGTAAGCATAGCTTACTCAATAATTTCATCGCTCGTTAATCATGCAAGCATGTTAACTCGCTTGCATTCATTATATCATAAATACACACTTTCATAAATGACATTTAGGTGATACAATAGAAGAAAATAAAATATGCGGTTGAAATATGAGCGAAAATCAATCGCAGTCTTAATACTTTTATATTACAGGCTGCTCAGAAAAGAGGATTATTATGAACAATAAGAGACTTGAAAATGTTAAGAGATTGTTTGAAGATTATGTAAAAAACGGACATGCGGCAGGAGCAAGTGTAGCCGTATTTAAGGATTGCAAGGAGAGATTTTACTTTGATACAGGGTATGCAGATATTGAAAGAGGTCATGATATGTCACATAATACTATATTCCGCTGTTTTTCAATGACCAAGCCGATAACTTCTGTCGCAGTTCTTATTCTTATGGAGAGAGGAATTATAGACCTTTACAGTCCTGTATCAGCATATCTTCCTGAGTTTGCTGTTGAGAATATGAAAGTCTTAGACGAAGACAATGTTGTACCGGCTAAGAATGAGATGACGGTCAGGGATTTGATGAATATGACAGCCGGTACGGTCTATCCGGATCTTGGAGATGAGGCAGGCAGGAGAATGGCTCTTCTTTATGATACCATAAGCGGTGAGCAGGACATGGGAGTGAAGCCGGGAACGATGGATTTTGTGAGAAGAATAGCTCTTCAGCCGCTTGCATTTGAGCCGGGAACGCATTGGAGATATGGAACAGAGGCGGATATTTTAGGAGCAGTTGTCGAAGCGGCATCGGGTATGAGATTTGGAGATTTCCTTGAGAAGGAGATATTTAAGCCTCTTGGAATGAAGGATACAGCATTTTTTGTCCCTGATGAGAAAAAAGAGCGTTTTGCACAGATATATAATGTCGTTGAACCGGGAGTGTTCGCGATTGCTAAGGACAGACATCTTGGAATGGAAGGCTTTGGCAGCAGACCGGCATTTGAATCAGGAGGTGCAGGACTTGTATCAACCGTGGAAGACTATGGAAAGTTTGCCATGATGCTTGCAAATGGCGGAACATATGACGGTGTAAGAATCCTCTCACCTTATACGGTTGAATTCATGGGAAGCAATCAGCTTAATGATGCATGCAGGAAGGATTTGACATGGGAGACATTAAGAGGCTATGGCTATGGAAATCTTTGCCGTGTAATGGACACACCGCATAGTGCCGGATGTAGTGTGCAGCTTGGAGCGTTCGGATGGGATGGATGGACAGGAAATTATTTCCTTATAGATCCTGTTGAGAACATGGTAATAATGTATGTGATTCAAAAATGTGATGGGACAGATGACAAGCTTATAAGGAAGCTCCTTAATACAGTGTATGGTGCACTCTGCTAGGTACAATGGGGATTTATAATAATATAGATAAAAAAGTATTTACTTGAATGATGCAAGTGTGTTAGAATGAAGAAATGAGTAAATGATTCAAAGGAGACTTATTTTCTATGGATAACAATAATAATGAAGAAGCTGTTTCAAAGAATTTTATTGAACAGATTATAGAGAAGGATCTTGCTGATGGACATTGCAAGGTTGTGAAGACACGTTTTCCACCTGAACCCAATGGGTATCTTCATATAGGACATGCTAAGTCTATATTATTAAACTATGGGCTTGCTGTTAAATATAACGGAAAGTTCAACATGAGATTTGATGACACTAATCCTACTAAAGAGAAGGAAGAGTTTGTTGAATCTATCAAGAAGGATATTGCATGGCTCGGAGCTGACTGGGAAGACAGACTCTATTTTGCATCTGATTATTTTCCTCAGATGTATGAGAATGCTGTTAAGCTTATCAAGAAAGGAAAGGCATATGTATGTGACCTTACAGCTGATGAGATAAGAGCATACAGAGGAACGCTTACTGAGCCGGGCAGGAATAGCCCATACAGAGACCGTTCAGTAGAGGAGAACCTCCGTCTCTTTGAAGAGATGAAGGAAGGCAAATATGCTGATGGTGAGAAGGTGCTTCGTGCTAAGATAGACATGGCATCTCCTAATATCAATATGAGAGATCCTGTTATATACAGGGTTGCACATATGACACATCATAGAACAGGTGATAAATGGTGCATCTATCCAATGTATGATTTTGCACATCCTATTGAGGATGCTATTGAAGGTATAACACATTCAATATGTACTCTTGAGTTCGAGGATCACAGACCTCTATATGACTGGGTAGTAATAGAGTGTGGTTACAAGAATTCACCTGAAGAGTCACCTAAGCAGATAGAATTTGCAAAGCTATATCTTACTAATGTCATTACAGGTAAGAGATATATCAAGAAGCTTGTTGAGGAAGGAATTGTAGACGGCTGGGATGATCCTCGTCTTGTATCTTTGAGTGCACTAAGAAGAAGAGGATATACACCTGAATCTATCAAGAAGTTTGTTGAGCTTGTAGGTGTTGCGAAGGCCAACAGCTCTGTAGATTATGCTATGCTTGAGTACTGCATAAGAGATGATTTAAGACTTAAGAAGAGCAGAATAATGGCTGTGCTTGATCCGATTAAGCTCGTAATCGACAACTATCCGGAGGGTCAGGTTGAGTATCTTGATGCTCCTAACAATCTTGAGAATCCTGAGCTTGGAAGCAGAAAGCTTGCATTTGAGAGAGAACTCTATATTGAGAGAGAAGATTTCATGGAGGAACCTCCTAAGAAATATTACCGTCTTTTCCCAGGCAATGAAGTGCGCCTTATGAATGCATACTTTGTAAAGTGTGAGAGCTTTGTAAAGGATGATAATGGCAAGGTTATAGAGGTTCATTGTACTTATGATCCTGCAACTAAGAGTGGTTCCGGTTTTGAAGGCAGAAAAGTGAAAGGAACAATACACTGGGTGCCTGTTCATCATTGTGTAAATGCTACGGTCAAGCTCTATGAGAATCTTGTAGATGAAGAGAAAGGTGTATACAATGAGGATGGAACAATGAATATCAATCCTGATTCCCTGACAGTTGTAGATACATGCTATATTGAAGAGAGTGTCAAGGATGCGAAGCCTCTTGACAGTTTTCAGTTTGTCCGCAATGGATTTTTCTGTGTAGACGGAAGAGATGGACAGCCTATAGATAAGGATCGCCTTGTATTTAACCGCATTGTATCGCTCAAGAGTTCATTCAGGCTCAATTAGATAAAATAATTAATAAAACGAAAGGAAGGCAGTAATATGGCTGGAGTTTTTTCAGATCTTTCTTCATTAGGTTTTGGAGGTTTGTCAAATGTCAATATATATGAAGATGAAGAAGAGAAGAAGAGTGCAAAACAGCAGGGTGCTGTAGCAGGAGTTCCACAATATAATGAGGTGGACTTCCTTTTTGACAAGAAAGTTCAGTGTCCGGTATGTGACAACGAGTTCAAGATTAAGACTGTCAAGACGGGAAAGCCGCATCTTATTGGCTCTGATCCGGATTTACGTCCGAAATATCAGGGAATAGATTCTGTAAAGTATGATGTGATTGTATGTCCGCATTGCGGATATGGTGCTTTAAGCCGTTTCTTCAGTTACATGACTACACGTCAGGCTAAGCTTATACACGATAATATAACAGTTAATTTCAAAGGGCTCAAACCGACAGGTGATACATACACCTATGATGATTCCATAACAAGATACAAGTTAGCATTACTTAACACTATTGTTAAGAAAGCCAAGGTGAGCGAGAGAGCATACACATGCCTTAAGCTTGCATGGATATACAGAGGCAAGGCAGAGAATCTTAAAGAGACGGATGCTGACTATAAAAAGCAAAAAGATGAGTGTGCCGCTAACGAGAAGGAAATGCTTTCAAATGCATATGAAGGCTTTGTGATGAGTGTTTCTAAAGAGAATTATCCGATATGCGGAATGGATGAAACTACACTTGATTACCTTATGGCAAATCTTGCTAAGCAGATAGGAAAGAATGATGAGGCGGCGAGAATCATATCAAAGATATTGGTTTCTAAGACTGCAAATCCTAAGATTAAAGATAAAGCAAGAGACCTTAAGGATTCTCTCAAAGTTAAATAGAGTGAGTTGTAAGTAAGTTATGAAAGAAAAATTTAGTCTATTACAGAAAATCAAATCATTAAAAATCAGTCTGCCGGTAAGATTTATCTTACTGGCAGTTGTCGTGAATCTGATTGTTGAGATGTTCAGCAGGCATTCGATATTAGAAGGCTTTGCATATATGCTTACAAATCCGCTCTGTTTTATATATGGAGTTATTCTTATATTGTTTACTATGTCATTTGCAGTTCTTGTACATAGAAAAGTGTTTGCACTCACACTTATATGTGGAATATGGATTATAGGTGGAATAGTGGATTTTGTTGTGACAGGATTTCGCCATACACCTTTTACGGCACAGGATTTCAGACTTTTGAAATATGCATTTGAGGTTGCACCGGTATATCTGTCGAACGTACAGATAATAATTGTGGTTGTATTGTCGGTGCTTTTTATGTCGGCAATGGTTGTCTGGTGGTTTAAGGCACCTAAATACAAAGAAAAAATCAATTATTTTAAAGCACTTGTGGTCGTTTTATCTTGTTGGTTTGTAGTATGGGCTGTGACAAGAGTCGGTGTGTCTGTTGGTGTCCTTGCCAAGAATTTCGGGAATATAGGAAATGCATATAATGAATATGGTTTTGCATATTGCTTTTCAAACAGCCTTCTAAACAGCGGAATTGACAAGCCTAAGGGTTACAATGAGAATACCATAAAAGATATCATGGCAAAGATAGAAGAGCTAGAGAGCCAGAGAGATGAGTTTGCAGACAGATATAAAGATGCTGATGAGGATAAAATAGAGTCAGAACCGGCTACAGAGACAGAGTCTGCCGTTAACAATGAGACAAGCAGCACACAGGAGACAGAACAGGACGAAGATTATGCAGCAAGTGAGCAGTATCCGAATATAATCTTTTTGCAGCTTGAATCTTTGTTCGACCCACAGCTTTTAAAGGATGTGGAGTTCAGTAGGACAGTCCTGCCGACACTTGAATGGCTCTATAAGTATTATCCGACCGGTTTTTTATCGGTGCCTTCGGTTGGCGCAGGTACAGCGAACACGGAATTTGAGATTATATCAGGTATGAATCTTGATGATTTCGGTCCCGGAGAATATCCATATAAGACGGTTTTATCGCACAGTGCCTGTGATTCAATTTGCTTCGACTTGAAAAAGTATGGCTATACGACAAATGCAGTGCATGATAACGATGGAACCTTTTATGACAGGAACTCGGTATTTTCGCAGCTTGGATTCGATACATTCACATCGCTTGAGTATATGAATAATGTACAATATAACGATATAGGCTGGGCAGACGACAGCGTGCTCACGCAGCAGATTGTTGAAATATTAAATGGCTCAGAAGGCAGAGACTTCATCTATACCATATCTGTTCAGGGACATGGCGATTATCCTTCTGATTATGAGATAAAGCCCGGTGATATAAGAGCTAAGGGTGAAGCTGTGGAGGACTTTATCCAGCCGTTTACATATTATATAAATCAGGCATATGAGATGGACAAATTTGTCGGCGAGCTTATAAGTGCGTTAAGAAAAGTTAATGAGCCTATCGTTCTCGTGATGTATGGTGACCATCTGCCGGCGTTTGATATAACAGATGATGAGCTGAGTGCAGGAAATACGTATACCACAGAATATGTTGTATGGAACAATATCGGACTTGAGAAAGTGGATGAGGATGTCGAAGCATTCCAACTGACAAGCCATGTCATGGATATGTTGGGCATCAGCGGAGGAGCCATATCGAAATATCACAGCACTTTAAGGCATTCAGAGAATTATGATGAATATCTTGAAGGTCTGCGTGTGCTTGAATATGATATCCTTTACGGAGATAAGGAGGTGTATGGCGGAAGCCTTCCATATTCTCAGACAAACCTTCAGATGGGACATAAAAATATATCCATAAAGAATGTGAGCAATGCAGACAATCACTTTATAGTGGTTGGAGAGAATTTTACAAAATTCAGTTATGTAATGGTAAACGGAGAGTATGTGGATACCATCTATTCAAGCGATGAAGCTCTCCTAGTAGACGGAATCACCCTCAAGAAAGGAGACTCCGTCGCAGTTGTTCAAAAGGGCAAGGATGGTATTAAGCTTTCAAGTACAAGCCTGTTTATTTTTCAGTGACATCAAGTATGCTATTAGTCTTAGTAACCGAACGGATGACAGAGTCGCGGGCATTTTTCCACGGTTCATCCTTGTATTTATAATCAAATTTATTGATAAACCATGCTATGTCGTCACGGACACGCTTCATATTGTCAAGATAGAGCTTGTTCGTGACTGATGTAAATTCTTCAAGGGAATTTCCTTTAAGCTTTTTGGCTGCTTCGGCAGTCAGAATCTCATAGTGGCGGTTGCAGAAACCGTTGCAGCTCTTATATTTTTCGCGAAAATCACTCTCGTTTTCCCATAACATAAAAATTGTATCAATGTAGCGCATGAATACCCTCTGGATTCTTTCGCATACAAAGCATGAATTGTTGAGTGCGTGAAGGTATGAAATAAGAGGGCTTTCATCGGTGCTTTTTTTGAAAAAGGAACCGGATTTTGTACTTTTCTTTTTCTGGAGCATTTCTATATCATCTATTGTCTTGTCAAAATGTGTCTTCATGACCCAAGCCATACCAAGGCGGTTATCCATATGATAAACCTGTTTTATATGCTTGTCGCAAAAGCCAAGGCGGTCTGTCTCACTTCTTACATCATCCTCCATATAGCTTGGTCCCATTGTGTATTCTATGCTGTTGTCCTCAAGTGTCTTATACATTGTACATATCGGACATTCACAGTCGGAGGCGAAAGCGTCGCTCACCGGAATAGTATATAATTTTTCTTTCATGAGGTGTCTCCCTTCGGGTTAAATATAACTGTATTTATTATACAATAAATGGATATTATGGTCAAAATCTAATTCTATAAAAGCATTGCCTTTTATGCCAGATATGCTAAAATTGCTGTATGCTTTGTAGAATAAGCCGGAGGTGTAATGTGAAGGAACTGTCAGTACCGCTTGTGATGGGTGGAAAAAAGCCTATATATGAGCAGATATATGATTATATAAAAAAAGAAATAAGGGATAAAAAATTAAAGGCTGAGGCAAAACTGCCGTCTACGAGGGCGCTGTCAGAACACCTTAGTGTCAGCAGAAGTACGGTTCAGCTTGCATATGACCAATTACTCAGCGAAGGGTATATAGAATCAAGACCTTGCAGAGGCTATTATGTTTTAAAGCTGGACGGACTATATGACCTTGAAGCGGTTGAGCATAGGCAGTCAGGGGTTGTTATAGAAAAAAAACGAGAGTATGATATAGATTTTTCTCCAAGCGGCATAGAGCTTGATAATTTTCCATACAATTCATGGCGCAAAGTCAGCAGGGCGGTTATGAGCGAGGAGGCAGGACTGTTTAATATAGGAGAGCCGCAGGGCGATGAAGAGTTCCGCAAGACGATAGCGGATTATCTGCATGAATCGAGAGGCGTGAATTGCAGTCCGAATAATATTATAGTGGGCGCAGGTGATGAGTATCTTCTTATGCTGTTAGACCAGCTTCTGTGTGATGCACACAAAGGAGCATTAAGCTATGCGATGGAAAATCCGGCATATAGAAAGGCATATTTTGTGCTGAATGGAATTGGACGCAGAGTGTGCCCGGTTCCGCTTGATGAATATGGCATGAGCTGTAGAAAACTTAGGGAAAACAATGCAAATGTAGCGTATGTGACACCTTCACATCAGTATCCGATGGGTATCGTGATGAGTATAGGAAGGAGAATGGAGCTGCTTACATGGGCGGGTGAGAGCGATGACAGATATATTGTGGAGGATGATTATGACTCGGAATTCAGGTACAGAGGCAAACCTATACCGGCACTTCAGGGACTTGATAAGAATGGAAAAGTAATCTATATAGGTACATTTTCAAAATCGATTGCGCCAGGGCTCAGAATGAGTTACATGGTTCTTCCTGACAGACTGATGGACAGCTATATGCGTGTTGGAAAAAGATATTCGAATACAGTGTCACGTATTGACCAGAATATTGTCAATCTTTTCATAAAGGAGGGATATTATGAGCGCCATCTGAATAAGATGAGAGGTATATACAAGGCAAAACATGATATACTGCTTGGCGAACTAAAAAAATTCGGTGTGGCATATGATGTCGCAGGTGAGAGCGCAGGACTCCATGTCCTTCTCTCAACGGATGAATTTACGGAAAATGAGCTTGTAAGGATGGCGGCGCAGGAAAGAGTCAGAGTCTATCCGTTGTCTGAGCATTTTTTAAATGATGATATCTCATATGATATTACAAGGCTTACAGGAAAAAAGAGTACAATAATTCTGGGCTATGCAAGACTTAACGAGGAAGAAATTGTAAGAGGAATCGGGCTTTTGATGGAGGCATTTTCTAATGAAAAAAATCTGTAATTGCAATATACCGGCAAATCTTCAGAAGGATATGATGGCGGACAGCATTGCTGCGTATGTGGCATCACTTCCTAAAGAAGATATTGTAGATGATGAAGAATACGAAAGACGGCTTAAGCTTTGCAGCGGCTGTGCTGACCTTGTAGGAGGGCTTACATGCAGTCATTGCGGATGCTTTGTACTTGCAAGAGCGAGAAAACGGCAGACGGATTGTCCTATGCCGGGCGGGAGCATATGGGTGAAACCATGAATATTTACAAAAATATGATAACTTTATGAAAGGAAATACTTATGAGCATGGAAATATGTGAAAAAAACGGTGATTTGTATGTAAGTGGGATAGAAGATTTTCATCTGGCGCAGACATTAGAATGCGGCCAGTGTTTTCACTTTGAAAAAGTGGGTGAAAATGATTATTTTTTATCTGCAAAGGGAAGATTTTTACATATAGAGCAGAAAGAAGATTATTCTGTGATATTTCACAACACAGACAGAAAAGCCTTTGATGAAATATGGACAGAATATTTTGACCTTGACAGGGATTATTCGGCGATTAAGAGAGCTATATGTAAAAAGGACGATAAATTAAAGCCTGCAATCCAGATGATGTGGGGCATAAGAATATTAAATCAGAGCTTTTTTGAGACAATGATATCATTTATTATATCTCAGAACAAACAGATACCACATATTAAGAAGATTGTGTCTGATTTGTCAATCAGGTACGGCAGTCTGGCATGCGGTGCAGAGGAAGAGTTTGATAAGGATAAAAAAGATACAGAACTTTCCACTGCCGGAGTGAAAAATAAAGGCGTGTTTTATGATTTTCCGTCTGCCAAGGAACTCCTTGAAGCAGGTGAAGTTGGGCTTAAGGAATGCAAGACAGGCTTTCGGGCTCCTTATATAATGGATGCGTGCAGAAAATTTCAGGAAGGCGAGCTTGACGAGAAGATTTTAAGAAAGCTTGATTATAACGATGCGATGAATGAGCTTATGAAGGTTCATGGCATAGGCGAGAAGGTTGCCAACTGCATAGCTCTTTTTGGACTTTCAAAGAGAAATGCATTTCCTGTCGATGTGTGGATAAAGCGTATCATGGAAGAGATGTATATAGGGCATGAGGCTGACAAAAAGGAGATAGCAAAGCTTGCACAGGGTTTGTTTGGCGAGTATGGCGGCTATGCACAGCAGTATCTGTTTTATTACGGAAAAGAAATGAAGATAGGAAAATAGCCGAGACGTTAAGCAGTGCAGACGGATATAATATGGTCTGGTTTCAGCCGGATTAAGTTGTATTAATCATAAACGTACTGCAGCAGTCAGGGATACTTAACTGTTTGAAAAAAATATAAAAAATGTATAAAATGGGTTGCATTCTCAAATTCATCTGCTATAATTAGCACTGTGATGATGTGAGTGATAATTCTACTTGAAGTAGAACAGATGTATGGCAATTTCAGCCATCATATCATATAGCTTTTACCGCGAAGCGGTGGAATGGAGGATATCATGAAATTAGTACCATTAGGAGACAGAGTAGTATTAAAGCAGTTAGTAGCAGAGGAGACAACTAAGTCAGGTATCGTTTTACCTGGTCAGGCTAAGGAAAAACCACAGCAGGCTGAAGTTGTTGCAGTAGGTCCGGGCGGAGTAGTTGACGGCAAGGAAGTTACAATGCAGGTTAAGGTTGGCGATAAAGTTATCTTTTCAAAGTATTCAGGCACAGAAGTTAAGCTTGAAGACACAGAATATATTGTTGTTAAGCAGAGCGATATACTTGCTATAGTGGAATAATATTATATTCTGTTAGTTTGGCAGATGCCGGTGAGTATCCATTAGGCAGTACATTTTAAAATAAGTATAATATATTAAATTTATAATTGGGATTTATGTCATCATATGTATATATATGGCATAAACGATATGGAGGTTTAATTATGGCAAAGGAAATTAAGTATGGCGCTGAAGCCAGAGCAGCATTAGGAGCTGGTGTTAATAAGTTAGCAGATACAGTAAGAGTGACACTTGGACCAAAGGGACGTAATGTAGTTCTTGACAAGTCATACGGCGCACCACTCATTACTAACGATGGTGTTACAATCGCTAAGGAGATAGAGCTTGAGGATGCATTTGAGAACATGGGTGCACAGCTTGTCAAGGAAGTAGCAACAAAGACAAATGACGTAGCAGGTGATGGTACAACAACAGCTACAGTTCTTGCACAGGCTATGATTAATGAAGGTATGAAGAATCTTGCAGCAGGCGCTAACCCAATCATTCTCAGAAAGGGTATGAAGAAGGCTACAGATAAGGCTGTTGATGCTATCGCCGCAATGAGTTCTAAGATTACAGGTTATAAGCAGATTGCAAAGGTTGCTGCTATTTCAGCAGGCGATGAGGGCGTTGGACAGCTCGTTGCAGATGCTATGGAGAAGGTTACTAACGATGGCGTCATCACAATCGAAGAGTCTAAGACGATGAAGACAGAGCTTGACCTTGTAGAAGGTATGCAGTTCGACAGAGGCTATGTATCAGCATATATGGCAACAGATATGGATAAGATGGAGGCAGTTCTTGATAACCCATACATTCTTATCACAGACAAGAAGATTTCCAATATTCAGGAGATTCTTCCAATTCTTGAGCAGATTGTAAAGACAGGTGCTAAGCTTCTTATCATCGCTGAGGATATTGAGGGCGAGGCTCTTACAACACTTATCGTCAATAAGCTTCGTGGTACATTCTCGGTAGTAGGTGTCAAGGCTCCCGGCTACGGTGACAGAAGGAAAGAGATGCTTAAGGATATCGCAATCCTCACAGGCGGTCAGGTTATCTCTGAGGAGCTTGGTCTTGAGCTTAAGGATACAACGATTGATATGCTTGGCCGTGCTAAGTCTGTCAAGGTTCAGAAGGAGAATACAATCATTGTTGACGGCTGTGGCAGCAAGGATGATATCACAGCAAGAGTTAACCAGATTAAGAAGCAGATTGAGGAGACAACATCTGATTTCGATAGAGAGAAGCTTCAGGAGAGACTTGCTAAGCTCGCAGGCGGTGTTGCAGTTATCCGTGTAGGTGCTGCTACAGAGACAGAGATGAAGGAAGCTAAGCTTCGTCTTGAGGATGCTCTTGCAGCTACTAAGGCAGCAGTTGAGGAAGGTATCATTCAGGGTGGTGGCTCTGCATATATCCACGCATCCAAGGAAGTTGCTAAGCTTGCAGCAGAGCTTGAAGGCGATGAGAAGACAGGTGCTAAGATTATCCTTAAGGCACTTGAGGCTCCACTCTTCCATATCGCAGCAAACGCAGGTCTTGAAGGCTCAGTTATCATCAACAAGGTACGTGAGTCTGAGGTTGGCGTAGGTTTCGATGCACTCAACGAAGAGTATGTTAACATGGTTGAGGCCGGTATCCTTGACCCGGCTAAGGTTACAAGAAGTGCACTTCAGAACGCAACAAGTGTAGCTTCAACATTCCTTACAACTGAGTCAGCAGTTGCAAGCATCAAGGAAGACACTCCTGCAATGCCAGCCGGCGCAGGCATGGGCGGAATGATGTAAGCGTTAGCTACAAGCCGTGGCAAAATAGAAAAAAGGAACATGCGGTGCAAATTTATTTGAGACCGCATGTTCCTTTTTTCTATTTTATCCGGCGCCAGCCGGATATCGAATGTGCCGAAAGGCACATGAGATAAGCCACGGCGTGAGTGTGGAGGATAGGCTCCAGGTGCAAATTTATTTGAGACCGCATGTTCCTTTTTTCTATTTTATCCGGCACCAGCCGGATATCGAATGTGCCGAAAGGCACATGAGATAAGCCACGGCGGATGTGGAGAAAGCACAAGATGTAAATATATTTTGACCATAGAGAATAAAGTTGTATAATTGAATTTATAAATGGTATTTGTATTTGGAGGGTGTAGACATGAAAGTGATGCTGACAAGTTCTATTGGAGGGCAGGCAAAGGTGGATGGAATCGATTACGTTGGAGAAATTTTGAAGGAGGAAAATACATTATGAATATAAAAAATGCAACAATGGAAGATATTGCTGCGGTTGCCGCAGTTGAGGCAGAATGTTTTCCGCCTGCGGAAGCGGCAACAGAAGAGGAATTTGTTGAAAGGATAAAATACTACGGAAAGCATTTTTGGCTTATGTATGAAGGTGAAAAGTTGATTGCATTTGTGGATGGATTTGTGACGGATGAACCTGATTTATCGGACGAAATGTATGAAAATGCGGCTATGCACAATGAAAACGGTGCGTGGCAGATGATTTTTGGTGTCAATACACTCCCGGATTATCGCAGACACGGATATGCTGGGGAACTGATATGTCGTGCCATTGACGATGCGAGGACGCAGAAACGCAAGGGGCTTGTGTTGACTTGCAAGGAAAAACTTATTCACTATTACGCAAAATTTGGTTTTGTCGATGAGGGCGTGTCAGATAAATCCACGCATGGAAATGTACAGTGGCACCAGATGCGGTTGACTTTTTGAACAAATGATGTTTTTGGGAAAGGTACACAGAATGAAAAAAATATTGAGAAAATCTCTAAAAGTAATATCGATAATCTTTGAGGTAATCGTATTATTTGTGACAATATCTTTTGTTCGCCATAAAGTGTGCAGCTCAAAGGAAAAGGATTTACTGAATCCTTTGGGCGAACTGGTGGAAGTCAACGGTCACAACATGAGTGTATATACGGATGGTAACGGTGACAAAACTCTTGTGTTTATGTCGGGAAGCGGAACCTGCTCGCCGATATTGGATTTTAAGTCTCTTTATTCGTTGTTGAGCGATGAATATAAAATTGCGGTGGTGGAAAAATTCGGCTACGGTTTCAGTGATGTTGTGGATGAGGACAGGGATATTGATACAATATTGAGCGAAACCAGAATGGCGCTTGATAAGGCAGGAATGGAGCCTCCTTATGTGCTTTGTCCACATTCGATGTCCGGGTTAGAAGCCTTATACTGGGCAAAAAAATATCCGGAAGAAGTTGAGGCTATCATCGGTTTGGATATGGCAGTGCCGGATTATTATGATGAAATGAACATCAATATTCCTATAATGAGATTAGGACAGTATTGCGCCGGATTGGGAATCACAAGATGGATACCAAGTCTTGCAAAAAGCGATGCCATCAAATCAGGAACGCTTTCTGAAAAGGAAAAAGAAATTTACAGGGCTATATTTTACCAAAAAACTGCAACTGTAACTATGATTGATGAAGCGAAAGAAGTAAAAAGGAATGCAGGTGTTGTAAAAGAAAACGGAATCCCGCAAGTGCCGATGTTATTGTTTATCTCTGACGGTTCCGGCGGAACAGGTTTCACGAAAGAAAAGTGGAGAAGTATTCCTAAAGAATATATTTCAAATTGTGACAACGCAAGATATATTGAATTGGACTGTCCTCATTATGTTCACGACTACGAATATCAAAGAATAAGTGAAGAAATCAGAAACTTCATCCGGTGAATGTTTTGACGGGTGTTATTGCAGTGGTGAACTCCGAAACAGTATATTAATATTGAAATTTATGTACATAAAATAAGGGGAACATAATATGAAAAAATTTATGAGAAGTTAAAACCAACCCTTATCAAAGCGGGAATGGGGCATATCAGGAATGAAAGTGAAGAGCAGATTGCATATGCAAGGGATATGTTTGAGACAATTTTTAAAGACTATACGAAGGAAAAGGACGTACATATCTCCGGACTGCTGGCTGATTTGATGAACCAGACACCTGTCACCGAGGCAGATTTTAGGGAATTGAAAGGAAAAATACTGCTTATACTTCCCGACCGGGATTTTTTTCAGGAAAGATGCAGGAGGATCTTATACGGCTGATGCACAATCCGGAGATTAAATGTGTATCAGGCGGGCATTTGTCAACGGTTCTCGAAACGGATGATTATGTGCAGGCAATACGCGTTTTTTTAAAGAAATAATTTTAAAATGAAATACTGTAAACAGAGAGAAAACCTATTGCCGTCAGGGATGCGAAATATTGATTTTATATGGCAAAGAAACGAAAGAGTACGGTGGATATCATTGACCTAAAAAAATATTGTCTATTATAGTGACAATGTGATAAGATTGAATGAATAAGATTTTATATATTATGTAAGATTATCAATGGTTAAATAGCGTTTTGGAAAGCTATTTATATGAAATTTTAGTGATGAAGAGCAGGTTGACGTATAGATATGTATTTAAAGCAGCCTTGATTTGAGGAGGAACAGAGAAAAATGTCAATAAATCAGCACAATAAAGCAGTAATATTTGACATGGATGGAGTTGTATTTGATTCAGAGCGGGCTGTGTACAAGGGCTGGAAGGAGCTGGCTGAAAAGTATGGCTTTGAGAATCTTGACATTCCTTATATGAGATGTATAGGGGTCAATGCAGCAAGCTCCAAGCAGATTTTTCTTGATTATTACGGAGAGGATTTTCCTTATGACAGATATAAGGATGAGCAGTCGAAAAATTATCACGAAAAGTATGACGGTGGAAGGCTTCCGCTCAAAAAAGGTGTGAGAAAGCTTTTGCAAAGGTTTAAAAATAACAATTATAAGACGGCGATAGCATCATCAACCAGAACCGCATTGGTTGTAAGGCAGATACAGGATGCAGGCTTAGCAGAATATTTTGATGTAATAGTAGGCGGTGACATGGTGTTAAGAAGTAAGCCGGAGCCGGATATATTTTTGCTGGCATGTGATGAGTTAAAATGTACTCCAAGTGAAGCATATGTCATAGAAGATTCATATAATGGTATAAGAGCGGCATACGCTGCTAAAATGCATCCTATTATGGTTCCGGATATGCTTATGCCGGATGATGAGATGAGAAGAAAGGCGGATGCAGTGTTGGAGGATTTACTTGCTGTGTCGGAGTATATAGGTATAAAATGACAGTTTAGAGGAAATACGTTACTTAGATTTCAGCTTGACAGAAAATTATATCCTACAACCTTAAGTTAGGTTCGCAAATAAGGAGTCATAAGATATGAAAATTAATTCTTTACATGGGTATAAGGATTTTGTACAACGCCATAATATTCCACTCGATAAGATAAGATTTGCCCTTGGTGAGGATAAAGGGCATGAGCCGAGGTGGTTCTATATATATCAGGATAGATTTACAGGTGAGTGGGTTGTTGCCAAAAATAAGAGCGATGGAAGTACAGCAGAGCGCTACAGGGGGCATGACGAGGCGAAGGCATGTCAGATACTCTTTGACAAGATGGAGGAGGAATTTAACAATAGAAAGCATGAGGCCGGCAGTGAATATCCTGCATCAGCCGGCAGTGTCAAAAAAAATAGAAGAAAAAAGAATATGTTTATACTGCTGCTTCAACAGGCTCTGTATTATATTGTTGGCGCTGGGATAATATGTCTTGTATATTATGTATTTTTTTATGAAAAACCCCAAAAAAGACCGGGACAGGGCTATTATGTGTTCCGGAATACATATGACGATGGTTCACAGTGGGATGATTTATACTATTATCTTGACAATCATTGGTATTATTACGATTATGAGTACGATGACTGGTATGCTGACAGTGACTTTGACTATTCGTATGATTATGTAGATGATTACTATGTAGGTAATTATTATTCATCGCTTGACGGATATTACGATGGAGAGGCATGGGATTTTGATGATACATCGTATTATAAGAGCTATGTTGAGTCAAAGAATAATAGTGATAGCAATAATAATTATTATGATGACGATGATGACAGCTGGGATAATTATGATTGGGATGACTGGGACAGCAATGATTCGGATTGGGATAGTGACTGGTAATTATTATGACAGTTAAAAGGTAATAAGCTTTCTGATATAAACCCTCTTTACCAGACAGACCGGTAAGGAGGGTATTTTTATATAATTAATTGAGTTCTTTTAACGCTTTTCTAAACTGGAATGAGAATAGTATTGCCGTAAATGTCACAGCAATTATATCAGCAGCCGGTTCCGCCATATATACAGCGTGCGTCTTGTCTGCAGTATAGATGTGAGGCATTATATATATAAGCGGTATGAGCAGGACGAACTTTCGCATAACAGCGACAATAATTGATGATACTGCCTTGCCAAGCGAGTTGAATGCCATCTGGCAGGAAATCTGTATTCCGAAGATGAACATGACTGCCATGTATATTCGAAGCGCTGTCTTTGTGAAGGCAATAAGCTCGGCATCAGGTGTGAACATTCCGGCAAATATCTGTGGGAAGAGCATCACAAGCAGCCATAGTACGAATGAGTAACAAAGGCTTGCCTTTAAGAGAAGAAAATATGCTTTTTTAACGCGGGAGGTATTTTTTGCACCGTAATTATAGCTCATGATTGGTTGAGCACCCTGTCCAAGTCCCTGCAGAGGAAGCATGGCAAACTGCATTACACTGGTTAGAATTGTCATTGCGCCTACCGCAACGTCACCTCCGTATTTTAAGAGAGATGAGTTGAAGCACACAGAGATGATGCTCTCGCTTGCCTGCATGATAAAGAGTGACAGTCCTAGTGCAAGGCAGGGAAGTATTATTTCCGGTTTAAGCACCAGATTCTGCTTTTTGATACGAAGAGTTGTTTTTTTACCAAACAGAAATGACAGAACCCATATGCAGGAGCAAGCCTGCGAAATGATGGTAGCCATAGCTGCTCCGGCAGCTCCCATATTAAATGCGAATATAAATATTGGGTCGAGAGCTATGTTTACAATGGCACCGATAAGAACGGACAACATTCCTGTTTTGGCAAAGCCCTGCGCAGTTATGAATGTATTCATGCCAAGAGTGAGCTGTACGAACAGTGTGCCAAGTGCATATATGTTCATATAGCTTACGGCATATTCAATAGTATTTTCGCTTGCGCCGAAGGCAAGAAGCAGCGGACGGTTAAAAAGGTACATAACAAATGTAAGTATAACCGATATGATAAGCTGTGTCGTGAAGCAGTTGCCAAGAATCTTTTCTGCCTTTTCCTTGTCTCCTTTTCCCATCAATATGGATGCGCGCGGAGCACCGCCGTTTCCTACAAGCGCAGCGAAGGCGGATATTATCATAATGAGAGGCATGCATACGCCGACACCTGTCAGTGCGAGCGAACCGGTTCCGGGAATATGCCCGATATATATTCGGTCGACTATGTTATAGAGCATGTTAATCATCTGAGCGGCAACAGTAGGCACTGCAAGCTTTACGAGCAATCTGCCTATCGGCTCGGTTGCCAGAAATTCTTTGTTATTGTTCATGATTTTTTCCTTTCAGGGATGTATTTGGATTACTTTGACTGTGAAGCAGCAGTGTAGTCCGCATAAAAATAAGTGCTGAGGTTACATAGGTTTTGGCACTCATATCATTTTATACATTTTACAGTAAAATGGCAAGATAATATAAGCTGTTTAATGTCAGGTTATAAAAATTTTAGATTTGATATGTTATAATAATGTCTGCAAGTATTGTTATGGAAGAGTTAATCTGTTAAAATAAAGTGATTTTGTGCGAAGGGAGAAGCATTATGGGTACATTTATTCCGGGTGTTGATAGCAATATACATGTATTTGGGCGGGTTGCAAATCTGCAAAAACCGGTTTTGTTTTGGACCGGAAGTGGAGTCGAATTTTTAATAGACGGAAGTGAGTTGTCCGTAGATTTTATAACGAATTATGAAATCTATGAGCAATGGATAAGAGTCGAAGTGGATGGATTTAATATGATAAGAACCTCACTTCCTAAAGGGAGAAGTACACTAAACATATACCGCAATATGAACGCAGATAACAAAAGAAGGGTACGGATTGTAAAGGAAGTCCAGCCGATGATGGCTGACAGACAGGGATTTCTTATTGTGGATGCCATACACAGTGATGGACAGCTTATGCCCCTTGAAGAGAAAAAGTATAAGCTTGAATTTATCGGTGACAGCATAACATCCGGCGAGGGACTTGCGGGAGCAAAGGGCATTACTGAGTGGAATTGTGCAATCTTTTCAACGCTTGGACATTATGCGGTTACAACCGCTGACAGGTTAGATGCCGATTACAGAATAATATCCCAGAGTGGATGGGGTGTGTGTTCAAGTTGGGATAATGACCCAGGACGTGTGCTGCCTAAGTATTATGAGCAGGTATGCGGACTGCTTAGCGGAAAGACACAGCTTGAAGCAGGTGCCGGTGATAAGAATGATTTTACGTCATGGCAGCCGGATGCAGTTTTAGTTAATTTAGGAACCAATGATGCATTTGCTTTCCAGAGCAAGGCCTGGGTTGATGAGGGCACAGGAGAAACCTTTGAGCAGAAGCTGAACCCGGACGGAAGCTATGAGGCAGAATCACTTGCAAGATTTGAAGATGCAGTGTATAATTTTCTGGTTGTGCTGCGAAGAGATAACCCACATGCACATATTGTATGGCTTTATGGCATGATAGGAAGAACGATGGAGGCTTATATACTTGATGCGCTTAACAGGTACAGGGCTGAGCATTGCGATGATAAGGTTTCATATTTACAGCTTCCCGATCTTAAAACTGAATGGATGGGTGCAAACAGCCATCCGGGTGTCATGTCACATCAGGCAGCAGCGGACGTTTTAACTGAGTACTTAAGAGAAATATTGTGATGTCGGAAAAGGCATAGATAAATAAGAGATAAGTGATTGCATGGTGTATGGATATCAACCATGCGTTTTGCAAAAGCTTAAATTAGGAAAATGTTGGAGGTAGTAATAATTCATGGTTAATCAACAAAAAGTTAATGAAAAAATGAAAGGTACAATGCATAGAATACTTGTGATTTTTATAATCACTTTGGCCGTCGTCATTGTCGGAAGCTTTGTGTTTATGTATGTGCGAGCACCAAAGACGGCTGACCTTGCCGATTCTAAGCTGTTTGTTGCTGAAAAAGTATATGAAGCTTCGGAAAAAGTGATAGAGCTGTTTGAAAATTCACAGTTTGATGAGTTAAGAGAGCAGTATTGCAATGAAGAGCTTGCGGGAAAGATGACAGATGATGTGATTGCAAAGGCTTTTGACAGCTTTGGCGGTGATTTAGGAGCGCGTGTGGAGATATCCAGCAAGGAAGGCTTTGAGGTAAAGCAGTCGGATGTATACTATGCGATGACGGTATATAAGGTCGAATACGAGAACAATGAGCTTACATATACGATGATGTTCGATACGGATATGAAGCTTGCAGGTTTTGGTGCAGAACCTAAAAAATAATGATGGCGTTTGCTATGAGGTAATTATGTTTGATTACACTAAGAGTCTGTTGTTCAAAAAGATAAATGAACCGGACATAGAGAAAATGTTGAAGTGTTCCATGGCATCACAAAAACAGATTGACGGCGGGGAGGCTGTATTTAGTCAGGATGATAAGCCGGTATTTATCTATCTTCTTCTTGAAGGGCAGGTAATAATCACAAAATATCTGCCATCAGGGAGAAGGGATATTCTTATGACGGTTGAGCCGGGGGATGTTTTTGGCGAAATTTTCTTTTTTGGCGAAGAAGAGTATTATTGGTGCGATGCGGTGGCAGTGAAAAATTCCAAGGTACTGATTATTCCCTACTCATTTATATATGGATTTTGTTCTAATGTATGTGAACATCACAAGCAGCTTGTACATAATCTTCTCGACATACAATCAAGATGTAATCTGCAAATGATGAAAAAGCTTCATATAGTCACGGGCACCACACTCAAGCAGAAGCTGGGGCTGTGGATGAATGACCGTATAAATGAGAAGAAGGAGATTAAGCTTGATATGACAAGGGAGGAGCTTGCCGATTATCTGGGAGCGGCGCGCCCTTCACTGTCAAGAACTCTTACTCAGATGCAGGATGAGGGGATCATATCTATTCATAAACGTGTGATAAGGATAGAAAATCCTGAGTTATTCGAGGAGCTTTTTGAGGAATAGAAAAGTAGTTATAATGTATATGGTATTGATGCATGCAGGTGCGGAAATATTCATAAACAATAGAGCATTAAAAAGAAATTATAAGAGTAAGCATAGCTTGAAAAAGAACTGCTTACGGTTGAATCTGCTTATGCGTTGGGTTTATCAATATTAATTCATAAAAAAAGAATAAATTTGGAAAAATGTTGCAAATGTGACATAATTACTTTCTATATGGTGCTATATTGTGAGCATCAAAAGGAAGGAGGTAATTGCTATGACAGCAAGTACAGCACAGGTTGACAACCTTATTTCATTATTGGATGGATATGCAGAGAAAGGTGGACATCATCTTAATGTCAATGTACTTAACAGGGAGACTCTTGTAGATGCACAGAAGCATCCGGAGAAATATCCACAGCTTACCATCCGTGTATCCGGCTACGCAGTAAACTTTATTAAGCTCACCAAGGAGCAGCAGGATGAGGTTATAAGCAGAACTTTTCATCAGGCAATGTAATGAAATATGTGAAAAGTATATCTGATGAAAAGTTTTACTTTCATATCAGATAATGCAATAGAACATGTAAAGAATAGAGAAACAGCGCTGAAATGAGGCACTTGCTCACATTCGTGAGCAGGTGCCTCATTTATGTTGGGAAAGAGGATTGCTGGTGCATGTGTCCTACTTGATATTTAACATAATCAATGATAAAATTATATAGTTAATATGTGATGTTTAAGACTTAAAATATCCGGCATTCAGATGCCAAAAGATGCTCTGTAAATTTAATTGTGTATAATATGTTATACACTTTTAACATAAATTAACATGTTTTGACACCCGAATTCGGTTAGATAAAAAGTGTTTTTATGGAGAAGTGTATGCGGGATAAGAGGTTGTCATTATGAAGAATGCAGATTGTATTGTCCGGATGTAAATCACAAATGAAAGGGCAGAGATTATGAGAAAATTAATAAAGCTATTAATATTGTCTGTGAGCATCATTTTTGTATTAGGATTATGTGCGGCATGTTCTAAGAAAGCGGATAGTGCGCCGGGCATATCCGATACAGAATCGGCGCGGTCTGAATCACAGAGGCAGAGTGATGCATCAGGTGAAGAAAATACAGCACAGAATATGACAATAGAATCTGAAAATACGACATATGAGGAGAATGCGCCGCAGAGCGATGTGCAGGGTGGGACTGCATCGAAGACTGAGCAGTCATCTTCTGAGGAAACACAGAACGAGTCGGAGTCAGACAGCTCTGAAGAGACAGTTATGGCGGACGACACACCATATTCACAGCATGGAAGACTTAGTGTCAACAAAACGACACTCACAGATGAACATGGTGATGCATTCAGGCTTCAGGGTGTGAGTACACATGGCATAGGCTGGTTCCCACAATATGTTAATGAGGATACGTTTGCAGAACTTAGAGACTGGGGAGTCAATGCAGTGAGACTTGCCATGTATACAGCGGAGGGCGGCTACTGCGAGAGCGATGATGCCAATAAGGATAAGCTTAAGACTCTTATCGATACCGGTGTGCAGGCTGCGACAAATCTTGGAATGTATGTGATTATAGACTGGCATGTTCTAAATGACCATGACCCTTGGACATATGCAGATGAGGCAGAGAAGTTCTTTGCTGAGATGTCGGAAAAATATAAGGATTACGGCAATGTGATTTATGAGATATGCAATGAGCCGAACAGTGGTACTGACTGGAGCAGCGTCAAGTCTTATGCTGAGAAGATAATCCCTGTAATCCGTGAGAAAGCACCTGATGCTATCATAATAGTCGGGACACCTACATGGTCACAGGATGTCGACAAAGCAGCGTCAGACCCGATAACAGGATATGACAATATAATGTATGCGCTTCATTTTTATGCAGATACACACAGGGATTATCTAAGAGACAGGATGAAGGCTGCTATTGACAGCGGACTTCCTGTTATTGTATCGGAATTTGGAATATGCGATGCATCGGGAAGCGGCAGTAATAATTATGATGAGGGCAATAAGTGGATAGATGCAATGAATGATTATAATGTCAGTTATTTTATCTGGAATCTTTCAAATAAGTCTGAGACTTGTGCGCTCATATCGAGCGGATGTGGCAAGCTGTCCGGGTTTGAGGATGAAGAACTGTCAGATTCGGGAAGATGGTATAAGGAGGTTTTAAGTAGATAAAGCGGCAGGGTGACTGATGCTTTACGGTCTTTAAAGGACATTGACTATAATAAAATATATTGCAGCAGAGAGGAAGAGAATATGGGCGAGAGACTAACGGCGAGCGATGTTAAGAAGATTGAGGAAGAGATAGAATACCGCCGCCTTGTGGAGAGAAAGAGAATACTTAATGATGTTAAGGAAGCAAGAGCACAGGGAGATTTGAGCGAGAACTTCGAGTACTATGCAGCTAAGAAGGAGAAGAATAGGAATGACGGACGTATCCGCTATCTTGAGAAGATGTTAAAGTATGCCACGATAGTTGATGACACATCCAAGGATGATGAAGTCGGAATGAATAATACTGTGGATGTGTACTTCGAGGATGATGATGAGACAGAGACATACAAGCTTGTCACAAGCATAAGAGGTGATTCCATGAACAATTATATAAGTATTGAATCTCCTATAGGCAAGGCTATCATGGGTCACAAGGTCGGCGACAGGGTCCAGGTTGTGGTCAACGATAATGTGAGCTATTATGTCCAGATTAAGAAGATTGATAAGACTACTGATGACAGCAATGACAGGATTAAGGAATTTTAAGGTAAGACAGGTATAAAGGCATTTTTGCAGATGGTATCAGGTCTGTTGAACAGACGTAATGAAAAAGTAACATGAACATATCCGGAATATGTTCGGAAAGAGGATTCTTATGGCAAAAGCGGGTGCAGAAGGCAGCAGGAAAAGGACTGTAAAGGAAAGAGAAAAATATATAATGTCACTTGTAAATCAGATGACCTTGGATGAGAAGATTGGAATGATACATGGCGCAGGTCTGTTCAGGACGGCAGCTGTGCCGCGCCTTGGAATACCGGAGCTTCACATGTCGGACGGTCCGATGGGAGTGCGTCAGGAGTTTGTCGATAATGACTGGAAGAATGTATATGACAGTGATGATACTGTGACCTATCTTCCGTCTAACAGTGCAATAGCAGCTACCTGGAACCCTAAGAGGGCAAAAGAATGTGGTGAGGTTCTTGGCACAGAAGCGCGTGGCAGAGGCAAGGATGTTATTCTTGCGCCGGGTATCAATATCAAGAGGACACCGCTGTGCGGGCGTAATTTTGAATATATGAGTGAGGACCCATATCTTGTATCTGAGATGACGGTTCCGCTTATAAAGGGAATACAGAAGGCGGATGTAGCTGCCTGTGTGAAGCATTTTGCGGTAAATGGTCAGGAGACGAACAGACTGTGGGTCGACACTATTGTTGACAAGAGAACTCTGTATGAGATGTATCTTCCGGGCTTTGACGCAGCAGTACAAAGGGCGCATTCATACTCTATAATGGGTGCCTATAATCTGTTAAATGGTCAGCACTGCTGCGAGAACAGATATCTGCTTGGTGATATCCTCAGAAAGGAATGGGGCTATGACGGCACAGTAATAAGTGACTGGGGTGGTGTGCATGACACGGTGGCGGCAGCGGAGAGTGAGCTTGACCTTGAGATGTCTATAACCTTTAATTTTGACGATTACTGTATGGCTAATCCGCTAAAGAAAGCTGTGGAGGATGGAAAAGTAAAGGAAAAGCATATTGATAAGAAGGTTGCCAATCTGTTAAGGCTTATGTACAGGCTTAAGATGCTTCCGGGCACAGGGGAGAGGAAGAAAGGCTGTTTCCATAGCTTTGAACATATAAAGGCTGCGAGAAAGACAGCAGAGGAATCGGTTATTCTTCTCAAGAATGATAAGACGCTTCTTCCGTTAAAACTTGATTCACAGGTCGCAGTGATTGGCCGTAATGCGACTGCAATCCATTCTAATGGCGGAGGCAGTGCTGAGATTAAGGCTATCTATGAGGTCACACCTTTGAGGGCGCTTATGAATGTGTGCGGTGGTGACACGCGTTTTGTGTATGAGCCGGGTTATGTACTGCCGGACAAAGATGACGCACAGGATGAGAGATGGCAGGAGACTTCTCTTGAAAATGCTGGCAGCCGTAAGGAAGAGAGCGTGGATGAGGCACTTATGGCACGGATAGATGAGTATAGACAAAGAGCTGTAAAGCTCGCAAGGGAGAACAGGCAGACGATTATCTTTGCCGGGCTTAACCATGATTATGATATTGAGGGCCGTGATAAAAGCACCCTGAAGCTTCCGTATCATCAGGATGAGCTCATAGAGGCTGTCCTTGATGCCAACCCTGATACGATAGTGGTCATTATGGGCGGTGCACCTGTTGAAATGCCATGGCTTGAAAAGGCGAAGGCGGTTGTATGGTATTATTATTCCGGACTTGAGGGTGCGATGGCGCTTGCTGATGTGCTTACGGGCAAGGTTAATCCTTCAGGAAAGCTTCCGGAGACATTCCCTAAGCACACGGAGGACATATATTCTGTCAAGCTTGGTGAGTTTGGCAAGGAGGACAGGCTTGAGTATAGGGATGGCGTCTTTGTCGGCTACCGCTACTATGTGAGTAACAAGGTTGACACAAATTTCTGCTTTGGACATGGTCTTTCGTATACGGATTTCTCACTTAAGCATGTAAAGGTGGGGGGTGAGAAGGCTGTGCATGACAGCCACAAGGACAAGTGGGACAAAAATGACAGAATTGTAGTAAGTGCTGAGCTTGCCAACACAGGAAAAATGACAGGAATGGAGACTGTCCAGCTCTATGTCACACCTCCGAAGGGAAGTGTTGAAAGACCTGTTATGGAGCTTAAGGGCTTTGAAAAGGTAAAGCTTGCTCCGGGTGAGAAAAAGCATGTGCGCTTTGAGCTTGACAAGAAGGCTTTCTCATACTATGACGAGAGCAAGTCTGCTTTTACATACGAACATGGCGAATATATCATAAGTCTTGGAATGAGCGTTGAGGATATAAGACAGACGGTGATGATTAATTTATAAATTACACTAATGCAATTTATAGATACAAAATATATAATTTTATAATTGCGAAAATCTGGAATTTATACGATTGATTAGCTTCAAAGCTGTGTTTTGTAATTTCAGAATTAAATATAAGAATAGAGGCTAAGTTTGAAAATGAAATTTTCAAACTATTTATTGTTGGCAGTACTGCCTTGCAGTATACAGGAGCATAAGTTTGAAAGAAAAACTTTCAAACTACTTATTGGTGGCAGTACTGCAAGCAATGCTTGCAGTATGCAGGGGTATAAAAATGGAATTTAAAGGTATAACAAAGCGCGAGGAAGGCAGATTTATAACACGCTATGATGTGGAATATGAGACGGTGGACGGCAAGCAGAAGATATATGAGATGATAAGCCGTAGTGACGATATAACTGATTATGACAAGCTGCACGGCAAGGTGGCTGATGCGGTGGTTATTATCGCCACAGATGAGGCTGACGAGAGGATTGTGCTCAACAAGGAATTCCGCATGGCTGTCGGTGACTGGGTATACAATTTCCCTGCCGGACTTATCGACCCGGGTGAGGAGCCGCAGCAGAGCGCATGCAGGGAGCTGCTTGAGGAGACAGGACTGGAGCTTTACAGAGTTGACGATATGATTGGGACAAGCTACAGTGCGGTGGGCTTTTCAAATGAGACTAATGTGTGCATAGTAGGAAAGGCAAGAGGAGAGTTCAAGGAGAGCACCTCCACCTTTGAGGAGATTACGCCAGGATGGTACACCAAGGCTGAGGTCAGGGAGCTTTTAAAGAAATACAAGTTCGCAGCCAGAACACAGGCGTTCTGTTATGTGTGGAGCAGAAAATAGGCTGTGGGAATCTGACATCTATAAGAGCATATACAATGCCACAACGCTTGAGGAGGTGGAGGAGTATATAGAAAATATGCTGGAAAGCTTAAATGAATAGCGGGAGTATAGTTTCTGCCCTTGACAGGAAATTCCTGCCCCAAGGGCAGAATTTTTTATTTGACCTGGTTATTGTGTCTGCCCAAATATCTGATAATTTATACTTTGGACTGAGAAAAATGGCTGTTTTATAGAAAAACTATTATTTTTCTCTGCCTAAAACTACTTTTTTAACAAGTAAGGGCAGAGAATGTCACGATATACGGATGTTTTCTCTGCCCTTGAGCACATTATTTCATTTGCTGGGCAGATACCGGAAGATATCGCCTGCTAAAATGAATCTGTTTATTTAACTGTATAACTGTAATTATTTAACCGTAACAGTATATGTTCCGGCGGTAAGTCCTGTGAGGTCGGTCTCTGTTGCCAGGTTGACTAATTCAACATTGCATTTCTTTGTTCCGGTGATGAATATTGTAAGGTCATTGCCGGATTTTTTAATGTTTATTGTAGTGCCGGCATTTGCCTTCATGTCATAGACTGTTGTTTCGCAGTCCGATGGCTCGTATACACGGAAGGTTACATTGTCAGCATAGTCGTAATCAGGACGGTCAGCGTGAGGATTGACTGCTACGATGGAGTTTTCCCTGACAAAAAGAGGGATTTCAAGGTAGCTGCACTTATCGGAATACCAGCAGCCACCTGTGAATTTCTTTCCGGTGAAGTAGTTAGTCCATGTTCCTGCCGGAAGGTAGTATTCTGCGATGCTCTCATCGTTGAAAACCGGTGCGACAAGAAGACTGTCGCCCATCATATACTGCTTGTCAAGATATGAACAGTTGCGGTCATCGCCAAATTCAAGTACCATGCTTCTCATCATAGGAATACCGGTCTGTGATGCATAGATTGCATTGCGGTACAGATATGGCATGAGTGAAGCTTTTAACAGTGTGAAGGTGCGGACAACGTCAACGGCTTCCTCATCATATGCCCATGGTACACGGTAGGTGGAGCTTCCGTGAAGACGGGAGTGGGAGCTTAAAAGACCGAAAGCTGCCCATCTTTTATAGACATCAGGCGTCGATGTGCTCTCAAAGCCGCCTATATCATGGCTCCAGAAACCAAAGCCGGACATGCACAGCGAAAGACCGCCGCGAAGACTCTCCTCCATGGACTCATAATCCGACCAGCAGTCACCGCCCCAGTGGACAGGGAATTTCTGGCTGCCTGCGGTAGCGGAGCGGGCAAAAAGAACAGCTTCACCCTTGCCACGCTTTCTCTCAAGAAGTTCGTATACGCACTTGTTATAGAGATATGTATAATAATTATGCATTTTCTTAGGATCTGAACCATCGAAGTACACAACGTCCTCAGTAGGTATCCGCTCTCCGAAGTCGGTTTTGAAGCAGTCGACACCCATATCGAGGAGCACTTCAAGCCTGCTCTGGAACCATTTGCATGCGTCAGGATTTGTAAAGTCGACAAGTGCCATTCCCGGCTGCCACATATCCCATTGCCATACATCACCATTGGTTCTCTTTACGAAATAGCCATTGTCAACACCCTCCGCAAAGAGTACAGATTCCTGTCCTATATAAGAATTAATCCATACACAGATATTGAGTCCCTTTGCCTTTATTCTCTTTAACATTCCCTCCGGATCAGGGAAAACGCGCTCATCCCAGACAAAATCAGACCAGTGGAATTCTTTCATCCAGAAGCAGTCGAAATGGAACACTCTAAGAGGAATACCGCGGTCAAGCATGCCATCGATAAAGCTCATAACAGTCTTTTCGTCATAGTTGGTTGTAAAGGATGTCGAAAGCCACAGTCCGAATGTCCACGGAGCAGGAAGAGAAGGCTTACCGGTGAGGTCAGTGTACTTTACAAGTACATCCTTCATCGATGGTCCATCGATAAAGAAGTAGTCAAGATAACTTCCCTCGACTGAAAATTCAGCTCTTGTGACCATCTCGGTTCCGACCTCGAAGGATACCTTCTCAGGATGGTTTACGAACACGCCGTAGCCCTTGTTAGATACATAGAATGGAATATTTTTGTAGGACTGCTCAGTGCTTGTACCACCGTCCTGATTGAATATATCTATCGACTGTCCATTTTTGACAAAAGGAGTGAAACGCTCGCCAAAGCCGTACAGAAGCTCCCCGACACTCATTGAGAGCTGCTGTCTGATATATGTATCTGTGTAGTCGCCCTTGTCGTATGCGTAACCCTTCCAGTTGGTTTTCATAAGCGCAAGATCCTTTCTTCCGCTCTTAGAAAGAACCTTCCCGTTGTGTTTATATGTCATACTCCAAGGAAGCTTGGTAATCTCCAGGGATAAATCGCCGCTTGTTATGGTTATAAGCTCGTCAGTCTCCGTCACACTCATGTTATCTTCACTTGTGTTAAGCTCAAAATGAGGAGACTTTAATGCCATGCCTGCATGATGATATGTCTGAACTCTTATCACACCCTTAGCAGGAGAAGTTATAACAACTGTGAGGTTGATGCTTCCTAGAGTATCGCCTCTTGTGATTATTCTTATCGTAGGTGCACATAAAGTTACCTTGTTCTTTTCAATTTTGGAAAAATATACTTCCTGAGGAGAAAAACAGGAACAGCCTTCCTTCTCAAGCCAGCAGCCATTTGAAAATTTCATTTTTTAATCCCCTTTCAGCATGTATGATTTTATGGCTATTCATGCTATATTTTATAAAGCAGCATGATATCATTAGGTAGTATAGATTCAAGGGCAAAAGCTGCCTATACTGCATGATAAACCATTTGAACGCAGAATAAGCAAAGCGGCTGCGTTCATGAGCAGGTAGCGAGAGCTTTAACTCGTATGTTGCTCAGGTGAGAATCAATCATGCGATAGAACTGCTCATGGATAACAAGCTAAAGGTTTATGAGACAGCAGAACGCGTAGGCTACAAGAACGTTGATTATTTTCATAAGAAATTTAAGAAATATGTAGGAGTGAGCCATGCGGAATACCGCAACAAAAAGAGAGGAGAAATACAGGACTAATCAAGAACAGCATGCTTAATGGATTTTTAATTGGTATATTTAAAGTTAGAAAATCCATTAAGCATGTTTTAGTTTTAGTTAAATTTTCAGCGTGCCTCTTTTTTGAGATTTAGTGCAAGCTCATAAGGGATTTTTAAGTTGCCTTTTCCTACTCCAAGCTTGATATCGGGCTTGTTTGCACCATGAAAATCGCTTCCGCCGGATATGAGAAGTCCACATTCACCTGCAATACGTCTTATCGTGGTTTCATCTCCGCTTCTGTATGTGGAATATATACCTTCAATTCCGGAAAGGCCATGGCGTTTAAGATATTGACAGAGCTTGGTAAGCTCACTGTCCGACATTCTATAGAGTATAGGATGCGCAAGCACAGCAACACCGCCTGCTTCGCGTATCAGCGTGGCAGCTCTTGCAGGGTCGGGCATCTGCCTCGATACATAAAAAGGCTTGCCTTCACCAAGATACCTGTCGAAAGCTTCGTTGGTGCTTGATACATAGCCCTTGTTTACCATATAGCGTGCAAAATGTGCTCTTGTAAGTACAGTATCATCTCCGAACATATCACGCATTGCTTCAAGAGAAATTGGCATTCCGGCTTCGTTCATCAGCTCAATAAGCTTGTCATTCCTGCCATCGCGGTTATCACGAAAGCCTGCTATCTCCGACAGGAAATGCTCATTCGTATAATCAATATAAAGTCCAACAACATGGATTTCCTTATCCTTGATGTAAGTACTGTTATATTTCGTGCTTATCTCAATTCCCGGTATAACTTCAATTCCGGCTTCAACTCCGGCATTAATTGCTTCCTCAACTCCCGCAACCGTATCATGGTCTGTAAGTGCGAATGCCTTAAGTCCGACCCTCTTAGCCTCCAAAACCAGCTGCGAAGGTGTAAATGTTCCGTCCGATGCAGTAGAATGTACATGTAAATCAGTAAGTTCCATAAGCCTATATCTCCTTTTAAATAAAACTTAATTTTTTTGTAAATTGTAACACAAAAGCATCAACAGTTTAACAGTTAAATACCCGATTTTGACATACAGCCACAATAAATGATAGCACATTTTATCCTGTTTTGAAATATAGTTCTTGAAAATTCCGCAATTTACGCTATAATATATCCTAAGTATGCCATTTTGGGTGAAGCCGGGCAAATCGGCTTGGAAAGGATTTATAAAAATGATTAGTGCTAACAATGTAACATTACGAATCGGTAAGAAAGCTCTTTTTGAGGATGTAAATATCAAGTTTACACCGGGAAACTGCTATGGTCTTATTGGTGCCAATGGTGCAGGAAAATCTACATTCTTAAAGATTTTGTCCGGACAGCTTGAACCTTCTAAGGGTGATGTGACAATATCTCCGGGTGAGAGATTATCCTTCTTAGAGCAGGACCATTTCAAGTATGATGCTTATAATGTACTTGATACCGTTATTATGGGAAATGAGCGTCTTTACCAGATTATGAAGGAGAAGGAAGCTATATACGCCAAAGAGGATTTCACTGAGGAGGACGGAATCAAGGCGAGTGAGCTTGAAGGCGAATTTGCAACGATGAACGGCTGGGAGGCTGAGAGTGATGCGGCTACTCTTTTAAACGGTCTTGGAATTGATACAGAGCTTCATTATAAGCAGATGAGCGAGTTAAACGGCAGCGAGAAGGTGAAGGTTCTTCTTGCCAAGGCATTGTTCGGTAATCCGGACATACTGCTTCTCGATGAGCCTACTAACCACCTTGACCTTGATGCCATAGCATGGCTTGAGGAGTTCTTAATCAACTTTGAGAATACGGTTATCGTTGTATCCCATGACCGTTATTTCCTCAATAAAGTATGTACACAGATTGCAGATATAGATTATTCTAAGATTCAGCTGTATGCAGGTAACTATGATTTCTGGTATGAGTCGAGCCAGCTCATGGTTAAGCAGATGAAGGAAGCCAATAAGAAGAAGGAAGAGAAGATTAAGGAGCTGCAGGAGTTCATTCAGAGATTCTCTGCTAATGCTTCTAAGTCTAAGCAGGCTACATCCCGTAAGAGAGCCCTTGAAAAGATTGAGCTTGATGATATCAGACCTTCAAGCAGAAAGTATCCTTATATTGATTTTCGCCCTGCAAGAGAGATTGGAAATGAGGTTCTTACAGTGACTAATCTTTCTAAGACAGTTGACGGAATCAAGGTTCTTGACAATGTATCATTTATCGTTGGCAGAGAGGACAAGATTGCGCTTGTCGGAAGCGATGAGCTTGCGAAGACTACGCTTTTTAAGATTCTTGCCGGTGAGCTTGAACCGGATGAAGGAAGCTATAAGTGGGGCATAACAACCAGCACAGCTTATTTTCCTAAGGATAACACTAAGGATTTTGACTGTGACGATACAATCGTTGAGTGGCTTATGCAGTTCTCACCTGAGAAGGATGTGACTTATGTAAGAGGCTTCCTCGGAAGAATGTTATTTGCTGGTGATGACGGCGTTAAGAAGGTTAAAGTACTATCCGGTGGTGAGAAGGTAAGAGTTATGCTTTCTAAGATGATGATTATGGGTGCTAACGTGCTTTTACTTGACCAGCCTACTAACCATCTTGACATGGAGTCGATTACAGCGCTCAACAACGGACTTATCAAGTTCCCGGGAGCTATGATTTTTGCTTCACATGACCATCAGTTTGTACAGACTACAGCGAACCGTATCATGGAATTCGTTGGCGGTAAGATGATTGATAAGATTACAACATATGATGAGTATCTTGAGAGCGATGAGATGGCTCGTAAGAGACAGGGCTTTGTTGCACTTACGGAGGAACAGCTTGAAGAGAATGATGCAGATACAGCAGAATAATTGCTTTGCGGGCTTATTTTTCTTTTAGTCAGAAAGCGTCTGTGGATTGGAGATTTGGCATGAATGACTTGAACTTGACAGATAAGGTAATGAACTCGATGATTGAATATAACCGTGGAGATGCAAGGCGGATTCAGCATGCAGTTAAAGTGTATGAATTTGCGGCATTGATGGGGCGGATGGAAGGAATATCGGAAAAAGAGCAGCAGGTGCTTGAAGTGGCGGCTGTTCTTCATGATATCGGTATTCACATATGTGAACAGAAGTATGGCAGCTGCGATGGGCGTAATCAGGAGATTGAAGGACCGGCAGTAGCTAAAGCTATACTTGAGAACATATTAGGCTCCAATGCGGATGAAGCATTTGTCGGCAGAGTGTGTTACCTGATTGGACATCATCACACCTATACAGGTGTCACAGGCATGGACTATCAGCTTCTCATTGAAGCGGATTTCCTTGTTAACGCATTTGAAGAAGGACTTCCAGAGGAAAATATACGGAATGTAAAGGAACATATATTTAAGTCAGAAGCAGGAAAAAAACTTCTTGATGAGATGTTTGCATTGTAAGACAATCACGCTGTGAAGATAATAATAGCCGGTATATTTTAGAAACCGATTAGATAAGGGTTCTAAAGTGTACCGGCTTTTTTTGGCTGTAACAAAATCAGAAGCTATTTGTGTGTTTTGTTGAGTGTAAGCACAATGTCCTCCATGCTCTTTTTGTCAAGCCTGTAATATTGCATGGATATCAGCGATATAATCCAGCCGATTATCGGTGTGACGCAGTAAAAGAATATTGTGCTCCAAAGTATAAGCGGTGTCATAGCGTCACCAACTTGGGGGAAGCTGTTTCCAAAACCGATGATGCTTAGCATTATACCTACAAAGGCGGTTCCAAGAGAGGATACGAAATTGTCGACAAACGAGAACAGCGCACCCATAAGTCCGGGAACGAAGCGTCCGCTTCTGTACAGCTCATAGTCGGTACAGTCGGCAATCATTGGTATAACCATATTGTTGGTTATTGATTTACAGCCGTTGAGAATTGCGAACACAGTAAAAAACAGGATTGTTATAAAGTTAACATGCTTTAAAGATACTGTACTTATATTGTCTGAAAGAAGTAAAAGTCCTATGATTGTCTGAAATATAATTGAAGCCCATGTGAATAATATAAGGACCTTTCTCTGCCCGAAATGTCTTGCAAGAGAGATACCGAACACAACGATGAACAGTGACGGAACAGCGGTAATTATTCCGATAAGTCCATATATTGAATAGTTGTTCATGATTATACCGTACATCATTACAGTCACGGCGGCATGCGAATATACTACAGAGGCAAATTTGTCCGTGGAGGCTGCAATCACAAGCATCTGGATAGGTCTGTTATGGCGGAGTACATCAAGGTATGCGTGGATGGTCACTGCATTTTCGTGTTCAGGGCCTTGTGGCAGGACAAAGTTCTCATCCTTGTCCTTGCTCCATATTCCGACTATCGCTAAAAGAGTGCAGAGCATTGACAGCATCACAGTCACAATTATGAATTCCGCAAACAGCTTAGGGTTGTTGAACGAGCCATAGCATGGTATAAGACGTTCTGACACATACAGGGCAACTCCGCCGTAGGCAGCGCTTATGAATGTGGAATCAAAAAAAGTGCATATAGGACGCTGCTTAGGGTCGTTGGTTATTATCGACTGGGCTGATTTTGTCACGGCAGTCTGGAATGTGAAGGCCACTATGAATAATCCATACACCAATATGAAATAAGGTATTCTCAAAAATACAGGCATATGATGGGTTGTAAAATATAAAAGGATGCAGCTTATGGCGAGAAGTGTGTTGCCTATTATCATAAATGGACGGAATTTTCCGAAACGTCCATGTGTCTTGTCGATGATATAGCCTACAATAGGGTCAGTTATACCATTGAAGACACGCATGACTGTGAGCAGCATGGAAATCATGATAACAGATATTCCGGCAATGCCGTTTGCATAGTAGGACACGTATGCCATCATAGCCAGATATAGATTTGTTGCACATGTGTTGAGCGAGAAAAAGCCTATCTGCCAGATATGAGCTTTCTTGTAGACAGGTGTGATGCCAGGTGCTTCAATGTCATGTGCCGGTGTCTCATGTGTTTTGTTCATTGATAATTTATACTCCGTTGTTATTTTTGAATATTTATAACATCATTATATGATATGAGGGTCAAAAGGTATTTTGCCCCTCATTTGATATCCTCGAATTGCTCCGCTGTAAAACAGCTCCCGCAATTCTAAAACATTCGGAATCCGCTGATTCCTCATGTTTTGCGGGTCCTAAGTTCAAAAGCCTAATCGTGCAAACACGAACAGCTTTTTGACCCTGATATCATTATATAATATATTATTATAAAAACAATACTGTGATTTGTAATTGCATAATAGATATTAATTTGTTAAACTGTATATAGTTTGCTATTATTTGTTCGAGAGGAATTAAGAGAATGAATTTACTTACAATTAAGGACATGTGCAAGGCATATACGGATAAGGTGCTTTTTGACCATGTCGATTTTTCGATAAATGAGAATGAAAAGATCGGAGTTATAGGAATTAACGGAACAGGAAAGTCTACTCTTCTAAAGATTGTGGCAGGTCTTGATAAGCCTGACAACGGTAGCGTTGTTAAAGGGAACAATGTGCATATAAGATACCTTCCGCAGAACCCTGAATTTACACCGGGGAGTACAATATATGAATATGTGATAAGTGCGAATACCACACCGGAGAACGAGTGGACTATAGAAGGAGATGCGAAGACGATTCTTGGCAGGCTTGGCTTTTCTGATTTTGACACGATAGTGGACAAGCTGTCCGGAGGAGAGAAGAAGAGAGTGGCTCTTGCGGGAGCTCTTCTTGCGAAGGCAGATATACTTGTGCTTGATGAACCGACCAATCATCTCGACAGATGGATGACGCAGTGGCTTGAAAATTACCTTAAAGCATATAGAGGCGCACTTGTCATGGTAACGCATGACAGATATTTCCTTGACAGAGTGAGCAACAGGATTCTTGAGATTGACAGAGGCAAAGTATACAACTATCAGACAAATTATGAAGGATTTCTTGAACTCAAGTCGCAGAGGGAAGCTATGGCTGATTCCACACAACAGAAGCGGCAGAATATAATGCGTAGAGAACTTGAGTGGATTAAAAGAGGTGCAAAGGCACGTTCTACCAAGCAGCGTGCGAGAATAGACCGCTTTAATGAGATGAAGGAGGCTTCAACGCAGGCAGAAGCATCAAGAAAGAGCGAATCCGCGCAGCTTTCAAGTGTCTATACCAGAATGGGAAAAAAGACGATAGAGCTTAGAGATATAACTATAGCTTTTGGAGGCAGGACACTTATAAATGATTTTTCATATATCTTTCTTCGCGGAGAATCGGTTGCCTTTGTCGGAAAGAATGGCTGCGGCAAGTCTACTCTTATGAAGATTATCACAGGAGCTCAGAAGCCGGATTCGGGTGATGTTGAGATTGGAGATACGATACGCATAGGTTATTTTGCACAGGAGAACGGCGAGCTTGACCCTACACAGAGAGTGATAGACTGTATCAAGGATGTTGCGGAGTATGTGCAGACACCGGATGGAAGTGTGTCTGCGTCTCTTATGTTGGAGCGCTTTCTTTTTGACTCTACACTTCAATATTCGCCCATAGGGAAGCTGTCCGGTGGTGAGAAGAGAAGGCTGTATCTTATCAAGGTGCTTATGTCAGCTCCTAATGTGCTTATACTTGACGAGCCGACGAATGATCTTGATATACAGACTTTGTCTATTTTAGAGGATTATCTGGAGAATTTTGCCGGAATAACAATAATTGTAAGCCATGACAGATATTTCCTTGACAGAACGGCTGACAGAGTATTTGTGTTTGATGAGTCCGGAAATATAATGGAGGAGGTACATCAGGATGCTGATGCGATATTGGATAAGATGGCATCCTCGCAGGTATCTGTGACACAGAACACAGGCGAAAAATCCTCTAAGCCTGCATGGAATAAGGGAGAGCGTGCGCTTAAGTTTTCCTATATGGAACAGAAAGAATACGATACTATAGAGGATGACATTGTGGCACTTGAAGAAAAAATAGAAAAGATTGATGAAGATATGGCAAAATATGCTACTGATTTTGTAAAGCTTAATGAACTTGGCAATGAGAAGGAAGAAACGAAAAAAAAGCTGGATGAGAAATATGCAAGATGGGAATATCTTACCGAGCTTGCAGAGAAGATAGAGACTTCAAAAAAATAAATGGAAAGTTGTGTGAATATATGAAAATACCTGATAAGTCATCAATTACATTGGAAGCTGCATCTGATATAAGTCCTGGTGCGAAGAGAATTACAAGAGGATGGCAGTTTGGTATTTTTAGCAATGATACAGTTATGATGCTCACATTGTTCCTGCAAAATGAGCCGGATAACTGTATATCAGTGGAAATTCCGGGAACATTCCGTAAAGGGAATTTTTTCTCATTCATTCTTGAATTCGCCGATGAATCAGGTGCTGATGAACTTGATGGAGTCTGCTATGCGGTAGGTGAGGAGAAAAGAGCGGATGTATATGCGAAGGAATATTGTTATGCTGCCAAAGAAGCTGAGCGTGGTGGCGATTTCTTCGGAAGAAGCAGGGATGAGCTTTACAGTGTTTTAAGATGTGATATACCGATGGAAAAGAATCGGGAAAGCAGTATTTATGATACTTTATGTAGTTCTGAAAACATTACAGCTCCTCTTATATACAAGCTTCATGTCAGAGGTTATACGAAGCTTGAATCGGAAAATGGAGGAACCTTTGCCGCTCTGATGAAAAAAGCGGAATATATACAGGAATTGGGAATGAATATGGTACTTCTTATGCCTTGTTATGAGTTTAATGAGACTACGGTAAGCGCAGAAAGAAACAATTACTATGATGCAGGCTTTGCTTCGGGGAAAATTAATTACTGGGGATATACGGACGGTTATTATTTTGCACCTAAGAGAGCGTATTGTGCGGGCGGTAATTGTGTTGAAGAGTTTGGCAGAATGGTAAATCTGTTCCATGAAAAAAGTATTGCGGTACTTATGGAAATGTGGTTTCCGTATGACATGTCACCTGTAATGGCTGTTGAGATATTAAGATACTGGCATATAACATATGGTATTGATGGATTTAGAATCATGGGAAGCTGCGGACTTTTATATGCAGTAAGAACAGATATGCAGCTTGCAGACTGTGTACTCTTAGGGGAAGATTTTGGTGAAGACAGCTTTAATGTTGGTGCAGTGCAGCCTTTTTATGATGATAAGAGAAGGATTATTAAGTACAATGACGGATTTATGGAAGCCGGCAGGCATTTCTTAAGAGGTGACGAGGACAGCATAGTTAATTTTGTCAATAGGGTGACAAGGCATGATGGCGGGCATCCTACAGTGAATTTTATGGCTGACCAGAATTGCTTAAGCTTTATGGATATGGTGAGCTTCGAACGCAGGCACAATGAATACAACGGCGAGAACAACCTTGACGGAAGGCGGTACAATATAAGCTTTAATTGCGGAACTGAAGGTAAGACTAAGAGGGAAGTAATACTCAGGCAGCGCAAAAAAATGATTAAAAATGCACTTGCCATGGTGTTTTTGTCGGCTTCGGTTCCGATGCTTATGGCTGGAGATGAATTTGGAGTAAGCCACGGTGGGAACAATAATCCGTATTGCCATGACAATGATATTAATTACATTGACTGGGAGCTTCTCTCAAAGAATTCTGATTTGTATGAATTTACAAGAAAACTAATACAATTCAGAAAGGAACACTCATGCATACGTCCGCAGCATGATTTTTCCATGAATGACCATAAGATTAAAGGAATGCCTGATTTGTCATGTCACAGTGAGAGAGCGTGGTTTCCGCTTATGGCAGAGTATTCGCACAATATCGGACTGCTTTATAGCGGTGCGTATGCAGGAGAACAGGCTAATGTATATGTACTTTACAATATGCATACACAGCTGCATGAATTTGCTGTGATAGAGATGGCGGGAAAGAAGTGGACATGTGCGCTAAGCTCGGATGAGACAGGCGTTGTATATGATGAGAACAGAAAGAAGATAAAGCTTGCACCATATACTATGGCGGTGTTTGTTTCGCAAATATAGGCAGGTTTCATATAGACATTAAGCGTTGGGTGCTGGGTACAAGCCCAGTACCGGATAGAGATGCGAAGCATCGATTTAATATGAGCAAGAAGCGGAAACGGATTGCGAATACCATTGACAATATGTTTTTAAGGAGACGACATGGATAAAAAATTTTCAAAATTGAAAGAGTGGATGAACAGTAAAAAAAGAGATGGCATGGAAATTGTTAGTGAAAAGGAGATTCCTTACATTTTTTTATTTCTTGCAATATTGTCAGCAGTGTATCTGCCATATATTTTAAAGACAATCACAGTGTCTGCTGTCCAAAATGTGATTCCATCGGCGATATCCTTTGTATATGATATGCTTGGAATTGCAGTAGCTTTAGCTTTGGGAATGGTAGCACTTAAAAGGTATAAGATATTTGAAAAAAAGTCTTATTTGCGGAGTATATTATATGTGGCAACTGCATGTCTGCTCTATAATGTATTCTATGACTTCGTGTATGGAATACTATTAAGCAGAATGCTTGATAAGATTGTAGTTTTCTGGGTAATATATTTTGCGGTCTTTGTATTAATTGCATTGCTTTTGGCTATGGCGTTGCCTATAAAGGGTGCATTTATATCTAATTTTCTTATCTGCATAGGATTTGTTTTAATCTATGAGCTGGCGGCGGCTTTACTTAAGCTGATGCTTAAGCTTTGCAATCCATCCTTTGCGGCAATGTCATTTTATTTGATTCTTATTTCATTTGTAATATCCACATTGATTAACCTGTTATTAAAAAGGAACATTCAAAGAGAAGTAAAAAATGTATCTGTCATAAGCTGTATTATACCGGGGCTTGCATTTATTATCTCACTGGCAGGTACTGTTTATTTTGCGATACCTTCAAAGCCATGGAGCATTATTTCTGTGAATATCTATACCGATATGCAGAACGCAGCTCAGCAGATGATGCTCGGAAATGCAGACCTTGCTTTGCAGACGCTAAGAGACGGCATTGAAAAAAGAAATTTCTGGTACTCCATATGCGGTGAAAAAGGCTATGAGGATTATAACGCTGCCGATTCGGATTATATGCTGATAAGACTTATCGCATGGGAGCAGGATGAGGACTGTTCTTCACTTGAAGAATACTTAAGCGATGACAATTACAATATTGATATAGCAAAACATTATCTGAAGCTTTGTGCGGACAGCAAAAAAAGAGGAAGCAGAAGGCTGAAGGATAAAATTGTTGATGATATGATTGCCAATAATTCATTCGTACTTGATACTTTGACTTTTAATGACATAGAGGACAGCTACACACAGATAAGGGATGAGCTTGACAATTTCAGAATTTTTGATAAGTATGAGCAGGCACTTACGATAGTTGCAAGCGTGGATTTAAATGGTCTGACATACGATGATGTGGATAACATGCTGATACTTGCACAAGAAAATAAAAACGATATATATCTTCAGTATCTGGCGGCGGAATATGGAACATCATATCAGACGGACAGCGCATCACACTATGACAGGACGGCTGATACAATACTCAGATACAAGAAGCTTTATGAGGAGAGCTATGGCAGCAGTGAAGCTGTTACGGGAACAGTTCTTGATGAATTATATATGATACGTCAATATGATGCCATAGTCAAGCTTGTGACAGGCAACAGTAATCCGTCCGATATTGAACAGCAGTATCTTGCATTGTGCTATATGAAGATGGACGACTACGACAGCTGCCTTGAAGCTGCTGATAAGATTTTGAAAAAAGATGCCAAAAATCACAGTGCATTGTATTATGTAGCTTATTGTACATATAAAAAACAGGAGATGGATGAATCACTCAAGGCGGCATGTCAGCTTGCCGATGAGATTAAGGAGCTTTCGGGTGAAGAAAAAAATGCTGCTGATGCGGAGCTGTTTTTGCTGATTCAGAATTACACGGTAACTGACGGCGTGTTCAGCACAAGACTTGGAAAGCCAAGCGAAGAGCAGGTTAAAATTATTGAGTCGAGGGATATACTTGAAAATTACTATTATGCGTCCTACTATGCTTATATGGAAAAGGATACTCAAAAAGCGTTAAAGTATGTTGACGAAGTGCTTAAGATTGCCGGGGATTTATCAAACGCTTACTATCTTAGAGGAAATATATACATGTCGGATAAGAAATTTGATAATGCAGTTGACGCATACAGAAAATCACTTACGATTGTAGATGATTCTGTTGTTGCATGGTACGCACTTGCAAATGCTTATGACGCTCTGGAGGATTACGAAAACGCTTATAATGCATCTGTCAGGGCAAGCCAGCTTTTAGCAAGCACCGACCATGGAAATGACCCATATGGCGTTGCGATTCACAACGGAAATTTATTAAATTCATTAAAATCAAAGGTGGAGGATAGATAATGGTACTGGTATTATATTTACTGGCAATTCTGGTATTGCTGTTCCAGGCGGTATTTTTTGGCGGAAGTGTTATATATAGCATAATAGTTATACTTTTTTCCGCATATTTTATTTTCTCAAAGTATTTCTTGAAAAGAAAATTCGCAAAAATCGAGTACATTATATACATTATAATACCGATTGCGGTAATATTTGTTGCTTTGCTTGGGGTTAAGACGGACAGCGCTAAGGAGAGCGATGATTTTGATAAGGAGTACAGTAAGATAATAAAGCTTATAGACGATGAGAAGTATAACAAAGCTGAAGATGATATTGCAAGGCTTGAGAAAAAGTATGGCGAAAGTGACAGGCTCTATATGCTGTGGGCGATAGACTATCTTGCACAGGGTGATTACGACAATGCAGAAAATGAATACTCAAAGCTTGCAGATAAAGAGAGCACAGACAGCTACAGCTTAAAAGAGCAGATACTGGTTTTAAATCCTGCGACAACTCAGGATGAGCTTGAAGACTTCTACGAGGATGCGGCGAAGAAATTTCCTGAATGGGAATCAATGCAGACGATGTGCGGTTATATAAAGCTTGGAAAGAAAGAATATAAGGAAGCAGAATATTATCTTACTAATGCATATACGTTAAATAACGAAAACCCGATGACATGCTATTATCTTGGTGCGGTATTTTATTATGAAAATAAATTGAATATGGCATTGGACTATTTCGATAAAGCTATAGAATATGGTGTTGATGAAGATACGAAATCTAATATTGCCTGGTTTTTGAATGAGATGGGTTTCTTTAACTAGGAAAGGAAACAGGTGAGAAGATGAAACAGATTTTCAAAAGAATATTACTTACGCTGCTCAGTGTGTGCATAATGACGGTGTCCATGGATTCAGTGCTTGCAAGAGCGGATGAATTACCTGAGAGCGGTGCGCCTTACGGAGAGATTCCTGAGGAAGTAAGAGAATATTTTGAACAGCTGGGATATAATCCTGATGAAATTATCCTGTATTTTCAGGGTATATACGACAATACATATATTAATGATACAAATCAGTATGATAATCTGAACGGATTATCAACATACGATTATAAAGAGCCTGATTTTGTAGAAATAGCACAGACATTTGTAAAAGTAAAGCAGTGTGCAAAAGATTTGTATGATAACAATGAAATTGTTTCCGGTTTGTCAGACTATGGGTTCGATAGTTTAAGAGACAATATTATTGAAGATTTATCAAAAATAGGAACAGGCGAATCTGCAATTATCAATAAGCTGTTTCCGCAGGCTATTGTTGCAGGCGGCAATACCGGAATGGCAGAAATGCAGGCTATTGTAAATAAGATAGCTGCGCGAGAAGAAATTATCAGCACAGGAAATCTGACTGGAAAGACACTTAAGAATTTCATAAGAAATACAGAAAAGCTAAAGGCTGAAAATGCAGATGCAATAAGAAAATATAATTCCCTACAGAATACAGGAAAATTTTTCAGGGGATTAGGGACAGCATTATCATTATATAGCGCTTACAGTGATGCAAAGGATTTGGTTACGAATAACATATATAATCAGAAGACAGGTCTTGCAATCGCTGAACGAGGATTGTTAGCTGCTGACTGTGGGCTTGGTCTTGCATCGGCTGGACTTGCAGTAGCAGGGATCTCATGTGCTCCGGTGGCGGTTGCTGCGATAGCGGTTGGTATAGCAACTGTGATAATACATAACAGAACATTCGCAGATTCGGCGAATAATGCCAACTCATTTGGAGAGTTCCTCGACAATCTGGCAGCTTCGTTTCTATTATTCAGAAAAACGCCTGACGGTGTGGGTGCGTATAAGCCTAATATATATTTTTATAACGCACAAGGCATGGATATAGACGTGAAGATGTTATATTCCGGCCTGATAACCAAGAGCATACCTGAGTATGGAAACGGATGGAATGTGACACTTATTGATAATCAGAGCAGGATGCTTACGGATGATGGAGAGGAATATGGCTATCTGTTCTATGAGTCGATGACAAGTGCTAATCTTTTTCAGACAGAGTATGGCTTCTATATTGATGCAGACGAACGCACTGCGGATTTTTACGATATTCTTGGAAGGTATGGCTTTAATGCGGCTGAGACAGAAGATTTTATTGAATTTTGGAATGTAAAGTTGGATTCAGGATGTGATTATATAATGTATCCGCAGTATACGGATACAGTCGATTTGGCTATGCCGGTTACGGTAACTCCAGTTCCTGATAACATGGTAAGAATGTGGTTTGTTTTTGCAAAGCCGGAAGGACAGACATATATCCCGGCAAAAACAGAGCCATTTTCACATGATGGATACACTGTAGTTGAATGGGGCGGCGTTATTCTCGATTCTGTCAATAAATAATAAAAATTTTATATACAATTCCATTTTTTTGATGTAGAATAAATATATGATACAAAATGTGACTTTTTGTAACATTAGAGAAAATATGACAAAATGTGTGGAGGAGTTTATGGATTACTATATTTTTGCAGATGTTTCGATTGATATTGATAAAGATTACGCTGCTAAGCATGATATTCGCTATGTCCCGATGGAATATGTACTCGGTGAAGAGACATTTCATTGTGACGCACCTGAGAGCGACCAGATGATGCATGAGTATTATGAGAAGCTGAGAAATAAGATAACAACACATACGAGCCAGATTACACCTAATCATTATATAGAGCTGTTTGAGAGTTATGTCAAGGAAGGTGCACAGATTATCTATCTGTCTTTATCAAGCGGACTTAGCAATACATATGAGTCGGCACTTATGGCTGTCAAGATGTTGAAGGAAGATTATGACGAAGTTAAGATAGAAGTGGTCGATACACTTGGCGCAACAGGCGGAATGGGAGTCATGGCTGAGCTTGCGGTTAACAATCGTGAAGCCGGAATGAGCTGTGAGGAGAATGCAAAATGGCTCAGGGAACATGCTGACAATATCAATTATTGGTTTAAGGTTGAAGATCTTATGTATCTTAAGAGAGGCGGAAGAGTGTCGGCAGCTGCAGCCATCATGGGTACAGCGCTTAATATCAAGCCTATTCTTACAGTAGATAAGAACGGAAAGCTTCAGACAATAGACAAGAAGCGCGGCAACAAGCTTGCATTAAAGACAATGGTGGAACGCTTCAATGCTAACTATGATCCATCTGTTTTAAAGACAGTATATCTTAGCTGCGCAGACTGTATAGATGATGCAAAGCTGCTTAAGAGCATGATAGAGGAGTGCAGACCGGAGGCGGAAGTCAAGATTACAATGCTAAGCCCGATTATAGGCGCACATACAGGTCCGGACATGCTTTCGCTTATATATTACGGAGCTGTAAGGGAATATTAAATTTTTGGAATATAATGTCAGTCTTGTCCATATACTATATTATATAGCATTGATATTATGCATATACTGTGTATGGAGGTAATGATATGGCAAGAGGACCGAGAAAGAGCCTTGATGATAAAATCAAGGAGAAGAAGGAAATCATAGAAGCTCTTAAGACCAGAATAAAATCTGAGCAGGCAGAACTTGATGAACTTTTAAAAGAGAAGCAGGATAAAGAAATTGCTGAGATTGGAAATATTTTAAGAGACAGCCGGCTGACAACCGAGGATGCAAGAAGGATAATTGAAGAATATGTTTCCGGCAGCTCTGTACAGACGGCATGACAGCTGGTGAACAGACAGAGCTTGATAAAAGCGTTACCTTTGCGGTTTCGCTTTTATTTTTTGTATAAAAGGGTTCAGGTGTCAAAACATGCCAAGTTAGTCTATGAGTATATCAAGTTATGTTTATGCATCTCTCTTAGTTGTACGAAGCAAGATGTTCTAAGGACGCTGATAAATATTTTCTATACGTTCGCCACCGAATCAAAGCATACATCCCTGTATGCATTGATTCTAAAGAAGCATCCAT
>UQYF01000004.1 GCA_900545175.1 uncultured Eubacteriales bacterium
AAGCGACTGCGTTCATGAGCAAGTAGCGAAAGCGGATTGCGAATGTCCGCTTTACAGACTTATAGGATATAGAATGGAGAAAAATATGTCAAAGATTAAGGTTGCGGTGCTTTTTGGCGGACAGTCATCAGAGCATGAAGTATCTTGCAGATCAGCACTTACTATTATACATAATATGGATAAGGAACGTTACGAGCAGCTTCTTGTCGGAATTACAAAAGAGGGAAGATGGCTTTTGACAGAGAGCGATAAGCAGATAGAGGATGGAAGCTGGGTAAACGGCAGTACGGAGATGATTCTCTCACCTGATACTACACATAAGGGCTTTATTGCAATGAAGGACGGAAAGTCACAGGTTGTTCCTGTTGATGTTGTATTCCCTGTGCTTCATGGTCTGTATGGTGAAGATGGAACTGTGCAGGGTGTCCTTGAACTTGCTAAGCTTCCTTATGTCGGATGTGGTGTTGTCGCATCAGGTGTATCCATGGATAAGCTTTTTACTAAGATTGTGGCAGCAACTGTAGGTGTGAAGCAGGCAAAGTATGAGGCAGTAAGACGAAGTGAGCTTGATGATATAGATAAAGCAGTGCAGAGGATAGAGAAGGCTCTTCCTTATCCGGTATTCATAAAACCTGCAAATGCAGGCTCATCATGCGGTGTCAGCAAGGCAGAAGACAGAGAGGGTCTTATAAATGGACTTAAGCTTGCAGCAAAGCATGACAGAAAGATTCTTGTTGAGGAGACAATCGTCGGACGTGAGGTTGAATGTGCGGTTCTTGGCGGTGAGAATGCAGAGGCATCAGGTGTCGGGGAAGTCCTTCCGGCATGTGAGGCAGCTTTCTATGATTACGATGCGAAATATGCAAATGCTGAGTCTAAGACGGACACTCATCCTGTATTCCCGGATGGCAAGGAGGATGAGATAAGACAGGATGCAGTGAAGATTTTTAAGGCTGTTGACGGTTATGGACTTGCGAGAGTGGATTTCTTTTTAAAGCCTGATGGAACTGTTGTATTTAACGAGATTAATACACTTCCGGGCTTTACTTCGATAAGCATGTACCCGATGTTATGGGGCGCGAGAGGAATAGATGTAACAACTCTTATTGATAAGCTTATTGAGCTTGCGTTTAAGAGATTTTAGGAGGAACGTATGAGAAAGGATGCCCCGATAGGTGTGTTTGATTCGGGAGTGGGCGGTCTGACTGTAGCCAGAGAGATAATCAGGCAGATACCGAATGAGCGCATTGTATATTTTGGCGATACGGCAAGGCTTCCGTATGGAACCAAGTCAAAGGACACGATAATACGTTATGCAAGACAGATAGTGAATTTCCTTATGAATGAAGGAGTTAAGGCGATAGTCGTAGCATGCAATACTGCGAGTGCATACGCTCTTGAGGAGATTAAGGACGAAATAGAGGTTCCGATAATAGGAGTTGTCAAGCCGGGAGCCAGAACAGCAGTATCTGTCACGAAGAACAACCGGATAGGTATAATTGCAACTGAAGGAACGATAAACAGCGGTCTTTATACAAGACTTATCCATGAGGAAAATCCTGATATTGAGGTTATAGGAAAGGCATGTCCTCTTCTTGTATCACTTGTTGAGGAGGGCTGGCTTCATGACAGCATCACTGACCAGGTGTTAGAGCGTTATCTTGAGAGCCTTAAAAAAGAAGATATAGATACGCTTGTACTCGGATGCACGCATTACCCGCTTCTTAGAAGCTCCATCGGCAGAATCATGGGTGGCAGCGTCAGCCTTGTAAATCCGGCATATGAGACAGCGATTGAGCTGAAACGTCTCCTTGCGGAGCGTGAGCTTGCCAATGTAAAGGATGTCGAGGAGCCGAGCGTGATGTACCGTTTTTATGTAAGTGATGCGGCGGAAAAATTTAAAAATATAGCTAATATGATACTTCCGTTTGATATTAAGACTACAAAACAGATTAATATTGATGAGTATTAGCAGGAATGATAAAAGCATTCAATCAGAGTAACTATTCAGGCTGATATTGTATTATTGTTCAATATACTATGAGTTAAATGGGATTATTATGAAAGATAACATAGTTTTATATATTTCAGGACTGCACAGTGCAGGCGAACAGGACGATTCGGTTGAGATGATATATGTGGGTCGCCATTTTTTCAGAAATGGAAAACATTTTATAAAATATCAGGAAAGCCTTGAAGAAGGGCTTGTGACTGATAATATGATAAAGATTTCCTCCGGCGAAGTGGAGCTTATAAGAAAAGGACCGATGAGCACTAATATGCTTTTCACGGTCGGAGAGAAGAACCTAAGCTACTATGAGACACCGTTTGGTAGCATGACTATGGGGATTGATACCACTGATATGTGCATAACACAGACGGATAGCGAGATTATTGTGGATATAAGTTATAATATTGAGATGAATGGGAGCCATGTGGCGCAGAGCCATGTGGTCATAAAAGCCAGGGACGAAGATTAAAAAGAGTTTAAGACAACTGCCGCCGGAGCAAAAGCTTGGCGGCAGTTTATTATATAGGAAATTTCACTGAAATTCCCGATTAACATTAGGGTGTCAAAACATGCTATATAAACTTAATTGTGTATAACAAGTTACATTTATGCATATCACGACTTTTGGGAGAAGCTTAGATGTTCTTAGGACTCTGACAGATTCCCAGCCAAAAGCAGCATGGATGCTGCTTTAGAAGCAATGCATACACGGATGTATGCTTTGCTTCGGTGGCGTATGTCATAGAAAGTATTTATCAGAGTCCTTAGAACATCTTGCTTCGTACAACGGAGCGATATGCATAAATGTAACTTGTTATACACGCATAAATTAACTTGGCATGTTTTGACACCCGCCCCTATTATAAAAATGGGAATTTCATATTATTGTGTCCTGCGCACATCAGATGGCTTTATTCCGTAATATTTTTTGTAGCAGGTCGAAAAGTATGATGGGTTCTTATATCCGCAGTGTTCGGCTATATATTCAATGGAGAGAGTAGTCTTAGCAAGCAGTTTGTCAGCAAGCTTCATGCGCTGGGATAATACATAGCTGTTAAAGTTGGTTCCTACCTCCTTTTTAAAGAGCTGACAAAGGTATACGCGGTCTATGAATGCAGCAGTGCTTACTGTGTCAAGATTGAGAGTGTCGTGCAGATGTCCATGTATATATGCAATGGCTGTCTTTATGTGAGGATTTCCATATTTTTCTATAAGATAATTCGAGTCAGAGCCATATGCCCTGATAATATCCGCACCGATAAGCGATGTGGATTCGGTTGTGTGTTTTGTTATGAGCTGTTCGTTGTCCATGCAGCATTTGTGCAGGGAAATATGCTCCATGACAAGTATAAAATTGTAGATGGCAAGGTTTAACGATGACAGATAAGCGCGCTTAGCAGACGGCACAATGGTTAATTTTTCTGTTTTTTCGGTGAATAATCGGCGTTAATAGGATGATATTTTATGCAATAGGGTTCGGGTGTAGGGCATGATAATTTAGACTGTGAGTGTATAGCATGTTATCTTTAGTTTTTTTTGACGGCAGGTATATTGTATTGGGAAAATATGTGCGGTGATTGCTGGCCGTGTACCGGTTATTTTATATGTGATACCAAAAATAAAATAGTTGAATTTTTCTTCAAAAATGGTAAAATGTATGAGTATGACATTTTTACATAGGGAGGTACATTATGCCGGTTTGGTTGACAGTAATTCTGTCCATTCTTGCGGTAGTGCTAGTTGCATTTATCGTGCTTATGATAGTGGGCGCAAGATTGCAGAAAAAGGCGAATTCACAGCAGGAGGCTCTTGCTAACGCAGCACAGACAGTCTCGATGCTTATTATTGACAAAAAGAAATTAAAAATTACGGAAGCTAATCTTCCAAAAGTAGTAACAGATCAGGTTCCTAAGTACGCCCGCCGTGCTAAGTTCCCAATCGTTAAGGCGAGAGTCGTAGGCGGCGGCAGCAAGCCTATGAACCTTATTGCAGACGCAGCAGTTTTTGACATTCTTCCGGTAGGCAAGGAATGTAAGGTAGTAGTCAGCGGTATCTATATCACAGAGATTAAGAGTGTCCGCGGCGGCGTAATACCTGCTCCGCCTAAGAAGAAAGGTCTTGCAGGTCTTATGCAGAAGGCTTCTAAGAATGCCAAGGGTACAGCTAAAGATAACAATAAGGCAGCCAAGGACAAGCCATCTAAGACTAAGGATGCAAAGGCTGACAAGAATGAAATCGCTGATAACAGCAGGAAGGCTAAGAAGAGCAAGTAATAAAGTGATACTGTTAGTCTTAGCACGATAATATGAAATATAAATAAGCTCACGCACATTATTTGAATGTGTGTGAGCTTATTTTTTAGCATGGCTCATAAAAGAGTTATTAATAAAAGCTATTTAGCTATAAGCACCTTTTTTCCTTCAAATGCAAAGCCGTAATGTTGTATGCGGGATTTTGGTATTCCGCGGCTTATCAGTTCGGCGTCATAGTTCTTGTCTGCAATCTGGCGGAGTGCCGCCTGTGCCGTATCTGCAAGTGTGGCTTCTCCATCGGCGTCATGCACCTTAAATTCAAGCACGATGCCATCATGCGTCTTGTCATGAATATCGACCGGAATCAGCATGATATCGTATCTTCCATAGCCGCTTTCACGGTTAGATTTAATTTCGTATATATCACGAAGGTCGGAAATAAGTCCAAGCACAAAGCCATGAAAAAAACGCTCCGGCTGGCTTCTTCCCGATGGATGGGTTCCTGTGTCGAAGCTGCTGAAGGTGGACAGTGCCACATCATTCATGTATATATTCATTTCCTTGAGATTGCCTTTTAACAATGCCCCAACAAACTGATTATAATGTGCCTCACCACTTGAAAACCATGACGAAAACATATCGGAGAACATGCTGAGTGTCTCTAAATTAGTTATCGAAAGATGGTACCATGGTTTGCGGAGCAGACCTCTGTGTTCGACTGAGCTAAGCTTCAAATATCCACTTGCCATGAGTAGGCTCCATATAGCGTTCTCGTCTGTGTCAAGCTGGCTGAATATAATCTGCTCATCGAAACTTACCACTATTTCGCCGCCGTTTAAAAGCTCTTCCATCATCTTCTTTACATCAGGAGAAGCAGTGCGTATGAGCTTGTTGACAAGGGAATTGGCGCTTGTCGATGCCCAGTAAGGCTTAAGTTCCTTTTCGGAAAGGAAGTTAATTATTGACCAAGGATTATAAATGTCTGTGTGTGAACCGAATGTAAAGCCGTCATACCACCATTTTACATCTGTTTTTCTTTCTGACAAGTCAAATAAATCAAGAGCTTCAAACACTTCCGATTCTGTGAAGCCGAAATATGTGCTGTACTTTTCTGAGGTCGTTGTTATCACGCTTAAGTTGTTCAAGTCGGAAAATATTGACTGCTTTGATACTCTTGTGATACCTGTCATCACCGCACGTTCAAGGTAAGGGTTAGTCTTGAAAGTGTTGTTAAAAATATTACGCATAAACGAAGTAAATTCGTTCCAGTATCCATTGACGTAGGCTTCCTGCATCGGAGTATCATACTCATCCAGCAGCATAATGACTTTCTTTTTGTAGTATCGTTCCAGATATCTGCACAATGTATTGAGTGAGGAGTAGCTGAGCACGTCATCCATATACATGTTCACGTCATTAAATATCTTTTTCTCATTGTCGCTGAATAGATTGCTTTCCAATAAAAAACGGTTCTGTTCATACAACTCAGCTATCTGTGTCTTAATCTGCGTTTTGGAATCCTGTAGATTGTCCGCCTTCACGCCTGCAAAGCTTAAGAATATAACAGGATATGTGCCCTGCAACTGTCTATATTTATCGTTATTCCATATATTAAGTCCGTCAAATAAATCTCCACGGTTTGAATATCTGTTTGAAAAGAAGCAGTTAAGCATGCTCATATTAAGAGTTTTTCCAAAACGGCGCGGGCGTGTTATGAGTGTCACATCATCGCCAGCTTCCCACCACGCCTCAATGAGATCTGTTTTATCAATATAGAAGTAATCGTGCTCCCTGAGAGAGGCAAAATCCTGCTTGCCGATGACAACTTTCATTCCCCAACAGCCCCCTTTAAAATACACCATAGCTTATATCTGAGACTAGTTTAACATAATGTATCATTTTTAGCAATTAAATAATGTATTTTGCAATATTTTTCTTCGGAGATTAATATTGGTTTTTCTATGTGATTAACATCATATTTTTATTAGTATTTTTTATATCATTAATATTATGTCCTTTATTAATATCTTTTTTTAATATCAAGAATTATATCTATCTTCTATAATTCCACAAGCAATTAAATGTCAAATTGGGACGAATTACTTATGAAGTAGTTAGAAGAAGTTGAAGAAAATTTGAAGTTGCACATTCCGCTTGTAAATACTTCTATGATAAAAAGCTATACTTGTGAATAACATCACTTTGTGAGAAGCTTAGGTGTTCTTAGAACTCTATTAAATGTACAGTCATGGCGGACATTAATGTTAGATTTTATCAGAGTTTTTAGAACATCTTGCTTCGTACAATGGAATTGCTATTCACAATTATAGCTTATTTATATTGTATTATAAATTTTTATATATTATCAAATTAACTTCTATGATAACTATTAAGAAGCTCCTTCTTAACATCATAGAGCTTGTCGGACAAATCGACATGGATTTCCTGCGGATTCTCGAAACGTCTCGACTCATCCCAGAGAGTGTTAAGCTCCTTCTTGCAGTAGCTCTGTATGTCCATGACGGCAGGTGTCTCGTATACACATTCGCCTTTTAAGAATACAGGAACCATAATCTCGCGTACCGTGTAGGTGCCGCCCTTTAAGAGCGTTTTCTTCCATGTGTGTATTGGGTCGAAAATCATGAGGTCTTTATTCTCGTCAAAGTGCTCGTCAGCAAATGCGATGAGGTCTGCTTTAATCTTGCCATTTGGCTTGTCATAGAGACGGAATACAGTCTTATTGCCGGGGTTTGTAATCTTCTCTGAGTTCTCTGAGAGCTTAATTTTAGGTATAAACTCGCCGGTCTTTTCATCCTGTACAGCGGCAAGCTTGTATACACCGCCGAAGGCAGGACAGTCCTTGGCTGTGATGAGGTTGGTTCCCACACCCCATGATGTGATTGTTGCGCCCTGATTTTTGAGTGATGAAATCAGGTACTCATCAAGGTCGCTTGAAGCTGAGATGACTGCGTCTGTAAATCCGGCATCATCAAGCATCTTACGGGCTTTCTTGGACAGATATGCAAGGTCGCCGGAGTCGAGTCTTATTCCATAGAAGTTTGACTTGATGCCTGATTCCTTCATCTCCTTGAATACACGGATTGCATTAGGAACACCTGAGCCAAGAGTATCGTAAGTGTCAACGAGAAGTATGCAGGCGTCAGGGTAGAGCTCGGCATATTTCTTGAAGGCTGTGTACTCGTCAGGGAAGCTCATTATCCAGCTATGTGCGTGTGTGCCTTTAACCGGAACATCGAACATCTGACCTGTGAGAACGCAGCTTGTTCCTATACAGCCGCCAATCATGGCAGCGCGCGCACCGTAAAGACCGGCATCAGGACCCTGCGCACGTCTAAGACCGAACTCCATGATACCGTCACCGCCAGCAGCATAGACAACTCTTGATGCCTTGGTTGCGATAAGGCTCTGATGGTTTACAATGTTAAGAAGTGCAGTCTCTACAAGCTGTGCTTCCATGATAGGTGCTACAACCTTCACAAGCGGCTCGCGAGGGAATACAACTGTTCCTTCAGGAATGGCATATATGTCACCTGAAAAATGGAAGTTGAGGAGATAGTCTAAGAAATCTTCGTCAAACAGCTTAGTGCTTCTAAGGTAGTCAACATCCTCCTGTGAAAAGTGTAAATCTTTGATATATTCTATAGCCTGTTCAAGTCCGGCAGCTATGGAGTAGCTGCTGTCAAAAGGATTCTTGCGGAAAAATGCGTCGAATACAACGGTAGGGTTAGTGTGGTTCTTAAAATAACCCTGCATCATGGTAAGCTCATATAAATCGGTGAGCAGAGTTAAATTTCTTGAATCGCTCATGGTGAACCTTCTTTCTGCGATATTATCGCGGGTGAATAATTGAGTAATGCTTGAATCAGGATATTAAATACAGAGCATTAGGTATGATTTCATTGTCTGTCTTATATATGATTTAACACTACATTAGGTATTGTTAAAATATTAACGATATCATAATGATTATAACAGGTTTGTCATGCATATATAAAAGATAAAAATGCTTAGAATGGCAGAGTTGTTATATTGTTGATTATGAATGACCTGTTAATATATTAACATTACAACCATTATACACAAGTTGAGATATATTGCAAGGACAGGTTTGAAAAAATACTGGGTATTGTTAAGTTTGGTATTTTGAAATATAATTATGTAAGATAATGCCGCTGTTTGGAAAGCAACTGCTAAGAGCTGTGCTAATCAGCTTAGCTCATACCATTGTATGGTGTGCAGGTTACATTGAAAATACAATGAGAAAATCGGCGGCAAAGCAATAAGATTAGGAGAAAAAGTATGATAAGATTAATTATTACGGTTTTATTCCTGGTAGTATTTTTTATTTTCAGTATTCCTATGTTCGGCATACTGTGGGTTATCGGCAGATTCAACAAGCCGAAGAAGGATATTATTGCACTGAGAATTGTGCAGTGGGCATTTAAGGTAATCAGATTTTTGTGCGGTGTCAAAACGACGGTTATCGGATATGAGAATATACCTAAGGATGAGCCGGTATTATATGTCGGCAATCACAACAGCAATTTTGACACGATTATCGTGTATTCGATGCTTCCGGGGCTTACAGGGTTTGTGGCAAAGAAGGAGATGGAAAAGATTCCTCTTTTGCACCACTGGATGAAGCTGCTTTATTGCCTGTTCCTTGACAGAAAGAATATCAAGGAGGGACTTAAAACGATCTTACAGGGAATTGAATATATCAAAAATGGCATATCAATAACCATATTCCCTGAGGGAACGAGAAGCAAGACCGGTGAGATAGCACCTTTTAAGGAGGGAAGCCTTAAATTTGCTGAAAAGACAGGCTGCAAGATTATTCCTGTTGTGCAGAACAACACAAGACAGATTATGGAGGCACATTCTCCATTTATAAGGAAGACACATACAGTTCTTGAGTTTGGCGAGCCGATAGATGTAAAGTCGCTTGACAAGGAGCAGAAAAAGTTCCTCGGTGCTTATACTCAGGAGATTATTCAGAAGATTTATGACAAAAATAAAGAATTAGTATAAAAAATATGCATTATTTATTGATTTGCCATGCCATTGATATATGGTGTGGCAATATCTTTCAGGGCAGTATTTTCGAGACTGCTCTGAATATTTAATATATGCAGAAGTAGTGTTAAATGGCTCTACAGCTGCTTTGAGAAAATAGTTTCAGAAGAGGAGTGTTGCAGGATGAGTGAAATACATATGGAGATGTTTCCGCTTTGTGATGAGGACGGAAATTTTACGGGAGCTTTAAAAGAACGCAGTGCAGTGCATCGCGACGGAGATATGCATGGCGGTTCACATATATGGATAATGGAAAAGCAGGATGGGCATATTCGTGTACTTTTGCAAAGAAGAAGTGATGACAAGGATTCATTTCCAGGCTGTTATGACTGCTCATGTGCCGGGCATGTTGATGCCGGAGAGAACTTTACAAGTACGGCTTTACGGGAACTTTCTGAAGAACTGTCAGTTAAGGCTTGTGAGGATGAGCTTGAATTCCTTTTTAAGCAGTGTGTAAATGGCGAGTACAATTTTTATGGGGAACGCTTTGTAAACAATGAGGTGAATTTTGTGTACCTTCTAAAAAAGCATGTGGATATAGAAAAGCTTACTTTTCAGAAGGAAGAAATTCAGGGGTTATGCTGGAAGGATGCGGACGAGGTTCTTGAAGCTTTAAAAATGCAGGATGCAAGGGAGGCAGCAGGGGAGAAGAATATATATTCTCCGGGAAGCTATTGTATATGGACGAAAGAATTTAGTATGGTGCTTCAGGCTGTAAAAAATATATAGATGCAGCATCGCTGCAATTATAGAAAAGGTAAAGGTTAATGGAAACAGGACACATAGGCAGATTGATACGGTATGAACGAATAAGGAAGGGAATATCCGGTGAGTCGGTATGCAGGGGAATCTGTGATTTGAATATATATGACAAAATCGAGAATGAAAACTATAGTGTGGATATTCATATAGTAATGTTTGTACTTCAACGGCTCGGAATGGGTGCGGATATGGCTGGACGTTATCTGTGCAGAGATGAGTATGATGAAATGTCGGCAAGATTTGGCATACTGGAATTTTTAAAGGCGAACCAGCTTGTAAAGGCGGAAAAGGCTGTTTGCGAATATCATAAAAGGTACTGTAAAGACAATAAACTTAATGATCAGTTCAGGGAGTATATGAGTGCAAGAATAGCGGAGCTTGAAGGAGATATAAAAGGGGCATTACGTCTGTATAAAAGTGCTGTTTCATACACAGTTATGGACTATACAGGTGATTCGTTTATCTGCTTATCAAAGTATGAGTATTTTATGCTTGCAAATATTGCGAGGCTTACAGCGAGGCTTGGCAGAATACAGGAGGCGGAGGGGCTTTATGAAAGGCTGCTTTCATTCTGCAAAAATAAAAAACTTGAAAAGTGGATTCTGACCTGCATATATCCAAAGACAGTCTGTGAAATGTTAGATGTATATAAACCGCAGGACATGGGAAATTATGAACGCAGTGTGTGGCTTGAGGAATGTGAGACTGCAATCAGGGTGCTGCGCGATACATCCAGACTTCATTTTCTGGGTTCGCTGCTAAAAAATATTGAAATACTGAGAAAACTGCTCGGAGATGAAGCCGACCGAAACTGGAGTGAGTTTTATAAACACTATGAATGGCTGAGAAATAAGTATGACGTGACAGGGGATTTGCTGGAATGGTATCCGTATTATAATGGGGATTGGGAGTTCTATCCGGTCGAAAAGCTGATTAACGAGCGCAGAAAGCTTTATGGCATGACAATAGAAAAACTTGCGGACGGAGTATGTACGCCGGAGACAGTCAGCAGAATAATAAATAGGCGGGTTTCGCCAAGATACAGTACAGTGGAGGCATTGCTTGATAAGCTGGGACTTAGGGGCGTTATGTCCGAGCATGTTATTGTGTCTGAGGATTATGAGGCGTATAGGATATGGGATGAGATGGTAGGGTGTCAGTCAATAGAGGATGATGTTACTGGCAGGAGGTTGTATAAAAAATTAAAAGGGAAACTGGATATGAATATTCCTATAAATCGACAGGTATTGGATTATAAGCGCATTGAACTTGATATGAGCGTAGACGAAAATAACTATGAGGAATATGCAGATATACACGAAAAAATGTTAGGATTTCATATTGAGGATATAAAAAAGCTTACAATTTTTACAAGAATTGAAGGTATGATAATTAACAGATTTTTCTATTGTATGGACAGAATTAAAGATTATTCTAAACTTGGCATATTTGAAATTATGTGTGGTAGGTGTACAGGGGGGTTATGCAGGGCATTTGCGTGTGATTGTGAGGGCGTTATTGTACGTTGTGCAAGCTATACAGGTAATATTACAAAGTTTGAAATATCAAATACCTATTCAAAAAAAGGAATAGAATTGGAATTGGTTTGTGAGAGAACTCATGTTTTATCAAGCCTTATATATTGTATTTCATGGAATCATGTGGAGAGTGGAATAACAGCTTCGGATGATGATATTAAACTTTGTGAATGTGCTTATTGGATAGCATGGATGCTCAAGGACAATAGACGTATGGATTTATATAGTCACTGGCTTGAAAAACATAACACCACTTCGCAAACTTAATTGTGAAGTGGTGTATAATTGGACTGAAATCATAACAATTATAGTTGATATAAACACATAGATATTAGTTTATATTGTTCTTGTTTAATAATTCATCTGAATATGTGGATACATAACCATTATTCATGCTATTGATAAAGTAGCTTCCGAGTGATGATGATACACTAAAAATAATAAGTAAAATTGCGATAATTGGACGTACATTCTTCTTCATAATAAATAACTCCTTTTATAAATATAAATGATGTTGGTGGCAAAAGGTATTTTGCCATCAATGATACTGGATTGTTTTGTGCTTTGCATTTCCGCAATTCTCAAAAACATTCATAATAGTTATTCATGTTTTTGGCGGGTTCTAGCTTGCATCAGCTTTCTGACTTGGAACCATAGTATCATATAAATGTCTGCTATAAGAAAGTATAGTATATATATTTATCAAAATCCATGACATTGAGGAAAAAAAAGATTATATGCAATGTCATGGATTTTGTGCTGATAGCATGTCATAATTTACATTACAAATATTTGATATGAATATGGAGAGTAAGTATGCAAATGAGACATGTTATAGAACACAATGGAGAAACAGCAGAGTTTTATATAGATTTTAGAGGAAGATAAACATATGTTAAATCTGAATGTTAGAAAAATCTTATTAAAACTCTCTAAGACCAGATGCATTGGAGAGCATGAACATGGTCATGGACATAGCCATATTAATAGGGTAAGCATGTAAAGTAATGATGGAGGTGTATGGAGGGGATGCCATCCCCCTCTGTACTTTTTTGTGATGATAATAGAATTTGTTGATAAAAATAGCTGGTTAAATAGGGTAAAGGTTAACTATTGTAAAAATAGATGGAATGAGATATTATACATATATTATATGGGAAAAACAAACAAAAAGGATATAAATATAAATTCAATAAAGAATAAGATTGCCGAAATGTCGGGAGAACTTGAAAGAAGACAATTATTGGCTGTTAATCCATATGATTTTACCTATATATGTTATGAAACCGATGAAAAAGATAATATATATAGGGGAGCGGCATTTACCTCAGATGATGAAAATATAGTCATTTTTCCGCTTATGCGTGATTTTTCACAAATGCTTTCAATTATTTTACATGAAGTAATACACATTGAAGTCGAGAAAAGTGGAATGGAAATTCCCGACAATATATCAGACGAGGATTATGTCATAAAAGTAGAAAAAGATGTTATTAATAACTTAATGGAGAAAAATTTATGGTAAAGTATACGGATTATATTAAAAAAAGGAAATTTCTTTATTGTTGTTTATTTGTGTCATGTGTTGTTATGATGATATCTCAGGTCATTATTCCTATATATTTATCAAATATAAGTGCCGGTATGCTTGAACTTGAGTGGCGTGTTGTGAGAAATGGAGGTATAGCTATAGTAATTCTGGCGGCTGTACGTCTGATTTCAGAGTATTTATGGGGACATCTGGATTATTATTTGTCAAATAAGTCCTTGGTGGAAGCAGAGAATGATTACGTTCAGAAGTATCTAAAAAAAGAATATGCTTTCATAAGTGGAAATGATTTCATGTATTTATCGCAGCGAATAAATAATGACATTGTTGTGATTATGGATTATTTTAATGAAAAAGTTCCAATGGTATGCTGCCATGTTGCAAAGTTGTCAGGAATTATAGTGATATTATTTCTGCGGGACGTGGTTATAGGGTTGATTTCACTTCTGTGTATTATTTTTGTGGTTGTCGTGTATGTTGTATCAAGGAAAAAAATGTACGGGCTGAGTAAGAAGACAAGCGAGTCTGAATCGTATTTTTTTTCGTATGTGAGTGTAAAGCTGAGCCGCGTGAAGGAGATTAAGTTAGGTGCAAAGTATAGTGAAATCGGAAACGGTTTTGTGCAGATAGGAGATAAATATGTTAAAAATGCTGTAAAATATCTGGATTTTAGCAATCTTATTAATATTCTTGGAACATTTTTTATGACAGCGTTTTTAGCAGTGTATATTCTGATTTCCAGAGGAAGATATGATGCAGTGCAGGATATCAGTCTTGGAGCTACACTTGTCCTTTCCATATTTTATTTTCAGCAGATAATAGAGGATACAAGCTATCTTTTGGGTTATAGTGGCATGAGACAGAAATATTTGGTTTCTAAGACAAGGCTTGATAATATACTCAATGTTCCTGACGATGTTGATGGAAAAGTGCTGCCAGCCGCAATAACCGAGCTGGGCGGCGATAAGCTTGTGTTCAACTATGGTGAAAAAAAGATAATCGAAAATATGAATTTTAATTTTAAAAAGGGAAAAATATATGGTATATGTGGGAAAAATGGTTCGGGAAAAAGCACATTGGTTCTTCTGCTGCTTGGAATCTTAAAGCCAATAAGCGGAAGTGTCAGCTGGAATAATATAGATATAAAGGAAATTAACAGAACGCAGATTATTAAAAATAATATTGCGGTTACATCACAGGAGCCGGTTCTGCTTGAAAAGACAATACAGGACAGCCTGTTTGAGAATGTGAGGACAAAGGAGATTACTGAGGATTACAGAGGTCTGCTTGAATTTGTAAATGGCAAGGAAAAAGGGCTTGCTACACCTGTCTATATTAACGGAACTAATCTGAGCGGTGGGGAAAAACAGCGCATTGCCATTGTAAATTCCCTGCTGAAGAAACCAGATGTGCTGATAATGGATGAACCGACCAGCGCTCTTGATGTGGGGAGCATCTCGCTGTTGTCAAAAATACTTGCAGCTGAAAAGCGTGAACGTATAACAATTATCATTTCACATGATAAGGATTTTATGGAAGTATGTGACGAGATGGTTGAGATAAAATAATGTTGGGTTTCACATAAAAAATACTTGCAATTTTAAATGAGCTATACTAGAATATTCACGGGTTTAAAGACTATGACGGAGACAGTAGATATCATCTGAAAGTCACAGAGAGCCGCAGGTGCTGGGATTGCGGTACGATTAGGGGGATGTTGAATATCACTCTCAAGTTGCTGTACGAAAGTGCATTACTGTATAGAATATTGTTTTTGCAGATGACGATATGATATTCTAAAAAGGAAGTACATGAGTAGATACAGACGTATTCCATACGTTACATGGAACGCATATGATGGTATGTCGGTGAATATGATTAATATTTTATGACCTCTGCCATGGGAATGTGCAGAGGTTTTGTTGTGTCAAAACATGTTTCATAAAATTAAACATGTTATACACATAAGGATTAGAGAGGGCATGTTTTGACACTGTAATCAAGGCAAAAAATGGAGGTTTTTAAGATGTACGATAAGGTATCGGCAAATCGTAACGTCGTCGAGAGCGAGAAGGCTGTCGAGAAGTTCTGGAAGGACAATGACGTATTTAAAAAGAGCATGGAAATCAGGGAAGGCTGTCCGACATATATGTTCTATGATGGACCACCTACCGCTAATGGTAAGCCACATATCGGACATGTGCTTACAAGAGTTATCAAGGATATGATTCCTAGATACAGAACAATGAAGGGGTATCTTGTACCTCGTAAGGCAGGCTGGGATACACACGGACTTCCGGTTGAGCTTGAGGTTGAGAAGATGCTCGGTCTTGACGGCAAGGAGCAGATTGAGGAATATGGTCTTGAGCCGTTTATCAAGCACTGTAAGGAAAGTGTATGGAAATATAAGGGAATGTGGGAGGATTTCTCAGCGACAGTAGGCTTCTGGGCTGATATGGATAATCCTTATGTAACTTATCACAATGATTTTATTGAGTCTGAGTGGTGGGCATTAAAGCAGATATGGGACAAGGGACTTCTCTACAAGGGCTTTAAGATTGTTCCTTACTGCCCAAGATGTGGTACACCTCTCTCATCACATGAGGTTGCCCAGGGATATAAGGCAGTTAAGGAGCGTTCTGCTATCGTGCGTTTCAAGGTTAAGGGTGAGGACGCATATTTCCTTGCATGGACAACAACACCTTGGACACTTCCTTCTAACGTGGCTCTCTGCGTTAATCCGGATGAGACATACTGCAAGGTGAAGGCTGCTGACGGTTATACTTATTATATGGCAGAGGCACTTCTTGACAAGGTTCTTGGACACCTTGCAAAGGCAGAGGATAAGGAGGCAGGCACACCTGCTGTTCCAGCTTACGAGGTTCTTGAAAAGTACAAGGGAAGCGACCTTGAATATAAGGAGTATGAGCCGCTCTTTGCATGTGCGGGAGAGGCTGCGGCAAAGCAGAATAAGAAGGGACATTTCGTTACATGTGACGGCTATGTAACAATGTCAGATGGTACAGGTATCGTTCATATCGCACCTGCATTCGGTGAGGATGATGCCAAGGTTGGACGTAAGTATGACCTTCCGTTCGTACAGTTCGTAGACGGAAAGGGTGAGCTTACTAAGGAGACACCTTATGCCGGATTATTCGTTAAGAAGGCAGACCCATTGGTATTAAAGGACTTAGAGGCAGAAGGCAAGCTTTTTGACGCACCTAAGTTCGAGCATGATTATCCTTTCTGCTGGAGATGTGACACACCGCTTATCTACTATGCAAGAGAGAGCTGGTTCATCAAGATGACAGCCGTTAAGGATGATTTGATTGCCAACAACAAGACAATCAACTGGATACCTGAGACAATCGGAACAGGACGTTTCGGAGCATGGCTTGAGAATGTTCAGGACTGGGGTATCAGCCGTAACCGTTACTGGGGTACACCACTCAACATCTGGCAGTGTGAATGCGGACATATGCACTCTATTGGAAGCATTGAGGAGTTAAAGAGCATGTCTGACAACTGCCCTGATGATATCGAGCTTCACCGTCCTTATATCGATGCAGTTACAATCAAGTGTCCTAAGTGCGGCAAGCAGATGAAGAGAGTTCCTGAGGTTATCGACTGCTGGTTCGATTCAGGTTCAATGCCATTTGCACAGCACCACTATCCGTTTGAGAATAAGGATTTATTTGAGAAGCAGTTCCCGGCAGACTTTATCTCTGAGGCTGTAGACCAGACAAGAGGATGGTTCTACTCACTGCTTGCTATATCAACACTTTTGTTTAATAAGGCACCTTATAAGAATGTTATCGTTCTCGGTCATGTTCAGGATGCCGAAGGCAAGAAGATGAGTAAGTCAAAGGGCAATGCGGTTGACCCGTTTGATGCACTTTCACAGCATGGTGCGGATGCAATCAGATGGTACTTCTACGAGAACTCAGCTCCATGGCTTCCTAACCGCTTCCATGACAAGGCGGTTACAGAAGGACAGAGAAAGTTCCTTGGAACACTTTGGAACACATACTCCTTCTTCGTGCTTTACGCTAACATTGATAACTTCAATGCCAACGATTACAAGCTTGAGTACGATAAGCTTCCTGTAATGGACAAGTGGATTCTGTCTAAGCTTCAGACAGTTGTAAAGACAGTCGATGACAACCTTGCCAACTACAAGATTACAGAGACAGCCAAGGTATTAGAGGACTTTATAGATGAGCTCTCCAACTGGTATGTAAGACGCTGCCGTGAGCGTTTCTGGGCAAAGGGTATGGAGCAGGATAAGATTAATGCTTATATGACTCTCTACACAACACTTGTAACCTTCTGCAAGGCAGCAGCACCGATGATTCCTTTTATGACAGAGGAGATTTACCAGAATCTTGTTGCAAAGCAGGATAAGAACGCTCCTGAGAGCATTCACCTTTGCAGCTTCCCTGTTGCTAACGAGGCTTGGATTGACAAGGAGCTTGAGTCAAGCATGGAGGATGTTCTCTCCGCAGTTGTAATCGGAAGAGCCTGCAGAAATGCGGCTAACATCAAGAACCGTCAGCCAATCGGCAAGATGTACATTAAGGCTCCTTGGACACTCACAGAGTTCTTTGTTGAGATTATCGAGGATGAGTTAAATGTCAAGAGTGTTGAGTTTACGGATGATGTAAGGGCATACAGCTCATACAGCTTCAAGCCGCAGCTTAAGACTGTCGGACCTAAGTATGGCAAGCTCCTCGGCAGGATTCAGGGTGCACTTAAGACTATAGACGGAAATGCAGCCATGGATACACTCAATGAGAAGGGTGCTCTTGAGTTTGACTTTGACGGTCAGAAGGTAGAGCTTACAAAGGATGACCTCCTTATCGAGATTGCACAGACAGAAGGCTATGTATCGGATTCATGGAGTGGTGTCACAGTAGTTCTTGACACTAACCTCACACCTGAGCTTATTGAGGAAGGTTTCCTTCGTGAAATAGTAAGCAAGATTCAGACCATGAGAAAGGAAGCCGGCTTTGAGGTAATGGATACCATCACAATCTATGCTGACGGAAGCGATAAGATTAAGGCGCTTCTCGATGCAAAGGCAGACCAGATTACAACTGAAATTCTTGCAACTAAGGTTGTAACAGGTGAGCTTGACGGATATACCAAGGAATGGGATATCAACGGCGAGCAGGTGACACTCGGAGTTAAGAAGAACTAAATATTCGGATTAAGGCGAAAAAGCTCGCCTGATTAGCAAATGCTTATACCGCAGCAGGCGGTGATAATTCTAGCTTATGGGATATATCACTGCATGCTGCGGTATTAATTTTACATAATAGGATTCGGGTGGCAAAACATGCTGCTTTTGGCTGGAAATTAAGCAGAGTCCTAAAACACAAAGCTTTTTTCAAAAGTTGAGATATGCATAAATATAACTTGTTATACATGGCTAAGTTCGTAAGACATGTTTGAAATGCTAATTAATAGGAAATTTCGTTGAAATTCTTATTAGCTAAAAGCCTTCTGAGCAGGAATGCACTGCGGTGGAGCGGATTTTTTTTCTATTTGGGCAGTGTCCGGAAATGGATTGTTCTAAATTGTCATAGCTTCAAACTATGATAAATGCATATATTTATATATTTTTCAATGAACATACCTCTGATTATAATAAGTACAATTATTATTAATTGTTGGAGGGTATTATGCAGACATCAGTGATTGGTTTTCCGAGAATAGGTACACTAAGAGAATTAAAATTCGCTTCTGAAAAATATTTCAGGAAGGAGATTTGCACACTGGAGCTGTTGCAGACAGCGGCAGAGCTGAGGAAAACTCACTGGAATATGCAGAAAAATGCTGGTATTGATTATATTTCCTGCAATGATTTTTCATATTATGACATGGTGCTTGATACGGCGGTATTGCTTGGAATTGTGCCGGAGCGCTATAGTGAATTGAAGCTGCCTGAACTTGATACATATTTTGCCATGGCACGCGGATATCAGGGGGAATCAGGTGATGTCAAGGCACTTGCCATGAAGAAGTGGTTTAATACTAACTATCATTATATTGTTCCGGAGGTTGAGGATAATACAGCCATCAAGCTGTCGGGAAATAAGCTATGGGATGAATATGAGGAAGCAAAAGCACTTGGTATTGAGACAAAGCCTGTTGTGATTGGACCGTATACGATGCTTAAGCTGTGCAGATATACAGGAAATAAAAAGGCACCGGATTATGTGGAAGATATAATAACAGCGTATCAGAGGATATTTGAAAAAAGTGCGGAGCAGGAGATTAAATGGATACAGATTGACGAACCTGCGCTTGTGCTGGATATGGACGATGAGGACATTGAGCTGTTTTGCAGGATATACAATGCGGTTCTGTCATGTAAGGACGGCTGCCGTGTTTTACTTCAGACCTACTTCGGAGATGTGAGGGACATTTACCGTGAATTAATAAAGCTGCCTTTTGACGGAATAGGACTTGATTTTACAGAAGGCAGAGAGACAGCTAAGCTGATCAAGAGATATGGTTTCCCACAGGATAAGCTGTTATTTGCAGGTCTGGTAAATGGAAAGAATATCTGGAGAAATCATTATGACAGCACATTAAAGATACTTGCCGGGCTTAAGGACAGTAACATAAATGTCGTATTATCCACATCATGTTCACTGCTTCATGTGCCTTATACAATAAAGCATGAGCATAAGCTTTCAAACGAGTACTTGTCATATTTTGCTTTTGCGCAGGAGAAGCTTGATGAACTGGGAGAGCTTGGTACACTTGCCTCTTCACAGGAATATGCATCGAAAGAAGCTTGTATAAGTAATCAAAAGCTTTTTGCAGGTGAGAGAAATTGTGAAAATGAGCAGGTAAAGCAGAGACTTGCAGGTGTAGAGGGTAAGGATTATATCAGACTTCCTAAGAGAAGTGAGCGTCAGAAGATACAGAAAAAAGTATTCGGTCTGCCTAAGTTTCCGACGACAACAATCGGTTCATTCCCTCAGACAAAGGATGTAAAAGCTAACAGGGCTGCATATCGCAAAGGTGATATTTCCAAAGAGGAATACATATCCTTTAACAAAAGAAAGATTGCTGAGTGCGTGGCATGGCAGGAAGAAATCGGACTTGATGTACTTGTACATGGAGAGTATGAGAGAAATGACATGGTAGAGTACTTCGGAGAAGCTTTGGGAGGATTTGTTTTTACGGAGAAGGCGTGGGTGCAGTCCTATGGAACGCGCTGTGTGAAGCCGCCGATTATATGGGGAGATGTCTACCGCAAAAATCCTATAACGGTTGAGTGGTCAGTCTATGCACAGTCACTTACCAAGAAGCCTATGAAGGGCATGCTCACAGGACCGGTAACTATTTTGAACTGGTCATTTCCGAGGGAGGATATTTCTATAAAGGAATCGATATCGCAGATTGCGCTTGCAATAAAGGACGAGGTACTAGATTTAGAGGCAGGCGGAATAAAGATTATCCAGATTGATGAGGCTGCATTGAGGGAGAAGCTTCCGCTTCGCAAATCGGACTGGCATACAGAATACCTTGACTTTGCAATTCCGGCATTCCGCCTGACACACAGCGCAGTTAAGCCGGAAACGCAGATACACACTCACATGTGCTATAGTGAGTTTACGGACATTATTCCGGCGATTGATGACATGGACGCAGATGTGATTACATTCGAGGCATCGCGCTCCGACCTTCAGATATTGGATGCGCTTAGAAAGAACAACTTTGAGACGGAGGTCGGACCGGGAGTGTACGATATCCATTCTCCGCGTGTACCGGACGTGCAGGAGATTGTAAATGCGCTTAATATAATGCTTACAAAGATAGAAAAGGATAAGCTATGGGTAAACCCTGACTGCGGCTTAAAGACAAGAGGAGTGCCGGAGACAGATGCCAGCCTAAGGAATATGGTTGAGGCGGCGAAACAGATAAGGGATATCTATAAATAATCATAGGGGAGGAATGATTGTAATAAAAAGTTTTTGGATAAAGGAATTTTATAATAAAATTCCTTTATATGCATATACTTGATAATAGCTCAGGTATGTGACATATTAATATCTGAGTAAAGATACGATGTTTCAAAGTAAACGACCCCCATAGAGAGTTGCCGCTCTCTAGGGGGTCTTGTCATTTTTGGGAAACGATTGAAGAAGCACTGATTGTGAATATCAAGTAACAGATTTTTTAATAAAACCATCAAATTAATTATATTTCTTGTTTACAAACAATCATTTTGATGGTTTAATATATTTAAAACACCAAGAGAATAATATAGTGAGATAGCATCAAAGTAAATCGCTCAGAAATGGAGCATGGAATGAAAAATTATAATATATCAGATTATATAACAGCGGAAGAACTGAAAAATTTTAGAAAAAAGATAAATCTAACTCAAAAAGAATTTGCAGAATTGATAGGTGTTTCAAAGCCGACTATAGAACGGTGGGAGACAAGTGACAAAGGAATAACCGGTCCGGTTGTATTGCTGATTGATTTGTTATCGGAACATGATGAGTGGCTGGAGACAAGGGAAATACCTGAACAGAAGTATCCGCTGAGGTTATGGTATATGTACAAAAATAAAAAGTGTACACTCATAGATGTCGATGAGGTCGAACAAAAAATACGGATAAAGAATTATGTAAATAACATTATGTTCAGGGCATTTGGAGCTAACAGCAATCCAACATATGAAGATTATCAGAAATTTTTAAAATCGAGATGTTTTCCTGAGACAAGGGATAAAATAAAAATTCAGTTGGACACACTTGGAATTCCGTTTTATGACCCTATGCTTATAATCAGAAAAACACAGGGGCGAATGGCGGAAGATGATTTTTGGATTCTAATAGGGAGTCAGTGTGAAAAATAAGCTTGATGCGATAAAACGCTAAGAAATGAGAATTAAAATGGTTGAGTTATTTGAAAATAACGTAAAAATATTCAATAGACATTCATCAAAAGGGAACCAGCTTTGATAGATAATGTTGATATATATTCTGATGAAGAAAAGGAAAGAGTCAAAACTATAATATTTCAACAGATGCGTAGGTATCAGTATTTATTTTAAAATTCATTTTTTGTTGTATATATTATGGAAAGTGACATGTTATAATATATCTGTTTTAATTACCCGATTTAGGAGGAAAACGTGAGTAACTGGTTAATTTACTATTTGCTGTTCGTATTTGTTTTCTGGATGCTGTTTAGGAATAGAAAGCAGACCGAAAAATACATTGAGGCGAAAATAAAAAGAAGAAACGGAGATAAGGATATGCAGGAGCTTGCAAAGCGATTTATTGGAAAGGACATACTGATTAACACGGTGGCATCGGGGACGATTGACGGAATATTGAAGGAGGTTGTCGGCAACGCTGTTGTCGTCGAAAAGGACGGCGATGAGAATGTTGTAAATCTGGACTATGTAATCCGTCTGCGCGAATACCCGAAGAATAAGAAGGGCAAAAGAAAGACGGTTATAACTGATTAGCGGGGCGGTACAAGAGATGACGTATGATTGCGGTTTTACAAGGGAAAGCAACTGGTTCAGATACCGCGCAGCGGCAATTATTATAGAGGACGGCTGTGTGCTGTTTGCGGGAAATGAGAGGGAAGATTATCTGTACTTGATTGGCGGTGGTGTACATATGGGTGAGACAGCCGAGGCTGCGGTGCTTAGGGAGGTTTTTGAGGAGACAGGCGTGCATTACGAGATAGACAGGCTTGCGGTTATCCATGAGAACTTTTTTAACGAGAACAAAGGAACTCTGAAGGGCTTGAACTGCCATGAAATCAGCTTCTATTTTATTATGAAGCCAAGGGGAACGAAGGAGCTTCACAGCAACAGCACCACCTACGGGGTGAAGGAGGAGATGCACTGGGTTCCGATAGAGGAGCTTGGCAGATATAAGGCTTTTCCGAGCTTCCTCAAAGCTTATCTTAGCAGGGAACACTCTGGGATAGAGCATATTGTGACCGATGAAAGGCAATAGCGTGAAAGCATAATACATCTAAGACAGTGGCATAGAAATCAGCATATAAGGAGCGGCTATGGAGAAATATCATATCGCAGTCGTTGAGGACGAGCCTCTTTTTGCGAAGCAGCTTGAGGAGTATATAAGGCGCTATGAGAAGGAACGTGGGAAAAAAATAAATATTACATTCTTTGCTGACGGAGAGGATATTGTCGAGAATTACAGCGGTGATTATGACATGATTCTGATGGACATTCAGATGCAGTTCATGGACGGAATGACGGCGGCGCAGAAGATACGCAGCCTTGATCATGAAGTGATAATCATGTTTATCACAAATATGCTTGACTATGCGGTGCGTGGATATGAGGTCGATGCAATGGACTATGTTGTAAAGCCTGTGGAGTACTTTGCGTTCTCGCAGAAGCTTGACAAGGCATTTGCGCGCATGAAAAAGCCGGATGAGGTGTATGTATCGGTGGTGTCCGAGGATGGAGTATACAAGCTTAAGACATCTGAAATCTATTATATCGAGAGTCAGGGACATTATGCCAGATATCGCACTGTGCGGGGGGATTTTGTGTCGAGGGCTGCGCTTAAAAGTCTTGAAACAGAGCTTTACGGCTATGGCTTTTTCAGGTGCAGTAAGGGCTTTTTGGTGAATATGGCGAATGTGGACGGACTTATGGGCGGCGAGTGTATTGTGTGCGGCGAAAAAATTCCGGTAAGCCGGAGCGTCAGAAAAGAATTTATGGAGCTTCTGATGAAATATATACAAAATTAGACAGATGATAGCCGCAAAGCATGATTTATTGCATGTTTTGTGAATATCTGTTGGAATTTTAAATGATTTACCGAATTAAATAATGGCTTTTTACACAAGCAGTTTGTCATGAGCGATTGCAGGCTGCATAAGTGTAAGATGAAGCTTTTTATGTCCCGGCACAGGATAGGGAGGGGCATCAATTTTATATTAGCAGGAAGCGAAAGCGGATAGCAGATATCATTGACATTGGTTTGTAGTAAATCGCTCAGAAACGAGAATTGATATGCAGTATTATCCTGATATTCCGAGAATATGTACGGCGCTTGCACAGTGGGGAGCATGCATGACATATCTTTTTTTGATTAAGAAGGAATTGTTTAGACAAGTTAGATTCTGGGTGTGCAGCGTGGCAATGCTTGCAGTACAGGCAGCTTTTCTGGTGTGGTCGGGAAGTTTTAAGCTTATATTATGGCTTGTATGTATGTTGACAGCGGTTGGACTTATGTATGTTTTTATCAAGCTTGCAGGAAAGCTTTCACATCTTGCAACGGGATATTGCTGTGTCAAGGCGTTTTTGCTTGCAGAGTTTGCAGCTTCGTTCGAGTGGCAGCTTATGATGTATATCGGCGGGCGGCAGATGAGTACGGCTGTATTCCGGGTAATTAACAGCTTGATGATTTTGGTGGTTTATGGTTCAGGCTTTGCGGTTACGGTAAAACTTGAGAAAAAAGTGTTTGACAGCGACTATTTAAAAAGGCTTACAGTCAGGGAGGTGCTTGCGGCTGTGGGGATTGCGGTGGCGGTATTTGTCTTTAGCAATTTAAGTTTTATTTATGATGGAACCGGATACAGTGGGCTTCCTTTTACGGGTTCGACCCGTGAAGATATATTTTTTATAAGAACACTTGTCGATTTCGGAGGTCTTGCCATACTCTTTATCTACCAGAGCCGAATATATGATTTTCTTGTGGAACGGCAGCTTTTGGCGATGAACACATTGCTTAAAAGCCAGTACGACCAGTACAGAAACTATCAGGAAAGCATGGAATTCATACATATAAAGTACCATGACCTGAAGCATCAGATTGCGGGGCTTAGGATTGAGACGGACGAAGAAAAGAGAAAGAAGTGGCTCGATGCCATGGAGGAGGAAGTAAGCACCTTCGAGACGATGCAGCGAACCGGCAATCAGGTGCTTGACACAATACTTGCCGCTAAGATATTCCACTGCCGCAAAAATGACATAAGCATCACATGTGTGGCGGACGGTAGGCTGCTTGATTTTATGCATGTCATGGATATCTGCTCGATATTTGGAAATGCACTAGACAATGCAATCGAGCATGTGACGCTCATACCTGAGAAGGAGAAAAGGCTTATCCATGTGATTGTGGCTTCTAAGAAGAATTTTGTGCTCATCAAGGTGGAAAACTACTGTGACACTCCGGTATATAAGGATGACAGAGCGTTAATAAAGACAACGAAGGCTGACAAAGATAATCACGGCTTCGGGTTGTCGAGCATTCGTGCCGCTGCCGAAAAATATGGCGGCGTGGTCGATTTTGGACAGCAAAATGACTGGTTCTATCTCACTATATTGATACCGGATTCCCCAAAGCACTGATAACAGAGAAAATAACATAAGACAATTCTTTGGTAGAAGCTCAGTTGTCCGTAAATACCTTGCTTCATACAATAGAGCTGATATCTATAAATATAACATGTATCTGCATTTCATGCCATATAATAGCAACTCATGCCTCAAAACGCACATTCAGAATTACTGTGCTAATATAATACTGACGATTTGATGCGGTTATATTAGTTGTTTTGGAGGTTTTTTTATGGATAAAAATGAGATAAATGCGCTGGTACAGAAGATGACAATAGAGGAAAAAGCCGCACTTTTAGGCGGAAAGACCGTATGGCAGACGAGAGAGAATGAGAGACTTTCGATTCCGTCAATTTTTCTTTCTGATGGGCCTCATGGACTCAGAAAGCAGGCAGGTGCAGGAGATCACCTTGGACTTAATGCGTCACTTGAGGCGACATGCTTTCCAACGGCTGCAACGATTGCAAACAGCTGGGATGAAAAGCTTGGCGAAGAGATAGGTGAGGCGCTCGGCGATGAAGCTGCAAGCATGGATGTGGATGTACTGTTAGGACCGGGGCTTAATATCAAGAGAAGCCCGCTGTGCGGAAGAAATTTTGAGTATTTTTCGGAGGACCCATATCTTTCGGGAAAGATGGCGGCGGCATACATCAGAGGAATACAAAAGAAGGGTGTGGCTGCATGTCCGAAGCATTTTGCGGTGAACAGTCAGGAGCTTAGAAGAATGGCTATGGATGCCGTTATTGACGAGAGAACATTAAGAGAGATATATCTTACAGGCTTTGAGATTGCCGTAAAAGAAGGCAAAAGCAAGGCGATAATGAGCAGCTACAATCAGATTAACGGAACATACGCCAATGAGAATGAGCATCTTTTGACGGATATCCTTCGTGATGAGTGGGGCTTTGACGGTATTGTCGTATCGGACTGGGGCGGAAATAATGACCCGGTGAAGGCTGTGGAAGCCGGAGCGAATCTTGAGATGCCTAATTGCGGTTATGGCTCGGCAAGAGAGATTGTAAAGGCGGTGAAGGACGGCAGGCTGTCACAGAAGAAGCTTGATGAGAGGGTGAGCGAGCTGTTGAGTGTGATTATGGAGCTTGCCGATAGGAAATCCGCAAATCTGCCTCAGGATAAAGTAACAGGTAAAACGCAGGAACATAAGCAGGAAGGCGGCTTTGACAGGGAAGCACATCACAGGCTTGCAAAAAAGGCGGCGGCTGAGAGCATGGTGCTGTTAAAAAATGATGCATCAATTCTTCCTCTTAACAGAAGAAAGAAGATTGCAATTATCGGAGATTTTGCGTTTGCACCGAGATATCAGGGAGCCGGCTCTTCGATGGTAAATCCTACTAAGGTTGAAGCCGTTGCAGGAATTGCAAGAGAGTACAAGCTAAGCATTATCGGGATGACAAGAGGATACAAGCGTGATGGTGATGTGGATGAGGCAGAGAAAAAGGAAGCGCTTGAACTGGCACAGAGAGCTGACATTGTTATATTCTGTTTCGGACTTAATGAAATCAGTGAGTCTGAGGGACTTGACAGAACTCATATGAGAATACCGCAGAACCAGATAGAATTATTGCAGGATATAAACAGAGTAAATGAAAATATCGTGGGGATATTAAGTGCCGGTTCAGCTATGGAGATGCCATGGCAGTCGTGCTGTAAGGCGATTTTACATGGGTATCTCAATGGACAGGCTGGTGCATCTGCTACGCTTGATATACTGACAGGAGCCGTAAATCCATCCGGCAGGTTAGCGGAGACATACCCTATAGCATATGAACATACACCGTCCTTCAGATATTATCCGAGCAACGAGAGAACCTCGGAATACAGGGAAAGCCTGTTTGTCGGCTACAGATACTATGACACCTCCAAGGTGCGTGTCCAGTATCCGTTTGGCTTCGGACTCTCATATACAGAGTTCACATATTCGGATTTGAAGATTGAAGACACAGGAGTGGAGCTTGTTGTATCAAATACAGGAGATGTATCAGGCGCAGAAGTTGTACAGATGTATGTAGGACTTCCGAATGCTATTGTATTCAGACCTGAGAAGGAGCTTAAAGGCTTTGCCAAGGTATTTTTAAAGCCGGGGGAAAGTAAAAAGGTGAAAATTCCGTTTGATGATAAGACATTCCGTTACTGGAATGTCAAAACAGGCAGATGGGATATTGAAACCGGAACCTACAATATAATGATAGGTTCAAGCGTGGCTGATATAAGACTTACCGGAACCATAGAACGTGTCGGAAACAACATAGGAATGCCATATAACCCTGCACTGCTTCCTTACTATTATACAGGGCTTGTGCAGAAGATATCTGACGCAGAGTTCGAGACGCTCTTAGGGCGCAGGCTGCCAAGCGGTGAATGGAGCGGACAGCTTGGTGTAAATGATGCAATATGTCAGATGTATTATGCAAAGAGCCGCCTTGCAAGACTGGTCTATAAAGTGTTGACGGACAAAAAGAAGAAAAGTGAACAGTTAGGCAAACCGAACCTCAATGTCTTGTTCATTTATAACATGCCGTTCAGGGCTATTGCCAAGATGACTAATGGAATGGTAGGAATGGATATGGTTTACGGCATGACAATGATTGTCAATGGACACTTTTTTAAAGGGATAGGTAAAATTATCGGCGGATTCTTCGGAAACAGACGGCGGGATAAGCGCTTTGTGAAGAAGTTAAAAAGAGCGGGAAAAGCTTAAAAAGATTATAATAAAGGTTCGGGTGTCAAAACATGCTCATTTAGTCTATGAGTGTATAATGGGTTATACACAATTAAGTTTATGGTGCATGCTTTGACACCCGAATTTTATAGTAATATTGACTAAAAACAACCCAATAAAATAAAAAAAATTGACGGATTGCGTCAAAAAAAGCACCGTTCACGTCAGGAATATGTTATAAGTGCTAAAAAATGCTATCATAACAGCATCAAAGCTATTAACTATTTACTATTAATTGAGTGAACGCGGAACTACATTTTTTGTGAACGCCTACACAGTTAATACAAGGGAGGTAACAAACATGAAGAAAATTTCAAATGTGATGCGAGGAGTATCGTCAGTTACCGCATCCGTACTTGCACTTTCCGTACTTGGTACCGGAATTGCAAATTCGTACAGAAAAAATCTTGATGAGCAGCTTGGAACGACCAGTTATGTAACCTCGACAGATGAAGCTTCGGCAAGATTTGTCAAAGATTACAGTACTATTGAGGATATGGCTGCTGCTGCAAAGGATATTGCGGTAAGAGAAGGTGAAGAAGGAACTGTTATTATGAAGAATGATAACAATGTGTTCCCTATAGCAGGCACACAGAAGGTTGCACTGTTTGGCATGGCAGCGTATGCTCCATATCCGTATAACAGCGGAGACCTGCGTGCGGGCAATGATGATGCAGTTGACCTGCGTCAGGCACTTAAGGAGGCAGGCATAACGGTTGACAGCACAGTTGAGGATATATATATGAATAAGATTCTCAATCCTCATGATGTTGAGCAGACTAACCGCTGGACAGGAGCGGTATCCATTGTAACAGGTTATGACAATATATACACAACATCTGTTGGCGATATGGAAGACTTCGTTATAAATGAAATATCACCTGACAGATTTACACAGATGGGTGCGTCTGATGACTGGAAATCGGCAATAGATAAAGATAATACTGTTGCGGTATGTGTATTTGCCCGTCCGGGTGGAGAATCTAACACATATGCACAGGGCTCGGCGGTGAATGCAGCAGGTGAGAGCACAGGAGAAGATCCACTTGCTCTTTCCGAGGATGAGCTTGCTGTAATTGACGCAGCTAAGGAGACATGTTCTAAGGTTGTTGTTTTGTTAAACTCAGGAAATGCAATGGGAATTGCACAGATAGCCGAGGGCGGTGCGCATGAGGTTGACGGTATAGCATATATTGGATGTATCAATGACTATCAGTGTACAGGTATTGTAAATGTACTTACAGGAAAGGTCAATTCTACAGGTGCTCTCACAGACACATATGTGGTTGACAACAATTCAATTCCGGCAGTGCTTAACTTCGGCGGTGACTATTATGCAGATGCAGATATCGTGGCAGCAAATGCAGCTAACGGTTATGACGCGCGTTACCCTAAGACTGATATATCCAATATCAGCAGTGCAAGCTCCTTCGGAGGCGGTGATGCTACATACAGTGCCGGACAGTATATTGTTGAGGCGGAAGGCATATATGTAGGTTACAAGTATTTTGAGACAAGATATTTTGATTCTATAATGAATCCTTCATCAAATGCAGATTCCTCAAAGGGAGCTACACAGTCAAATACATGGAGCTATGACAATGAAGTCATATATCCGTTCGGACACACACTTTCATATCTTGATTATGAGCAGAATGTAAAGAGTGTGACTGTTGACAAGACTTCTGAGGGAAATATAACTGCTGTTGTGGAAGTAAAGAATAAGAGCAATCAGGACGGAAGGTTCTTAGCACAGTTATATGTACAGCAGCCATATACAGATTATGACAAGGCAAATAATGTTGAAAAGTCGGCAATCATGTTCCTCAATTCCGCAAAAGTGGATGTAGCGGCAGGACAGACAGCGGAAGTTACAATCACAGTTCCTACAAAGTATCTTGCAAGCTATGATTACACAAATGCCAAGACATACATATTAGATGACGGTGATTATTATTTTACAGCCGCAGCAGGTTCACATGAGGCAGTCAACAATGTGCTCGGAGCAATGGGCAAGACAGTTGCGGACGGAATGGATACCGAGGCAGTCGGAACAGCGGTTGTATGGAATGGCAACAAGTCACTTGACACTACAACATTTGCTGTTTCACACGATACAATCGTAACAAATGTAGCCGATGATGCAGATCTCAACTACTGGACAGAGGATGACACAGTTACATATCTTTCAAGACAGGACTGGGATGCGACATACCCAATCAACTATAATGCTGATGTGACAGTGGCAATCGCTGACAGCCCTAAGAAGGATGAATGGATATCAGCACTCCGCGGAATGCAGTACACGATAAAGACAGACAATCCTGCCGAGGAAGGCAAGGACAACGGCGTTAGATTCAGCACAGAAGACATACAGTATGAGCAGCTCAGCAACATAAATGACCCATATTGGGATAAGCTTGTATCTTCAATCACTATAGATGAGGCAGTAGGAGCAGTTATCCATGGCGGAAGCCAGAGTGATGTGCTCACAAATGTAGATAACCCTGTTGTATTACAGAATGAAGGTGTAAACGGCTTTACTGCAACTTATACAGATGAAACTACAGGAAAGACATATCGTTTTAACGTCAGCTCACAGACACTCTTAGGTTCATCTTTCAACCCTGAGCTTGCTTATGAGTGGGGACTTGTAGAAGGTAATTCAGGACTCTGGCTTGAAAGATATGATGTATGGGGAACGGGTCTTACTCTCAGAAGAACACCTTACAATGGACGTAACTATGAGTATATTTCAGAGGATCCTATGCTCACAAACAGAATTGGTTATGGTATCATCAAGGGATGTACAGAGAAGGGAATCTTAAACGGACCAAAGCATATAGGCTTCAACGATCAGGAGCATAACCGTAACGGAGTTGCCGCATACATGAATGAGCAGAAGATGCGTGAGACAGACCTTAGAGGCTTCCAGGGAGCATTAGAGGATGCCGGCGGTCTCGCAGTAATGGTGGCATTTAACCGTATTGGCGCAACCAACGCTTCACATCATGTAGGAATGTTAAAGACAATTCTTCGTGATGAGTGGGGATATACAGGTGTAATTTCCACTGATATGATGAACAACTCTTACTACTTTACACCTGAGTCAATGATAATGGCTACAGTCACACAGGTAGCAGACTTTGGCGGAAATGATAACCACATCAACCTCGGTGACGGCGGTGTTGATGCAACATGGTCATATATCTCAGAGGATTCGGTAAAGAACGATGCAACACTTGTAAATCAGGCTCGTGAGAACCTCAAGTATCAGTTATATACCTTCGCAAACAGCGCAGTAATGAATGTGTCAACAGTAAGGGTAGATACATGGTGGGATACAGTGCTTAAGGTAACACGTACAGTCAGCGGTGTAGCTACAGGAGTATTCGTACTTGCATGGCTTGCATTCTCTCTCATGCCTGAAAAGAAGAAAGAGGAGGAATAAAAGATGAATTTTATGAAGAAACAGACCGCAGGAAGCGGTATCACATTTGTCGCTTTTGTTCTGTCAATAGTTGCTATTATAGTATATTTTGTAAATATAGGCAGTGCAGGTTATTTTCAAAATGCTGCCGTACCTGAAACAGTTATGTATAATGTAATCGGAATAGTTCTTCTTGCTGTAGTGTTAGTTGTGTCACAGCTTTCAATTAACGGAGCTGCCGGAAAGGTTCTTACAATAGTATCCGATGCATTAAGAATTGGTGCTCCTGTGCTTTTTATAGCAGCACTCATGAAGCTTGTTTCAAGCAGAGTACAGGGATTTGCATTTATCTACTTTTCAAATGAGGAAGTTCTTCATGAGGTGCAGACAGCTGAGAATATGTCATCTGCACATGGAACAATCGCAAATATGGTATTGCTTGGGGTGACAGCAGTAGTTGCAATGGCAGCAGCATTCTTCAGTATGAAGAAGGTTCAGAAAGTACAGAAATAATATGATTTCCTCCCGGAGTTAAGAGCTTCGGGAGGAATATTAGATTAACAGTGATATGGTAAAATGTATATAGCCGCAGGTCGGAGGAATGAATATAGATGAGAAAGATAGACTTTAATGAAAACTGGTATTACAGACATCTTGATGTGAACGAGGAGGAAAAGAAAATAACATTGCCGCATGATGCAATGTGTCATGAGGTGCGTTCGATGGAGAGCAGAGGTCGTCATAATATCGGCTGGTTTGAAGGCTGTGATTATGTCTATAGAAAGACTTTTGACGCTCCGAAAGAGTATAACGGATATACAATAGTGTTGGAATTTGAGGGTGTATATCACAATGCAGAAGTGTATGTGAATGGGGAAAAGGCAGCATACAGACCATATGGATATACCAATTTTTATGTAGATATCTCGAAGTTTTTAAATTATGGTGCAGAGAATGAAATCCGTGTGATTGCACACAACTCAGACCAGCCTAACAGCCGCTGGTACACAGGTTCCGGCATATACAGACCTGTATGGATGTATATCGGAAAAGATGATTATGTAGATATAAACGGTGTTAAAATAAGAACTGTCGATTATGACAGGAATAAGGACATAGCAAAGCTTGAGATAGGGATTGATGCTATTGGCGGCGCTGATATAGATATAGCTATCGAGGATACGGACGGTAATAAGATTTATAGCCAAACTGTAAGCGCAAAGGCAGCTTCCGCAAAAGATAAAAAAGGTACTGCTTATAAATATTTTCAAAGGGTACAGCTTTCACATCCGATGTTATGGAGTGTTGACACTCCGCAGCTATACACCTGTATTGTCCGCTGTGGTGAAGATGAAGTGCATGAGCGGTTCGGTGTGAGGACGCTTACATGGACAGTTGACAATGGTATCGCAATAAATGGAGAGCATGTAATTTTAAAGGGTGCATGTATACATCATGACAATGGAGTTCTCGGAGCCTGTGCATTTTTGGAGGCAGAGGAGAGGAAGATAAGGATTCTCAAAGAGACTGGTTACAATGCGGTAAGATGCGCACACAATCCATGTTCAAAAGCGCTGCTTGATGCATGTGACAGACTTGGAATGTTAGTTATGGATGAGTATACGGACATGTGGTATATTCACAAGAATCAATACGATTATGCCTCATATATGAAGGATTGGTGGCATAAGGATTTGAAGGACATGGTTGAGAAGGACTACAATCATCCATGTGTGATTATGTATTCAACAGGAAATGAAGTGGCTGAGACCGGACAGAAAGAAGGTATCAGGCTTACAGGAAATATGACGGAATATCTTCATAAGCTTGATGGCACAAGACCGGTGAGCTGTGGAATCAACATATTTTTTAACTTCTTGTACTCGATGGGGTTTGGTGTGTACAGTGATGAGAAAGCTAAAAAGGATGCACAGCAGTCAGATGCGGGAACAAAGAAGAAAAAGACAGTCGGAAGCGAGTTTTATAATACGCTCGCAGGACTTTTAGGCGATAAGACCATGAAGCTTGGAGCAACCTTGCATGCATGTGATGTAAAGACAAGGGATGCCTATGCAAATATGGATATCGCAGGATATAATTACGGAATTTTAAGATATAAGCACGATTTGAAAAAATATCCGGACAGACTGATTCTCGGAAGTGAGACCTTCTGCAAGGATGCATACGATTTCTACGAAATGGCAAAGCGAGAGAAGAGAATTGTAGGAGACTTCGTATGGGCAGGAATGGACTATATCGGAGAGGCAGGAATCGGAGCCTGGGAGTATGAGGATTATGCTCCGGCAGATGCAAAGGAGTGCGGCTGGCTGACAGCAGGAAGCGGAAGAATAAATATTCTGGGTTTTGCAGGCGGTGAAGCGGCTTACACGAAGGTTGCCCTTGAAAAAGAGAAGGGGCCGTTCATAGCAGTGAAGCCTGTCTATCAACGTGGCAGACATTCACCATCGGCATGGAAGATGACAGATGCGATTGAAAGCTGGAGCTGGAAGGGCTGTGAAGGAATGAAGGCAGTCGTTGAGGTCTATGCAAGAGCGGCATCGGTTGAACTTTACCTAAATGGCAGGAGTGTCGGAAAGAAAAAGTTAAAGGATTGCTGTAATATAACATTCAATGTTCCGTATGAGAACGGTAAACTGACAGCAGTTTCGTATGATAGTAATGGCATTGAAATCGGAAGATGCACTCTTAAAACAGCAGCAGATAAGACTGTGCTTACAATGAAACCGGAAAAGGGTGCCATTAAGGCTGGTGAGCTTGGATTTATCAGGCTTTCCTACACGGACGAGACCGGAATTTTAAAGCCGATGGAGAAGCATCATATGGCTGTCAAGGTTGAAAACGGAACTCTTCTTGGATTTGGAAATGCCTGTCCGTATAACGAGAGCGGTTATTGGAAAAATACTACAAAAACCTATTACGGAGAAGCGTTAGCGGTAGTAAGAGCGGAAAATAATGACAATGTTAAGATAACTGTTACAGATGAAACAGGAGAACATTATCTTGAGCTTCCGGTCAGATAAGGAGGAGCAGATGATAAAGGTCAGAAGATTTACCTGCGAGAATATGAAAGAAGGATGTGTCACGGATAAGAAATCGCCTTCATTTGCCTTTTCTGTTGACAGTGACAGGCAGGGAGCAAAGCTTAAAAGAGCAGTTATAGCTGTTGAGGACTGGAAGCTTACTACGACACAGCAGACAGCTATAGTGTATGATGGTAAGCCGTTAGAGCCGTTTAGAACTTACACAGCCAAGCTCACAGTATGGGATGATGCAGATGATATGGCACAAGCTGAATTGAAATTTGAAACAGGAAGAATGGACACGCCATGGCTGGCAAAATGGATTACTGATGGAGATTATCATTTTACCGAGAAAAAGATATCTCCTGTACCGATGACATTTAAAAAGAGCTTCAGTGTGGACAAAAAGATAAAGTCTGCAAAAATATATGCGACAGCTATGGGTATTTATGAGCTTTCATTAAACGGCAGTAAGGTTGGAAATCAGTTTTTTGCACCGGGTTTTACATCCTATAAGACAAGGCTGCAATATCAGACCTATGATGTGACGAAAGCACTTAAAAAGGATAACGAGCTTACAGCTGTTGTTGGCGGAGGCTGGGCGGTAGGTTCGTTTGTGTTTACCAGAAAGAACCGTATTAGTGCTGACAGACAGGCATTGCTTCTTGAACTTAGGGTTGAGTACGAGGATGGGACAACACAGCTTATCAAAACCGATACAGACTGGGATGTTTCGATGCGCGGCAGTTACAGTGCAGCAGATTTCTATGATGGTGAAGTCTATGATGCTTCCATCAGCCTTAAAGACAGCGATTATCACAAGGCTGCGACTGAAGTACTGCGTGTACATCCGGAAATATCGGCTGATACAGGAGCAGCAGTTCGGGCACATGAGAGAATGCTTCCGGTGTCGTGCAGGGAGAAAGGCAAAAGTCTCATATATGATTTCGGACAGAATTTTGCCGGTGTTGTTGAACTTAACATCAGAGGAAAAAAAGGTCAGAAGATAACAGTACACCATGCTGAGATATTAAAGCCTGACGGTACATTAAATACAGCATTTTTAAGAACAGCCAAAGCCTGTGTGGAGTATATTTGTAAAGATGGTGTACAATGCTACATGCCAAGACTCACTTATATGGGATTTCGCTATATAAGCATAGAAGGAATCGAAAAGGAAAATGTGGAAGTAGCGGCATACGCACTGTATTCGGACATTGAACATACAGGAAGCTTCCACTGTTCATCGGATAAGCTCAACCGCCTGCAGGAGAACATCCTTTGGAGTGCCAAGTCAAATCTTATGGATATTCCGACTGACTGTCCTCAGCGAGATGAGCGCATGGGCTGGACTGGTGATATTGCCGTGTTCGCCCCGACAGCGTGCTACAACTTCGACATGAGCAGATTTTTTGACAAGTGGCTCTCTGACATGAGAGCAGAACAGTTGATGACCGGAGGAATACCGAATACAATACCTTCACAGGGCTATGGCTTCCCTGCTACAATGCCGACTATGGCTATTGAGTTCTGGGGAGATGCCTGCATAATGGTTCCATGGGCAGAGTATCAGGCAAAGGGTGATAAAAATGTGCTTAAAAGCTGCTATGCCATGATGAGAAAGTATGTCAATGCATGCTGCTTCTGGGCAGGGCTTTTAAGTATAGGAAAACACAGATTTCTATGGAATACGCCGTCTGTTCTGCATTTTGGCGACTGGGTAGCTCCTGATGTGCCGAAGATGTCGCAGTGGCAGAAGAGAAGTAAGTGGACAGCGACGGCGAGCCTTAAAAATACAAGCGGACTGTTAGCTGACATTGCGGCAATTCTTGGATACAGCGATGATGAGAAGAAATACAGAAATATAAGCAGCAAGGCTGCACAGGCCTACCGGGACGTTCTGACGGATGGCAATGGAAAACTTAATGAGGAATTTCAGACAGCATATGTGCTTCCGCTCTATTTTGGTATTTTTGAAGGCAAAGAAAAAGAGAATGCGGTTGATAATCTGGTAAAGCTTGTACAGAAAAGCAACTATTGCATAGGAACAGGTTTTCCGGGAACACCATATATTCTATTCGCATTGGCAGACAATGGCAGGGCTGATGTAGCGTATAAGATGCTTTTTAATGAAAAATGTCCGTCATGGTTATATGAAGTAAAGCAAGGTGCGACAACCATATGGGAGCGCTGGGATGGTCTTGATGAGAAGGGTGAATGTCCTATCGGCGATGACGGAACCGATATGATGATTTCATACAATCATTATGCAAGCGGTGCCGTGGGTGACTTTATGTATCGCAGGATTGCGGGAATTGAGATGACAGAGCCGGGTTACAGAAGCTTTAGGATTAAGCCTGTTATGACAGAGCAGATAAGCTCTGCGAAGGGAAGCGTTGAGACACCGTATGGAGAAATTGTTTCGGACTGGAAGATAGAAAATGGCAGGTTTACAATACAGGTACATGTACCGGTCGGAACTACGTGCAGCTTAGAACTTCCGGATGGAAGTGTTGAACAGCTTGCAAGCGGAAGCTATACCAGAAGCCTGTGATAATAGCATGCATAACGGTTAAGCTTTAAGTAAAGGCTGTGAGATTATACATCCATAAAAGTACGAAAAGAGGTATGATATATGAGCGATAACAAAAAAACAATATGGAGCAGTCCTTTTTTTCACACACGTATAAAATCGGATGACGTGAAAGTGCCTGAAATGCTTCTGGGTTATTTCATAGGACCGTTTGGAGCTCTGCTCGCATCAGGTATATTTACAAGTATTTTGCAGAACTATTTTACAGATGTCCTGAAAATGAATCTTACGTTTTTGACAACCCTACAGCTGATTTCGACTATACTTATTGTAGTTGCAAACCTCGTTGTCGGACAGCTTATTGAGCGGACTAAGACAATGGCAGGAAAAGCAAGACCGTGGATTCTGCTTTCCGCATTTGCGATGTCGGTGGCAAGCGTGCTTATGTTCATTGTTCCTTTTGAGGGGACAGCTAAGATGGTATGGATTGCGATAGCTTACAATCTGTTCTATGCTGTGGCATATCCGATATACAATACTGCCAATTCCACGCTTATTCCGCTGTCAACAAGAAACAGTAAGCAGCGCGGAGTGTTAGCTTCCTTTACGAATGTGGCAGGACTTGGCGTTATGGGAGCAGGTTCAATGGTGTTCCCGATTCTTGTATCCTTTGTGCTTAAGGAAAATCAGCATCTATGGTTGGCTGCAATGCTTGCAATAGCTATATTTGCCGCGCTTACAATCTTCTTGCAGTTCATGTTTACAAGGGAGCGTGTCACGGAGGAGCTTGCAAATGCCGCTAAGGCATCGGAGAGCACCAATGAGGCACATGCACCGTCACTTGGAAGACAGCTAAAGGCAGTAGTGAGTGAAAAGACATGGTGGATTGTAATGCTTTTTTATATTGGATTTCAGTGGAGCGGTGCAATAAAGAACGGTTCAATGTCATATTACTGCAAATGGGTTCTTGACAATTCTTATACAGGCAGCGTGGATGCGTGGGGCGCATCGCAGTCACTTTTGTCCATAATGGGTGCGATTCCGATGGCTGTGGCAGCGGTTGCGGTAATTCCGCTCTGCAATAAATACGGAAAGAGAATTATCTGTATGCTTGGCATGCTTCTCGGTGCAGTCGGCGGTGTCATTGCGATTATCGGAAATGGCAGTATCGTTCCTGTGGCAATCGGTGTAGCTCTCAAGTGTCTTGGCTCAGCACCTGCATGTTATATGATACTTGCACTTCTTGCAGATGTTATAGACCACATAGAATACAAGAGCCATATCAGAACGGACGGACTTACTATGTCAATTTACAGTTCCATAATGGTAGCGGGAACTCCGATCTGCAACGCTATATTCAGTGCACTTTTAAAGGGAAGCGGATATAATCAGAATGCTGATGTTGCGCTCGGTGTTCTCGGACAGACACAGGCTGCACAGACTGCAATCTCTGTGAGTTATATCTGGGTTGAGACTATAGCATATGTGATATGTGCGATACTGATTTTCTTCTTCACAATTGAGAAAAAGCTTCCGCAGGAGCAGCTGGAAATTGAGAACAGAAAAAATGCCTAAAGGCTTTTAACATAAGGATTAATTTGTTATAATCAGAGTATTGATGCTGTATTGATGGTATAGCGTTGGTACTCTGTTTTTATATAATGGGAAATATAATCCGTATAGAAGGTAATGTGAAAGATGATACGAATTGCATTGGTGGAAGATGACGATAACTATCAGAAGGAATTAACAGAATATCTTAAAAGGTACGAGAATGAGTGCGGTGAAAAGTTCAATATATCTTTTTTTTCGGATGGTGATGAGATTGTAGAGAATTATAAGGCAGTCTATGATATCATATTGATGGATATTGAGATGACATTCATGGATGGAATGACGGCGGCAGAGCATATAAGAGAGTATGACTCGGAGGTCGTGATTATATTTATTACCAATATGCCGCAATATGTCATGAAAGGCTACATGGTAGATGCGCTCGACTATGTGTTGAAGCCTGTGAGCTACTATGCTTTTTCACAGAAGATAGACCGCGCATTGTCGAGAATGAAGCACAGAACCAAGAAATATATAACTGTTCCGATAAAAGGCGGTGTAAAGAAGTTCGATGTGTCAAAGCTGACTTATATCGAGGTTCAGGACCATGACCTTGTATATCACACGAAGGATGAGGATTTCCGGACTAAGGGCTCTCTCACTGAGGTTGAGGATGCACTTAAGGGAATGAATTTTTTCCGGTGCAATAAATGCTACATTGTCAACCTTGAATATGTGGAGACTGTGCAGGATTTTGATGTAAATGTAGGCAATGTGTGGATACAGGTGAGCCGCGCAAGGAAAAAGGCACTGCTTGATGCGCTCAATAATTATATGAGCGAGGTGAGCAAATGACACCGAGGGAAGCAGTGAATCTTACCAACACGCCGGGAATTTATTATTCAATAGCTTATTTTATCAGCAGCTGTCTGTATATAAGCATGAATGTAAAGAGAAGGAGCAGGCGAGGGATAATCGGAATACAGGCGGCGATATTTATAGTGCTCACAGCGTTTATATGCCTGACAGACCAGATTAACGTGGTATTTTTTATTCCCTGCATGGCTGTTGAGATATTTCTTATATGGTTGTCCATCTATCTGTGCTGCAGGATGGACCGGAGAAAGGCGGCATATTTTTGCATAAGGGCATTTATATTAGGTGAGCTTGCAGCATCACTTAACTGGCAGCTGTTCTATTATGGGCTTAACAACTGGAATGTGGAGCTTAATCTTTTTTGGAGTACTTTGTTTGTGGTATGTTCATATGGAATAGTCTATGTGACAATGTATTTTCTTGAGCGAAGCTATAGGAGTGAGAATGCTACATTGAATATCGGAGGAAGAGACTTAAGAATATGCGTTTTTATCGGGCTTTTTGTGTATCTTATGAGCAACATGAGCTATGTATTTGAGAATACGCCGTTTAGTGGACAGCTTCCGGGAGAAATATTTATTATAAGGACTTTGGTTGACCTTGGAGGTGTCGGCATCCTCTTTGCATATCATATGCAGCTTCAGGAAGTGAAGATGAAGCTTGAAAATGAATTCCTGTCTAATACGCTGCGCATGCAATATGAGAACTACAAGCTGTCGGAGGAGAGTGTGTCACTTGTAAACCAGAAGTATCACGACCTTAAACATCAGATTGCGATTTTGCGCACCACGGCAACCGAGGAGGAAAAGACAGCGTATCTTGACCAGATGGAGAAGGAAATCAAATGCTATGAAGCTCAGAACAAAACAGGAAACCGCATACTTGACACAATCCTGACTGCCAAGACGATACAGTGCCAGAACCACGGAATAAGCCTTACCTGTGTGGCTGACGGCAAAGAATTGGATTTTTTGCAGCCTATGGATATCAGTGCTCTGTTTGGGAATGCACTCGACAATGCAATAGAGAGTGTGAAGAAGATAGATGACCCGCAGAAGCGCCTGATTCATGTATCTGTGTCCAGACAGAAGAATTTTCTTCGTATCAAGGTTGAAAACTGCTATGAAGGAAAGCTTGAATTTGAAAACGGAATGCCTAAGACGACCAAGCAGGACAAAAGGTTCCATGGTTACGGAATGAAGAGCATACGAAAGATTGTGGAAAAATATAATGGCTCAGTGACAGTTAATGCCAAGGATGGCTGGTTTGAGCTTAGAATACTTATGGTGATAGGATGATGGGACACAGGGACCAGACCCCTGTGTCCCAGACAGGAGGCATATATGAGATTTGATGACAGAAAGATAATATTAAAGGATGGAAGGCAGTGTACATTGTGCTGCACTACACCTGACTATGCGGTGGAAATGATAGATTATCTTAAGGTGACAGCCGCTGAGACACCATTTCTTCTGAGAAATCCGGATGAAGTTACATATACTGTCGAGAGTGAGAAGGAGATATTAAATAATATGCTTGAGAATGCAGGCTCTGTCATGATGATGGCGCTCGTAGATGGTGAGACAGCCGGAAACGCAAGCATCAGCGCAGTCGGAACAAGGCGCAGAGTCAGGCATCGATGCTCACTTGCGATAGCGCTCAAAAAGAAGTTCTGGGGTCTTGGAATCGGAACTGCAATGATGGAATATCTTATAGAGCTTGCCGGGAAAATGGGCTATGAGCAGATGGAGCTTGAGGTCGTTGACGGAAACGACCGCGCAAAAGCGCTTTATGAGAAGTCAGGCTTTGTTGAGACGGGCAGAAACAAGGATGCGATGAAATATGATGATGGCACTTACCGGGATGACATAATCATGTGCAGAAAGGTAAAATAGTGGGACACAGGGACCAGACCCCTCTGTCCCATAGGAGGTAGATATATGGACAGCTTGAGTGAGGAACGTATTAAGAATATATTGGACAGCGCGGATGTAAGGTATTCGTATAATCTGGCAAAGGAGCTTGAGAATATAAGAAGCAATCCTGTACTGGGGTACAGAAGTGCAGGCTCTGAGGCTGAGCATGAGGCAGGAGAACTTATTTTTAACAGGATGGTTGAGGCCGGCTTTTGCAATGTTCATAAAGACAGAGTTGATGTGGATGCATGGGAGTTCAAGCGTGCAGTCATAAGGGCAAAAGCCGCAGATGAGGAGAGAGAGCTTCAGCTTGGTGCATACCAGACGAATTTTGTGACTTACGGATATGAGAGTGTTCAGATAGTTGATGCCGGGAAGGGTACACTTGAAGATTATGAAGAGTTAGAAAAGCTTGGAATATCGGTAAACGGCAAGCTTGTGATGGCAGAAATCAACCAGCGTGAGGAGTGGTGGATTAATTTTCCGGTATATCAGGCTAAGTTAAAGGGTGCAATAGGCTTTGTGGCTGTTCAGGCAGGCGGCTACGGTGAGGTTGCCGATAATGCGTTAAATGCACAGGATATAGCAGGACCGTGTGATGCACCGGCTTTTTCCATTTCAAGGACGGATGCGGATTTCATTAAAAGATGTATGGCAAAAGAAGCGGAAAATGAAGAAGCATCGGGCAGAGAATGTACAGTGCTGTTTGATGCGTATACGAAGGTTGTTCCGGATTCAAGCTCATACAATATTGTTGGAGAGATTCCGGGCGAAAATCCGGACAGGATGATACTTCTGTCAGGGCATTACGACTCGTATTTTTCGGGTTTTCAGGATGACAATACGGCGGTAAGCATGCTGATTGAGATAGGGCGCATGTTGATAAAAAACAATTATAAGCCGCATAACACCATAATATTATGCGCTATGGCTGCTGAGGAATGGGGAGTTATCAACTCTAAGTATGACTGGTCTACAGGGGCTTATGAGGAAGTGTTCACGGTTCACCCGGAGTGGAAAGGGAAGGTAATAGCGGATTTGAACTTTGAGCTTCCTGCGTTTGCACATGGAAATAAGGATTATGTGCGCTCGACATATGAATATAGGAATTTTTTCAGAAAGATACTTAAGGAATATCCGGGAGATTTACATGAGGCATATCCTGACGGTGTGGGGACTAAGGCACCTATTCAGACATGGTCGGATGACTTTTCGGTCGCAATATCCGGTATTCCGTCCACAGTGAATGAATTTGCTGGCGGAAAGTTCATGGAGTCGCATTATCATTCACAGTATGACAGTGATGAATTCTATGATGAAAAGGTATATCTTTTCCACCATAAGCTGTATGCCTATATTTTACTAAGGCTTGACAATATGCGTATCGCTCCGGTTGATTTTACAACTGTTTCCGATGAGCTTTTGCACAGATTTGACAGGGAAATATGTGAGGATAGGGAGATAGCTGACGAATTCATTCAGGCGGTGACAGACTTAAAAGCGCAGGCGCTTAAGGTTAATGCCGTAGTAGGTGGACACAATTATTCCAACGATATATCCGGATGCGAGGATGATAACTATAAAGCTGAGCTTATGGCATGGGGCAGACAGAATAAGTATAGAGATGAGGATGATATCCGCATCGAGACGGAGCTTTTAAAAGCATTTGCACTGGCGCAGGATACACTTGTAACACTCAACTGGCAGGATGATGTACTATTTCCTTATGAGACAGCCATGAATGATGTGGTATTTCTCGGAAAAGCCATAGATGCCCTTAGCTCTGAAAAAGACGCTAAAAAGCCATTGACAAGGATAAGGAATGCACTTAATTGGATATATAGGATAGATAACAACCAATATGCATTTAAGTTCGAGAAAGCCGTGTATGAATATTTTACCGGCTATGTGCTCAATCAGCCGCATGAAAGGTTAAAGTGGGGCTACGGCAGGATAATCCACCATGAAAATCTTCAGGATGTCGTCAGAAGCCTTATCGATAAGCTGAAGGCTGGCGATGAGAATGTGGATGTAAGCCGTGAACTCGCAGTGCTAAATGAGGCAAGAGCACGCCAGCAAAAATACCTCAAGCTTGACATAAGGAATACTACGCAGTATGTCAGGGAGATAACGGAAGTTATCCATAACTGCCTGTATTGAGTTCTACAGCTGCATGCCGGCGTGTTCCTGCGGCCGGGACAATGCTATTTACAGACAGTTCTGAAAATGGAGGGTAAGACATAATTCAGAACAGAATACAGTTATATATTGATGAGAAAAGGTAGAACTTTTTTTTCAAAGTGGTATAATGGATAGAGCAGTAAAGGCTTTGAAAGTGTCTTATGTACTAGCACCAATTAGCTTTCAGACCTGTTGCCATTGCTGTTTTAAGCTGGCATACAAAAGTCTATGTACTGAAACTAGACTTCTTGGCTGTATTTTAGTGATAAAAATAAAAAAGAGGAAGCTTTATGACAAGTGACACGTTATATCGAGTGAAAAAGGAAGATTTTCCGAAGTTAGAACAGCTTTTGATCAAGTGTTTTGAGAAGGATCCGCTCTATGTGAGCATGATTCCGGATGAGAATGTGAGAAAGAGACTTATGCCGGAGCTTTTTAAGTGCGACTTGGATGAGTTTTATGAGACCTGTGAGATATTCGCTGACAGCGAAGAAATAAACGGGATTCTGGTTGTATCAGACGAGGCTGAGCCATATAATCTGGTTCATTTCTATATGTCAGAGGTGCTTGCCGAGCTTAGGACGGATGGGTATCTTTTAAAGGAAGACCCATCAATGAAGACTCTTAAGAATTTCATAATCGGCAGGGATTACCTCAATTCGAGCTGGACAGACCAGCTTCATCAGAACAACAGGTTACATATAATATATTTGGCAGTAAATCCTGAGCTGCAGCATCATGGCATCGCAGCTAAGCTCATTGGAGAAGTTGTAGATTATGCAGATAAGCATAAGATGATGATATCGCTTGAGACACATAATCCTAAGAATGTAGATATGTACAAGCATTTTGGATTTCAGATGTATGATACGATTCAAAAGCATTTTGGACTTACGCAGTATTGCATGATAAAGCAGGTGTAAGTAAAGTATATAAGAGTAGTAAAGTGTGAAAATTTTCTTGCATTAAAGTGAATTTTGGCATACTATTATATTAAAGATATCAGTGGCAAAAAAACGTTAGTGCTTGCACAATTAGGTTCTTGAACTTGGAACCCACAAAACATGGGAAAGCAGTGATTTACGCAGTAGATTAGTGGATTCCGAATGTTTTAGAATTGAGAGAGCTGTTTTACAGCGGAGCAATTCGAGGATATCAAATGAGGGGCAAAATACCTTTTTACCCTCATATTAAATTAATTATTAATGCGTGGAGGTGTTGTATGGATACGGTTGTTTTCAACAAAGAGGACTTTAAGAAATCCGTGTTAGACAATGTAAAGAATATTTACAGGAAGAATATCAATGAGGCAACCAAGCAGCAGGTATTTCAGGCTGTAGCGTATGCTGTCAAGGATATGATTATAGACAGATGGATTGCTACGCAGAAGGAGTATGAGAAGCAGGATGTAAAGACTGTTTATTATATGTCCATGGAGTTCCTTATGGGACGTGCACTCGGAAATAATATGATTAACCTGTGCTGCTATAAGGAAGTCAAGGAGGTTCTTGATGAGCTTGGCTTTGATATAAATGTCATCGAGGATCAGGAGCCGGACGCAGCGCTTGGCAACGGAGGTCTTGGAAGACTTGCGGCATGTTTCCTTGATTCACTTTCTACACTCGGATATCCGGCTTACGGCTGTGGTATCAGATATAAGTATGGAATGTTCAAGCAGGAGATCAGAGACGGATACCAGATAGAGGTTCCGGATGACTGGCTAAGAGACGGCAACCCATTCGAGGTTAAGCGTTCAGAATATGCTGTGGAAGTCAAGTTCGGCGGCTATGTAAGATGCTACAGAGGCGATGACGGAAGAGAACATTTTGTTCAGGAGAATTATCAGTGTGTGAACGCTGTTCCTTATGACCTTCCTATCGTGGGCTACGGCAATAATGTTGTAAATACACTCAGAATATGGGATGCAGAGCCGATACAGCATTTTAACCTTGACTTTTTTGACAAGGGAGACTATCAGAAGGCTACAGAGCAGGAGAATCTTGCAAAGAACATTGTTGAGGTTTTATATCCTAATGACAATCATTATGCCGGCAAGGAGTTAAGACTTAAGCAGCAATACTTCTTCATATCTGCCAGTGTTCAGAGAGCAGTTGCCAAGTTTAAGGAAAAACACAGTGATATACATCATTTCCCTGAGAAGGTGTGCTTCCAGCTTAATGATACACATCCTACAGTTGCAGTGGCAGAGCTTATGAGAATACTTCTTGATGATGAAGGACTTGAGTGGGACGAGGCATGGGATATCACAACAAAGACATGTGCTTACACTAACCATACAATCATGGCTGAGGCACTTGAGAAGTGGCCTATCGAGCTTTTCTCAAGACTTCTTCCGAGAATATATCAGATTGTTGAAGAAATCAACAGACGTTTTGTAGAGAAGATTAAGACAATGTATCCTGGCAATCAGGAGAAGATACGCAAAATGGCAATCGTATATGATGGACAGGTTAAGATGGCACATCTTGCAATCGCAGCAGGCTTCTCTGTCAACGGTGTTGCAAAGCTTCATACAGAGATACTTGAAAAGCAGGAGCTCAAGGATTTCTATGAGATGATGCCTGAGAAGTTTAACAATAAGACAAATGGTATCACACAGAGACGTTTCCTTCTTCATGGCAATCCTCTTCTCGCTGACTGGGTTACTAATAAGATTGGTGATGATTGGATTACAGACCTTCCACAGATTAGCAAGCTCAAGGTATATGCAGATGACGAGCTGAGCCAGAGTGAGTTTATGCAGATTAAGTACCGCAATAAGATTCGTCTCGCAGAATATATTAAGGAGCACAATGGAATTGAAGTTGACCCGCGTTCAATTTTTGATGTTCAGGTAAAGAGACTTCATGAGTATAAGAGACAGCTTCTTAACATACTTCATGTTATGTATCTCTACAATCAGATAAAGGAGCATCCGGAGATGGATTTCTATCCAAGAACATTTATTTTCGGTGCTAAGGCGGCAGCAGGCTACAAGAGAGCAAAAGCTACAATCAAGCTTATCAACAATGTTGCAAATGTTATCAATAATGATAAGTCAATCGATGGAAAGATTAAGGTCGTATTCATAGAGAACTACCGTGTATCGAATGCCGAGATTATTTTTGCTGCAGCAGATGTCAGTGAGCAGATTTCAACAGCTTCTAAGGAAGCTTCCGGTACAGGCAACATGAAGTTCATGTTAAACGGTGCATTGACACTCGGTACAATGGATGGAGCAAATGTCGAGATTGTAAATGAAGTAGGCGCAGATAACGCTGTGATTTTCGGACTCAGTGCGGATGAAGTAATCCGCTATGAGAATGAAGGCGGCTACAATCCTATGGATATCTTCAACAACGACCAGGATATCAGACAGGTTCTTATGCAGCTTATCAACGGCTTCTATTCACCTGAGGATCCTGAGATGTTCCGCGAGATTTATGATTCGCTTCTTCATGCACAGGGCGGCAATCGTGCTGATGTATACTTCATATTGAAGGATTTCCGTTCCTATGCACAGGCACAGAAGAAGATAGAAGAGAAGTATCGTGATACTAAGGGCTGGGCTCGTTCAGCTATGCTCAACACAGCATGCAGCGGCAAGTTCACATCCGACAGAACAATCGAGGAATATGTACATGATATCTGGCACCTTGAGAAGGTTAAGGTTGACCTTACAGATGCTGACTGTGTATAGACCGGTCAGAGATATAATTAAGTATAATTATCATAAGAATCTTTAAATGATTTATATAGTATAAGCAATAATTAAAGCACCCACTGCATAGACTATGTGCAGGGGGTGCTTTTTGCATGAAAAGACAGATTAAAACTGTTCTGTACTGCTTTGTGGCAGTTTTTTTGATACCTTTTATGATTACACTGATACTAAGTGGAGTAGGGCTTGAAAAAGAAAAAATCGGACTTGCCCTTACCTCAGGAATCACCGGAAACAGCGGTAAAGATACTGTAAAAGTAAGCTATTCTATCGGAAGTGAGAATATGGATATGGATGAGTATATTGCCGGTGTGTTAGCACCTGCATATGATTATTGTGATAATGAAGAGTTTCTAAAGACAATGGCTGTCATGTGCCGCACATACATAACCTACTGCAATGAAAATAATAAAAAAAATGAAACACAGTTCTATTCTGATTTGCAGTTAGAGGAGCGCTGGGGCGATGAGTGGAAGAAAAAAAAGGCTGCGCTTACTGTTGCAGCCGAACAGACGAAAGGACTTGTGATTGTATGCGATGAAAATGTCATTTATCCGTACAGCCATCTTCTTACAAGTGGTTATACAAGAAATCTCAGGGAGAACTGTAAGTATTTGTGTGAAGCTGTGCAGACGCAGGACAGCACAGAGGAAGACTATGTAAGCATATGCGATTTTACTGACAAAGAATTCACGGCAGTAATCAAAAATAACTTTGAGGGTCTGTATTTTTCTGACAGGCATTCAGCTAACCAGCTTCAGATAGTTGAAAAGACTACAGGAGGGTACGTTGTGCTTATACAGATTGGAAATATTATAGTTGACGGCGATACATTTGCACAAGTACTGGGACTTGCATCGCCATCATTCACTTACAAGGAGATAACAGATGGCATACGCTTCACTGTCAAGGGGCAGGGGAGCGGCTACGGCATGTCAATAGCAGGTGCAAAGACAAAAGCATTATCGGGTGAAGCTTATCATGAGATAATCAATTATTATTTTGAAAATATTGCTGTTCAAAACATAAGATAGATGAAAGATAAAAAGATAATACCTCAATATCTGTATAAAAAATGAGTCTGTGGCAATCCTATTAACAAGAGTAAAGGAACTATATAGCTTTTAGCGGTAATGTTCCGAGTATAACTCATGAAAATTGATAGTGCGGATGTAACACTGATAGCCGGCGGCAATGTATTAAATGGGCCGTGAGCTTAGGATGGCATTTCGCAGGAGGAGGTTGCCTTGAATAGACGAAGAAATAAGGTGGATATGGAGAAGATATTTGCCACCGTCATCTCTCTTGCCATCATGGTTGCTCTGGTGGTTGGAGTAGTATCTATACTTAGAAGCAATAATTCGAAGGGAGATAACAGACAGAATTATATTGATTTAAATGAAATCAACGAGGCCTTGAGTGAGAGCGGGCAGAGCACACAGAGGCAGGCTGAGGGTATGGAGGAACAGAGCAATGTTGCAAGAAATGATGAAAAAGACGATAAGAGCGTCAAGAATGACGATGAAAAAAATACGACAAAAGATAATGACAATTCCATCGTCCCTTCGGAAGACAGTATTAAAGACAGAGACACTGATGTGGCGAAAAATACAGATGATAAAGGACAAAAGAGCACAGAAAATGCAATAGGGAACGAGAGCGCAGAGAGTAAGCCGGATAAGGACGAAAATGTGGACTCAGATGATAAGGCTGAGGTAGGAGCTACGGCAGCCGACAGTGAGATGCCGGAGACGGAAAGCATGCAGGAGACTGTACAGACAGCAGAGGGTAATGCACAGACAGCGGAAGGTGAGACTATAGAAAATCAGGAAAATATTAGCGATACAACTCCTGTGAATGCAAGCACAGCTACTATTTTAGGATATAGCTTTAATGAAGAGAGCACGATGATGTGGCCTGCAAGCGGTGATGTTATCTTAAATTACAACATGAGCAATACAATCTATTTTCCTACACTTGATGTATACAGATGTAATCCTGCAATCGTCATAAGTGCTCCGGAGGATTCGGTTGTATGTGCAGCGGCTGACGGAATTGTGATTTCAGTGTATGAGACAAGTGAGACAGGCCTCACAATGGAAGTAGCGCTTGGAAATGATTATGTGATGACTTACGGCCAGCTTAAGGATGTCAAGGTCGGTGTCGGAAGTCAGGTCAAGAGAGGAGATGCACTTGCTGCGGTTGCGGCACCGAGCCAGTACTATACAGTGGAGGGAAGCAACCTGTATTTCAAGCTTGAAAAGGCAGGAGAGAGCGTGAATCCTATGGATTTTATCGATGCCGAATAAAAGCAGAAGATAAAATTATACAATAACAGAATAAAAGGGCTGCCGCTTTAACAATCAGAAGTGTTAAGGCGCAGCCCTTTTATTTGCATTATTTTTTAAGATGCTTTCAACGTATTCCATGATATAGATGTTGTCTTCAGGCATCTGGCAGCCAACGAGATATGTTCCGTTGTTGTCGGTGCTTCTTATAATCCTGCCTTCAAGAACATTGTGTGCTGTGAGTGCAAAATTCTCAATAGTCACAGAAACATCGGTGCCTTTGCTGCTGGCAAAGAACCGGTCTGTGCTTGCAAAAGCAAAACCGTTGGCGCTTATGTTATCCATTTTGCCTTCGTATACCTGACCGGTTTTCCTGTCAGTTATCTTACAGGTATTAGAGACGTCTATTCTAGGATATTTACGGCGGTTGGTTATCTTAGGTCTTGTGCTTATGCGTATAGTGGCATTGCTTCCGTCGTAGGATATAAGCTCTGCCTTCTCCCAGCAGTAGAGGACATTGCCGACTGTTACATTGACACTGCAAGGAAGAGATTTCTTGAATGAAGGAATATCCTTAGAGCTTACAACAATTCCTGTATCGAGCTGGCTTACAAGCTCACCATGATACTCTTTATCAGTTGAACCGATGGATGTGCGGATGATAACCTTCATTCCCGGATGAACATCCTCAATGCCCATGAAGCCGCCTATACCAAGCTCACACATGAGTGCTTCGATGACTTCCTCAATTTCATTGATATTCTCAGCACTCTCAGTGTATCTGCTTACCATACGTTTGCTGGTCTCACTTGAGTCGGAGATACAGTTGTTCATGTTGTTAACGATGGCTGAAACCTGTCCCATATTATCTACAAGCTTATGGTTGGAGTTTTCTACATCCTTGATAGCGGTGTCTATAACCTGAATATGTTCACCAATCTGCTTGGAGTCTGCTGTAATCTTATCAACATTCTCACCGGTGATAGTTACCTTTTCGAGTGTGAGAGCGATAAGCTTAAGAGTCTCTTCTATCGATGAAGTCATCTTAGATGAAGTCTCGTCAAGACGTACCAAGGCTTCCTCAATCTGGCTTGAGGATGACTTTGTCTCAGTGCTGAGTGTACGAATCTGCTCTGCTACAACAGCAAAGCCTCTGCCTGCATCACCGGCGCGCGCAGCTTCTATGGAAGCATTCAAAGCAAGAAGATTGGTCTGTCCGGAAATGCTCTGTATTGTGCTTGTCTCTTCCTTAACTTTTTCAAATTCGGTCTTGAAATCGCGGAGAACTTTGTCAACCTCTGAAGATAAGTCGGACATGGTATGGGCAGTCTTTACAAGTTCTTCAAGGTCTGCACCGCTGACAGCAGCATGCCCCTGCGACTCGGTTGTAAGAGTTACCATCTGTTCTATGAGTTCACCGACATTTTGTACCTGGGAGTTGATGTCTGTTGTCATCTCAAGAGATGATGCGGTTCTGTCCGTGAGACTGCTGCTGTTGTGCGTAAGCTCATTCATTCCGAGTACGACAACATCAGAGCCATGCTTATTCTCTGATGCGAGTTCATTGACCACGGTGATTCCGTCCATGATAATATTGCTTGCAGTCTTGACCTTTTCGACAGTGTTGACAACTCTTTCAAGGTCTGACTTTATGCTGTCAGTCATAGCACCGTCAGATTCGTTAAGGTGCTTTATTGACATGACATAACAGATGTAGCATAGAATGATACACGACAGCTGAAGCTGGTAATCCTTGAGATTAGAAGCAGATGTATAGCCGTTCATATATTTGTATACGGCTCCGAGTATAATTATTGCAGTGTTGGCAATACCGCATTTTACCATAAAGCCTCTGTTTTTATAGATAATAAGGAGGCTGGTAACAGGGAGTATGTATGTAAATGCTATCGATGACTCCGTTGTACAAAGTACGAATGTATAAAAAATACTATATCCGATTGCGAGATTGTATTTGTATACATCCGTTGCCTTTCCTTTAATTTTTAAAAGAATCTCTCCTGAAAAAAAAGGAATCCAGCATAATAAAAGGAAAATTATATATTGGGTACTGGGGTATATGCCCTTAGGTACGTCACTTCCATAATTAGCAGACAGCAGTATGGCAAAAACCAACCATATCCGTCTAGCTTTTTTATTAGCTTTTTCTTTAAAGACATTTGCGTCGTAATTCATGGATAAGCCTCCTGTGTCTTCATTATTATAAAGCGTCACAAATATTTTAGCCCATTTTCTGAAATGTTTCAAGGTGCTTTTGTACTAAGATGAATACAATATTACTATGACATAATATTAAAATAAGTCAAGAGAAAAAGAAATAAAAATATTTTTGTCATTGAATAAAATTGTACCGGAATATATACTGTGCTTATATGATGATAAAGCTATGGGGGTACATTATGAAAGAGAAGAACGAAGAGGATATATGCGGTCATGTGTATGACGAGGTTATTTCAAAGCAGCTTGATGATGGTGCTCCGGAAGGCTTAGGCAGCAGGCTTGAAGAAGCATACACCTACTTTAATGTCGGAGCGATAAAGAAAAATGTGAAGATATCACAAAGGATACGAAAAGAGGGGCAGGATTTAATCCGTGACAGAAAGATAGCTCTTGAGAAGGTATCAGGGGGGTATCTTACGGAGTCACAGGGCTATGCGTGCAAATTTTCGGGTACGGTGCGTTCAGTAAGGTATGGCAGGCAGACAGCGTTTCCGGTGAGCGTTACGATAGATAGAAATAATATTATAGATACAGAGTGTTCATGTGATGAATGTTCAGGGTATTACTATTATTATTCGAAAAATATATGTCCTTATGTATCAGCAATGCTTGATCTGGTTGAAGATTATACATCAAAGCATAGCATAGGTGATGCGACCGATGCGGCGGCAAGGCAGCTTTTAAGTTCATATAGCTCCAGAATGGAATCAAAGGTCATTGCCGGAAGCCGCACAGCGGACAGTTCGATTATGTTAGAACCAAGAATTATCAAGAAGGATGACAGGCTTGTGCTGTCATTCAAGGTCGGCATGAGCAGGATGTTTGTTGTAAAAGACCTTGTAAAATTTGTTGACAATGTGAAAGCAGGCGCCAGTGACATATATGGCTCGGATACCAGTATTAACCACCGCATTGAAAATTTTACACAGTCGGGGCGCAGATGGCTTGATTTTATTAAGGATGCGACAGACGAAGAGAAGCGCATGCGTGAGCGTATAATGGATATTACATGGGGAAAGCGCTCACAGAAAATAGATGGGATAGAGCTGTATGGCTGGAGAATGGACCGGTTATTTGAGACGTCAATGGATACCTCAATAAGCTTTGAGGACAAGGATTTGCACATAAAATCTGAAATGTACCGGCTGAGTGAGAGCAATCCGAAGCTTACGATGAATATTAAGCCGGAAATGTTCAAAGAAATGTTCGATGGAATATCCGTATCAATGAAGCTTCCATATATATGTAACGGCACAAAGGCATCTTATTATATAGATAATGAGTCTAAGAGCATATCGAGGATGAGCGGCGATTTTTATGATAAGCTCAAGCCGTTTTTCGGAAGAGCCGGTGAAAGGTATGTGGATATGAGCATCGGCAGGAAGAGCCTGTCCGATTTTTACTACAGTGTCATTCCGGAGATAAGGGATTATGTTGATATAGTTGAGACGGATGTCGATATTATTGAACAGTATCTTGCACCTTTAGCTAAGTTCTCATTTTACCTGGATGCCCCGGATGGGGATGTGACATGCCGTGCAAGGGTAAGGTATGGAGAAAAAGAGTTTTCCTGTCTTGACCAGCTGCGCACCAGCAGAGTGCTTTTAGAGTCCTATCGTCAGGGTGCGAAGGAAAAGCAGATACTTACCATGCTTGAAGGCTTCTTTCCGGAGTCTGACCCGGATGAGGATATTGTGTTCTGTGGCGGCGATGAGGACAGAATATTTGAGGTTGTTACTCATGGAGTAGAGGAGTTGGCAGCACTCGGAGATGTATTCTGTACCAAGCGGTTTAAGAGCATGAATGTTGTAAGGCGTGCAAAGGTAAGTGTCGGTGTCAGTGTCTCAAGCGGACTGTTAGACCTTGATGTAAAGACGGACGAATTGTCACAGGATGAGCTTATAGAGCTTTTAAAGCATTACAGAGGGCATCAGAGGTATTACCGCTTCAAGTCAGGCGAATATATTGACCTCAATGAAGAATCGCTTCAGATGCTGTTCGAGATGATGGAGACTATGAAGCTGTCACCGAAAGATTTTGTGGAAGGTAAGATGCATCTTCCTATGTATCGTACTCTATACCTTGACAAAATGCTTGAGGAGCATGACGAGGTATATAATACAAGGGACAAGGTATTCCGGGAGATTGTCAAAAATATGAAGACGGTTAATGATTCAGACTATAATGTACCGGACGGATTGGAGGCATCTCTTAGAAAATACCAGAAAATGGGCTTTAGGTGGATAAGGACACTTGAGGCGAATGGCTTTGGCGGAATACTCGCTGATGATATGGGACTTGGAAAGACTTTGCAGGCAATAGCAGTTATACTGTCAGCGAAGGAGGAGGGCAGGAAAGGCACATCATTGATTGTAGCACCGGCTTCACTTGTGTATAACTGGGCTGATGAGTTTGCAAGGTTTGCACCGGCTCTTAAGGTTGTGCTTGTGAGCGGCAAGCAGGAGGACAGGAGCCGCATAATAGAGAAATATGAGACAGAGAATGCGGATGTTCTTGTCACATCATACGATCTGCTAAAGAGGGATATAAACCTCTATGAGGGAAAAGTATTTGAATATGAGATAATTGACGAAGCGCAGTATATCAAGAATCAGACTACAGCGGCGGCGAAGGCGGTTAAGCTTATAAAGAGCAAGGCAAAGTTTGCACTGACAGGAACTCCTATTGAGAACAGGCTGAGTGAGCTGTGGAGCATATTTGACTATCTTATGCCGGGCTTTCTGTATGGATATGATACGTTCAAGAATGAATTTGAGGCTCCTATTGTGAAATATCAGGATGAGGAGGCAAAGACAAGGCTTCAGAAGATGGTCAGGCCTTTTATCCTGCGCCGCCTGAAAAAGGATGTCCTTAAAGACCTGCCTGAAAAATTGGAGGAGAACAGGATTGTCAAGTTCGATGATGAGCAGCAGAAGCTCTATGATGCACAGGTTCTTCATATGAAAAACGAACTCATCGCTGCCGATGACGCAGATTTTGGAAAAAAGAAGCTTGAAATTTTAGCCCAGCTTACAAGACTGCGCCAGATATGCTGTGACCCTCGTCTGTGCTATGAGAATTATAATGAAGGCTCTGCAAAGCTTGAATCATGCATGCAGCTTATACAAAGTGCAATCGATGGTGGACATAGAATGCTTCTGTTCTCACAATTTACCAGCATGTTAGAGCTTATTGAGAAGCGTCTTATCGAAAACAAAACAGAATATTATAAGATAACAGGAGAGACGACAAAGGCAAGGCGTATCGAGCTTGTGAAGCAGTTCAATGAAGGAAGTGTCCCTGTATTCTTAATTTCACTTAAGGCGGGTGGAGTGGGTCTTAATCTTGTCGGTGCTGATATGGTTATCCACTATGACCCATGGTGGAATGTGGCTGTCCAGAATCAGGCAACCGACAGAGCGCACCGAATCGGACAGACTAAGAAAGTGACAGTCTATAAGATGGTTGTAAAAGACACAATCGAGGAGAAGATTATCAAGCTTCAGGAGAGCAAGAGCGACCTTGCCGACAGCATAATAAGCGGCGATAATGTCGGAATGAGCAGCTTGGGCAAGGCAGAGCTTATGGAACTGCTGGGTGTGTAGGAGCATACGCATTGAATGTTTATGACCATGTACGGATAAAAATTATAAAATCAGATAAGAGTGATGTAAAAAGCAGCAGGTTTGAAGAGACCTGCTGCTTTTTTGTATAAAAGGATTCGGGTGTCAAAACATGCTTCTAAAGCAGCATCCATGCTGTTTTTGGCTGTAAATTGAGCAGAGTCCTAAGAACATATTTTGACACCCGAATCCCATTATACAAAAAGTCCTATGGGAGGAACGCATTGCGGCGGAACGAAATTATAGATAATACCTGCGTAAATTATATATATTTAGCTGACACAATATCTTTTAAAAGCTTAATTTTACGAATAAATAATTTCCGGAAAAAAACAGTTGATTTTTGAAATTACTTATGATAGTATCTTGATATAGGAGAAGTAGTAATTAAAACTACATCATAGAATAAGATAAACCATAAAAGTAAATATTGATATTATGGCTGCAATAATCGCAAATGCAGAATTCACATCAGTGAAAAGTAGGATACCGGATAATGGGTTCTGCTATTGCTGAAAGCGCAAAGCCCCGGAAAGGAGAATATGACATGAGGGAATTGATTGGGAATATTGAGGAGAATGGACTTAAGGATAAATGGAGTGCGATAACGCATTTTATCGGAATGCTGATGACAATGTTAGCAGCTGTGCCTCTTCTTATGAGAGCTGCAAATGCACCGGATAAGATACATCTTGTATCGCTTGGGATATTTGTTATAAGCATGATTCTTTTGTATGGAGCGAGCACAACTTATCATTCGGTGCGTGCGTCAGAGAAGATTCAGACTGTTTTGAGAAAGATTGACCACATGATGATTTTTGTGCTTATTGCAGGTTCGTATACACCGATATGTCTTGTCGTGTTAAGTGGCAGAATCGGATACGTTATGCTTGCGATTGTGTGGGGAATTGCACTTGCGGGAATAGTGATAAAGCTCTGCTGGATTACATGTCCTAAGTGGTTCTCATCGGCACTGTATATTGCTATGGGCTGGGTGTGCCTGATAGCATTCTCTAAGATATATATGGCACTTGAGGGTCCTGCTTTTTACTGGCTTCTGGCAGGAGGCCTGATATATACGGTTGGCGGTATTATATATGCTCTCAAGGTTCCGGGCTTTGATGCAAGGCATAAGAGCTTTGGCTCACATGAGATTTTCCATCTTTTCGTGATGGGTGGAAGTATATGCCATTTTATATTGATGTTCCAGTATATTACAGTATTTCCGGTATAATCAGTCAGCCTGCTTCGGATTATTGCGATTCAAGGTCTTAATTGGCCGGCAGCTTTGATACGGCTTTTCCTGAATGCGTTAGGTGTCAGGTGAATATAGCTTTTGAAGACACGGTTAAAGTATGCAGCCGATTCAAATCCGCATTCATCGGCGACCTTGTTGATAGATTTGTCAGTGTCTGATAGAAGAAAGCAGGCGTGCTGTATCTTAAGGCTGTTGATGTAATGAATGACAGTCTCACCTGTGTGTTTCTTAAAGAAATTACACAGATATCCCTTTGAAATGAATAATGCATTACTTAGCTCGTCAAGATTTTCTATGTCGGTATAGTGCTCTCCGATGTAGAAAGTGATTTTGGCGAGTTCTTTGTTATTTCCGGTCAGTGCAGTTCCTTCTATGCGTTTAGCGGTATTGGAGCTTAGCAGTCCGAGAATGGTGGAGAAATATGCAAAGCCAAGCTCCGGATGCTGCCTGCATGCTGTGGAAAGCCTGACAATCTCAGTCATGATATCGTCAGGCAAGGATATGATATTGGTATGCAGGCACTTGAGCAGTGCGGCTCTTGCTTCGGGTGTATAGTATCTGTTAAGATAATTGTATGAAAAATTAAAACAAATTCCTTCATAGCTTGCATCACCATAGCTTCTATGCAGTTCTCCGGGTCTTATGATGGCGACATCACCGCCACAAGTCTTAAACACATTGCCATCGATAATCATATACCGAGTCCCTTTTAGAAGAAGATATATCTCATATACATCGTGATAGTGGTAATATGGCAGGTCGGTGCTGTCGCACTTTATATCATCATTGATTGTCAAATCGCTGTTTAATAGAGAGTGAATGGCATCCATGGGTGTCTCCTGAAAATAGATAAAATATAGTGAAAGGGTTCAATATAATCCATAAATAAGTCATTAATATAGTACAAGAAAACTTAATAAAGAGCAATATATTACAATAAAAAATACCGCATCAGCATTATAATAAGTCCATAAGCAAAGAGGCTTTAAAATTTCCTGTTTTGTACAATAGCTTATATGAATATAACACAATTTGCACTTAAAGCCTGTATGGCAAATTAGCCATCAAAATCTAAAATAGGAGGTACAGACATGGTAAGAGACAGATTATCAATGAATGAGGGCTGGCGTTTTTATGAAGGAGAGATTGGCGGTGTGAGAAACCGATGGGCGTGGGGCAAGTCGGGTTCATGGAATCAGGGTCCGGAATCAATAGGGTATGATGACAGCGGATGGAGGGAGGTCGAACTGCCTCATGACTTTGTAATAGAGAGCACACCATATGAGTATTCTGCACAGGAGTTCGGAAGTGATAACACAATCCCTGAGATGGACACAGTTAAGAATATACATACGACAGCAGGCTCTTTTAAGAAGGATGTCGGCTGGTACAGGAAGCATTTTTACATTGATAAGCAGGATTTGGGGAGGAGGATATATATTGCGTTTGACGGTGTGTATCGTGACAGCAGTGTGTACGTCAATAATTTCTTTGTCGGACATCATCAGAGCGGATACACGCCTTTTGAGTATGATATATCCGATTTTTTGAATTATGGCGGCGACAATGTGATAGTGGTCTACGTTGATGCGAGAGCTGCCGAAGGGTGGTTCTATGAGGGTGGTGGAATTTACCGAAACGTGTGGCTTTATAAGACGGCACCGGTACATGTCAAGGATGTATATGTAAATGCTGTGCCGCAGGGCATACCGCATGATGGGTATGCAGATGCTAAGGTGGAGATTACGCTTGAAATATCATCTTGCGAGTTTTTTATGAAAAACGGTTCACATATAGATTTTGCGGCGCAGGAATCTGCGGCTGTGGGAAAAGAAGCGCAATACAGTGTCGATATTGAGATAAAAGCGTTGGAGGATTGTGAAACAGATGCAATCACAATTTCTTCCAATCTAGATAATATTAATTATGGTTTAAACAAATATAAATTAACGGTGAATGTACATAATGCGGCTCTATGGGATATCGATTCACCTTGCATGTATTTATCTGTAATAAAGCTGTTTAAGGATGGAGAGTGCATAGACTGTTGTGAGCAGGACTTTGGTATAAGAAGTATATATTTTGATGCGGATGAAGGCTTTTTGCTCAATGGGAGAAAAGTTAAATTAAACGGAGTGTGCTGTCATCAGAATCATGGCGGAATTGGAAGTGCAATGCCGGGCGGGATGTACCGCTACAGACTGCTCGAATTAAAGGAGTTAGGCGTAAACGCATACCGCACCTCTCATTATTGTCCGGCACCTGAGCTGCTCTACTGGTGCGACAGGCTTGGTATCCTCGTCATGGATGAGACGAGGCTTCTTTCTAGTGCGATGGAGGATTTGAACCAGCTTGAGGCGGTTGTGCGTGTAGGAAGAAATCATCCGAGTGTGATTATGTACTCAATAGGGAATGAGGAAGCGCAGTCTGAGCTTATAGAGCAGGGAGGGTATATTGCGAGAACGATGATAAATCATGTACGCTCATTTGACGATTCAAGACCTGTCACGATGGGACTGCTCCTATACGATTTGCAGCATAGAAGAAAATTAGATTCAGTAGAAGAGATTGAGCATATAGGAAAGCAGCTTGATATATGCGGCTTTAACTATCACCATGCAAGATGGCAGGAATACAAGGACAGAAATCCAAGCCAGCCTATTGTGTGCACCGAAGCTTCCACAATAAAGGGGAGCAGAGGATGCTATGAGACAGATAAAGAAAAATGCCTGCTTGAGCTTAGCATGATGGACACTGTGAAAGAACAGATGGAATATGTGGATAAGAGTTATATCGCAGGTGCTTTTTTGTGGACAGGCTTCGATTACTATGGCGAGCCTACACCATTTGCATGGCCGGCAGTCAGCTCACAGTTCGGACTTATGGATTTATCCGGCAACAAAAAGGATGGATATTATTATTTTAAGGCGCTTTACAAGGACGAGCCGCTTGTACATATCGCACATTTGTGGAAGGGTGTGGATGGAGAGAAAAAGGATATTGTTGTATTTACGAATTGTTCCTTTGCGGAGCTTTTTGTTAATGGAAGAAGCCTCGGAAAAAAGAAGGCGGAAAAGTTCGGCTATCTTACATGGAAGGACGTTATATATGAGTCCGGAGAGCTTATGGCTGTCGGAGATTGCGGGGTGGTAAAAGACATTATTGTGACACCGGGCATGGCAGCAGGAATAAAGCTTAAGCTTGAATATTTTTATGGAGATATTCTGATAGTAAATGCCGCTATAGTTGATGCAGAGAAAAATGTGGTGCAGGCTGAGGACAGCAATCTTAAATTCAGTGCCGGTATTGTGGAAAATAACCATACGGATAAAACAAAATATACAGATGCCACAGATCAGGCGGAAGATAGCCGCAGAGCATGTATAAGTGTAACCTGTGAGTCGGAGTCGGGCTTTAGGGACACTGTTTATGTGCCATGCGGGGCTGTAACGGTTGACGATGAAAAAAAGCCACATGAAAAACAGGTCAAAATAAGGCTTCTGGGAACATCAAGCGGCTGTGCGGCTGACCATGTGGTGCCGGGAAGCAATGTCAGAAGGAGCTTTAATGGGCTTGCACAGGCTGTTTTTAAGGTATATAATTTTTAGCATAGGTTAAGGAGTTTATAATGTGCCTGCAGGGGCATATCGGAATGTTTTTTCTGATAGACTGGAAAGGATAATGCTATGGATTGGGAGTTACATTCAGGTGGGAATGTCAGGATATTGTGTTGTGACAGGACACAAGCGGTGTGTATTGCCGCTTGCAATCTTGTAAAAGACATTGAAAAGGTATTTTCGGGAAATATTCATGTAGAGTTAGAGAATTGTACCGATGATGAATACAGTATAAGGATTCAAAATAATTTAAATAGCTGCATTAATTCAGAAAATTATAACAACGATGAAAATATAGTGGATACCGAAGAATGCCGCACACCTTCTGATGATACACAGGATATCAGCTTCATAGTTATCCGCCGCAGGGAGCTTGGAAAAAAGGAAGCATATTCGCACCTTGTGCAGGATGGCGTGTTGTATATAAGCGGTCAGGACAGAAGAGGAGTGATTTACGGAATATATGAGCTTTCAAGATGGCTTGGAGTGTCTCCATGGTACTATTTTGCGGATGTTCCTGTAAAAAAGAGAGATAAGGCAGTGCTTCCTGATGGTTACAGCTATGACGATTATCCGTCAGTTGAGTATAGAGGAATATTCATAAATGACGAGGAGGAGTTAGACAAGTGGGTGAGGCTTCATCTTGGCGAGGAGACGATTGGAGTTAAGGCCTATGAGAAGATTTTTGAGCTTCTTTTACGTCTTAGAGCCAACTACATATGGCCGGCAATGCATGTCAATTCTTTCAATGTGAAGAGAGACAATGGAGAGCTTGCCGACAGGATGGGAATAGTTGTCGGGACTTCCCACTGTGACATGTTAATGAGGAGCAATAACAGGGAGTGGTATCCGTGGCTTAAAAAGAAGGGCTATACCGATGTCGGGTACGACTATTCCATTCCGGGAAAAAACCGTGATGTGCTTGATGAGTATTGGCGTGAGAGTGTTGAGCAGAATAAGGATTTTGAAGTCGGATATACGCTTGGAATGCGTGGAATACATGATTCGGGCTTTGAGACGAAAAGTCTTGAAGGGCTTGAAGGCGAGGCACTTAGAAATGCCAAGATAGAGCTTTTGCAGACCATCATAAATGCACAGGAAAAGATTCTTTCTGATACGCTTGATAAAGAACCGCTCAAAAGCTTTGTGCCATACAAGGAGGTTTTGGAGCTGTATGACAATGGGCTTGAGGTTCCGGAGGATTTGACACTTATATGGACTAACGATAATTATGGTTATATAAGACGTTATCCGGGCGAGAAGGAGAAAAAGCGTAAAGGCGGCAACGGTATCTATTACCATAATTCATACTGGGCTGCACCGGGAATGTCATACCTTTTTATCAACTCAATTCCGCTTGCGCATACGAGAAATGAGCTTTACAAGGCATGGTGTGAAGGAATAAGAAAGGTATGGGTGTTAAATGTAGGTGCAATCAAGCCGCTTGAGCAGGAGATAAGCTTTTATCTTAACTTTGCATGGGAAGTTGGAAAGGATAATCCGCCAAGAAGAACGGATGATGTTGATGAGTATCTTAAGCTGTGGATAAACGAGACTTTTTCAGGGCAGCATGGGGAAAAGCTGGCAGGAATACTCAATGATTTTTCCCAGCTTACCAATGTGCGCAAGATTGAGCTTATGGACAGCGATGTGTTCTCACAGACAGCGTACGGTGATGAAGCCGCAGCGAGGATTAACAGATACGCCAAGCTGGTGCGTGAGGCTGATAAGGTGTATGAAGCACTTCAGGCTGATGAGAAGGATGCATTTTTTCAGATTTGTCTTATGAAAATTCATGCGGCATATTATACTAACTGTATGTTTTACTATGCTGACAGAAGTTATCTTTGCACGAAGCAGGGAAAGTGTCAGGCAGCATACAAGTATGCGGGGCTTAGCAGGCAGTACGATGATAAGAGACGCAGGCTTATTTCCTATTATAATACGATTATGGCTGGCGGAAAATGGTCCGGAATACTCACACCGGAGGATTTTCCGCCGCCAAGAACAGCTATGCTTCCGGCATGTGTTGTGCCGCTTACACCGCTTGAAGAAACAGAAAAAAGGCTTGTCGTTACAGTCTGGAATGATGAGAACAGTATTAATTTTGTGAGTGACAGGCAGAAGTGGTTCGAGCTTGCCAATGCGGGAGAAGGAGAGCTTAATGTTAATGTGGAGCTTCCCAAATGGCTTGATGTTGTGGGTGGCGCTGCTCATAATAATGGTGGAAACCACACCTATAAGGCTGAATTTAGTGTTGGAGCAGAAAGCCGTATAATGGTACAGCCGGCACACAAGCCTGAGATAATTAAGGTTTACCTTGACGGTGAAGAGGATTTATTGAATGCAGAGCAGGCTTATTATGGCGGTATAGAGTCCGGAAAAGCGCTTGTCACAGGAAAAATAAGGATAGTATGTGATGAGACAAGGCAGAGTGTTGAGATTCCTGTGAGCGTGGACTTTGGCAAAATGAAATTAATTCATGAGCGTGGTGTCATCGTGGAAGATGGAAATGTTGTGAGCCTTGAAGCAGACAGCATACAGCCTGAAGCTGTAGGAACAGGCTGGCATGTTGTTAAGAGGCTTGGACGTGACCACGGAGCTGTTATTGAGGCAGTAGCAGACTGTAAAATGAATGACGATACACAGCGATATGCCGATAAAGATAATCATGCTGATAACCGCACTGGGAAGAATGATGAGAGCACAGGTGTGAAGTTTCACTTCTATATAAATGAAGCTGCCACAGCACCTATGCTTGAAGTACACCGTTTCCCATCACTCAACTCAACAGGCCGCATAAGGGCAGAAGTGTCTGTTGATGGAGGAGAGAGGCTGCTTGTTGAGAGTAAGTCAAACGATGAGTGGAGAGGAACATGGAAGCAGAATATTTTTGACAATGTTGATAAGCTTATGCTTGCACTGCCGGAGTTAGAAAGAGGAGAACACACAATAGAAATCTTCCCTGTAGACAAGTATTTTGCATTCAGCAGGATAGTCATATACACAAAAGACAGGAAGGACAGCATGTTCGGCGGATTGCTGTGGGATGACAGCCTGCCTTGCCCTGCCATGAGCCGGCAATGTGATAATATTTGTGACAGCGATAATACTGTACATGACTCTTGCTATGATGTCGGGGAAGAGCTGTATGGCAGCTTGAAGCTTGCACAGCGTCCTATGCTTGTGGCAGGTGTTACGCCGGGGTCTAATACACTTCCGGATACGAACACACCGATAGAGTGGGATTATAAGACCGGACAGGCTTCATATAGGATTACAGCTAAGCAGATAATTGCCATGGCGGACACGCCTTTTGCGGAAAAAAATGGTGTGATTAAGCTTGACATGGCATCAGGTCTTGCGGATAATGATAATGCTTATATGAAGGGAATGTGGGAATACTGTCTTAGCGAGTCGTACAATAGGACAGGTCTTGCGATGTATATTAGAAAGCCGGGACTTAAGTTCGACGACATGAAGCCGTCACTTCATTACAGAATATTGTGTGATGGTGGAATTTACAGCATGTGGCTTCTCATGAAGAATGAGTCCTATGACGGGGCGGAGCTTCTTGCAGATATAGACGGAAAAGTGCTTGAGCGCAGCGAATTGAGCGGCGGTGAGCGTATAGGAAACTATTGCGGGGAGAGAGTGTACCGCTGGGTAAAGCTATGGAAGCAGGAGCTTGCGGCAGGAGTGCATGAGATAGGCATATATACTCATTCATCGGCGAACAGATTTGACAGAATATATATCACTAAGGGAGAGGAATACCCTTTGAACGACAGTGATTGGATAGAAGAGGAATAAAATGAGTAAAACAAAAAGCAGCGTAGTAAAAGATTTGACAACAGGGCCAATAGGAAGAGAAATTTTAGCATTTGCGATACCGCTTTTTCTCGGACAGCTCCTGCAGCAGCTCTACAATGTAGCTGATGCGTGGGTTGTGGGAAATTTTGCAGACAATAATGCATTTGCGGCGGTAAGCTCAACAGGAAGCATGACATTTCTTGTAATCGGATTTTTCAATGGTGTTGCAACCGGCGGAGGAGTTGTCATTTCTAAGTATTTCGGAGCAAAAAATTATGCTTCCGTGGACAAAGCGGTTCACACGAATTTCCTTTTTGGAATTATAGCATCTGTGCTTGCAACAGGTGTCGGGCTTGCCATTGTACCGTGGCTTCTAAGGATAATGAAGACACCTGATGAGGTTATGCCTGAATCTCTTACATATCTTAGAATTTATTTTGCCGGAGTATCTACGATAATCATGTATAATATAGGCATGGCGATAATGCGTGCACTGGGTGACAGCATACATCCACTGTATTATCTTATTCTTTCATCGATAGTGAATATTATACTTGACTTGCTTTTTGTTGCCGTGTTAGGCTGGGGCGTTGCCGGAGCCGGCATAGCAACCGTCATTGCACAGGGAATCAGTGCCATATTATGCATAGTCAGAATGTGCAGGCTTGATGGTATTGGAAGGCTCAGGCTCAGCTCTTTGAAATATTATCCTGATTATATGGGCGAGGTGATTGCACAGGGACTTCCTAACGGTGTACAGAACTCGGTTATAAGCATAGGAAATATGGTAGTGCAGACTAATATCAATTCGTTCGGCTCATATGCCATGTCCGGAGTTGGCGCATACAGTAAGATTGAAGGCTTTGCGTTCCTGCCGATTACAAGCATGTCAATCTCACTGCCTACATTCATAGGTCAGAATCTTGGAGCTAAGAAATATGACAGAGCAAAAAAAGGAGCAGCATTTGGAATTGTTTCGGGTGTGCTTATGGCTGAAATCATAGGAGTTATATTCTTTAATTTCGCACCACAGCTTCTAAGGTTTTTTGTAAATGTTGACGAGGCTGTTCTGATAGGAGAAGGACATGCTAAGAGAATCAGTCTCTTTTTCTGCCTGCTTGCTTTTTCGCACTGTGCCGCAGGTGTGTTAAGAGGCTGCGGAAAGTCGATAGTGCCGATGATAACCATGCTGGCGTTCTGGTGTGGAGTGAGAATAGTCTATGTCACCACGACACTTCATTTCATACCGAAGTTTTCGGTTATCTCATGGGCATATCCGCTCACATGGTCACTGAGCTCCATCGTATTTCTGATATTCCTGTTAAAATCAGACTGGGTACATACATTTGAAAAGAAAAAACAAAAAGCTTGAGGCGTCTGCCCGGGCTTTTTTTGTGATGAATATGCAGCTGTTTCCTGCAACACATTGTCGGACTTTTAAAGTATTATTTTTGCATTGCCTGCATTAAAGTGCTGTGATAAACTGTTAGTGAATGTTATCGGAGCAGGATAAGGTATTAAAACAGCGATCAGTTTGGTTAGGCTTTAATACATAATCAGGAAAATATGGGGCAGAAAGAAAAGTATGGAAAGAAAAAGAAATGTAAATGGCAAAAAAGGAGCAGCCGGAAATATAGTGATTTTTCTCGCTATAATGCTTGCAAGCATGGTCGGCGGATTTATTATTGGAGCAGCGATAAGCTACTGCAAGAAAAAAGGGGTTGATTATGAGGGGATTGCAGGCTATATAAGTGCTCTCGTTATGAAGGTGCTTCCGTGGTTCTATGTTGGGCTCAGTGTTGTGTCGGCACTTACGGCTTTTATCATATTTATAGTGTTTAACAGGCGTGCGGCTGCCTGGGACGGCAAGGATGAGGAGGAGATAGCGCAGATAGAGGCAGGGCTTGGTAATCCTCTTGCGATTGCCAATTCCATGATGATATTCAATATGCTGCTGTTTTCAATGCATGTGTGGAATACGCTGTGCATGGACACATCCTCATCCGCCGGAAGTAAGGTGTTCGGAAGTGTTATTTTCATTATTAATTATGCATGGATAGTTGTGGTGAGCAGACTTACTGTGGAGCTTGAGAAAAAGCTTAATCCCGAGAAGAAGGGCGATATCCTCGAGACCAACTTCTCCAGAAAGTGGGAGGAGAGCTGTGACGAGGCGCAGAAGATGATAATATATGAGGCAGGATATAGGGCGTACCGCGCGGGAGCGAAGGCGTGCACATTTGTATGGCTGGGGACATTTATCAGCATGTTTATGTTCAATACAGGACTTATGCCGGTGTTCACGGTGTGCATAATCTGGTTTGTAATGCTGATATGTTACACAGTCGAGTCAGGGAAGCTCGAGAGGAATATGTACAGGTAACAGTAGGCACTGCCGTAAGTGGCGGCTGGTCTGGATTGATTTAATACGTTAAATATAAAAACTTCACAGTTTGTTAATTGTATAATACTTACAAAAATGTTATAATATATCTATCATTTTTTGGTGAAAACCGAGCATGAACGGAGGGATATGTATGAACAATTTTCCACACCTGTTTGAACCCATTCAGATAGGTAAAACGACTGTGAAGAACAGAATTTTTATGCCCCCGCTGTCCACTAATCTGGCGGATAAGGGCTATGTGACGGACGCGCTTGTAGAGCACTACTCCAACAGGGCAAGGGGAGGTGTCGGGCTTATCGTGACAGAGGTTACGACTGTTGAGCCTACCTACACCTATCTTCCGGGGGATATGTCTATATACGATGACTCGTATATCCCCGGCTGGAAGAAGCTTGTGGACGCTGTGCATAAGTATGACACGAAGATACTCTCGCAGCTTTTCCACCCTGCGTATATGGCGTTTCCTGTTCCGGGGACACCACAGCTTATAGCTCCGTCGAATGTGGGACCTTATTATGCGAAGTCGGCACCGAGGGCTGTCACGGTTGAGGAGCTGCATGTGCTGGTAAGACAGTTCGGCGAGGCGGCGCTCAGGTTTAAGAAGGCTGGCGGAGACGGAGTGGAAATCCAGTGTGCACATGCGCATGGTCTGCTGGGTGGATTTCTGACACCGCTCTACAATAAGAGAACGGATGAGTATGGCGGTGACATTAACGGAAGACTCAGACTTACCCTGGAGGTTATAAGGGAGGTCAGAAAGCAGTGTGGGGATGATTTTATAATCGATGTCCGCATATCCGGTGATGAGTACAGTGAGGGCGGTCTCACGCTGAATGACATGATATATGTGTCGAAGCAGCTTGAGAAGGAAGGTGTTGATTTCCTGCATGTATCGGGAGGTAATACTATAAAGAGAGGAAGCTCTATGCCGGCACCGGGAACATCACCTGCACCTCATGCACATGCGAGCGAGGAGATAAGAAAGCATATACATATTCCTGTTGCCACGGTTGCCAGAATAAATGAACCGTGGGTTGCAGAGGAGCTTATCGCAGATGGTAAGGCGGATATCTGCATGATAGGACGGGCTAATCTGTGTGACAGTGAATTTGCCAACAAGGCGCGCGAGGGAAGGACGGACGATATACGCCCATGTATCGGCTGTGGAAGATGCCTTACGGGAATAATGTTTGGCAAGCCTATAGCATGTACGGTGAATCCGTCTGTCGAGACGAATGATATTGATGAGGCTGATGTAAAGAAGAAGGTTCTTGTCATCGGAGGAGGTCCTGCCGGAATGGAGGCAGCCTATGTAGCGAAGAAGCGTGGACACGAGGTTGTGCTCTGCGAGAAGGAGAACGAGCTTGGCGGACTGTTAAGACTTGCAGCTGTGCCTATCAGCAAGCAGGAGCTATGCAAGGTCATCAAGTTCATGGCACGGCGTCTGAATAATGAAGGAATTGATGTGAGAACGGGCTGTGAGGTGACACCTCAGATGCTTGCGGATGAGTTTAAGGACTACGAGATTATATGCTCGACAGGTGCGAAACCTAAGGAGATAGAGGCCTTTAAGCAGTTTAAGCAGACGATGACGGCGGACGATATCCTCTCGGGAAGGAAGTTCCCGGGCAGGAAGATAGTCATTCTCGGCGGCGGCTCGGTTGGCTGTGAGACTGCAGACTACCTTGCACCGCTGGTTAATGACCTTTTTCCTGCTAACAGGGATGTGACAGTTATCGAGATGACAGGTTCGCTTATGACAGGTGATGGCGGAGCAGCCAAGAGCCGTCTTACGCAGCGTCTTATGAGCAAGGGCGTGAAGCTTCTGCTCAATGCCCAGGTTAAGAAGGTGGATGAGAGCACCATCACCTATGAGCAGGACGGCGAGGAGCACACGATAAAAGATGCCGATACGCTGGTGTTCGCTGTCGGCTACACACCGACTAAGGTGGAGTACGAGAACGCGCACTATATAGGAGACTGTGATAAGGTAGGAAATCTTAAGGACGCAATAAGCGGTGCTTATCAGCTTGCAAGGTCGTTGTAAGCAGTCATCCGGATATGTTTTCAGATGTCCGGTGTATATTATTATAGTAAAATTAAGTAATTCTGTTTATTAAAAATATATTTTTAAAGGAGAATTATGTATGGACAACAGATTATTAGAACCGATTAAGGTAGGAAAGCTCACATTTAAGAACAGAATCATGTTTCCGCCGCTCACAACTGGATATGAGGAGAGGGATGGTTCCATCGGTGACAGGAGCTTAAGCTTTTACGAGAGGCTTGCAAAGGGTGGAACGGCATATGTTGTGATAGGGGACGTGGCTCCTGTGAGAACAGCCTCACCTACGCCGAAGCTCTATGATGACAGCCAGATACCTGTGTATAAGAAACTTGCCGACACACTCCACGCGTATGACTGCAAGGTGGCATTACAGTTATTCCACCCTGAGTATGATGTGCCGGGTGTTGGCAGAATGATTATGCAGGCAGGAATGGCAAGACAGGCGGCAGCTAAGGCACAGGCTGATGGAAATACTGATGAGGCAGCTAAGCAGACACAGCTTGCGGAGCAGCTTACCAAGGATGCGTATGCGAAGCTTCATCACGATATGCAGCATTTTGTGAGCGAGGCAAGTGTTGAACAGCTCGGGCAGATTAAGGACAGCATTGCGGTGTGTGCTAAGAGAGCGGCACAGGCGGGCATAGATGCGATAGAGGTACACGGAGACCGCCTTGTCGGTTCGCTCTGCTCTAAGGTGTTAAATCACAGAACAGATGAGTACGGCGGAAGCTTTGAGAACAGAGTGCGCTATGCACTTGAGGTTGTTAAGGCTATAAAGGAGGCTGCACCTGGGCTTATGATTGAGTACAAGCTTCCTATTATAACCGTGAACCCTGATGGTACCCTGCGCGGAAAGGGCGGCTTAGAGGCTGACGATGGTGTTGAGTTTGCAAAGCTTCTTGAGAAAGCGGGAGTTGACATGATACAGGTGGCGCAGGCGAACCACACAGGAAACATGGGCGATACCATACCGCCTATGGGCGATGTGCCATACAACTGGACTCTTCCTGTTGCAAGCCGTGTAAAGAAGGTTGTCTCGATACCTGTTGCCACGGTGGGACGTGTGGTATCGGTTGCTGCAGGTGAGAAGATACTTGAGGATGGAGATGCAGATATAATTGCATACGGACGTTCACTTTTGACTGACCCTGACATTGCAAATAAGGCGGCGACGGGTGAGTGTATCCGTGAATGCCTCAACTGTAACAAGGGCTGTGTAGATGCCATTCAGGGACGCAGATATATATCCTGTGTGCTCAATGCAGAGAACGGAAATGAGGCGGCAGTTTCAATTAAGCCTTCCGAGAGTGTGAAGAAGGTTGCTGTGGTAGGTGCCGGAATAGCAGGTCTTGAGGCTGCCAGAGTTGCGGCAAAGCGAGGACACAGCGTAACGGTATTTGAAAGGAGCGGCAGAATCGGCGGACAGATTAACATTGCCGCAGTGCCTCCGAGAAAGAGCGAGATTTTAAGGTCGGTTGAGTACTATAAGAATATTCTGCCTTCGCTTAACGTAGATATTAAGCTTAATACAGAGGTATCAACGGCAGAGCTTAATGGTTTTGACAAGGTTATAATTGCTGTCGGAGCCCATAACATGGATTTACCTATGCCGGTTGATTCGGACAGAGTTGTATCATCCTGGGATGTGCTTAACGGGCTTGAGGTTTCGGGAACCTGTGCAGTCCTTGGCGGTGGTCTTGTAGGTACTGAGACTGCAGAGTATCTTGCACAGAAGGGGCTTGACGTAAGCATTGTTGAGATGATGGATAAGATTGCGTCAGGTGAGTCATCGACAGTTATGCCTCTGATAACGAAGGATTTTATGGCTCATAATGTGAAGCAGTATGTAAATACAAAGGTAAATTCCATAAAGGACAATACGATAAATGCCATAAATACACAGGATGGTTCAGAGGTGATAATCAAGGCAGATACGATAGTAAATGCTCTCGGTTCAAAGAAGAACGTTTTCGATGTATCAGGTATTACGGTTCCGTATGTGCTTGCGGGTGATTGCAGCGGTGAGAGGACGGCAGATATATCGGCAGCTATACGAAGCGGATATAATGCGGGAAACGGGATTTAATATTTTCTTAGGAAAATAATTTGAAATTTTAACTAAACAAATAAAAAATAATAAAAATACAAGCGGAAGGGCTGTCCGCTTGTATTTTTTTAAGTACATGGTTCTGTGTGCTACCACTTTAATATGTTAGCAACTTGCCATAATGAAAAAAGTATGTTATCGTGTATTTGGTTTTGTACATTGACAAAACTATAACAAATGGAGACAAGGAGAAAAAGGACATGAAGAAACGGTTGTTTAGCGGTTTCCTCGCTCTTATGATGGTATTTACATTGGTAAATCCAATGTCATTTACTGCAAGAGCAGATGATAATACCGTTGAAGAGACGCAGGTACAGTCTGACGAGAGTACCGTTGAAGAGACACAGGTACAGTCCGACGAGAGTACCGTTGAAGAGACACAGGTACAGTCCGACGAGAGTACCGTTGAAGAGACACAGGTACAGTCCGACGAGAGTACTGTTGGAGAGACACAGGTACAGTCCGACGAGAGTACTGTTGGAGAGACACAGGTACAGTCTGACGAGAGTACTGTTGAAGAGACACAGGTACAGTCTGGCGAGAGTACTGTTGAAGAGACACAGGTACAGTCGGATGACAGTACAGTTGATGGTATATTTAAGAATGTGCAGGCTGAGGAGGTCAGCGGAACCCCGCGTCTGGATGCTATTTCCGGAAATATTGGCAATTCAGCCGAAGACAGACCTGTAAGCTACCGCGATGATGAGATGGTTACAATCATCGTTGAGCTTGAGGAGGCTCCGCTTATGGATGCTTATGCCATGAATCTGTATACAGTTAGAGACGATGAGACTGCCGGAGAGGCAGTGGCAGAGTTCCTCGCAAGCGATGCGGCAATGCAGGCAGCAGACGAGCTTCGCAGTGAACAGCAGGCACTTTTTAATGAGATACAGGCAATGCAGCCGGCAGCTATGAGCACGGAGGAGGATGAGACTTTATCTCTTGTTACACTTACGGCACAGTGGACTGTTCTTGTAAACGGTATGGCTGTAAAAGCGCCTTATGGTATGCTTGCAGGAATCAGGGAGCTTGACGGAGTAAAACGTGCATATGTTGAGCATACATATGACGAGCCGAAGGAGCCTGTGACTGAGGCAGGCGCTATCGCAGGTTACAGCTATGACATGGTTCATCTTAGCGAGGCATGGGAGGCAGGCTATACAGGCAAGGGACTTCTCGTTGCAGTTCTTGACACAGGTGTTGATATCGAGAGTGCAGCATGGTTTGATGATGAGAAGAATGAGAATGTATTCGGAATACGTCGTGTGCACGAGGCATTCCGCGACAATTCATTTAAGTCAGACGTTAAGGACAGTGAACTCCGTTATACGAAGGAGTCACTCTTAGGTTTCCTTTCAGATAAGAAGCTTAACGCTAACAGCATGAGTGCTGCCAGCAATGAGGATATGTATAAGACGCGCAAGGTTCCGTTTGCATTTGACTATGCCGGAGAGGCAGATTCCTATACAGGTGAGATTATCGGTGGAGATGTCAATGTCCGCAACACAAGCAGCGACCATGGTACCCATGTATCAGGTACAATTGCAGGCTATGCAAAGAACGATGAAGGTCAGGTGCTGTTTTCAGGAGTTGCGCCTGATGCCCAGCTTATGATGATGAAGGTGTTTTCGGATGTTGGCGGTGGCGCTACGGACAGTTCAATATTAAAGGCACTTGAAGATACAATGGTTCTGGGTGCAGATATTGTCAATCTGTCACTTGGTTCAGATAATGGTTTTTCACAGGATGATACAGTGAACAATGAGGTATATGCGCGCATGGAGCAGGCAGGAATTATTCTTATGACTTCTGCCGGAAACAGCGAGACCTCACCTTCGATGGGTAACGAGCTCGGTGGACTCAACGAGAGCAAAAATCCTGATATTTCAGTGATTTCTGCCCCTGCCGTATATCCATCCAATCTTTCTGTTGCTTCCGTAAACAGCAGTGTTGATTTACTCAGCATATTAAAGTGGGGCGATATGGAGATTGGTTATTCAGACCCTACTTCAATAGCCATGAAGAGTAAGTTCGCAGGCAAGGGCGAATTCGTTGTGTATGACGCCGGCTATGGTACATATGATGACTACCAGAAGGCAGGCTTTGATACAGGTTACAATGGAGGCAAGACAGGTATTGCGCTTGTAAAGCGTGGCGGAACAGATTACAGTGGTAATCCGCTCTCATTTGTGACAAAGATTAATAACGCAAGCAGCTTTTCAGGTGTAAATTACCGCGGAGAGTCATACGGTGTTCTCGCTGTAATCATCTATGACAGCGATTCAGAGACAAATACACTTATAAACATGAGCACGGATGGAACTTCACTCACCTCTGCATTTATCGGTGGTAAGGATGGAGCCGCTATGGTTGAGGCTCTCAAGAACGGTGAAGAGGTCAAGATTTCCGTAGAGCAGAATGACAAGGTTGTAAGCTGGAGCGATGCAGGAAACATGAGTTCCTTCACTTCATGGGGAGCAGGTGCTTCACTTGAACTCAAGCCTGAGATAACGGCACCTGGCGGAAATATCTGGTCAACTATCGTGGATCAGACCTACCAGGGCGGTGCAGGTGTATATAACGACTACACGGGTTCTTACGGAATGATGAGTGGTACATCGATGGCAGCACCTCATATGTCAGGTCTTGCAGCCATTGTGCGTCAGTATGTCGATGCCAATATGGTTTCATTAGAATCAAAGCATGACAATGCGGCAATAGCAAGCAAGCTCCTCGTGAGCACGGCTGTCCCTACGGTTGAGGACGGAGTATATGTCTCTCCGCGTCGTCAGGGTGCAGGTATTGTAAATGTTGCGGCGGCAATCACTTCTCCTGCATATATCGATGTCGAGGACAAGCTTGTAGGTAAGCTTGAGCTTGGCGACGATGTTGACTGGACCGGAAGCTATGATTTGAAATTCAATGTAGTGAATGTATCGGACAAGACACAGACTTACAGCATAAGTGCTTCGATTTTACGCCCTGACACGGCAGAGCAGGACGGCATGACCATGGTGCTTGAGCAGGATGTGCTTGTAAAGAAGGTTGACCTTGGTGAAGTTACGGTTCCTGCAAAGTCAACAGTTGAGGTATCTAAGAACGTCAGCCTTACGGCTGAGGAGATAGCGGCAATAAGAGCGCTCTTCCCTAACGGTACATTTGTAGAGGGCTTCATCTCCCTCACATCAGCAGATGAGGCGGTTCCGCAGCTCGGACTTCCTATGCTTGCATTTATAGGTGACTGGACGGCAGCTCCTATTTTTGATGAGACCAACTGGTTTGATGAACCTGAGGATGGAAACGATGTAAACAACAATCATTATGCACTTGGTGTAAATGTAATGGGCAGCACTGTTCAGAACAACGGTGAGGTTGTCAACTTTATCAATGTTGGTCAGAACCCGTTCGGAAACAGCATCACGGAGACAAGCACACAGACTGTATTCCATCAGGGTAACTTCACTATATCACCGGATGGCAATGGCTATCTTGACAGCTTTGATGATTTGGAACTCTATCAGCTTCGAGATGCTAAGCTCATCGTGAGCGAGGTACATGATAAGGAGACGGGTGAGCTTTATTATCGTGATTTCCTTTCGTACATGCCAAGAAGTGTTTACAACAGCGGTTACGGTGTGGTAATTCCATACACAATATACTATTTTACAAACGGCTGGAAGGGTACAGACTTTGATGGAAATGTACTTCCAAACGGAACACAGTGTGTATACTCAATAGTTGCATACGGCGACGGCGATTACGGCGACAAGGTATACGATGATGAGGCAGGACGCGATGTTACTGATTTTGAGTCCTTCAAGGATGGCAAGGAGCCTACCTTCAACGGACATGCTATGGACAAGACAGGTGATACGCTTACATTTGATGTATTGGTTGATACAGAGGCGCCTAAACTTGTAAATAACTGTGTAACCTTCTATGAGCAGGATGGACGCACTTACATGACAGGTACGGTTGAGGACGGAAATGGTTCTATAGCCTCGATAGAGGTTGACCCGCAGATAAGCCGTACATATACAGCCTCAAACGGTAAGGAAGTTACAGAGTACAGCATTGATATGAACAATCCTTTCCTTGAGGAGACAATCTATGATGAGGATACTCATACATTTACCTTTACGGCAGATGTTACAGAGTACAAGGGTTACTACAACTGGACAGGAAATGTATTCCTCTCATGTGGTGATTACGGTGCTAATGACCGCACCTATGCTATCCGTGTAAACGCTGAGTCAGGACTTGTGCTTTCACAGAAGTCAGCACTTTTATATCCGGGTCAGGAATTTGACCTCAGCGTAAACAACAACACAGGTTCAAACGATGCAATAACAAGAACTTCAAGCAATCCTGAGGTTGCTAAGGTTGATGAGTTTGGACATGTTACCGCTGTTTCGGCAGGTCAGGCAGTTATAACTGTTTCGAACGGAACTTCCAGTGCGGTATGTATAGTTGCCGTAAAAGAAAGACCTACACAGGTAGAGGATTTCAAACTTTCAATCGACAGCTTCTCAGGACTTAAGCCAAATGGTTCGATCACTGTCAAGGTAGAGGATATGATACCGGCGGATGTTGAGATTAATCAGATCGAATGGAAGGTATACGAGGATGATGAAGACTGGGCAGGTCTTGTAAATGTATATAAGGACAGCTCGGATGCATTCACCGGACGTATAGAACTTACCGCATCAGGCTCCTCGGATTTAATCCCTGCCGGAAGCGGATACCTTGAGGTTACAATTAACGGAGTTACCCGTAAGATGACATTTGATTGGGAAGATTTATATACTTCTTCAACACAGGATGATTTAAGTTCCGATGCATATTACAATGAGCAGACGGTATATGTAGAGACAGGTGAGACTGCAACACTTATTGCAAAGTATATGCAGAATCATTCGTTTATTCCGATTAAGCTCTGCACGGCTGAGGGATATGTAGACGGAAGCAATGATAATCCACTGACAGATGCAGCAGGTCTTGTTCTTGACGGACCGGACTTCTCCGCAACGGATGTTGATTGGAGCGGTAAGCTCGTGAACAAGGAGAATTATACTCTTCCTGAGTCAATCAGAGTATTCTTCAGATATGATTATGGGTATGAGTATGAATTGACACAGAATGCCCAGTACAGCGGCTACACCTATGATAATACAACAGGTGTAATTACCTTCCGTGCTCCTTCAGGAAGCGGTACAACGGTTGTAATCCGTGCAGACGGTGTTGCAAGCGAGGGCACTGCGGCAGGTGAGCTGTCAGGTGAGGTTTACACAAGACCTGATGGCACATACGGACCGTTTGACTGGAATTTAACAGGCGGTCAGGGAAAGCTTGAGACAGCAGAGAATGTGACTGTCAACTATTCAGTAAAGAATGTGGCATATTTTACACCGGATGCACCTGGTGTAAGCTATATCACAGCCACTAGCAAGGATGGTAAGTACCATGTTAACTTTGCTGTTGTAAGCACGGCTGTCAAGGCGGATGTGATAACGCTCAATACCAACAGCTCAGAGCTGAATATTGGAGATGAACTTGCACTTACAGCAGCTCTTTCACCTGAACCTTCAATATCAGATGATGCAGCGTTGGTATGGGTATCATACAACCCGGAGGTTGCAAGCGTTGATGCAAACGGTGTGGTAACAGCTCATTCTGCAGGCTATGCGTTTATTTCAGTATATACGGCAGTGAACAATGGTGTATCAAGTTACTGCATGGTGAAGGTTCTTCCGGGTGCAGAGCATACACACTTCTTCGGAACAGAGTGGAAGTATGACGAGAACAGCCATTGGCATGAATGTGTTGCTGAGGGCTGCGATGGCACAATTGCTGACAAGGCAGAGCATACAGCAGGTGACTGGATTGTTGACAAGGAGGCCACAACAGAGGCTGCCGGACTCAGGCATAAGGAGTGTACCGTATGCCACTATGTAATGGAGACACAGGTTATCGATAAGATTGAAAAGCCAACGGAGGAGCCGACAGAAAAGCCAACAGAGACACCATCCGAGAAGCCGACAGAGAAGCCGACAGAGACACCATCTGAGAAGCCGACAGAAAAGCCGTCAGAAGCTCCGACAGTGGAACCTACTGCTCCTTCAAAGCCTGCAGCAGGTAACATAATTAAGACGGATTCCGTTTCAACAGATAATGCGTCAAAGTACGATTTTGGTATAGCCAACGGCACATCGGATCTGATGGAGAAGGTACTCTCTGACGCACAGAAGGCACGAGTTGCCAACGGTGAGTCTGCTGAGATTTTCCTTGATGTGAAGAATATAACGGATTCAGTAAGTGAAAATGACAAGCAGTTGGTTGAATCAGTTCTTGACAAATATAAGGTTGGCGCTTATTTCGATATATCGCTGATGATGAAGGTTGGTCATGATAAAGCTTCTAAGGTTACGGAAACTTCGGGCAGCATAAGTCTGAGAATAAGAGTACCTGAGGAGCTGACAGGAAAAGCGCTCAAGGTTGTGAGAATTCATGATGGAGCAGCAACTGTTATTGACGGAACTTACGATGAGAACACTGGTTACTTCACATTTGATACAGATGCGTTCTCAACCTACGCTCTCATATATGCTGAGACAGGAATGATTATCGCGCCTAACACGGGAAGAGAGAACAATGTTTTCGCTCCTATTGCTATGGTTGGAATGATCATTGTGGCAGGCGCTGCTTTTGCGGCTGTTAAAAGACGCAGAGAGGAAAGCGCACAGAATTAATCGACACAGCTCTGGTACAGAATAAGCGGCAGAGTTAAATATACCCCCACGGTACATCTGTGGGGGTATTGCTTTGCAATATTTAAAAAGGCTGATACACCGCATATGCGGTATATCAGCCTTTTTAAGTTCCTAATGGTATATAAAATCACAATGATTGCATGTGCAGTCGTGATAGATTACTTTCCGAAGTATCTGTCAAGCATACCCTTGAGTGCGCGTCCATGTCTTGCCTCATCCTTAGCCATCTCATGGACTGTATCATGGATTGCGTCAAGATTGTTCTTCTTAGCACACTTTGCAAGGTCGAACTTGCCGTTAGTAGCACCGAACTCACAGTCAACTCTCCATGCAAGGTTAGCCTTTGTCGAAGCCTTCATGTTCGGCTCTAAGTCCTCACCTAATATCTCGGCGAACTTTGCAGCATGCTCAGCCTCCTCATAGGCTGCCTTCTCCCAGTATAAACCAATCTCAGGATATCCCTCACGGTGAGCGATACGTGCCATGCAAAGATACATACCAACCTCTGAGCACTCACCTTCGAAGTTAGCCTTGAGCTGTTCAAAGATATACTTCTTGTCCTCATCGCTTATCTCAGGGTTGTTCTTAACTGTCTTGCCATAGATGCCATACTCATGCTCGGCTGCAAGTGAGAGCTCACCTGTTACCTCCTTGAACTTGTCAGCGCCTACATGGCATACAGGACACTCTGCAGGAGCCGCATCTCCTTCGTAAACATAACCACATACAGTACATACAAACTTTGCCATAACTAATTCTCCTTTTTTGTTAATTTTGATAAATAATATAGGATGCGGGGAAATTCATTTTACCCGGCATCTAAAAATAACCTCCGTATAATATGATATCATCGCTCACAGATTAAGGACATGTGGGCAGCAGGAATATTCCCGGATATCTTTTCGAATAATTGCTTGAATAAAAACAGTAATTATTACTGATTTTTATTATACACATTTTTTCGGTTTTGTCAATCAAATTTGATATAAAAAATCCCTATCCCTGATATAAGACAAGCTGCATTAATCATTGACTTTGATACTGATAGTGCTATGTGCAAGATGCGTAAAACAGGGATAGGGGATATGTTATGTTGTCTGCTCAGTGGCAGGTACATTTTTCAGGCAGTTGTCGCATATTCCATAGAAAACAACGCTGTATCCGCGGACATGACCCGGGATGACATGACCTGCATTTTGTGTGAGGAGACTGTCAGGCTCCATTGCGGCATCATACACATGATGGCATGAGTCGCATACGAAATGATAGTGAAGATTTGTATTTCCGTCAAAATGATCGCAGTCCTCACTTTGAATCTTGAGAGCCTGCCCATGCTCGACAAGCAGAGCAAGATTGCGATATACAGTTCCGAGACTTATATTAGGGTACAATTCACGGATGTGTCTATATACTTCATCTGCTGTTGGATGTGAAGTTGTATGGCATAGATAATCTAAAATTGCTTCCCGCTGGCGGCTGTAATTTAATTTTGCCATATAATACCTCGTTTCTGAATAGCTGCATTATTTAGGTGCTTGCGAAAAATTATATCTGAAATCCGGATATTGCGCAATAACTTAAATAATTTCATTATTATGATATCAGGGTCAAAAGGTCAAAAAGCCGTTCGTGCTTGCACGATTAGGCTTTTGAACTTGGGACCCGCAAAACATGAGGAAGCAGCGATTTACGCAGTAAATCAGCGGATTCCGAATGTTTTAGAATTGCGGGAGCTGTTTTACAGCGGAGCAATTCGAGGATATCAAATGAGGGGCAAAATACTTTTTGACCCTCATATCATTATTATTATTATTATTATTATTATTATTAAATATGGTCAATAAGAAGCTTGATATATTTCACGGCTTCCTCGCGTGTCAGCTCATGACTTCCTTCAAAATTATCGGTTATATATCCGAGAAATGCCGCTGCGTTGACGTATTTTTTAAACCAGTCGGAACATTTAACTTCTTTATTATAATCTGCAATGTTATTGTTAATTATTCTGCTTCTGAATGCATTGACACAGAATGATGCCAGTTCTTCGGATGTAACAGGCTTCTCAGGCTTGAAGGTCTTGCCGTCTAAAAGTGTAGCATCGACAATGTCGTTGGCATATGCACATTCTACAACACCTGCGTACCATTCATGTCCGACAACATCTGTGAACATATCGTTGTATACGTTGACAGGGACAAAATGAGCAGCCTTTGTTACCATGTTGACTGCATCAATACGGCTCATCTTTTCATCCGGCTTAAAAGCACCGTCTGTGTTATGAATGTATCCAAGCTCAGCCATGTGTACAATGAGCTCTTTGGATGCACAGTCATCAAGGTCTGTGTATGAAACCTTGCAAAGCGGTGTGGCGTTAGGAACAGGAACATTCTTAAGGTGTGCGGGAGGTGTAGCTTCATGTATCTGCATTGGAGGAACAAAATCATCGGATTCCATAAGCTCTTCCATTGTCATAGGGCGCTTCATGTTCATAACAGGGTCATATACCTTGCCGCAAAGTGATGTGCGGATTGGAATAGGGCAGATGTCATGTATACGCTTGATCTCTTTAGCTACGAAGCCTGCCATAAGATATGCACCGAAATCGTTCGTGTGTGTGTAGTCTTTAGGATAGAAATAACGGACGGAATTGGTAAGGCCGACCTTCTTTATAAAGTCCATGCTGACCTGATGTAAGTCGATAAGAGGAACATTTTTCTCAGCCGCAATCTTTTTGCATGCCTCTGCATGGTCATGTAAAAGGTCATTGTATGTACCGTCGCTTCCTTTCCATGTGCTTCTTGCCAAAGGAGTCACAATTACAGGAGTTGCGCCATAGCTTCTTATCTCATCTATATATCTTCTGAGATTGTCAGAGTAGCCGGTATCAGCGGCAAGATGAGGAAGTTTCTGATCGTTGTGTCCAAACTGGAACAGGCAGTAATCGCCGTGCTTGATATATTTCCTGATTATATCGTAGTGACCTTCCGAGCGGAAGCTCTCCGTTGTAAGACCTGAATGTGAGTGGTTGGACACGGCAGCTAAGTTTGACACATAGTATGTGAAAAACTGTCCCCAGCCACAGTAGCTGCTCTCAGGGTAATATGGGTAGCATGCAGGCTGGTCTGTCACAGTGGAATCGCCGGCTATGTATATGGTAGGTGTATCGAATTCTTCTATAGTAAGTGTTGTGAAAACAGGTCTGCTTCCTATTACCGTTATATCAATAGTCTTGTCAGTGAATTCTTCCTCATGACCGCGCGGAATGATGTCGCATACATTCACATTGAATACATATGCGCGCACTTCATGCGGACAATAATCACCTTTGAGTGATTCAAGACGCCTTCTTCCGGAGAATATGGTAATTCCTTTTATCGGTGTATCTCCGGCAGACAGAACAAGTGTAACCTTGTAGTTGCCCTGATGTGGCACAGCCGCTTTGAAAGTAAGAGGAATATATCCGCCGTCAAGAATACCGTTCTCAAGATAAATACCGTTCTCATCAGCCTGCGGATTGATAAGCTTGGCATCCGAATACCAGTATTGTGGTGAAAATCCGTCATTGATTTCATCAATCTTGAGATTAGGGTCGGATTTTCTCGCCTCTTCAGTTAAAAAACCATAGCCCTTTTTATATGAAAAATCATCCTCAGGGTAAACCTGGGTTATGTGCCTTGAACCTATGCTGTCTGCACTTGGTGTGTTTCCGAAATTATACGTCATTCGATAGCCTGAGCCTGTCTCAATGGCTGCATGTTCGGCATAAATGTCCGACGAAATTGCTGTGGTCATAACAAAACCTCCGTAAAAAATAAATCTGATATATATATGTACATTATACTACATCCAGCCATGATATTCTAGTACTGACTTCTTTTTCATGACGGATTCTCCGTTGGTATTTCTCTTTCGCCATTCTCTTGGAGAGCAGTCCATCAGCTTGACGAAAGCGCGGTTAAAACTGGAAACGGAATGAAAACCGACCTGCTCTGAAATTTCAAGGATTGATGAGTCAGTACTTGAAAGCAGAAGGCAGGCATGCTCTATCCGCGTATTGTTGACAAATTCAAGAGGGCTTATTCCCATAATCGTGTTGAATGTACGCCTGAAGTGGGTGACGCTCAGATGGCACATGTCAGCAAGAACTTCTATCGGAAATTGCTGCATATAATTGTCATGTATGTAGTTAAGCGCAGGATGTATCGACAGCATGCTTGTGTTGGCAAGAGGCTTCTGCGCCGGAGCTTCATGTTCACACAGTCTTGTGATTTCTATAAGGATGGCAGTCATAAGCCCTGTGACGCTTGTCAGATATCCCGGCTGTCTCTCGGTCATCTCGTCTATGACAGCCATAATGTAGCTGTAAAGACGCGGCGAAGAGTCTTTGTTTCCTATATAATAGCTGAGCGATGGAAGTAGTGAGCCCGACGTATTAAGCAGCGACTGGCTTTTGAAAAATTCATCAATATCCACAAAGATATATGACCAGAGACTTTTTCCACCCGGAGTTGAATATGTAGTGTGAGGATAATTTCTGGCAATAAATGTAAAATCACCTGCTTTATATGCAACAGAGTGGTCTCCAAGGTCTAATCGCCCGCCATGCGAATGACACACACCTATCTCAAGGCAGTTATGAAAATGCAGCCTGTCGGCTTTGACATCTGATATATGCCAGCGCTCACCATGCAGTACAAGCAGCGGAAATTCAGGCGATAACTCATAATGGCGGTATTCGGTTATTACTTTTTTTGGCTTGCTCATCTATGCATTCCTCCTAAACACACAATATATAGGTGCTTTTGAAACTTAATCTGTACGAAACAATAAAATTATAGTACGTAAAAATACACATAAATAACAACAAAAGTAGGAATCGTTTGGTTCCTTTATATTATATCTCAACAAAATAGTAATTTCAACCAACAAAAACGATTTCTAAAACAAAAAAACACATAAATAAGGCACAAAAATACATAATATGATGTTGTAACTAACAATAAAAACAAACATTGTTGACAAAAAATGAACAAAAGATTAATAATAAAAAGTCGTTTTTGCGATGTTTTAAGATATATTTGCATAGAAGTGTTTAAGTAAAATGTATATAATTAACCTATGAAAACGAGGTGTGGTTGTGAAAAATAACCAATAAGTAATACGCCAAGGAAAACGGAGGAATTAAGTATGGGAAAGACAAAAGTCCAGAAACCGCCTATTGTGATGGCTGCTAAGAGCAAGAATCCAATGGGGTTTTTGAAGAGAGACTGGCAGCTATATGTGATGCTGATACTTCCTGTGGCACTTGTTATAGTGTTTAGCTATGCAGCTTATCCTGGACTTAGGATGGCATTTATGGATTACAAGCCAGCAAAAGGATATGACGGCAGTGCATGGGTTGGAATGAAGACATTCCATAAGATTTTTAAAGATGCGGATTTTTCAAGAGCACTCAGAAATTCAATAGTATTCAATTTGCTTGATTTGCTTGTTGGGTTCCCGATGCCTATCATACTTGCACTTATGCTTAACGAACTTCGATACCAGAAGTTCAAAAAGGTTTCACAGACAATACTTTATCTTCCACATTTCCTTTCATGGGCGATTATCGGAAGCGTTGCACTTACAATGTTCAAGCCTTCATCTGGTCTTGTAAATATAGCACTTTTAAAGACCGGAATAATCAAAGAAGGTATTCCATTCCTCAATGAGAAATGGCACTGGGCAGTTACATACCTGATGATAGGTGTATGGCAGGGAATGGGCTGGGGTACAATCATGTACCTGGCAGCAATTACAGGTATTAACGGAGAGTTATACGAAGCAGCAATGATTGACGGCGCTAACCGTTGGAAGAGAATGTGGCATATAACACTTCCTGGTATCAAGAGTACAATCGTTACACTCCTTATTATGAACCTTGGACGTGTGATGGGAAGTAACCTCGAGCGTCTTACAGCATTTGATAATTCGCAGGTTAAGGATTTCCAGTATCAGCTTGCTGTATATGTATATAACAAGGGTCTTGGAAACGGTAAGTTCAGTATGGCAACGGCAGTTGGTCTTTTCCAGTCGTTGATTGGTCTTATACTTGTATTAATGTCTGACTATGTAGCCAAGAGACTTGGCGAAGACGGATTACTGTAGGAGGTGCATACATAATGGGTAAGAAGAAAGATAAAGCAAGTGAGGCTTCAGCTTCATCAGGCGGAACTCATGCAGTAAATAAATTCAGAGTAAGTGATTTCGTTATGATGGCAATCATCATACTCCTATGTGCAACTTGTGTATTGCCATTCCTGCATGTAGCTGTTAAATCAATTTCAGGTAACACGGCAGTTATGTCAATGAGCGTATATTTCTGGCCTAAGGATATCAACTTCGATGCATATAAGAGCGTATTTGCAGATAAGTCGATGACATATTCGATGGGATTCTCAGCAGTTATTACATTGATATTCACTGCACTTGGTATGTTAGTATGTACATGTGCTGCATACCCACTTTCAAAGACAAGACTTAAAGGTAAGAAGTTTATCACATTTATACTTATGGTTCCTATGTATTTCGGAGCCGGTATAATTCCTACATATCTTCTTTATAAGGATTTACACATTCTTGATACAGCATGGGTACTCATTTTACCGCTTATATATTCTCCATATAACATGCTTATCATGAAGAACTATTTCCAGAGTACTATTCCGGACAGCTTAGAGGAATCAGCATTCCTCGATGGAGCAAGCAACTTCCAGATTCTTGGTAAGATTGTACTTCCTCTTTCAAAGCCTATCCTTGCAACACTTTCACTGTTCTACGCAGTAGGACGTTGGAATTCATATGCAGATAATATGTACTATACAAGAAAGGCTGACCTTAAGATGATTCAGTATAAGCTCTATCAGCTTGTAGCATCTGCATCTGAGGCACAGACATCATCCCTTGATACAGGTGGTGTTGTTCAGTCAACTCCTGAAGTATTAAGAGCAGCGAGCATCATGTTCGTAACAATTCCTATCATTATTATATACCCATTCCTTCAGAAGTATTTCGTACAGGGAACTATGATAGGAGCAGTAAAGGGCTAATAATTATTTAAGAGCCGGTATAATTAAGCTTTGATAGTTTCCCCCAGATGCTGGGGGTCAAATATAAACTATGTATACTTTATCTTTAAAGGAGGATTAAGTTATGAAGAAAAATACTCTTCAGAAGGCTGTTGCTACAGCACTTGTAGGTGCTATGGCAGTCAGCACATTAGCAGGATGTAACAATTCATCTGACACAAATTCTACTACAGCACCTTCTAAGCAGGATGAGACAACAACACAGGCTCCATCAACAGAAGGTAACACTCAGGAGACAACAACACAGGCTGCTTCTAGCTCAGATTCCACAGGTACAGCAGGTATTGATGGCTGGGAGCCATTCGCTGAGAAGGTTACACTTGAGATTCCTGTATACGACAGAGGATCATCAGGAAACGGCTGCGCAGATGTTGAGAACAACTACTGGACACAGTGGGTACAGGAGAACTTTGGTGATAAGTACAACATCGATGTAAAGTATGTTGGTATTACACGTTCTGATGTTATGACAGACTACTCCTTACTTGCAGCTGCTGATTCACTTCCTACAATTTGTATGGAGTATGACTACGATAAGCTTGCTACATGGCAGTCAGAAGGTTATATTAAGCCTTATGATGTAGAAGAGTTCAAGCAGATCGCTCCTACATACTGGAAGCAGATGACAGATTACGGCAATGACGCTTATACAAAGCTTGCTGACGAGGATTATCTTTTACTTGGTTACAGACCATACGGTAACACAACATATACATTCGTAACATTCTATCGTCAGGATTGGCTTGAGGAAGCTGGATTCGATGCATATCCTACAACTAACACAGAGCTTCTTGAACTCTATGCTAAGCTTGTTGAGAACGGACATGATGCTCCTCTTGGCGGAACAAAGGTAAGCGGTGCCGGTATCGACCAGAACTATGGCTACAGAGATTACCCACAGGATGAGGAGACATGGGCTACAACAGGTGATTATCAGATTCCTGCTCTTTCAACAGAAGCTCAGAAGAGATTCCTCAAGTGGCAGAATGAACTTTACAATGATGGCTACCTCAACAAAGAGTACTATTTAAGAGAGTCTTCAGAGGCTGAGGCAGATTTCGTAAATGGTAAGTCATTCACATGGTCAGGTTATGTATCATCTACTATGAACGTACTCAACTCTTTCTATGAGACTAACCCGGATGGAAAGCTTGCAGTTGTTACATCTCCTTCAACATGGGCTCAGGATGAGACATGGGGTTCTTCACCATCTTACAGACCAGGTACAAACTTCGGTATGATGATTGGTTTCTCTAAGGATGACACAGATGACGAGATGAAGGCAGCTATGATGTACCTTGAGTGGTTAGTTCAGCCTGAGAACCTCTTCACAATGCAGTGGGGTATTGAAGGCGTTAACTTCAACTATGATGAAAATGGTACACCTGTAGCAGTAGCTGACCAGTCAGGTCTTGCTGAGCAGCAGGGTCATAACAATAACGTAGATTACTGGTGCGCAGTAACAGCTATCAAGACATTAGGCGATATCAAGAAGGATATTGCAGCTATCGCTCCACAGGGTCTTCCACAGGATTTCTATGATGAACTCCTTGCTAACTACAATGGTCAGTTAGCGCTTGCTAATGCAGGTTATGCTAACTCTGACTGTCTCTTCGCTGTATCACTTGATTCAGTAGCTGAGTACAACCAGACATTATATTCACTCTACACAGAATACAGAGATGAACTTACAATGTGTAAGCCAGAAGAGTTCGATGCTCTCTATGATGAGTTAAGCCAGAAGTATCTTGATGCAGGATATCAGGAAGTTATCGATGAGAGAAAGGCAGCTTTAGAGGCTGGTAACACAACACGTCTTAAGTAACTTGAATTGAATTTCTGAATGATAAATAAATATGGCCCCATAGCGCAAGCTGTGGGGCTATATTAAAAAGTAATGAAAAATGGTTATGTGCTTTTTCGACCGATATTAAGGTCGCAATATAGGCGGAAAAAATACATAAATTGCCAAAAGCAGAATGGAGGATTAGATGTTAAAGCTTGAATATGATAAGAAACAGATAGAAGAGGTTATTGATAAAATAGTAAAAAAGACTATGAATATGGATCTTACATGGGACTGGCCATGTGGAGTTGCCTACTACGGAATCGGAGAGGCATATGAAAAGACAGGAAAAAAGGAATATCTTGACCTTTTAAAGGACAGGGTTGATGAGCTCATTGACCTGGGACTTCCTAAGGTGTGGACTGTGAATGCCTGTGCAATGGGACACTGTCTCATTACACTCTACAAAGCAACAGGTGAGGAGAAGTACCATGAGTTACTCATGAGCAAGATACATTATATTCAGAAGGATGCCCTTCGTTTTGCGGACAATGTTCTCCAGCATACAGTATCAGCTAACAATGATTTCCCTGAGCAGTGCTGGTGCGATACATTATTCATGGCAGCGTTTCTTCTTCTCAGAGTAGGCGTTATGGAGAAGAATCAGGAGATGATAGATGACGCACTCAATCAGTATTACTGGCATATCAAGTATCTTCAGAACCCAAGCAGCGGTCTTTGGTATCATGGCTATGACAATATAGCAGGAGATCATATGTCAGGCATCTATTGGGGCAGAGCCAACGCATGGGCAGCATTTACAATGTCACAGGTAGGCGGAATTCTTCCAGAATGCTATCTGTATCCTAAGTTTATTGATATTGCAGGTTCGTTAAATGAGCAGCTCGCTGCACTTAAAGTATATCAGACAGAGAATGGACTCTGGAGAACTGTTGTCGATGATCCGGAATCGTATGAAGAGGTTTCAGCGTCAGCAGGAATTGCGGCTGCAATGCTCACAAGAGGAAATCCTCTTCACAGCAAGTACATTAATAAGTCAATAAAGGGCCTGCTCGCTAATGTCAGTGAGGACGGAAAGGTTATGAATGTTTCCGGAGGTACTGCTGTAATGAGAGACAAGGAAGGCTACAGAGGAATCCCTAAGGCATATATTCAGGGCTGGGGTCAGGGACTTGCACTTGCATTCTTCTCGGAGCTTCTTGTATCTGATGATATCGAGAAGGATGGAGCACTCTAAAAATAGAGAATAGGCAGGTTACTTTTAATTGGTGGTAAAATATTTTACCACCAATACATTTATAAATATGAGATTTTGGAGGAAAAACACATGTCAGCACAGAAAGGTGGATTTACACTTCCCGGAGAGTCAGGCTATGAGAAGCTTACCCTTAAGATGGCAGAAAAGTGGGGAGCGGATGTTATAAGAGACAGCGATGGAACAGTTCTCTCAGATGAGATATTAAATGCAGGCTATGGAATTTATTCAACAATTTGTATTATCCGTGACCATAATGAATGGGCAAAGAAGAACATGGATAAGCTCCAGCAGACATTTCTTATGACTCAGCCTATAGTGGCAGACAGTGATACACTTACTGTTGAACTTATGAAGGATTTCTTTGCAGAGCAGTTCCTGATAAATGAGAGCGATGACTCGCTTAAATATTGGCAGGTGTATGACAGAACCACTGACACTCCGGTAGGCAGAGAGCATTGGAGCTATGCTGACGGTAAAGTGACAATAAAGGGAATTACACCTTGGCATAAGTATACAGTGAGCTTCATGGCATATCGTATATGGGAAGAGATTTCCATGTATAACCATACAACCAACAACTGGACAAAGGAACATCTCATGCAGATTGACCCTAGGCATGAAGCTACAAGAGAGTATATGTTAAGCTGGATGAGAAACTGGTGTGAGACACATCCTGATACTACAGTTGTTCGTTTTACATCTATGTTCTACAACTTTGTATGGATTTGGGGAAGCAGCGCCAGAAACAGAAATCTTTTTTCTGATTGGGGTTCATATGACTTCACAGTCAGCCCTCTTGCTCTTGATGAGTTTGCAAAGAAGTACGGATACAGCCTTACTGCTGAAGATTTCATCAATCAGGGAAAGCTTCATGTGACACATATGGTAGGAACCAAGCAGAAGGCAGACTGGATGGAGTTTGTAAATGACTTTGTAATATGGTTTGGAAAGCAGCTTGTCGATATAGTTCATGAATACGGCAAGAAAGCATATGTATTCTATGATGACAGTTGGGTAGGTATTGAACCTTACAATGGCAGATTCAAGGAGTTCGGTTTTGACGGACTTATAAAGTGTGTATTCTCAGGTTATGAAGCAAGGCTTTGTTCAGGAGTTGATGTTCCGACACATGAGCTTAGACTTCATCCATATCTATTCCCAGTGGGACTTGGTGGTGCGCCTACATTCATGGAGGGCGGTAATCCTACACTTGATGCTAAGAAGTACTGGAACAGTGTCAGAAGAGCACTTCTTAGACAGCCTGTAGACAGAATAGGACTTGGCGGATATCTTCATCTTGTCGAGCCATTCCCTGATTTCTGCGATTACATAGAGAAGGTTTCGGATGAATTCAGAACAGTCAAGTCATTCCATGCACAGGGTGCGCCATTGTCAATAAAGACTAAGGTTGCAGTACTCCATAGCTGGGGCAAGCTTCGCTCATGGACACTTTCAGGACACTTCCATGAGACATATATGAATGACCTTATACATATCAACGAATCGCTTTCAGGACTTCCGGTTGACGTATCATTTATCAGTTTCGAGGATGTGAAGGCAGGCGCATTAAAGGATGTCGATGTTGTCATCAATGCAGGTTATGCAGGAAGTGCATGGAGCGGAGGTGATAACTGGAAGGACGAGGAAGTTGTATCTAAGCTCACTGAGTGGGTATACAATGGAGGAACATTCATTGGAGTTGATGAGCCATCTGCTGTTGCAGGATATGATACATATTTCAGAATGGCACATGTTCTTGGCATTGATGAAGATACAGGTGCCAGAATATGTCACGGCAAGTGGCAGTATGATGTAAGTCCTGTTGACGGACTTATGCCTGAAGGAAGCAGCATAAGAGGCAGAAGCGGTCTGTATCTTACAGATGGCAAGGCTAGAGTTGTAGCTGAGGCAGACGGAGCACCGGCAATGACAATCAATGATTTCGGTAAGGGCAAAGGAATTTACATGTCACACTACAATATCAGTCTTGAGAATACAAGAATGTTATTTAATACAATTCTTTTTGCAGGTGGCGAAGCTCTTGATGGTGAGTACATTACTGATAATCCATACACGGAATGTGCTTATTATCCGGCAAGCAACATGCTTGTCATTATCAACAACAGCGGCAAGACACAGACAGCTTCGGTTAAAACGGAAGCAGGTGTCAAGACAGCTACACTTGAGGCTTATGACACAGCCATTATTCAGATGTAGAGAAGTATTTCAGATATGTTTTGTGGGGAAGCATATGAAGCAAAAACGTTAAAATAAATATCTGCACCCGGTCTGGCAGGCTATATGATATATCGGAAATTCATCATATATATCATATACTATACAGACCGGGTGCTTTGTTATTACACACGGCAAAATGATAATCTAAATCCTTTGACAACCTACGTTGTAAGTTATATATTATTAAGAGTAATAAATACTTGGAGGTTTTAACATGGAAAAGGATACAAGCTGTGCATATTGCATGGAAGGCGAGTTGGTTGCTAAGTTCGGAATTAAGATTTGTGAGATGGATACATGTAAGGTATATTTATTTAAGGAGCAAAGTCATCCGGGAAGAGTTATTCTTGCACATAAGAAGCATGTAGGAGATATGACTGAGCTTACAGCGCAGGAGAGAGCGGCATATTTTGAAGATATCGCCAAGGTTTCGGCAGTTCTTCAGAAGCTTTTTAATCCTCAGAAGATTAATTATGGTGCATATGGTGATACAGGTCATCATCTTCATTTTCATCTTGTGCCTAAGTATAAGGATGAGTTCGAGTGGGGCGGCGTTTTCCTCATGAATCCTGATAAGAAGTATCTTACAGAAGCAGAATATGCTGATATGGTTGAGAAGATAAGAGCCGGAATAGAAGCTTAGAACATAGTAATGCACGTCCTATGATTTGGATGGGCAAAATGAGGGGGAAATAATATGTCAGATATCAAAGAAAAGGTTGAAGAATGTCTTAGACAGGCTGAGGAGATAGAGCGTGCCGGAGTGATAAAGGATAGACTTAATACAACATTCCGAGAGAATCTGAGATATGAATTTCTTAAATTTCTTGTATATTTAAGTGACGGTGACGGCTATGTCGATGAGAAGGAGATAGCGTTTATCAACAGCACGCTTGGCTATCGCATGACAGAAGGACAGATAAGGTCGATAATGTTCTATGATAAGCTGCATGATGATTCTTATACGAAGAATGTCCCATTTGCACTTAAGTGCTTCGTCCTGTGTGATGCAGGAAGAAAGCTGAATGATGACAAAAAGAGAGCTAATAATCTTGTGAATACTTTTCGCGCACTCGGACAGGAATTTGTGGCATGCAACGATGTTACGAGCGAGCAGGAGGTTAAGCTGCTGACGGATTATCTGTCTGTGATGGAGAAGTTCCTTAAGGATTACGGTCTATATGACAGTAAGCTTGCAGTAAAGACTAAAAAGGCAGAGAAACGCTCTGTCGATGAAGTACTTGAAGAGCTTAATCAGCTTGTCGGTCTTGACGGTGTGAAGCAGGAAGTTAACAGCCTTGTGAATCTGCTCAGGATTCAGAAGCTCCGAGAGGAGAAGGGCATGAAGCAGCCTAACGTGTCAAAGCATCTTGTATTTTCGGGAAATCCGGGAACAGGTAAGACTACAGTTGCCCGTATGCTTGCAGATATCTATTATTCGCTTGGAATATTGTCAGGAGGACAGCTCGTTGAGGTTGACCGTTCAGGACTTGTGAGCGGATATATCGGACAGACAGCCACAAAGGTGAACGGTGTCGTTGAACAGGCACTTGGAGGAATACTCTTTATAGATGAGGCATATACGCTTACAGCGAACAAAGGCGAGGGAGACTTCGGGCAGGAAGCAGTCGATACACTTCTAAAAGCGATGGAGGACAACAGGGATAATCTAGTTGTGATTGTCGCAGGATATCCGGATCTTATGGATGAGTTCTTAGGCTCTAATCCGGGACTTCGTTCACGTTTTAACAAGTACATATTATTTGAAGATTATAAGCCGGAGGAGCTGTTTGAGATACTTCTTGGAATGGCAAAGAAGCAGGATTATGTACTGTCGGAGGACGCAAAAGTTAAAGCGAAGGAATATTTTGAGCAGGCTTGCGCCAACAAGACGGAGAATTTTGCAAATGCCAGGGAAGTTAGAAACTACTTCGAAAAGGCGGTGTCAAAGCAGGCGACCAGACTTGTAAAGAATATTAATTCGGTTGATGAACAGATGCTTCTGACGATAGAAGCGGACGACCTTGAGAATTTTGTATGCGTAAGTTAAGCCGCCGGCAGGATGGCAGAACAGCTTTCAAATTGATGAAAAAAGTGTGAACTTTTGGGATTTGCTTTACTTTTGTATATAAAGTGTGATATAACTAAATAGCTGTCGTATAATGGCAGCTGTTTAGTTTTTTTAATTTTTTAGTTTTATTTTCTCTTAAAAAGAGGAAGAATTGGAGGAATATAGTGAAAAAGAGAGTATGGGCACTTGTGCTTGCAGGTACAATGATTTTTGGACTTACAGCATGTGGCAAGTCCGGAAGCAATGAGGTTACAACAACAGCAGCAGAAGAGACTACGACTGTTGAAGGAGATTCGACAGCTGCGACAACACAGGCAGAGCCTGTTACACAGACAACAGAGGTTACAGATTACAGTGAGTATGTTACTTTAGGCGAATATAAGAATCTTGACATAGAGGTTGACGCTGCGGTTGTTACAGATGAACAGATCCAGAACAGAAAAGACCAGATAGTTAACTATTATAATACTAATATACTTGAAGGTGAGCATATCACAGAAGGCACAACAGCTGACGGAGATGTTATCAACCTTGATTACAGCGGACTTCTCGACGGAACAGCTTTTAGCGGTGGTACTGCCACATCACAGAAGTACACAGTCGGTTCAGGTCAGTTTATTGAAGACCTCGATAAGCAGCTTGCAGGACTTGAAGTCGGCAAGGAGTATGAGCTTAAGTGTACATTTCCTGATGATTATTCTAACAACACAGACCTTGCCGGCAAGGAAGTTACTTTTGTAGTTACTGTTAACTGGATTGAGGGCGATAAGACAGAGCTTGAGTGGGGCGATGAGCTTGTGAATGCCTATACTAACGGTGATTACGCAACAGCAGATGAGTATGAGAAGAAGTTTACTGAGGATATGCTTACAGAGGCACAGGAGAGCCAGCAGACTAACTATCAGAACGGAATATGGAGCAAGGTAACAGAGAACAGCACATACAATTCACTTCCTGAGGAGAAGGTTGCAGGTATAGCTGATGATTACTATAGCTACTATGTTCAGTATTTCACATATTATGCATCACTTTACGGAATGGATATGGAAGCATTCCTTTCAGGCATGTACAATATGACAACAGAGGATCTCACAACAGAATGCCGTTCAATGGCTGAGAATGAAGTTAAGTATATCATGGCTGCATGTGAGATATATAAGGATCTTGGCATGACTTTGTCAGATGAGGAGTATAATACACGAGCTCAGGAGACAGCAGCGCAGAATGGTTTTGATTCCGCAGCAGCATTCATTGAGCAGTATGGTGAAGAGTATGTAAGAGAAAGCTTCATTTTTGATATTGTGAGCGATTATCTCGAAGAGAACAACAACATGGTTATTTCAGAATAATATATGAATTAAAACAGCGTCACATTAAGCTTTTAATGTGGCGCTGTTTGTGTTATACTTACACAACATAGGATGGTTAATAACAGGGAGTGCACACTTTAGGAGGAGAGAAGGTTATGACAGAATCGGGAGATATATTCAGGGAAGTAGCTCAGGCGGCAGGAGATATAGTTTTCAAGTATGATTTAAAGACTAAGAAATTCATGCAGTATTCTGACAGAAGTGAGCTGTCAAAGTACGGCTCGTGGCTTCAGGATTTTGACATGGCGATGGTTAATGCCAAGATGATTAAGTCAGAGGATGTTGAGTCCTTTCTAAAGCTCACGACACGGATAAAGAGAGGCGAATCGGGAACTATTGAAGGTATATTCAGAATGCGTCTGCATATCAGCTCTGATTATCGCTGGTACAGACTGATTGCGAGAACGAAATATGACTGCGATGGGCCTGTTGAGGTATTAGGGCGTGTTGCAGATATAAATAACTATATGACATCTAAGGAGCATTCAGACAGCGGAGCCGGACACAGAATAGACATGATCGGTTTTTCTGATTACAATACTGTTATAAATGAGGCTGTCCGTTATATGCGAAAACACAAGGCGGATACAATGCTCGCATGCATATTATTTGATATTCCTGAATATGATAATATCATATGCGGACTTGGAAGAGGAAAATCGGAGGAGCTTTTTATCAATCTTATAAGGCGTATAAGGAGAAGCTTTCCACATGGAACATTGTTGTCAAGGGTTGGCATACATAGATTTGCGATATTTACGGGAGGGCTGGCTACTGTTTCAGAGCTGGGCGAAGCTGTTACGAAAAGTATACATGGAATAGAGGAGCTTGGAGAAAAATATGATTTTCATCCGGATGGAAAGAAGCTTGCAGCCTATGTAGGAATTGATGTGGAGAGCAATGTGGAAGGTGTCGAGAGTGTTATATATGACAGGGCACTACTTGCACTTGAGGCAGCCTGCTGTGATGAAAATGATGATGTAGTATTCTTCAGACAACAGGATGCTTCTAATGACTTGGGAAGCTGTGAAGCCAGAAGCTGTGAGGCAGCCAGTTCAGAACAGGAAGATATGATAGCAGAGTATGTCATAGACCTTCTTGGAGAGGAAGCGGTTGATGACGAGTTCGGTGAGGAAGAAATAAGGGCACATGTCATGGCATGCATGAAGATTCTGCTTGAGAAGGTAGCCATAAGATATGGCTTTGAGCGGGTCTCTATAAGCATATGCAGGGATGGTATTTATAAAAGATACACGCAGTGGGCTGACAAGAAAGTTGAAAAGATTCCTGACGGATGCCTGCTCTATATTGAAGGTGATCAGAAGAGCATAGAAAATAAAGTGACCTTCTGGGAGCCGTATATGGTAAATGATACATACGCATATCCGGACAGCAGTGAGTATGGCAGAATGGTCGGACTTAGTGCGGTGCGAAGCTTTGCACAGTCAGGCTTTGAGTGCTCTAATGGAGTGAGAGGGATAGTATCATTTGAATTTTATTCCCAGCCGCATGTGTGGAAGCCGGAAGAGATAAATGCTTTTAATACTGTAACATATGTAGCCGATTTCTGTGCGAGATACATAGAAGAGAGCAGATAGAACTAAAAAGTCATCCGTATATATTGTCGACGGATGGCTTTTTTTGTCGAATTATTTATTGGCATTTATGTATAATCCTTTGTTAAACTTAAAATGTGGCAGGACGGAAATGGTTTCTGCCCCGCATGAGAGGGAGTAACTAAAAGAAATGGAGGGTTATCATGAAGCTTTATAATTCAGAGAAGAGAGAGAACAAAAGCATAAGCGGTGCCTGTGTTCAGGCTAAGATAATCCGTAAGGAGGACAAGAAAATCTACTTAAGAATATGGAACAGCGGAACTGAGCCGGCATATAATGTGAATTTTTACATACCTAAAGGGCATCGCGTATGCGTTTTGCGAAGCCGCAATAATTGCAGGATTTTAGAACCCGGACGGGCATTTGACGAGTATGCTGTGGCGGATGAGAAGCTGTCAAAGGGTATTTTGGTTGTGACATACTGGGAGGATGAATACGGTTGTGTGTATTCCATGGAACAGCCGGAGGCTGCAAAAAATATTTTAAAAAAAATCTGTATCTGATGAATGATTGAGCTTGTATGAGACATACTAATGACGTGGCAAAGTTGCATGTATGGCACTATACCGCAATAAAAGTAAAAAAACAGAAGTGAGGTCTAATATGAGCGAGAATTACAACGAACAGAACAAGTCCTATAATTATGGTGATGAGCAGAGTAAGTCATCCAATAAAAATCAGAATAAATCTGAGAATAAGAATCAGAATAAGTCTGAGAACAGAAACCAGAACAAAACAGAAAATAAGTCACAGAACAAGAGCCAGAATAGGGGAGAAAACTGCTACGATTAGTTTTGTGCAGGATGAGGGAAGCATAAATGCAAGGGCACGCTGCGGCGTGCCCGTTTTTTTGTTCATTATAGATATGTGGATGCTGCTTTAGAAGCAATGCATACAAGGATGTATGCTTTGCTTCGATGGCGTATATATAGAAAGCATTTATCAGAGTCCTTAGAACATCTTGCTTCGGACAATGGAGTATTATACATAAATATAACCCATTATACACGCATAGACTAAATCAGCATGTTTTGACACCTGAATCATCTCAATAATCTCTGACTGTTTATAGTATTATAAATGCCGCAATCGACAGGCAGATAAGAAATATCAGATTATATATGGAGAAGACAAGAATGTATTTTCCTTTTTTAGCACACTGAGATGAACAATATCCGCGGTAGGATATTATACTTGCAAGAGAAGCTATGAGTGTTCCGAGACCGCCTATATTTACGCCGTACAGCAGAGCCTTAAAGTTATCTGTAAAGCCTGACAGGAGAATAGCCGCAGGAACGTTGCTTATCACCTGTGAAAGTACGATTCCGGACATAGTTTCGCGGTTTAAAATAAGCCTGTTGATTAATTCCGAGACTGCCGGAATTCTTTCCATATTTCCTATGAATATGAAGAAGCAGGCAAATGTAAGCAGCAGAAAATAATCAACCCTCTTAAACAGGCTCCTGTCGCAGAAAAATATGATGATTACGGTAATCGCGAGCATTAGAGGGTATTCTATCATATGTATTACACACATTAAGCATACAAAAAACAGCAGAATATATATCGCAGGACGCAGATGACCGCTTATGTGGTTGTCAAGTGCGGCAGGACTTGCGGTGACAGGCTCATTTTTTAGGATAAGTATAGCAATTATAAGAAGTATTGCTGATATGGCTGTCAACGGAAGCATGAGTGATAAAAACTCACTGATGCTTATATGAAAGGTAGAATAAAGATACAGGTTCTGCGGATTGCCGACAGGCGTGAGCATGCTTCCTAGGTTGGCAGCTATTGTCTGAAGCACTATGACAGGTATCAGAAGCCGGTTCTGGTTTGATGCAGACAGAAGCATCACCGCAAAGGGAACAAATGTTATAAGAGACACATCATTTGTTACGAACATCGAACAGAAAAAGCACAGAAAGACCAGAATGAAAGTGAGCTGTCTTGTGTTTTTGGCATGCTTAAGGAGCATCGAGCCTAGTGCCTTAAAAAGACCAACTTGCCGGAAACCTGCAACGACAAGCATAAGACAGAAAAGCAGTGCGATAACTCTATAGTCGATATAGCCTGCGTATGCTGCATCGGGAGGAACGAAAAACACTGATATTGTGGCGAGCATGGCGGATGCTGACAGGACAGCCTCTTTTTTTATGAAATTGCCTGCTTTGCAGAGGACATTATACAAATCGGAGCACACTTTCATGCTAGTCCTCCTCAATCACATGGATTTCGAGAAAATCAAAATCGATATGCTCTACAAAGCTGTCCTGTGTAAAACGGGTCTTGCTGTATTTCTTAAAATCCTTTATATTGATGTCAAGCCATGCGGGAACCTGTAAATCGAATGCATGACACACTTCATCAAGTGCGAGAAATACTTTTTTTGTGCGATTTAATTCAGGATTGTCATTGCAGACAACCATATCTTTTATAAGATGATTGTGCTTGAATTCTTTTGCCCATAATCGAAACATTTTTTCCTCATTTCCGGACGATAAAATGTCCTTGGTAGTTGCCGTAATATGAAAACCTTGGCATTATGGATATATTATAACTGCAAAAAGTAAAAATGGATATATTTTTTTATTCTTTAATTGAAAAAGTACGGCGGATTTTGTAGAATAGAAAAGATGGGGAGAAAAATGAAGTTTGGCAGACACCCGGCAGGCAGCAGGCACAGCTATATTAAGAGCATGCTGTGACAAGTTTGGATTTGCCATTGCCGGATTTATCAATCTGCCTGTCTGAAGCAGCCGGAGAGCCTGACAGGATTAAAAAAAGAAATATTTGGCTTAAGACCTGAGTTCATCGGGTCAAGACAATACATTAGTCCTTTTACAATTACATCTGCAAGTTCCATGACAATGTTTAACCTTGTTGTCTGCAAGAGCATCGGGTCGTTGGTGCCTGACAGATTCACTATCCCGGTGATATGCAGGTCACCTACATCGGGGAGCTGTTTGTTTACGCCGAGTCCAGGTTTCAGAGGACCTGTTCCTACGGTTACATAGCCGATGTGTCCTTTAGTTCCAAGGGAAGCGTCAACAGCTATGCAGAAAGGATTATTGTGCCTAAGCTGTATGCCGCTTAGAATGTCATTAAGATTGGTGGCATGCACTGGAGAAGAGAGCGTGCCATAGATAGTTATTCCTTTTTTGGGAGTGTATCTGTTAGTGCTTTTAAGTGTCTTTGAGAGCTTGTAGCCTACCAAGGGTCCGAGACTGTCGCCTGTTGAACGGTCAGTTCCGATACAAATGATGACGACATCCTCAAGCGAACGTTCCGATTTCAGTAAAAGTTCAGTGAGCTGTACACCCATTTTGCATGCTGCATTGGGTTTTGCTGTGTCAAAATAATAATTTTCGGTTAATGTTTTCATATTCGAATTATATGTAGATGAGGACAACTTTATTCAAGATACAACAAAGTATAGGATTTTATACGAGCAAGAAGCGAAAAAAATTGCGAATAGCATTGACTGCGAAAAATCTCTTAAAAAGTCGCAAAAAAATAATGCACATAAGGATAGAAGATGGTAAACTGATATTGCTTGCAGCAACCACGGAATTGTGCCGCTTTCGTGAGTTGGAACAATAGATATTTTGCGGTGCGGAAAAGAGGTTAAGAGTGAAGGAACATGTTGTAAAAAAGAATGACAATCGCGAACTGCCTAAGAATATACGACAGGTTGGAGATTTGGATTTAGATAAAAGAGTTTATATTGAGGACTATGCTTTTTCATTTGTAAAAGAAACTTCACTAGATGATGAGGAGGAAGGCAGAGTAGGTATTCTTCTCGGAGAAGAGAAGAATATCGAAGGTGAGGAATATACATTCGTGTATGCTGCGATGGAGATTTCCGGTGCTTCTGTCTACGAAGGGAATGTAAGCTTCACAAAGGAGACATGGTCTAATGTAGATGCCACAGCAGGTACATACTTTACGGGAATGAGTATTGTTGGATGGTACTTGGTTTCACCCGGCATAAGACCGGAGAAGAATACATTCCTTGAAAGAGTACACATTGATTCGATAGGAAGATACAAGGCTCTCTTGTATGTGAATCCGGAAGAGAAAACAGAAGATATCTATAGCTGTTTTGACGGAGGGCTTGAATGCTTAGACGGTTATGTGATATATTTTGACAAGAATGAGCAGATGCAAAGATATATGGCTGATGTTAGCAGCCAGAGAAAGGCAACGGCAGTCGATGAGACTGTAATGAAGAGGTACAGACAGATTATGAAAGAGAATAAAAGCGAGCCAAAGGCAAAGCAGCAGCTTTCGATTATGTATGCGCTAAGCGCAATACTTGTAATATTTGTGCTTGTTGCGGGAGCGACAAGACTTCAGGCTGAAAAGAATGCAGCCAACAGCGATAGTGTAGTTGAGAGCAGAGAAAATTATGTTGACAATGATACACAGGTCAATGCAACTCCATCAGCCGTTCCTGATGAGACACTCAATGTTGACTACGCAAACGGAAACGTAGATACAACAGCAGATGCAGAAGCTGAGGATACGGATGCAGGCAGCGAGGACGCTTCTACGGATGCAGATAACACAGACGAATCAGGAGAGACAACTTCTGAGGAAGATACAACACCTGAGGAGACGACAGAAGAAACGACAGAGGAGACAACAACAGAGCTTGAGACAACGACACAGGAACATAGAACCTATGTTGTACAGGAGGGTGATACACTCTATGGAATTATAAAGAAAGAGTATGGAAGTGAAGACCCACAGATACTTAAGGAGCTGTTTGAACTGAATGAAATTACTGACGGCGGTGACTCGATAGCACCTGGGGATGAACTGCTTCTTCCATAAAGATTGATGTTAGGAATGATGATATGACAAAAAAAGTCAGGATATTGATTATAACGGCGCTGTTTCTTGTAGTGCTTGTGGTTGCAGCTTATTTTGTACATGGCTTCTTGAACGGAGCTGTTGTATATACAGGATATACAACGCTCCGTTCCACAGACAGGGCGGACAGCATGTCGGCATCATATGTTCAGTATGGGGATGGTTTCCTGCGCTATAGCAAGGACGGAATAGCATACTATAATGCGGACAGCGTACCGCAGTGGAATGCTTCGTATGAGCTTCAGCAGCCGATGCTTGATATAAGAGGTGACTATTGTGCCGTGGCAGGAATCGGCGGTTCATGGATATATGTTTTTAACAAAGCAGGAGCGGTCATGTCAGTTGATGCCATTCTTCCGATTGTCACAGTGAGCGTTGCGGCAAATGGGTGTGTTGTGGCTGTGCTTGAGGAAGGAAATACGCAATATATAGATATGTACGACACAGCAGGAGATAGAGTATACAGGATAAAGACAACTATAAGCGGGAACGGACTACCTATGGCTTTAAGCATATCGGATGATGCCATCAAGCTTATGGTCGCATATGCGGATATTGAAAACAACAGCATTTCCACAAGTGTTGCCTTCTATAACTTTGGTGAGATTGGAAAGAATATGTCTGAAAGACTTGTAGGAGGCTTTGACCAGTACGAAGGGATGCTGATACCGGATGTGCATTTTCTGACATCGGATACAGCGATAGCAGTTGCGACAGGAAAGCTTAGCATATATACCATAGACCAGTATCCTAAGCTGATGTCCGACATAACATTCGAGCAGGAGCTGCATGGAATTTTCTATTCATCGCAATATATCGGTCTTATATTTCAGAATCATGAGAGCGGATATCCGTACAGGATTCTTGTATATGATATGAAAGGAACGATGACCGGTGAGATACCGGTGGATGCAGATTATAAGAATTATTGCTTTTCGGGTGACAGTGTGCTGATGTATGATGACAATGATGTCCGCATTGTCGGAATTGATGGTAAAGAACATTTCAGATATACTTTTGAAAACGCTATTGACAGCTTCATACCTGTGGAAAACGATAACACATTCGTGTATATTAATTCGAGGAAAGTACAGAAGATAAGACTTACACAGTAAAATGAACGGCATCCGTTTTTTCTGAAAATAAAAAATTAAAAAAATTTGAAAAAAGTATTGACATCAGCAGCTTTACTTGTTATACTGTAAAAGCTGTTGATGACATGGCGACTTAGCCAAGTGGTAAGGCGTGGGACTGCAACTCCCTGATCGTTGGTTCGAGTCCGACAGTCGCCTCTTATGCAGTGGAGAATCCTGAAGATTGATTAATCTTCAGGATTTTTAAGTTGAATTCATGAGGTAAGGATATGGAATTTGAATTAGGCGATATCATTACATTGAAGAAACCGCATCCATGTGGAAGCAAGGACTGGGAGGTTCTTCGTGTAGGAGCTGATTTCAGGCTCAAGTGTGTAGGCTGTGGTCATCAGGTAATGCTGGCACGCAGGCTGGTTGAGAAAAATTTCAGAGGCTTTGTGAAAAAAACACTTGCGTAATCCGAATGGATATGTTAAAATATACATTCGTGATATATTATTTATTTCCTTGCTCTGTACACAGGTTACAGGGCCAGAGACCAAAAGGAGGTACAAGAAAGCATGAACAAGTACGAATTAACAGTTGTTATCAGTGCTAAGTTAGAGGACGAGGCAAGACTTGCTACACTTGAGAAAGTGAAGGACATGATTGCTCGTTTCGGCGGTACTGTAACTAATGTAAACGATTGGGGAAAGAAGAAGCTTGCTTATGATATCCAGAAGATGAGCGAAGCATTCTATACTTTCGTTGAGTTTGATGCACCTGCTACTGCACCGGCAGAGCTTGAGGCACAGCTTCGTATCATGGACGGCGTTGTAAGATATCTTTGCGTTTCCGTAGAGGCATAGTCTTGTGACATATCATCCGAAAGGAGAATAGTCTATGAATAAAGTTATTTTGATGGGTAGATTGACAAGGGATCCGGATGTGCGTGTGAGCACAGGCGAGCGTTCCATGTCGATTGCGAGATATACACTGGCAGTTGACCGTAGAGGAAGAAGGAACGATAATAACGGTGAGCAGACAGCGGATTTTATATCCTGTGTTGCGTTTGATCGTTCCGCTGAGTTTGCGGAGAAGTACCTTCATCAGGGTACTAAGGTTGTAGTTACCGGAAGAATACAGACCGGAAGCTATACCAACAAGGATGGTCAGAAGGTATATACAACAGATGTTGTTGTAGAAGAGCAGGAGTTTGCAGAGAGTAAGGCTGCAGGCGCTAACAATAACGGAGGCTTTGCATCAGGCGACAGACCAACACCTGCCGCAGCAGCACCGGCGGATGGATTTATGAATCTTCCGATGGGTGTAGAGGATGAAGGTCTTCCTTTCAACTAAATTTTATAAGGAGGTCACAATAATGCCAAATACCAGAGAAAATAAGTCTTCCGACGCTCCAATGAAGAAGAAGCTTGGACGCAGAAGAAAGAAAGTTTGTGTATTCTGCGGAGACAAGAACGGCGTTATCGATTATAAGGATGTCAATAAGTTAAAGAGATATGTATCTGAGAGAGGTAAGATTCTTCCTAGAAGAATTACCGGAAACTGCGCTAAGCATCAGAGAGCTCTTACAGTTGCTGTTAAGAGAGCACGTCATATCGCTTTAATGCCATATACACTTGACTAATTTACATTAGTTTGCAGTAAGGCAATAATATAGGGTACATTTTAAAGCATTAGCTTTAAGATGTACCCTTTTTGTTATCTATACAGTTAAGTGTCAAAATATGCCGATTTACGTTAAGAAGTGTATAGCATGTTATGCACAATTAATATTACACTGTGTTTTACGGATGCACCGGTGCAAGGTAATATTAATTGTGACCATAATAGTATAATTATTTTTCAAACGGATTATATGTTCCGTCTAAAAGGCATACGGCTTCTTTTTCCAAAACAGCTTTGATAAAATCATGACTGTTTTCTAATTTGCGGTCAAATACCATTCCGCCGTAGACCATCTCTGTAGAGTGCTGGTCAGAGCCGGCAGTTAGCGCCAGATTGTGTTCCTTTGCATAGGCGATAGCGCGGTCATTGAATTCAGGATGCCCAATGCAACGGCTTGTGGCTATTGTACCGCTGTGTGTGGCATTTACGCCCTCGACACCATCTACATATTCGGGAAAGAGCCTTATCTCAGGAATATATGGCGCTTCGCGGAACGGATGTGCCTGTATGACGATGCCGCCGCCTTCGTGAACTAATGCATACTGCTCGGCGACACTTGCATCCTTTATCTCAGGATGCGATAAAAGCCACTGCTTATCAAGTCCGTGTATGAGAAATTCTGTTCCTCTATATCCGGATTCCCATCCGAAAAATACCTGAAGTCCTATGCGTTCTCCTTCACTAAGAGCATTCTCGTAGCCCTTACAAAAGCCGTTAACCCAATCGGACCATGGAAGAGAGCGGTCAACTGCAGTGTTGCCATAGAAAAAATGGTCAGTGATTATTATTCCGGTGTAGCCGGCAGCCTTGTAGGCATGTACAATATCGGCAGCCTTTGAGCGTCCACAGGCACTTCCCTCGCTTGTGTGAAGATGTGTTTCATAGATATATTTGTCTTTCATTTTGCTCCTCGTTTGTCAGACGTTTTTGTTATCTGCAATAAAAATAGTATAGTTATTGAAATGCTTTTATTATTTACGGATATCTTATGTTTTGATATTTACGGCATTTTAATACCGATTTTGCTTTAATACCTACATCATAATATCAGACAATCCTATTTTTTTCTATATGTAAATTACATGAATTGGCACCGGATAATCGTTTATTAACCTGCTGATATGTAAAAATACATTTTTAATGCCGGCATTATAATGATATTTTCGATAAAATATCCATGATTTGCGCTAAAGCCGGCAAAGAAAGGTTGCTTTTTGTCTAAGTATAGATTAATATAGATGAAGTGCTAAATGCGTGAATATATTTTTTGGAGGAAGATAAATGAACACAACATTGGTTATTATGGCAGCAGGAATGGGAAGCCGTTACGGTGGAATTAAGCAGATTGAGCCTGTTGGGCCAAGCGGAGAGATTATTCTTGACTATTCAATTTACGATGCAGTCGAGGCAGGTTTTAATAAGGTTGTATTTATCATAAGGAAGGATATTGAGAGTGCATTCCGTGAAGCAATCGGTGACAGAATAGAAAAGCGCGTGAAGGTGGAATATGTGTTCCAGAATATGGAGGATCTGCCAGCAGGATTTGCTGTTCCGGAGGGAAGAACGAAGCCTTGGGGAACAGGACAGGCTATACTTGCATGTAAGGATGTAGTTAATGAGCCTTTTGCGGTTATCAATGCAGATGATTACTATGGCAAGGAAGGATTTAAGAAGATTCATGAATATCTTTGCAATCCTGCTGAGACTGACAAAAGGTTCAATTTCTGCATGGCAGGCTTTGAGGTCGGCAATACACTCAGCGAGAACGGAACAGTGACAAGAGGTATCTGTCAGGTTGAGGACGGAGTTCTCACAAAGATTGTCGAGACCAAGGAGATTGGAAGAGGCGATAACTGTGCTACAACACCTGCCGGTAACGTACCTTTAAATCAGCCGGTATCCATGAACATGTGGGGACTTACTCCTGACATATTCCCTGAGCTTGAGAAGAGATTCGTGACATTCCTCGGCTCAATAGAGGGAAATGAGATGAAGGCAGAGTACCTTATACCGACAATTATCGGAGATATGGTTGATGAAAAGCTTGCAGATGTACATGTGCTCCCTACAAGCGATAAGTGGTTTGGTGTCACATATAAGGAGGATAAGGCTTTAGTTGTCAGCTCCTTTGCCGGGCTTGTTGAGCAGGGCGTATATAAAAAGAATCTTTGGGATTAGTTTAGGAGGAACAGAGTGCAATGATTAGACCGGGACGGAATGATTTGTGCTGGTGCGGAAGTGGTCTTAAATATAAGAGATGCCATAGCAATTTTGACGATAAGCTTGAGAGCATGAGGCTTATGCATGCCGTTGTACCTTCACATAAGCTTATAAAGACACCTGAACAGGTGGCTAAGATAAAGGAGAGTGCTAAGATTAATATAGCTGTTCTCGATTATGTTGCAGAGCATATCAAAGCAGGGATAACGACAGAAGAGATAGATAAGTGGGTATATGATGTGACTACCGAGATGGGCGGTATACCGGCACCTCTTAATTATGAAGGATTCCCTAAGAGTGTGTGTACATCGATAAATAATCAGGTGTGCCACGGAATTCCTTCACCGGATGTCATGTTAAGAGAAGGCGATATAATAAATGTGGACTGCTCTACAATACTTGACGGTTATTTTTCTGACTCATCGAGGATGTTCTGTATAGGTGAGGTGTCTCCTGAGAAGAAAAGACTTGTGGATGTGGCAAAGGAGAGCTTGAATGTAGGCCTTTCAAAAGTCAAGCCATGGGGCTATTTAGGAGATGTAGGTCAGGCAATCAATGACTTTGCTAAGGAGAACGGCTACTCGGTTGTGCGTGAGATAGGAGGTCATGGTGTTGGTCTTGAATTCCATGAGGATCCGTTTGTAAGCTATGTCTCAAAGGCAGGAACTGAGATGGTTATGGCTCCGGGACTTATGTTTACAATCGAGCCTATGATTAATATGGGTAAGCAGGAAATATATATAGATGAGGAGAATGACTGGACTGCATATACTCAGGACAGGTCGCCTTCAGCCCAGTGGGAGATTCAGGTACTTGTAACCGATGACGGTTATGAGATAATATCATATTAGTTTTTGAGCGGATGGAGAAAATTATGTTAGAGAAGACAATGGATTATGTTGCCTTGGATCTTGAGACAACGGGACTTAGTCCGCACGATGACATGATAATTGAAATAGGTGCCGTGAAGGTTATAGGTGGCAGCAGGGTTGATAAGTTCTCGACATTTGTAAATCCTAAGATACATATTCCGCCAAGAATTACAGAGATAACAGGGATAGATGACAGCATGGTATTGCCGGCACCACAGATAGAGGAAGTGCTTGGAAAACTCCTGGAGTTCATAGGTGAGCTTCCGGTGTTAGGGCATAATGTGGCATTTGATTATGGCTTTGTATGTCAAAAAGCTCTCAATATGAAGATAAAGTATCATGCGAGTTGTATAGATACACATAAGATTTCCAGGAAGCTCCTCACAGGTCTTGAGAGCAGAAGCCTTGAGAGCCTGTGCAGCTTCTATGATATAGTTGAGGAACCAAGGCACAGAGCATTTTCTGATGCGGCAGCAGCGGCGAGGCTGTATGACTGTCTTTATGAAGAAGCATCGTGTCGTGATGATGATAGTTTTGAAGAGCTTTTTTTGCCGGAAGAGATGGCATATGTGGCAAAGAAGGACACGCCTATAACACCTAAGCAGATTAATTTCTTAAAAAGTCTTGTAAGACAGCATGGCGTTGAGCTTGCAAAAGACATTGAAAGCCTGACAAAGAGTCAGGCTTCAAGAGAAATTGATAAAATATTGTCAACCTATGGAAGAACATTTTGATACTGTTCGTTCAGTTTGTTTACAATGGATGTCTTTATAGGTGAATTGAGCTTATCAGCGCGCTCAATGAGCTTTTTGATATCGTCATATCTGGCTGCGCGTGCATATTCATCGGCAAGAGTGTAGAAGTTACGGCTTATATCGGAGCCTGCTTCTATTCCGAACTCAAGAAATGCGATTGCTTCGCTGTGGTAGCCTTCCTTTGAAAGGTGGCTTCCGAGATTGGCTATTACACGGTACATTGCAGTGCATGCATCATCATATTCCGAGAGCTGTGGAAGATTGGCAACACCGTACATTAGCTTTAAGTCTGTGTTTGACAAGCCTGAAAGATTGAGAAGCTTCGAATCCTTAAAGGCTAACAGCTCCTTCTGGCAGGCTGCAATCTCACCGTGGGCATCGGATATGAACGGCAGGGTGTCATATGGAATATTGATATAAGGAAGCTGTGTTATATCCTTGCGGCGGACATTGTTGGCTTTATCTTCGCGCTGCCAGAACTCAGCTTCGCGCCTTTCAGCTTCGTGGGAATGCTTCTTGCGTTCATACAATAGCAGAAAGCCCAGAACTATGGTGCAGAATATTAAGGAAACCGGTAAAGTGTGTATCAGGTTATCTATCATGGTTTTGCCTCCGGTAATGTTAGTGATATGTTTATTTGTGCCGTCATGCGGCAGAATGGAGAATGATTGAAATATGTTTAATTTTTACAGCAAAAAGAACAGAAGAATTATTACAATAGTTATAGTTGCCATACTTATTCTTGCCATGCTTCTTCCGATGGTTGCAGCATATTTTTAAAATACCCCAGATAAGAATACCAATAACTCATCAATATGTAAAGGATAATATAAGCAGGGAGTAAAGCGGCATAATAATATCCGCTTAACATGGGCATGAAAAATAAAAAAATATCAGAAACGATATTAAAGAGGTCGGTATTAAAGCTGATAACCTGTAAAAATCAGAATGTGATTAAAGGCGGAGCACCGGGGCAGGATTGCAGTGCCATTGATGCAGGAGATAAGTATATACTCACATCAACGGAATGTGCGCTCACAGGAGAGCGGCTTGCACCTTACTTTGCAGTGATTCGTGCTGTTAATAATATTGCCGTATGCGGAGGAAACGCCATTGCGGCATCGGCTGCATTTATACTGAGAGACGATTTTGATGAAAAGAGCCTTAAAGAGATTACACGCATGGTAAATGAAGCATGTGGTGAATGCGGCATACAGCTTTCGGGAGGCCATACGGAGCAGACTGAAAATGCACTGCACGATATGGTGACAATCACGGTGACAGGCTTGTGCCGGAAGGATAAGCTTCTTAGCATTAAGGAAGCGTCAGCAGGTATGGCTGTTGTGGCAGTGAACCGGATTGCCATAGAGCAGACAGCATACATGGTTGATGAGCATAGAGCCGAGCTTTTAGAGAGACTTCCTGTATCATATGTTGAGCAGGCGGACTGCCTTTATAAGCAGGCATGCATTGTAAAGGAGGCACAGATTGCCGCAGATAGCGGTGCTGCTGCAATGCATGATATGGCTCAGAAGGGAATTTTTGCTGCTCTTTGGGAGCTTGCGGCAGGAAGCGGATGCGGTCTTGACATTGATATGAGAGCGATACCGATAAAGCAGGAGACGGTGGAATTTTGTGAGATAATTGGGCTTAATCCGTATGAGGAAGCGTCAGCGGGCGGACTGCTGGTTGTGACAGCCAATCCGGGAAAGCTTTTAGAGGCATACAGCGCAGAACATATACCGGCAGTTGTGATAGGTTATCTTACTTCAGATAATGATAAAAAGCTTGTAAACGGCGATGAGGTGCGTTATCTGGACAAACCATGATTACAGGAGAAGAAGAACATGGCAGATATAAATGTGTTTCTTATGGCTGCAGCTCATGTGATGAAGTGTGCCTTTGATTTATGACGATAACAAGCTTGTTGAGCTGGATATTTCGATAAAAAAGGAAGATTAGCTACCAGAAATTAATAAAAGAGGATTAGTATTATGATGAATATTGTTCTTCATGAGCCTGAGATGCCGGCTAACACAGGAAACATAGGACGAACCTGTGTAGCTACAGGGAGCAGGCTGCATCTGATTGGCCCGTTAGGCTTTCAGATTAATGATAAGATGTTAAAGAGAGCAGGGCTTGATTATTGGCCGAATCTGGATGTGACTGTCTATGACGATTTTGACGATTTTATGGCAAAAAATCCTGGAGCAAGGCTTTATATGGCAACGACAAAGGCAAAAAATGTGTATACTCATGTACATTATGATGAGAATGCATATATTATGTTCGGCAAGGAGAGTGCAGGAATACCTGAGAGCATATTGCAGAAGTATCCTGAGACTTCAATACGAATCCCTATGATTGGAGATACGCGTTCACTTAATCTCTCCAATTCGGTTGCCATTGTTCTGTACGAGGCGTTAAGACAGAATAATTTTGAAGGGATGAGACTTGAAGGAAAGCCGAGAACCTTTGACTGGAAATAGATTATATAACAGGATTTGCGTATCAAAACATGCTAATCTAGTCTGTGGGTGTATAACGAGTTATATTTATGCATATC
>UQYF01000005.1 GCA_900545175.1 uncultured Eubacteriales bacterium
ACTAATAGGTCGAGGGCTTGACCAGAAATGGTTCAGGTTAAATATCTGATAGTTTAATGTGTGGTTTTGAAGGAACAGCATTGTTATTGACGAAGCTACCTATATATGTTATAATATGAGGGTAGCTTTTATAAATACATAGGGGATTGGTCAAATGGTATGATAGGGGTCTCCAAAACCTTTGGCGGGAGTTCGATTCTCTCATCCCCTGCTCATTATGAGTCTGAAAGTCTTTATAATTAAGACGTTCAGACTCTTTTGTTTTGTCCGAAAAGGATTTGAATGATTGCGAAATAAAAGAGTCCCTTATGTTTCATAAGATACAAAGATTGTGCTCATGTCTGACAACTTCCATATTGAAAATGAGAAACGAATCGTTGAAATTTGTGATTCGCTGTCCATAGGTGCAGCAATTGAAAATATGATTCTGAAAGCAACGGGATATGGATTGGGTACCTTATGGATTGCCAGTACCTGCTTTGCCTATAATGAGCTGGTGGATTTTATCGGAACAGATACCCAGCTGGCAGGAATTGTTGCGGTTGGTTTTGCCGATGAAGCTCCGGCCAAAAGACCAAGGAAAGTATTAGAAGAAATCGTTGAGTATAGATAGACAAATCGGAATAGACAGAGTGTCTGCAGCTTTCTAACAAAAAAATTATCAAGGGGATATGAGATGGAACTGCTATTATATATCCCTTGAATTGTGCAGCCATTCAACATGAATTTCCGGTTATGAATTTACAAGAATAGTTAAAGTAAAATTGCAGAGAGCATTTATATATAGAAGAGTCGTGATATGCATAAATATAATACGTTATACATGCTGAGTTTATAGATAATGTTTTGCCCTCAGCATCATATAAATATAGTATACCGAATGACTGGGGTTTGACAACAAAAAAGGTATGTGCTAAAATAAAATCACACGCGGAGACTGATGTCGGGTCTGCGCGTTTTTGGTATAATAAATTATAAAATATCTATAAACAACAGGAGGAATTAGTATGTCCAGAGAAAAACAGTCAATGGATGGAAATACTGCCGCAGCTCATGTAGCCTACGCTTACACAGAAGTAGCGGGAATATATCCTATCACGCCATCAAGCCCTATGGCAGATATGGTTGACCAGTGGTCAGCTGCTGGAAGAAAGAATATTTTCGGAAATACGGTAAAGGTTACAGAGATGCAGTCTGAGGCGGGAGCAGCCGGAACAGTTCACGGTTCACTTGCGGCTGGTGCTCTTACCACGACATTTACGGCATCACAGGGACTTTTGCTTATGATACCTAACATGTATAAGATTGCGGCTGAGCAGCTTCCATGTGTATTTGACGTATCGGCAAGAACCGTTGCAACGCAGGCTCTTAATATTTTTGGCGATCACAGCGATGTGTATGCATGTCGTCAGACCGGTTTTGCTATGCTTGCGGAGTCTAACCCACAGGAAGTTATGGATTTAAGTCCGGTTGCACATCTTGCAGCTATAGAGGGCAAGGTTCCTTTTATCAATTTCTTTGATGGTTTCAGAACTTCACATGAGATTTCTAAGATTGAGAAATGGGATTATGCAGACCTTAAGGAAATGTGCAATATGAAGGCTGTAGAGAAATTCAGGGAGCATGCTCTCAATCCGGAACATCCTGCAATGAGAGGCTCACATGAGAACGGAGATGTATTTTTCCAGCACAGAGAGGCATGTAACTCAGCATATGATGAGCTTCCTGCCGTTGTAGAGAAGTACATGAAGAAGGTTAATGACAAGCTCGGAACGAACTACGACCTGTTTAATTACTATGGTGCAGAGGATGCTGACAGAGTGATTATAGCTATGGGTTCGGTATGTGATGTTGCTGAGGAGGTTATAGATTATCTTGATGCGATGGGACAGAAGGTTGGTCTTGTGAAGGTAAGACTCTATCGTCCATGGTCACCTAAGGCACTTTTGAAGGTGCTTCCAAAGAGTGTGAAAAAGATTGCTGTTCTTGACAGAACTAAGGAGCCGGGTTCACTCGGAGAACCTCTCTACCTTGATGTTGCTGCTACTTTAAGAGAAGCAGGAATGAATGATATTGTAATTACAGGAGGACGTTACGGACTTGGTTCTAAGGATACACCTCCATCATCAATATTTGCAGTATATAAAGAGCTTGAGAAGGACGAGCCTAAGTCAAGATTTACAATAGGTATTGTGGATGATGTGACTAATCTCTCACTTCCGGAGGTTAAGCCGGCTCCGATTACCGCTGCTAAGGGAACTGTTGAGTGTAAGTTCTGGGGACTTGGCGGTGACGGAACAGTTGGTGCGAACAAGAACTCTATCAAGATTATTGGTGACCATACTGATAAATATGTTCAGGCATATTTCCAGTATGACTCAAAGAAGACAGGAGGTATAACTATCAGCCATCTTCGTTTTGGTGATAAGCCGATAAAGAGTCCTTACTATATCAATCAGGCTGATTTTGTGGCATGTCATAATCCATCATACGTTACTAAGGGATATAAGATGGTTCAGGATGTTAAGCCGGGTGGAATTTTCCTCATCAACTGCCAGTGGTCTGATGAAGAGCTTAACGAGCATATGCCTGCGGCTGCAAAGCAGTATATTGCAAAGAATAATATCAAGCTCTATACAATCAACGCTATCGACAAAGCTATTGAGATAGGCATGGGTAAGAGAACCAATACAATTTTGCAGTCAGCATTCTTCAGACTTGCAAATGTTATGCCTATTGAGCAGGCTGTACAGTATATGAAGGAAGCTGCAAAGAAGTCATACAGCAAGAAGGGTGATGCTGTAGTTGAGATGAACTATAAGGCTATTGATGCGGGTGTGGATGCACTTCGTGAAGTTAAGGTTCCGGCAGATTGGGCTGAGGCAGTGGCTGATATTAAGACTGTTGAGAGAACCGGTCGCCCTGCAACAGTCAAGATGGTAAACGAACTGCTTGACCCTATCGGACTTATGGATGGCGACAGTCTCCCTGTATCTGCTTTTAAGGATATAGCTGACGGACAGTTTGAGACAGGTGCTTCCGCTTATGAGAAGAGAGGTACTGCTGTTATGGTTCCTGAGTGGAGTCCTGAGGCATGTATACAGTGTAACAGCTGTGCTTTTGTATGTTCACATGCTACAATAAGACCATTCATCTTAAATCAGGCTGAGGTTGATGCTGCACCTGAGAATATCAAGCTCTCCGATGCAAAGCATGCTGCAGCGGACGGAATGAAGTTTACAATGTCAGTATCACCTCTTGATTGTATGGGTTGTGGTGAGTGTGTGACAGTATGTCCTATGGCTGCTAAGGGAGCATTAAAGATGGTTCCTAGAGAGTCACAGGAAGCAGAGCAGCCTGTATTTAACTATCTTGTTGAGAATGTCGGCAAGAAGGAGCTTAAGCCTGTATTTACAGATAAGACTCCTATCGGCTCACAGTACAACCAGCCTCTTTTAGAGTTCTCCGGAAGCTGTGCAGGCTGTGCAGAGACATCTTATGCAAGACTTATAACACAGCTCTTTGGTGAGCAGATGTACATATCCAATGCGACAGGCTGTTCATCTATCTGGGGCGGTCCTGCAGCTACATCGCCATATACGGTTAACAAGGATTCAAAGAAGGGTCCGGCTTGGGCTAACTCACTCTTTGAGGATAATGCAGAGCATGGCTTTGGTATGTATCTTGGACAGAAGGTGCTAAGGGAACAGGCTCTTGATAAGTTAAACGAGCTTGTAAATTCTGATGCGGCAACAGATGAGTTAAAGGAGGCAGCAACAGAATTCCTTGCCACAAAGAATGACACTAAGCTTAACACACCAGCAGCGCAGAAGCTTGTTGCACAGCTTGAGAAGCTTCAGGCTGATAATGAGCTTGTGCATGATATACTTGCAAAGAAGGATTATCTTGCAAAGAAGTCTGTATGGATATTCGGTGGTGATGGCTGGGCTTACGATATAGGCTTTGGTGGTCTTGACCATGTGCTTGCCTCAGGTGAGAATGTAAATGTTATGGTATTTGATACAGAAATGTATTCTAACACAGGTGGACAGGCATCTAAGGCTTCAAATATCGGTGAAGTATGTCAGTTCGCAGCAGCAGGCAAGGAAGTTGGAAAGAAGTCACTTGCTGAGATTGCAATGAGCTATGGCTATGTATATGTAGCACAGATAGCACTTGGAGCTAACCCTGCACAGGCAGTGAAGGTTATAAGTGAAGCAGAGAGCTACAACGGACCATCACTCATCATCGGCTACGCACCATGTGAGCTTCACGGAATTGCCAAGGGTGGTATGAATCATTGCCAGGATGAGATGAAGAAGGCAGTTAAGGCCGGTTACTGGAACCTCTTCTCATTCAATCCTGCGCTTAAGGCGGAAGGCAAGAATCCATTCACGCTCACATCCAAGGAAGGTGACGGAACATATCAGGAATTCTTAAACAACGAAGCAAGATATACAAGACTTGTAAAGCCATTCCCTGAGAGAGCTGAGAAGCTTTTTGCTGAGTCTGAGAAGGCTGCAAAGGAAAGATACGAGCATCTGTTAAAGCTTGTCGAATTGTATAAGTAGCTTTTATCATTGGAAACAGATTTACAGGTTATTGTTGAATACATTGTATCTGTCCGGAATGCAAAACCAAAACTTATAAATAGAGCGGGATAATGCGTAAAGCTGTCATGTATAATTAGTTATATATGGCAGCTTTTTCGCCGAAATATATTCCATATTTTTATTGCAAAATAGAATGTTTTAATATAAAATTATATAAAGTCTTAGGGCGTATTTTATGTATGGTATACATAAAAACTGATAAATGGTATTAAATAATACGAAGATGAAAGAGGAGAAGAAAACCATATGGATGAGAAGAAAATAGAGAAAAAAGGGCGTGGACTTATGTTCGAGCTTTTGTGCATTGTCTTGGTACCGGTTGTTTTTATCGGAGCATTTTGTCTGTTATCGCTTAGAAATGTCGGAAACATGACAGCTACAAGAATAATGACACATGAGCTTGAGGCGATGGAGTATTCTGTTGAGGCGAGCCTTAAGCTTAGGGATGCAGGAGATTATGCTGTTGAGGAAGGAGAGCTTTTCAAAGGTGCATTTAATGTAAGCCAAAATACACAGATATTTGATGAGCTCACCCGTGAGACTAATGTAGATATAAGTATATATTATGGATATACTGCAATATATTCTACCATGAAAGATGCAGACGGAAAGCCACTTACAGGAAATAAGATAAATGAAGCTGCATATAACGAAGTAAAATCAGGCAATACATATTTTAGAAATTCAGTAAAAATTGGCAAAACCAACTATTCAGCATGGTATGCACCAATCAAAAATTCTGATGGAAGCATTGTAGGTGCTATATGTGTCGCAATAGATACAGATATAGCTGCATCGGCATATCAGAATATAATTAAGCATAATATTATATTTATGATTGTACTTTTTATTATAATAATAGCTGCAGCCTCACTGCTGATAGCCAAAATGCTGGCAGGAATTAAGGCTGCTATAGAGAATCTGGATGAAGTAGCTGAAGGTAATCTTGCTGTGCTTGTTCCTGACAAGCTTTTAAATAAGAAAAATGAGATTGGAAATATAGCAAGGTCTGTTCACTCGCTTCTTGAAGGACTTACAATGATTGTTCATGGCATTTATCATTCTACCGGAGAACTCAATACATTCTCTGAAAAATTTAAGGATAATTTTGATACGATAAGTTCTTCTATAGCTAATATTGATACAGCGGTGGATGAGATAGCCAATGGTGCAACTAATCAGGCAGATGAGACTCAGAAGGTCAGCGAACAGATTGAACTTATGGGTAAGTCGATTGATTTTATGAACGGCAATATTTCAGCACTTGCACAGAGTGCTGAGACAATGAAGAGCAAAAACGGTGATGCACAGAAGAATCTTGATGCACTTGTTGAGATAAGCAACAAGACTAAAATATCAGTGGACGAGATTCAAAAACAGACTATAGAGACTAACCAGTCGGCACTTGATATCCGCAGTGCAACAGACATAATTGCAGATATTGCCAGCCAGACCAACCTTCTCTCACTCAATGCATCAATTGAAGCTGCAAGAGCAGGCGAGAATGGAAGAGGATTTGCTGTTGTTGCCGAGGAAATCCGAGTACTGGCAGACCAGTCAACAGAATCTGCCGAGAGAATCAAGAGCATTATTGAAAAACTTATTGAGAATTCCAACACCAGTGTCCAGACGATGAACAGTGTTGTCGAGGAGATTAAGCATCAGAACGAGAGAATTGATAATACAAAGGATGTATTCGGAGTGTTAAAGACAGAGGTTGACAATGTTACTGAGTCTATAGAAGGTCTTGCAGATAAGGTTGAAGATTTAAATGGACTTAAGAACAGTGTAACAGAGAGCGTAGAGAGCCTTGCTGCAATAGCCCAGGAGAATGCAGCCGGAACAGAGGAAACATCCGCATCAATGGTTGAACTCAGCCAGATAGTAAATGACTGCAACCAGAACACATCCAAGCTTGTCGGTCTTGCAAATGCGCTTAAGAATGATATTGGCAAGTTCAGGCTCGGCGAGCGTATTGATACTTTAAATTAAAATATCTATATCAGATATGGGCAGGAATTGGATTTATTTGTTATTTAACCTATGAATTCAATTCCTGCTTTTTTAGTATATTAGGGTTCGGGTGTCAAGACATGTTCCATAAACTTAATTGTGTATAATGGGTTATATTTATGCATAAACTGAATCAGCATGTTTTGGCATCCGAATCATAATAGGAAATTTCGCTTAAATTCCACAGGATATAAACCTGCATGGCTATTGCATAAGCAGGTTAAAAAGATTAAAATATATATAACGTGGAGGTTAAAACTAATGGTAACAGTGACACTTGGAAAGACCGGAATAACGGTTAACAAAAATGGATTCGGTGCGCTGCCGGTACAGCGTGTTACAACGGAAGATGCTGTATATCTTCTGCAGAAGGCATTTTATAATGGAATGACTTTTTTTGATACGGCAAGATTTTACACGGACAGTGAAAAGAAGCTTGGCGAGGCATTTTCGCATATAAGAGAGAGGCTTTATATTGCTACTAAGACGGCTGCAGCTACAGCAGAGGAATTCTGGAAGGATTTAGAAACAAGCCTTGGTTATCTAAAGACAGATTATATTGATATATACCAATTTCATAATCCTAGCTTCTGCCCTAAGCCGGGTGATGGAACGGGTCTTTATGAGGCGATGCTTGAGGCGAAGAGACAAGGAAAGATAAGACATATAGGCATTACCAATCACAGACTTGCTGTTGCAAGAGAAGCAATAGAGTCAGGCCTGTATGAGACGTTGCAGTTTCCTTTTTGCTATCTTGCAGCAGATAAGGATATAGAGCTTGTAAGAATGTGCAAGGAAGCCGGTATGGGTTTTATTGCCATGAAGGGATTGTCGGGAGGCCTTATAACTAATTCCGCAGCGGCATATGCGTTTGAGGCACAGTATGATAATGTTCTTCCTATATGGGGGATACAGAGGGAAAGAGAGTTAGATGAATTCCTGTCATACATAGATAATCCGCCGGAGATGACTCCTGATATACAGGAGCTTATAGAGCGTGATAAAAAGATGCTCTCAGGAGATTTTTGCAGAGGCTGCGGTTATTGTATGCCATGTCCTGCCGGAATAGAAATCAACAACTGTGCAAGAATGTCATTGATGCTTAGAAGAGCACCGTATAAAGAATATACGACACCACAATGGCAGGAAAAGATGAAGAAGATTGAAGGCTGTCTTAACTGTGGGCATTGTAAGAGCAAATGTCCTTACGGTCTTGACACACCGACGCTTTTAAAGAAAAACTATGAGGATTTTAAGGATTTTGTATCTAAGATGTGAATAAGAGGAGAGGTATGTTATGGAGAAAAGAAGATTTGATAAGCTTGGAATTGAGACATCACTGCTTGGCTTTGGCTGTATGAGATTTCCTTTGAGAGAGGATGGAAGCATTGATGAGGAGCTTGCCGAAAAAATGCTTGACCTTGCGATGGCATCCGGTGTGAATTACTATGACACGGCTTATCCATACCATAATGGAGACAGTGAGCCGTTTCTTGGAAAAGTGCTTGATAAGTATGACAGAGCTTCATATTACCTTGCAACAAAGCTGCCCGTATGGAAGCTTGAAACGCCTGAAGACACGGAAAGAATATTTAATGAGCAGCTTGCAAGGCTTCACAAGGGCTATGTGGATTTTTATCTTTTGCATGCGCTTAACAGTGAGAGATTTGACAAGCTTTTAGAGCTTGGTGTTATTGAAGCATGTGAAAGGCTTAAGGCAGAAGGAAAAATAAAATATCTGGGATTTTCATTTCATGATAATTATGAAGTTTTTGAGAGAATACTTACATACAGGGACTGGGATTTCTGCCAGATTCAGTACAATTACATGGATACGGACGAGCAGGCAGGCGATAAGGGCTATGCATTAGCCAAGAAAATGGGTGTTCCGATGGTTATTATGGAGCCCGTAAAGGGAGGCTCTCTTGCAAGCCTTCCGGAAGAGATTGCTGTTAATTTTAAGGAGTTCAGACCTAAGCAGTCGATTGCGTCATGGGCACTCCGCTGGGTTGGTTCGCATGATAATGTGAAGGTTATATTAAGTGGCATGTCATCGATGGAACAGGTCGAGGACAATCTTATGACTTTCAAGAACTTTACACCGCTTAGCAAAGATGAGCAGGCACTTGTAGCTGACACGGCGGCAACGCTTAAGAGCAGAATAAGAAACGGCTGTACAGGCTGTGGCTACTGCATGCCATGTCCTGCAGGAGTAAATATTCCAAGAAATTTTTCAATATGGAATCATTATAATGTGTATGGGAATAAAGAACAGTTAAAGAGAAGCTGGAATGAGCTTGCTGATAATGAGAAGGCACATAATTGTGTAAAGTGCGGCAAATGTGAGAGGGTATGTCCGCAAAAGCTGTCCATCCGTGACAATCTGGCACTTTTACAGAGAGAGCTTGATGAGGCTGTCAGATAATGTGGAGATTTTTTGCAGCAGATTATTCTTATTGCAGAGAGCTGGTGAGTCTTTTTAAGCTGAAAAAGAGAATGGCTGAGCCACATTTTCAGATTTTTGCCGGGAATGCACCTGATGGGACGGAGGTTGAGCTGGTGATAGCCGGGAACACACCTGTTAAGGCTGCGATGGCAGCAGGCTATGTAATGTCCGGACAGGGTGTTGACAAAAATGATGTGTGCGTATGTCTTGAAAAGGCTTCGGAGGCTGAAGCTGATTGTGGAATATGTGCAGAGATACATGATATCATGCAGGACAGATATTATTATCCGGATATCTGTCCTGTACATAGCTATAAAGAGTACAGCTCGGAAAATGACTGCTTTGCTGCATGGTATGAGACGCTGACCTGCTTTTATATGCAGCATCAGATTATCTTTTTCGGATGTAACACAGGCTGGGCAGAAAAATTTTATGAATTCATGAAAAGCTTCCATGAAATATGTGGGCAGAAGCATCCGTTTCATCATGTGTATGTTGAGCGGAAACTGCGTGGACAATATGATGTGACCGGGATTATTAATAAACTTTCCGGCAGCAGGGTGGTATGGATTAATCATTATAAGGATATTTTCAACAGAAAAGGACAGAGCCTTGCGTTTCAGAAAAAGTCGCCTGCACTGATTCTCGCAAAAAAGGAAGGAAAGCTTGTATATAACGGCTCTAAGGAATGTCAGAGCTTCGGAAACGAACATTTTTATTATACGAGCTGTATGATGAATTGTCTTTTTGACTGCGAGTACTGCTATCTTCAGGGAATGTATCCATCGGCGGATGTGGTGCTCTTCATGAATCTGGATGATATTTTTCATGAAGTGGATGAACTTTTGAGGGAGCATGGGGTATACCTATGTGTATCATATGATACCGACCTGATCGCACTTGAAAATATAACCGGCTATTGCAGGCGGTGGATTGAGTATGCAAAAAACAGGGTGGGACTTACGATAGAGCTGAGGACAAAGGCAGAGCTTTCGGACAGCTTCATCCGGATGCTTGATGAAAAAGAATGTGAAAATATTATCTTTGCTTTTACTTTGTCTACAGACATGATACAGTTATCATATGAGCACAACACACCTTCAATACAGTCAAGAATAGCTTCGATAATGAGAGCGTCACAAAAAGGGCTCAATGTGAGAGTATGCTTTGACCCGCTGCTCACATACGCAGACCTGTCCGCACTTAAGAAGGCATACGGAACGCTTATAGATAAGCTTTTTGAGAGTGTGACGGATCAGATGCTTTATGATGTAAGTCTTGGCGAATTCCGGGTTCCATGTGACTATCTTAAGAGGATGAGAAAACGCAGACCGGATTCGAAGCTTCTTGCGTATCAATTTGAGATTGAGGATGGAAGCTTCTGCTGTGGTAAGAACGGAACAGAGCTTGCAGATTATGTTGAGGAATGCTTAAGAAAGCATTTGTCCCCGGAAAAAATATACCGATGGAGATAGCGATGAAAAAGGCAATAGTTACAGGAGCATCAAGCGGAATAGGTGCAGCGATAGCGGCAGCTTTGATTCGTGACGATTATGAAGTGTACGGAATCGGAAGAGATTATAAAAAACAGGAAGAGCTTACACAGAATCCGATGTTCCGCCCACTGGTATGTGACCTTAAAAGGCACACGGATGTGGAGCACACTATATCGGATTTAAGGAAAGAAGCAGGACATATACATGTTCTTGTAAACTGTGCGGGAGTCGGATATTTCGGACCTCATGAGCAGATTAATCCTGACAGAATTCATGAGATGGTGGCTGTGAATGTAGAAGCTCCTATGATAATTACAGGTCTTTTGCTTCGTGACATGAAAAAAAACGGCGGAGTGATTGTCAACATTTCATCCGTCACGGCAAAGAAATCGAACACTTACGGCTGTGCTTATGGTGCCAGCAAGGCAGCGCTTACAAGCTTTGGAAACAGCCTTTTTGATGAGGCTAGAAAGTACGGTGTCAAGGTTGTCAATATACACCCTGATATGACTGAGTCGCTCTTTTACAGGAATGCGGATTTTACTTCCTGCGATGAGGAGGACGAAAGACTTCTGCCGGAGGAAATAGCTCAATGTGTCATGAGTGTTCTGGCAATGCGTGAAGGAGCTGTTGTGACGGATATTACAGTTAAGCCTCAAAGACATGGAATAAAGAGGAAAATGTAAGCTCACCAACGAGATGCGTTGCATTTTGCAGGTTAGCTATAAATAATTACAGGAAAATAGAAAATAAGGAGCAGTGAAAGATATGATACTTGATATGTTCAGCCTGAAAGGAAAGGTTGCAATAGTTACAGGAGCCAATACAGGTCTAGGACAAGGAATGTGCGTTGCACTTGCACAGGCGGGAGCTGATATTGTAGGCGTGGCAAGAAGAGACTGTGATGAGACAAAGAAGCTTGTCGAGGAGGCAGGAAGCAGTTTTTTACAGGTGAAGGCAGATTTGTCATCAATGGAGCCTATTGATATAATCATAAATAGTGCAGTTGAGCGTTATGGGCACATAGATATTCTTGTCAATAATGCTGGCATAATTAAGAGAAATGATGCTATTGATTATACTGAGGAGGATTGGGATTCGGTTGTATTTCTTAACCAGAAGTTTACATTTTTCCTTTGTCAAGCAGCAGCTAAGCAGTTCATTGCACAAAACAGCGGAGGAAAGATAATCAATATAGCGTCCATGCTCTCATATCAGGGTGGCATAAGAGTTCCGTCTTATACGGCGAGCAAGAGCGCTGTGCTTGGTCTTACAAGAGCCATGGCTAATGAGTGGGCTAAGTATAATATAAATGTCAATGGAATCGCTCCGGGATACATGGCTACTAACAATACTCAGGCGCTAAGAAGCGATGATGACAGAAGCGATGAGATTTTATCACGTATTCCGGCAGGGCGCTGGGGAACACCGGATGACATGGCAGGTGCGGTCGTATATCTTGCATCAGCCGCATCGAATTATGTCAATGGCTTCACATTGGCTGTAGATGGCGGATGGCTTGCCAGGTAATAGAGCTGGTACATAGTGAAAAAATTGACAATATACTTTGCTATGTGATAGTATATAAAAATATTCAGACTATTATGGACATATAATATTCAGGAGGAGAGTTTATGATTAAGAGAAATTTAATTGGCAGAACGGCAATGCTTGTCGCTGCATCAGCTTTAATTCTGTCAGGATGCGGAAAAAAGACTGATACGGATAGCACTGTAGAAGCTTCGCCGGAACAGACCAGCTCACAGGAGGTTACAACTACAGAAAAGAACACTTCGCAGGAGGAGACAACAACTGATGACGAGAAGGCGCCGGATACCGACCCGGTGGATAATGGATTTCCTTCATTAGAGTCAGACACAAGCCTTATACCTAAAGGCGAGACAGTGAGAAGCTTTTTGACAGGTGAGTGGATTAATGATACTATTGCATACCGCAGACCTATAGCTGTCATGTATAATAATATTCAGGCAGGACTTCCACAGAGCGGAATAAGCATGGCTGACGTAATATTCGAGGGTCAGTGTGAGGGCGGAGTGACACGACTTATGGGTGTTTTCCAGAATTATGATGATGTAACATCTATAGGCTCTATAAGAAGCTGTAGAGACTATTATCCGTTCCTTGCGGCAGAGTATGACGCTGCATATTTCCACTTCGGACAGTCGGACTTTGCTCTTGAATTTTTAAGTGACCCGGAGCTGCGTACATTTAATGGAATGAACGGCGATTACAATTATGAGAGACGTTCAGACAGGGTTTCGCCGCACAATGTATTTACTACTCCGGAAAATCTTGTAACTGCAATGGTCAATAAGAAGGTTTCAACCTATCTTGATGAGGACTATGCTGCACCGCTCAAATTCAATAAGTCGACGACACCTATAGATTATCCTGATGCTGAAAAATGTATCACGCTCAAGACAGGATATGCATATAATAACGCTTATTTTGTCTATAATGAGGATGATGGTCTTTATTATCGTTATGAGTACGGCGAGCCTCAGATTGATGAGATGACAGGCAAGCAGATTGCAGTCGAGAATATCATATTCAAGCTGGTTCCGGGCGAACAGTACTGGAATGGTTCACCTTTATACCTTCTTACCGGAAGCGGAATAGGTCTTTATGTGACAAATGGAACAGCACAGTGGATTAAGTGGAGTAAGGAAGTTGACGGTGTGAACACTAACCTTGGCTGTAATTATACTTATGGTTATGGGCCTACAAGATACACATACTGGGATGACTCAGAGATTACATTCAATCAGGGAAAGACATGGGTATGTATCTATGAGCAGGAGAATCAGGCGAACATAGAAATTCTGGACAAGTAAATTGTCCATGCATCACAATATGTAAGATATATAGAATAACAAAAATAATATCAGACAATATAAAAGAGTACATATGCACAATTACCGGTGTATATGTACTCTTTTGTATGTGACTTGTATATTTAGTTATAACTGTAAGCGCCTCATTTCATAAAATTCGCCCTTAAGAGCCATAAGCTCATCATAGCTTCCGTATTCGGTGCAGTGACCTTCGCGAAGAACAGCAATCTTGTCGGCTCCCTTGATTGTGGAGAGTCTGTGAGCAACGATAAATGTTGTTCTGTCCTTTGTGAGATTGTTAAGTGCCTCCTGAATCTCTTTTTCCGATATACTGTCAAGAGCTGAGGTAGCTTCATCTAAGATAATGATATCGGGGTCGCGGATGAGTGCGCGTGCTATAGAGATACGCTGACGCTGACCGCCGCTTAATTTGCCGCCATGCTCGCCTACAACTGTGTTAAGACCGTCAGGCAGACTGTCAATAAAGCTCCTTAGATTAGCTGCGTCAATAACCTGATTAAGCTTTTGCTCGGAGACCTTATCGATTCCGTAAGTGATATTATCCTTTATGGTTCCGGAAAACAGGATTGAGGTCTGCGGAACAACTGCTATATGCTGTCTGTATGATTGAAGATTTATTGTATTCATGTCCATGCCATCTAGGAGAATACGTCCCGAATCAGGCTTGTTAAAGCCGATTACCATATTGAGAACGGTTGATTTTCCTGCTCCGGATTCACCGACAAGTGCTATTGTTTCACCCGGCTCGACGTGCAGGTTGAGATGGTTAAGGACAGGCTTGCTGCTGTCATAGCCAAAACATAAATTCTCGAAATCGAATTGTCCGCGGACAGATTTGATTTTGGTCTTTCCCTTGTTATTTTCAACATCGTTAGCGAGTAGAACTTCACCGACAGAGTTAACCGATTCAAGTCCTTTAGATATGATAGGAAGTAGATTTATAAAGCTTGAAATCTGGTTGACTATGGTTGAAAAGTATGTCTGGTAGAGAGTGATGTCTCCGACGGTTGTCTGGCCATGGAAGGCGAGATAGCCTGTAAAGCCAAGACATAGCACCTGGAATACCTGGAATACACACCAGCCGACTGCACCAAAATTGGCTTGGACGATATCAAGACGGTAGCCGCTTTTGGCAACAGAGCTTAACTGGTTTTCCATCTTATCAATCTCTTCATCTTCGAGTGCATGCGCTCTTGTCACCGGTATAAGTTCAACCATTTCCATGACTTTTGCGGAGGTTGTTTCCATCTCTTTACGGAATGTAGAGTTGGTACGCTTAATCTGATTCTTGAATGCTACCATCGTCAGGGCTGCAACAGGTCCGCATATAACGAAAAATATGAGCACCGTATGGCTCCTCATTCCTGTTACAGCAAATGCAACAATAAGGTTTAAAAGTATGGTGAGAATGTTGGTAAAGAGCTGCTGTGACAGTGTCTCGATTGCTTCAACGTCACGCATTATCTTCGATTGCAGTCTTCCCGACTGCATTTCCTTGTGATATGTGATGGAGAGCTGTTGAAGCTTACGCACAAGTGCACCTCGAAGACCTGCCTCCATATTGCGTATTGCCAGACTCCTGAAATGTACATACAGATAGTTGGCAGGCATATTTATGAGAACCAGCGCAATCTCTATACTTATATAGAAGAGAATGCCGGAGAGCCCGCCGTCATCTGTGCCGGAAGCAATGTTGATTACACCGGCTGTGGCAACCGGCAGATACCATACACATGCATGCTTAAGTGCAAAGAAAAGACCTGACAGTACAAGCTGCAAGTAATGTCCCTTATAGAGACTTAGAAGTATCCTGAGAGGCTTCTGCTCATGCTTGCCGTAGCTGTCTATGAATGTCTCCTCTGTCTCTGAGAGGTTACCCTCTATATCGAGGGATTTTTTGGTAAAAATATCTTTTTCTGACATTGTGGATTCCTCACTTTGTATGTTCTGTGAGAAATATACTATATTTTAATGTGAATAGCTACCATTTATTTTGCATTTTGGGATAGAAGTACTGATTTTTTATCATAATTGTACTATTGAAGAATAGTTTGTTTTAATTTTTTGAAAAAAATTTTATAATAGGTGTTGACATGTAAATAGAAGTGTGTTAATTTATTAACAGAGTTAATGTTAAATAATTAACAAAGCGACATGAGATTCATTTATAATTTTTAATGTATTCTCTCAAACAATGTGTCAATATGATGTCGCACCACTTATTCATTCAGGGAGGCTCTAGTGATGGAGAAAACGTATGAGGTAGTTGATAGTGTTGAGAGCTTTGAGAAGAAGCTTGCAAGTGTAAGAGAGGCACAGAAGATTTTTGCTACTTACACACAGGAACAGGTAGATAAGATTTTCTTTGAGGCAGCTATGGCAGCCAATCAGGCGAGAATTCCTCTTGCTAAGATGGCAGTTGAAGAGACAGGCATGGGTGTCGTTGAAGATAAGGTTATAAAGAATCATTTTGCATCAGAGTATATTTACAATGCATATAGAGATACAAAGACATGTGGAGTACTTGAGGAGGATAAGGCATACGGTACTAAGAAGATTGCTGAGCCAATCGGTGTTGTTGCAGCGGTTATTCCAACAACTAATCCTACATCAACAGCTATCTTTAAGACTCTTATTTCATTAAAGACAAGAAATGGTATTATCATAAGCCCTCATCCAAGAGCTAAGGGCAGCACAATAGCAGCAGCTAAGGTTGTTCTTGAGGCAGCAGTTAAGGCAGGAGCACCGGAAGGAATCATCGGATGGATTGATGTTCCAAGCCTTGAGCTTACCAACATTCTTATGAAGGAAGCAGATATCATTCTTGCAACAGGTGGACCTGGTATGGTTAAGGCTGCTTATTCAAGCGGTAAGCCGGCACTTGGCGTAGGTGCAGGTAACACACCTGCAATCATTGACGACACTGCTGATATAACTCTTGCAGTCAATTCAATCATCCATTCTAAGACATTTGATAACGGTATGATTTGTGCTTCAGAGCAGTCAGTTATCGTTCTTGATAAGGTATATAAGCAGGTTAAGAAGGAATTTGCGGACAGAGGCTGCTACTTCTTGAATGCAGCTGAGACAGAGAAGGTTAGAAAGACAATCATCATCAATGGTGCACTTAATGCTAAGATTGTTGGCCAGCCTGCATATAAGATTGCAGAGCTTGCAGGAGTTAAGGTTCCTGAGGCAACTAAGATTCTTATAGGTGAGGTTGAGAGCGTAGAGCTTTCAGAGGAGTTCGCACATGAGAAGCTTTCACCGGTACTTGCAATGTACAAGGCTAAGGATTTCGAGGATGCAGTTTCTAAGGCAGAGCACTTAATCGCAGACGGCGGTTACGGACACACATCTTCACTCTATGTCAATGTAGGAACAGAGAAGGCTAAGATTGATGAGTTCTCAGAGAGAATGAAGACCTGCCGTATTCTCATCAATACACCTTCATCACAGGGTGGCATCGGTGACCTTTACAACTTCAAGCTCACACCATCTCTCACACTCGGATGTGGTTCATGGGGTGGTAACTCCGTATCAGAGAACGTAGGAGTTAAGCATTTAATCAACATTAAAACGGTTGCTGAGAGGAGAGAGAACATGCTTTGGTTCAGAGCACCTGAGAAGGTATATATTAAGAAGGGCTGTCTTCCTGTTGCACTTCAGGAGCTTAAGACTGTAATGAACAAGAAGAAGGTATTCATCGTAACAGATAAGTTCCTCTATTCTAACGGATATACAAAGGCTATTACAGATAAGCTTGATGAACTCGGAATTAAGCACACAACATTCTATGATGTAGCACCGGATCCATCACTTGCTTCAGCTACAGAGGGTGCAGAAGCTATGCGTTCCTTCGAACCTGACTGTATTATAGCAGTCGGCGGTGGTTCAGCAATGGATGCCGGTAAGATTATGTGGGTAATGTATGAGCATCCTGAGGTTAACTTCCTCGACATGGCAATGCGTTTTTGCGATATCCGTAAGCGTATCTATACATTCCCTAAGATGGGTGAGAAGGCATACTTCATCGCTGTTCCTACATCAGCAGGTACAGGTTCTGAGGTTACACCTTTTGCGGTTATCACAGACCAGAGAACAGGAGTTAAGTATCCTCTTGCAGATTACGAGCTGCTTCCTAAGATGGCAATCATTGATGCAGATATGATGATGGATGCTCCTAAGGGACTTACATCAGCTTCCGGTATCGATGCCGTAACACATGCTCTTGAGGCTTACGCTTCAATGATGGCTACAGACTTCACAGATGGTCTTGCACTTCGTTCTCTTAAGATGATATTTGAGTATCTTCCAAGAGCTTATGACAATGGTCCTAATGACCCTGTTGCAAGAGAGAAGATGGGTAACGCAGCTACTATGGCAGGTATGGCATTTGCAAATGCATTCCTCGGTGTATGCCACTCTATGGCACATAAGCTTGGTGCATTCCATCACCTTCCACACGGTATTGCTAACGCTCTCCTCATCACAGATGTTATGAGATTTAACGCTGCTGAGGTACCTTCTAAGATGGGTACATTCCCTCAGTACGACCATCCTCATACACTTGCAAGATACGCAGAGGTTGCTGATTATCTCGGAGTAAAGGGCAAGAACGATCAGGAGAAGTTAGAAGGTCTTATCGAGAAGATTGAGGCTCTCAAGGAGAGAGTTGGTATCAAGAAGACAATCAAGGATTACGGAGTAGACGAGAAGTACTTCCTTGACACACTCGACAACATGGTTGAGCAGGCATTCGATGACCAGTGTACAGGTGCTAACCCAAGATATCCTCTTATGAAGGAAATCAAGGAGATGTATCTTAGAGCATATTACGGAAAGTAATTAATGTAATGAATGGCTTCCGGACTCGCGAGCCGGGTTCGGAAGTTTTATTTTGCAAATTTTATTCTGACAATTCTAAAATATGAATAAATTTGTGGAAAAAATTAATGGGTTATGCTATAATAATTGTAAACAATAAGTATATAGCGTTGAATACATAATTGTGGAACATATGGCTGATTAGACAGCTGTATGTGACATATAATATGTAAAGTATTTCATTTTTTAAGGTGTTACAAATTAATGCATGGAGGTATAGACAATGAAACTTGACAATGTTATTGCAAAGCGTCCGACTAAGACAATTTACCGTGATGGAGACACAGTTATTAAGCTCTTTAATGAGGATTACAAGAAGTCAGATATTCTCAATGAGGCACTCAATCAGGCGAGAGTTGAGGAGACAGGATTACTTATCCCTAAGATTTTGGAAGTTACGAAGATTGATGGCAAGTGGGCTATCATCAGTGAGTACATAGAAGGAACAACTTTAGAGGAACTCATGAAGAAGAATCCTGAGAAGGAAGATGAGTACCTTGAACTCTTCGTAAATCTCCAGAGAGAGGTTCACTCTAAGAAGGCTCCGCTTCTTACTAAGCTCACAGACAAGATGATGCGTAAGATTGCAGAGGCTGACATTGACCCATCAACACGTTATGACCTTCATACAAGCCTTGAAGGAATGCATAAGCATGATAAAGTATGCCACGGTGATTTTAACCCAAGCAACATTATTATAACTGCCGAGGGAAAGGCATATATTCTTGACTGGTCACATGCTACACAGGGTAATGCTTCCGCAGATGCAGCGAGAACATATCTCGTATTCGCACTTGCAGGACAGCAGAAGTTAGCTGATAAGTATCTCAACTTATTCTGCGAGAAGAGCGGTATCGGCAAGCAGTATGTACAGAAGTGGCTTCCAATCGTAGCAGCTTCACAGTCCGTCAAGGGTAAGCCGGAGGAGAGAGAGCTTCTTCTCAAGTGGGCAAGCGTTGTAGATTACGAATAATTGGGACAGAGGGGTCTGGTCCCGGTGTCCCACAGATGGGTATTGCAATTTCTTAAGATATGTGTTAAAATAAGCGAACCTGTAAGGGAGTAGTTAGCGTGAATACGTGGTAAGTCAACAGACTGATGTGATATGCAGAAGGCAATGGTATTAATATCTGCAAAATAGCATCTGGCTTATCTTAAATAACGAGACTTATGTATGGCGTGATTGTCATACATAAGTCTCGTTTTTTGCGTAAGTATATAAAATTATATAGCCTAAACAGCCTTTTTCGATAACAGGAAGGAATGTTTTGCAGATGTTTCGCTAAAGCATGTATTTACAAGGCAAGTCATATCTGCCCGGGTATGGAAAGCTGCTTACAGGTAACAATATATTACATATGTGAAGAATGGAGAGTTATGTATGGGTTTAACGGAGTTATTTATTTTGGCGGTAGGATTGTCGATGGATGCCTTTGCGGTGTCTGTATGTAAGGGGCTTGCGATGAAGCAGATTACCTTTAAGAATGCGGCAATTGTTGGAGCATGGTTTGGTGGATTTCAGGCACTTATGCCTCTTATCGGATGGCTGCTTGGAAGCCGGTTCAAGTCATATATCACAGCTATTGACCACTGGATTGCATTTGTGCTTCTGTTGATCATCGGTGCGAACATGATTAAGGAATCATTTGATAAGAGCGAGGAGAGCGCAAACGCATCACTCGGATTTAAGATTATGCTCATGCTTGCGATAGCAACGAGCATTGATGCACTTGCTGTAGGCGTTACATTTGCATTTCTTGATGTTAACATCTGGTGGGCTATCATTTTTATAGGAAGTATTACTTTTACACTTTCAGCTGTAGGTGTGAAAGTTGGAAGTGTGTTCGGTGTCAAGTATAAGTCAAAGGCGGAGCTTACCGGAGGAATCATACTTATACTTATAGGAACGAAGATACTGCTAGAGCATCTTGGGGTTATAGCTTTTTAATATATTTAAGGAAAACAAAACATAATTATATATTTTATAAGTTCAAGGACAATAAGCTAAGATTAATTTTATGTGATAAAATCAAAGAAAAAAGACAGTTTTTGTAAATATACATTCTGTGATATATCCTGCGGTTTGAAGCTGTAATCGGCTAAGACTATATAATAGATAAATTTTATATGAATAATATAATGGACATGTGAAAGTTAATGTAACATTTCACATGCCCATATTAGAGAACTGAAATTGTATTAAAATATAAACAGGTTAATTGATTTTAAAGCTATATTTTTGAACTGTATTGCTAAAAAATTAAGCTGTAACAGTTTTCATAACCTTGGATTTGTCAACCGCCTTAACGATTGTGATTGCTACGGCAATCTTTACAAGGTCAGGGAGAATATAAGGTGTTACACACCATGCAAGAGCACTTGATATTCCTACAGCACTCTTAGTGTTGGTATATACAACGATAAACCATGCTGTTCCGAATGCATAGCATAAGATAAGTCCGATTACCATTGAGATGGCAAGGACAGGGATGCTTTTTCCGAACTTCTTTGTTATAAGACCTACAGAAAGTGCTGTGAAGATGAATCCGATTATGTAGCCGCCCGTTGTGCCAAGAAGAACTCCGACACCGCCCTTCATTCCGGCGAAAACAGGAAGTCCTACGATGCCCAAAAGACAATATACAATGATAGCTGTAAGTCCATTCTTAAGACCGAGTATGCCGAGTGCGGTGAATACTGCGAAGGTCTGAAGGGTGAATGGTGCGAATGGTGCAGGCATTGGAATTGTAATCCATGCGCATACTGCTGTGAGTGCCACGAAAAGGGCGATAAGAGCAATTTCTTTGGTGGTGTAAATTGATTTTTTCATGATATCCTCCATAATATTGTAATGTATCTGCAGTTTTTCACAGCAGACTCCAATCATATGTTCATGGCTTTGAAAAGCTGCAAATTCATGCATGATACTGAGTATAAGCTTGAAAAAGAGAAATGTCAACTGTAAAATAATATACGGTTAACATTAATCAAAATATAATTTAAGAAAAAAATCAAAAAAATAAATAATATAGGAATTTAGCATGTAGACGAACAGGAATAATTTGTGTATACTACATAAGATTGAATTGAATGCGGACAACAGTATTTCAAGGAAATTGACGTAGCAGAATTGTTTTAATGTAATTACAGAGAAAAGGAAAGAAATATGAGTATACTTAATGTCGAGCACTTGAGCCATGGTTTTGGTGACAGGGCAATTTTTAAAGATGTGTCTTTCAGACTTTTAAAGGGAGAGCATATAGGTCTTATCGGAGCCAACGGTGAAGGAAAATCAACCTTTATGAGCATAATAACAGGCAAGCTTATGCCGGACGAGGGCAAGGTTGAATGGGCGAAAAATGTGAAGGTAGGTTATCTTGACCAGCATGCGGTTCTCACAAAGGGAATGACAATAAGGGATGTCCTTAAGAGTGCATTCGCAGACCTTTTTGATATGGAAGAGAAGATGAATGCCATATGTGATGCCATGGCAGCAGGTACTTTAGAGAACATGGATGAGGCTATGGAGGAGTTAGGAGTTATTCAGGAGCTTCTGATGGCACATGACTTCTATATTATTGATTCGAAGGTTGATGAGGTCGGAAGAGCATTAGGTCTTGAAGATATAGGCATGGATAAGGATGTTACCGAACTTTCAGGCGGTCAGAGAACGAAGGTGCTTTTAGCAAAGCTTCTTTTAGCAAAGCCGGATATTTTATTGCTCGATGAGCCGACGAACTATCTTGATGCAGTGCATATCGAATGGTTGAAGAGATATCTTATCGATTATGAAAATGCTTTTATTCTCATATCGCATGATATTCCGTTTTTAAACAGCGTTGTAAATCTTATCTACCATATGGAGAATCAGGAGCTTAACAGATATGTGGGCGACTATGACAGGTTCATGGAAGTATATGAGATGAAAAAGGCACAGAGAGAGGCTGCATATAACAGACAGCAGAAGGAAATTGCAGAACTTGAGGACTTTGTTGCAAGAAACAAGGCGAGAGTTGCAACGAGAAATATGGCAATGTCAAGGCAGAAGAAGCTTGATAAGATGGATATAATAGAAAAGGCAGTGGAAAAGCCTAAGCCTGAATTCAATTTCTCGGAGGCAAGGACTCCGGGAAGATATATTATCCAGACTAAGGGACTTGTCATAGGGTATGATGAGCCGCTTTCAAGACCTCTTGATTTTACAATGGAGCGTGGAGAGAAGGTTGTGCTCTTCGGTGCGAATGGTATAGGAAAGACAACGCTGTTAAAGAGCATTTTGGGACTTGTTCCGGCACTTTCGGGAGATGTAGAGCTTGGAGATTATCTGGAAATAGGGTATTTCGAGCAGGAGATGGCTCCGGGAAACAGAAATACATGTATAGAAGAAATATGGAAGGAATTTCCGGGATATACCCAGTATCAGGTGCGCTCAGCACTTGCAAAATGCGGACTTACAACGAAGCATATTGAGAGCCAGGTGCAGGTATTAAGCGGAGGAGAGCAGGCAAAAGTGAGACTTTGTAAGCTTATTAACCGAGCGTCAAATGTGCTGCTTTTAGACGAGCCTACCAATCATCTCGATGTCGATGCCAAGGACGAGCTTAAGAGAGCGCTTAAAGAATACAAGGGAAGTATTCTTCTCATCTGCCATGAGCCGGATTTTTATGATGGGCTTGCTACAAGAGTTGTAGATTGTTCTGAGTGGAGCCTTAGAGTCTAGCTGCAGGCGTTTTGGCAGGAAAGGAATTTATTTATGTCAGTAAAAAAAAGAACACATGACGAAAAAGCTGTTGAAGAGACATATAAGTTTAAGGGCTGGAGGCTTAGGCTTTTAAGGCTTCTTGCACTGCTTGTAATAGTGTGTGTCGGTCTTAGTGCATGTGGAAAAAAGAAAAGCGAAACAAAAGATGAAGAACCTGTGGTAAAAATCGGTGTGCTGCTTGACTTTAGCGGAGAAAAAGCGTCCGAGTCGGAACAGCTGTACAGTGCGGCAAGCATTGCTGTGGATGAGATTAACGCTGCTGGCGGAGTGCTCACAGACGGATACATGTTAGAACTTATAAAAATGGATGATGCCGGCGATTATATGAATTCCGTAGCCAGATATTATAAGCTTGTCGAGGATGGGGTATGTGCGGTAATAGGGACTAACAATTCTAAAGGGATGAAGGAGCTTATAAATGCGAGTTCATCTGCGAATGTACCGATAATAACTCCTTCCATAACGGATGATGCACTTGTTGCGGCGGCAAATTTTGTATATCAGGCATGTTTTTCGGATAAATATGCGATGCAGGCCATGGCTAAGCTGCTTTCAACAAAGCAGAATAAAACGCAGGGTAGCCAGAGTGTGGCGCTTGTGTGTCCCACGGAGGATGAAAGATATATTTCGCTGTACGAGGATATGGCGGCGGCAGTCAACTCATACAATTTAGATACGGTTTATGCCGGAGAATTGTCGGAGTACACGGTGGAAGAGCTTGAAAAGATTTTTGACAGTATAGTTGCTGCAAAGGCGGAAAATCTTTTTATACCGGCAGCGTATGATAACTTGGACATGATTTTGTCTGTGGCAGAGAAAAAAGGTTATGATGGTGTCTTTATCGGGCTTCCGGAATGGAATGAGTATGCTGGTGACACATATGGTTACGATATATACATTCCTGTCAATATGGCTGTCGATAAGGATAATGAGGCAGTTAAAAGCTTTGCCGGGAAATTGGGAGATGTAACTTCCGATGGTGTAAGATCTGCTTATGAAGCGGTATATTTTATAAGAGGTGCAATAGAGTCGGGACATCTTGCGACAGCTGCATCGATAGCTCTAAAGCTTCCTTTTTTGGAGGGAAGCACATCACTTGGTGATTATTCCATAGGAGCTTACGGAAATATTGATAAGGCTGTGGATATTGTGCTGATGTGCGATGGTGAAAAGAGTTATATGACAACAATTTTTGAGTGATAATGAAAAGGGCACTTATCATATAACATAAAAAATAGTCATATTAAGAGGGTGTGTAAGTTATATAAGAAGGGTTTTTATAGACTGTATACTGAATAGTTTTCTAAAATGATAAAATTTAGGAGTGAAGGGTATGAAAAAATTACTTGTGTATTTAAAGGCATACAAAAAAGAGACGATTTTAGCTCCTCTTTTTAAAATGCTTGAGGCTTCGTTTGAGCTTTTTGTACCGCTTGTAATTGCGGCAATCATTGATACAGGTATTGAGAACAAGGATGTTCCTTATATTGTGAGGATGGCGGTAGTTCTTGTTGTTCTTGCTGTAGTGGGACTTACATGTTCACTCACGGCACAGTATTTTTCAGCAAAGGCAGCAGTCGGCTTTGCAGCAAAGCTTAAATCAGCTTTGTTTGCGCATATAGAGAGTCTTTCATTTAAGGAGATTGATACACTAGGTACATCGACACTTATCACAAGAATGACAAGTGATATCAATCAGGTACAGTCTGGAGTTAATCTTGTATTAAGACTCTTCCTTCGTTCACCTTTTATCGTGTTTGGAGCCATGATTATGGCGTTTACTATTGATGTCAAGGCAGCTCTTATATTCGTTGTTGCGATACCTCTCTTAGCGGTAGTTGTATTTGGAATTATGCTTATAAGCATACCGCTTTTTAAGAAGGTTCAGGGAGCGCTTGACACGGTTCTTGGAATTACAAGACAGAACCTTACAGGTGTGCGTGTAATCAGGGCATTCAATAAGGAACAGAGCGAGATTGAGAATTTTGATGAGAAGAATGCGGTTCTCACAGGACTTCAGAAGTTCGTCGGAAAGATTTCAGCGCTCATGAATCCTGTCACCTTCATAATTGTAAATGGTGCGATAGCTGCTCTCATATGGACCGGAGCAATCCGTGTTGATGCAGGCATACTTACACAGGGACAGGTTGTTGCACTTGTAAATTACATGTCACAGATACTTGTGGAGCTTGTAAAGCTTGCCAATCTTATAATAACTGTTACGAAGGCAGTTGCATGCGGTAATCGTATCCAGTCTGTATTCGAGATTAAACCTTCAATGGAGGAAGGCAGTACAAAATACAGTGCACAGCCAAAGGATGGATATGCAGTAGAATTTAAGAATGTAAATCTTTGCTATAATGATGGTGCGGATAATTCACTGACCGGAATTGATTTTTCGGTAAAGAAGGGAGAGACAGTGGGTATCATCGGAGGTACCGGTTCAGGAAAATCATCCCTTGTCGGGCTTATACCCAGATTCTATGCTGCAACGCAGGGAGAGGTGCTTGTTGATGGCATTAATGTAAATGAATATAGCTTCGATGAGCTGAGAGCACATGTCGGAATCGTAATGCAGAAGGCAGTTCTTTTTAAGGGAACCATTCGAGAAAATCTGAAATGGGGCAAGAATGATGCCACTGATGAGGAACTGTGGGAAGCTATAGATGCAGCACAGGCTAGAGAATTTGTGGAGACTAAGGAAGGCGGGCTTGATTTTGAGATTGCGCAGGGAGGAAAGAATCTTTCAGGCGGTCAGAAGCAGCGTCTCACAATAGCAAGAGCGCTTGTAAGAAAGCCGGATATTCTCATACTTGATGATAGTGCATCGGCGCTTGACTATGCAACTGATGCCAAGCTCCGTGCGGCTATCGCAGCACTTCCTGGGAATATGACTGTATTCATAGTATCGCAGCGGACAGCATCCATAATGCATGCGGATAAGATAATTGTTCTTGATGATGGTCAGATGGCTGGAATGGGAACGCAAAAAGAGCTTCTTGAGAATTGTGAAGTATACAAAGAGATTTATAATTCACAGTTTAAAACAACATCTACGAAGTAGATGTTGTTTTATGAGCAAGGAGCGGAGCGGATTGCGAATTACCCGAATATCTACGAAGTAGATGTTGTTTTATGAGCAAGGAGCGGAGCGGATTGCGAATTACCCGAATATCTACGAAGTAGATGTTGTTTTATGAGCAAGGAGCGGAGCGGATTGCGAATTAACCATTTCTGTGAATATAGAGAAAATTAGGAGGCTTAGTCATGGCAAAGGTCAGGAAATTAACCAGTGAGGACAAGGGCACGATTGGAAAGGTGCTCAGATATATTAAGAAATATTATGCTTTTCTCATAATATCGATATTATTGGCAGCAGTGACTGTGGCATGTACATTGTATGTGCCGATACTTACCGGTAATGCTGTGGACCTCATAATCGACAAGGGACTTGTGGATTTTGATGGAATAATTGCAATAATTAAGACAATGGCGGCTGTTATCATTATCGGTGCGCTTGCACAGTGGCTTATGAATGTGTGCAACAATAAGATTACTTACAATGTAATAAGAGATATCCGTACAGAGGCAATAAGAAAGATTGAGATTCTTCCGTTAAAGTACATTGACGGACATCCTTACGGAGATGTTGTAAGCCGTGTCATTGCCGATGTTGACCAGTTTGCAGATGGACTTTTGATGGGATTTACACAGCTTTTTACAGGCGTGATAACAATACTTGGAACGCTTGGTTTTATGCTGACGGTAAGTATTCCTATAACGGTTGTCGTAGTCTGTGTTACTCCGCTTTCACTTTTTGCTGCGGCTTATATTGCTAAGAACACACATGCAATGTTCAAAAAGCAGTCGGAGACAAGAGGTGAGCAGACGGCAATCATCGATGAGATGGTCGGAAATCTTAAGGTTGTAAAGGCATACAGCCAGGAAGCGCAAGTAAAGAAAAAATTCGATGAAGTCAATGACAGACTTGAAAAGTGCTCCTTAAAGGCAATTTTCTTCTCATCGATAACTAACCCTTCAACAAGATTTGTAAACAGTATCGTGTATATGCTTGTAGCTTTAGTAGGTGCCATATTTGCGGTGCATGGAAGAATAAGTGTCGGTAAGCTTTCATGTATGTTAAGCTACGCTAACCAGTATACAAAGCCTTTTAACGAGATTTCAGGTGTTGTCACAGAGCTTCAGAATGCACTTACATGTGCGGGAAGAGTTATGGAGCTTATAGAGGAAGAACCGCAGGTTCCTGAGCCTGAGAAGGCAAAGACAGCCATTGCTGACGGTCATGTTGAACTTGAAGATGTATATTTTTCATATGTTCCTGATCAGAAGCTTATCGAGAACTTCAATCTCTCAGTTAAGCCGGGACAGCGTATTGCAATAGTAGGTCCTACAGGATGCGGAAAGACAACACTTATCAATCTTCTTATGCGCTTCTATGACGTAAATTCAGGAAGTATCAAGGTTGCCGGCGATGATATCAGGGATGTGACAAGAGGAAGCTTAAGAAAGTCATATGGTATGGTGCTTCAGGATACATGGTTAAAGAACGGAACCATAAGAGAGAACCTGAAGATGGGTAAGCCTGATGCGACAGATGATGAGATGATTGAGGCAGCTAAGGCATCACATGCACACAGCTTTATAAAGAGACTTCCGAAAGGATATGACACAGTGCTCAACGAGGATGGCGGAAGCTTGTCGCAGGGACAGAAGCAGCTTTTATGTATTGCCAGAGTAATGCTCTGCCTGCCACCGATGCTTATTCTCGATGAGGCGACATCTTCAATCGATACAAGAACAGAAATCAAGATTCAGGAAGCTTTTGCACGGATGATGAAGGGAAGAACAAGCTTTATCGTAGCTCACAGACTCTCCACAATACGTGAGGCAGATGTTATCCTTGTTATGAATGACGGACATATAATTGAGCAGGGTAACCATGATACCCTTCTTGCAAAAGGCGGATTCTATTCACAGCTTTATAACAGCCAGTTTTAATTTTTTGGGACACTGGGGTCTGACCCCTGTGTCCCATTATGGGAGAATTGATATGACAGGAAAGAGAATTGTAGTAAAAGTAGGTACATCAACTCTGACATATGCGACAGGGCATTTTAATATAAGGAGAGTTGAGAAGATAGTAAAGACGATTGCTGACCTTCAGAATGCAGGAAACCAGATGATACTTGTGTCGAGCGGTTCTATTGCTCTTGGCATGAGCAAGATTGGACTTAGGGAGCGCCCTAAGGACACACCCGGCAAGCAGGCATGTGCTGCAGTAGGACAGTGCGAACTTATGGATATGTATGATAAGCAGTTCTCTGAGTATGGTGTGACGGTTGCACAGCTTCTTCTTACAAAGTATGTTCTTATTGAGGACAGAAGGAGAAATGTTGAGAACGCCATGGCAAAGCTCATTGAGCTTGGAGTAATTCCGGTTGTGAATGAAAATGATACGGTTGCGATTGATGAGCTTGAACTTGAGGTTGGAGAGAATGATTCGCTCGCAGCGATAGTAGCTTCTGTCGCTAAAGCGGACACACTTGTGATTATGTCGGATATAGATGGGCTTTACGATAAGGATCCGCATAAGTATGAGGATGCAAAGCTTATTGAGGAGGTTCATGGGATAACTGATGATATAAAGGCGCTTGCAGGAGGCGCCGGTTCTAAGCTTGGAACTGGCGGCATGGCTACAAAATTAAAGGCTGCTTCCATTGCTAATGAGAATGGAATAGATATGGTGATAATTAACGGCGATAAGCCGGAGCTTTTGTATGATATCAGTGAAGATAAGAAGGCGGGAACACGCTTCTTTGCGAGGTAGGAGCAATGCTTTTTGCTTCGATGAGTTTTTTATGGATTTTTCTTCCGGCAGTTTTAGTTGTGAATCTGCTTCTTTCAAATGTAAGGAATGAAGAACTTAGATATTTACTTAAAAATACATGGCTTTTAATAGCCAGCCTTGTATTTTATGCGTGGGGCGGCATATATTATATGTTTATAATGTTAGCTTCGATAGCAGTTAATTATGCAGCAGGGCGTTTGCTTGAAAAAAAGAGAAAAAAGAGCATACTTATAATGACTATTATATTGAATCTTGCAACTCTTTTTGTGTTTAAGTATTTCAATATGTGTGTGGTGCTTGTTGAGAATATTTATGCAGCTTGTGTGGGGAATATCGGATTCAGGCAGTCACTTAAGGATATGTTTCTTATGCACGGAACAGGTGCACTGAAAATTAAGGAGATTGTGCTTCCAATCGGAATCTCCTTTTTTACATTTCAGGCAATGTCATATGTTATTGATGTGTACACTAAAAAGGCTCCGGTACAGAAAAATATATTTAAATTTGCACTGTATGTAGCTTTTTTTCCACAGCTTATTGCAGGACCGATTGTAAAATACAGTGATGTTGCAAGGCAGATAGACGGCAGGAAGGAAAGCGTGCCTTTATTTGTATCGGGACAGAGGCGTTTTATATGCGGTCTTGCCAAGAAAGTTCTGCTTGCAAACACATTTGCGGTCACAGCGGATGCTGTATGGGGCATTAAGCCTGAGACTATGGGCAGCATGACAGCGTGGCTTGGAGCACTTGCATATACTATGCAGATTTATTATGATTTTTCGGGATATTCAGATATGGCTATAGGGCTTGGAAGAATGTTCGGCTTCAGATTCAAGGAGAACTTTGCATATCCGTACACATCGCTTTCCATACAGGAATTCTGGAGAAGATGGCATATATCATTGTCATCATGGTTTAAGGAATATGTCTATTTTCCGCTCGGCGGGAACAGGAATGGGAAATTAAAAACCTACAGAAACGTGTTCATAGTATTTCTGCTCACAGGAATATGGCATGGAGCTAATTTTACATTTCTTGTATGGGGGCTGATGTATGCGTTTTTCCAGATTATTGAACGTCTGTTTCTTGGAAAGCTGTTAGAGAAAAATCCAGTAAAGCCGTTTAACTGGATATATACAATGTTAATTGTAGTGCTTGGCTGGGTTTTGTTCAGGTCTGACAATATCGTCTATTCGCTGCAATATATAGGTGCAATGTTCGGAAAATATAATGGCGGCACAGCAGGTTATGATATTTACCAGTGTCTTGGATTTTTGTCGATGGAGCTTATATTGGCATTCATATTTGCGTTTATAGGAATGGGATTTGCATCGAGGTCGCTTCGAGGCTTGTATGACAGAATCAGAAAAAAAGAGTGGTTTATGGTGCCTGACATGCTGCTCATGCTTGTGCTTCTTGTCATATGTATCTTAAGAATAATAAGTGGTACATATAATCCGTTTATTTATTTTAAGTTTTGATGGAAAGACATGGTTATAATATACAAAAATCTCTTTATCAAAATAAGAATTTGCACAAACTTTACAAAAAAAATATATTTTCTGAAAATGAATTGACTTTTGATTTTGAAGTTGTATAATAAGCCACAACAGAACAAAGTACAACACATAAACGAAGGCGTTTATCCGAAAAGGATAAGCGCCTTTTTCGTGTTTACTGTCTGTTTTGCAGGTGTAAAGGAAATATTTATAAGAGAAAAAGGAGGACTGTGTATGGGAAAGAATATTTTAAAGAGAGTCGGCTGCATTGCACTTGCAGCGATTTGTGTGATGGGAATGACGGCGTGCAGCAAGAAGGATGCTTCACAGGCATCGGCAGACGGAGTAAGACATATCGTGGTTGGTACAGGTAACGGAGCAGCCCCGTTCTGTTATCTTGATGAGAATGGCAATTCAGTCGGTTATGATATCGATGTGCTAAATGAGTTAGATGCGAGACTTCCACAGTATGAATTTGAGATTCAGGCGATGGACTTTTCAACACTTATTGTTTCTATTGATTCAGGCTCAATCAATTTTCTTTCTCATCAGCTTGTACAGTCTGATGCAAGGAAGGAGAAATATCTTTTCCCAAGCCAGTATTACTGCTTGTCTCCGATGAGCCTTGCTGTAAGGAGCGATTCGGGAATAACAAGCATGGCTGATATGGCAGGAAAGACGATGGAGCAGAATCCGAGTGCTTATGAGTATCAGATGCTCATGGCATACAATGACGCACATCCGGGTCAGGAGCTTGATGTCATAGCAGTATCGGATCAGTCTACAGCTGATGGCTTTTTGAAGGTTTCAAATGGTCAGGTTGATGCTTCACTTACATACAAGGCAACCTTCGACAGTGTTATTCCAGAGCTTGGCATAGATAATCTTATGCTCACGGATGTTGTAATGTGTGAGGACACATACCTGATGTTTCCTAAGACAGAGCAGCAACTGTGTGATGATATAGATGCAGTTCTAAAGGAAATGGTTGCAGATGGGACGCTTTCAAAGATTTCTGAAAAGTGGTACGGCGAAGATGTATTCGGTCTGTACGCAGACATGGTATCAATCACAGCTGAATAAAATATAAAAAACATACAATCCTATAATAATATATGTATTTGACAAAGGCTGTCATGCAGGGAATCAAATCCCTATATGGCAGTCTTTTAAATTATATGAAGATGTGGATACTTATTTTTGTGTATATCCGGATACGAAAGGAGTGGTAAATATGGGACATAGTTATGACTGGGCATCCATTCCAAGCTATATTCCAAAGGTCATGAAGGCATTCCCGCTGACAATACAGATACTTCTTCTGTCATTGATTTTTTCTTTGATTATCGGAGCGGTGGTTGCGTTAGGAGCGCTCAGTAAGAATAAGGCTGCAAAGGCGGCAGCTAAGGGATGGATATCATTTATGAGAGGTATTCCTACACTCGTCCTTATATTTTTACTTTATCTTGGTCTTCCGCAGCTTATGAATGCACTTGGTGTAAATATGAGTGGGATAAGCAAGACAACGTATATTGTTGCATGTCTCTCACTAAGCACATCGGCAAATATGGCAGAGATGATGAGAGCGGCATACCTTTCGGTAAATAAGGGACAGAAGGAAGCAGCATACAGCGTTGGAATGAAGCCTTTAATGGCTTTTAGAAGAATTATTTTTCCTCAGGCATTAGGAGTTGCTATTCCAACACTTGGGAACAATATAATAATGCTTTTCAAGGAAACATCACTTGCATTTACAATAGGTGTCATAGATATCCTTGGAAAAGCAAGAGCACTTAGCTCTGCAAGCTATGGAACTAACAGGCTTGAGATATACATTGCAACAGGCCTTATATTCTGGGCAGTATGTTTTATATTGGAAAAACTCACCAAGTTTGTAGAGAAGGTATATACAAAGGGCAGAAAACAGGCGACAAGTTAAAAATATGGAAATGAGGAAGAGCGTATGATTATTAATTTCAGATTTATTGCAGAGTCGATACCCAAGCTTTTCGGTGCCATACCGATAACTCTGCTTATGGCGTTTGCTTCGGCGGTTATAGGCTGGCTGCTTGGGCTTGGAATTGCGCTTATAAGAAAAAATAAGGTTCCGGTGCTTTCACAGATATTTGCAGTGTATGTCTCGTTCCTTAGAGGTGTACCTATGATCATACTTTTGTACATATCCTACTATGCACTTCCTAATGTTATTTACAGCTATGGTGTAAGCATTGGCAGGGAGATAAATGTGGATTCGGTACCTGCAGTTGCTTATGCTATCATAGCACTGGTGCTTGAGCAGTCGGCATATGCATCGGAGATATTCCGCTCATCGCTTGCAGCAGTTGATGAAGGGCAGATGGAAGCAGCATACAGTGTAGGAATGACAAAGACGCAGGCACTTGCAAGAATTGTTCTTCCACAGGCTATGGCTATAGCACTTCCGAATTTAAGCGGTCTGTTCTTAGGACTTGTAAAGGGAACATCGCTTGCATATTACGTCGGTGTATATGAAATCACAGCCACTGCAAATCTTCTTGCCATGCCGGCACTCAACTTTATTGAAGCTTATATAATGACAACTATTATTTATGAAGTTATAAGCTTTATCTTCAATAAAATATTCAGGGTTGTAGAAAATAATCTTAAAAGGTTCAGGGCGGTGGCAGCATAGCAGGGAAGACGGCACATAACTCAATATTAAAAAGCGATTTATCAAAAATATTAAATTTTAATAAGCTTGTTTAACTAAATAAATAGAAGGAGGGCTGTATTATGGCAGAAATGGTTGAACTTAAAAATATACATAAATCATTCGGCAGCAACCACATTCTAAAAGGTGTGAATATGAGTATCGGAAAAGGAGAGGTCGTGGTAATACTTGGTCCGTCCGGCTCAGGAAAGACAACATTACTCAGGACAATCAATTTTCTTGATGCGGCTGATGAAGGAATAATATCGGTCAGCGGATTTGAGGTAGATGCTAAGAAACATTCTAAATCACAGGTTATAGAGCTTAGAAGAAAGACTGCCATGGTTTTTCAGAACTATAACCTTTTTGCCAATAAGACGATACTTGAAAATGTCATGGAAGGACTTGTTACGGTAAAGAAATTCAAAAAATCAGATGCCAAGGAGATGAGCCTTGAGATATTGAAGAAGGTAGGGCTTGAACAGAGATGTGATTTCTATCCGGCACAGCTTTCAGGAGGACAGCAGCAGAGAGCCGGAATTGCGAGAGCACTTATATTAGACCCGGATGTTATTCTCTTTGATGAACCGACATCGGCACTTGACCCGGAGCTTGTAGGTGAAGTTTTAAATACCATCAAGGCTGTTGCGCAGACAGGTATCACAATGATTGTTGTAACACATGAGATTGCGTTTGCGAGAGAAGTAGCATCGAGAGTTGTATTTATGGAAGGCGGAGTTGTTGTCGAAGAGGGAAAGCCGGAAGAAATTCTTGTGGCACCAAAGCATTCGTCTACACAGAGATTCTTAAAGAGAATAACAAATCCGAATGCGGAATAAATGGGAAGAGAGGTGGATAATATGTCAGGATTATCAGCGATTAATACAGTATGGGTGTTAATAGGTGCGGCACTGGTTTTCTTCATGCAGGCGGGCTTTGCAATGGTTGAGGCAGGCTTTACAAGAGCTAAAAATTCAGGAAATATCATTATGAAAAATCTTCTTGATTTAGCCATAGGAACAGTAATCTACTGGTTTGTCGGATTTGGGATAATGTTTGGAAGCGGAACTGTTATAGGAACAATCGATTTTTTCATAACAGGAAATTATGACAATATTCTTCCGGATGGTGTGTCAATATGGACATATGTTATTTTTCAGACAGTATTCTGTGCGACAAGTGCAACAATAGTGTCGGGAGCGATGGCAGAGAGAACTAAGTTTTCTGCATATTGTATCTACAGTGCGGTTATTTCACTTATTATTTATCCTGTGTCAGGTCACTGGATATGGGGCGGCGGCTGGCTGGCACAGCTTGGATTCCATGATTTTGCAGGTTCGACTGCGGTACATATGGTAGGCGGTGTTGCAGCTTTGGTAGGCGCTAAGATGCTTGGAGCGCGCATCGGAAAGTATGACAAGGATGGAAATTCAAGGGCGATACCCGGACACAATATAGTTATAGGTGCACTCGGAGTGTTCATTTTATGGTTCTGCTGGTTCGGCTTTAACGGCTGTTCTACTGTGAATATGGAGGGTGATAACATTGCTCTTGCCGGAAGGATATTTATGAATACCAACTTAAGCGCAGCGGTTGCAAGTGTCACAACAATGATTTTTACATGGATAAGGTACAGAAAGCCTGATGTATCTATGACACTTAACGGAGCTTTGGCAGGGCTTGTCGGAATAACAGCCGGCTGCGATATGGTAAGTCCGGCAGGTGCCGCATTTATAGGTCTTGTATGCGGGATTGTGATTGTGCTTGCGGTAGAATTCATAGACAGAAAATGTAAAATTGATGACCCGGTAGGTGCAATCAGTGTACACGGTGTATGTGGTATGCTTGGCACTGTCATGACAGGTCTTTTGTCAGAGTCGGAAGGACTGTTTTACGGAAAAGGATTTGGATTTTTCGCAGTTCAGGTTCTCGGTGTGGCGGCAGTTATTTTGTGGGTTGTGATTACTTCATTTATATTGTTTAAAATTATCGACAAGACGGTCGGACTGCGCGTTTCAAAGCGTGAGGAGATTGAAGGACTTGATACTAATGAACATGGACTTTCAAATGCCTACGCTGACTTCCTTCCGAATGTTCAGGTTGATTCACTCGCAGGTGATTTTGCACAGGTCAGTGGACTTGAGAAGCCTACAGATGTCCCTGTTGATGTTGCGATTCCGATTGCAGCTGCTTCGGATTACAGTGAGGCTGATAAGAAGGGAATTCTTACAAGAATAGATATCATATTAAAACAGTCAAAATTTGAAGAACTAAAGGATGCGATGAACGATATCGGTGTAACAGGCATGACTGTCACACAGGTGCTTGGCTGTGGTATACAAAAGGGTGCTACAGAGTATTACAGAGGCGTTCCTGTGGACATTCAGCTTCTACCGAAAGTGAAGGTTGAGATAATAGTTGCAAAGGTTCCTGTTGAGCAGGTTGTATCAACTGCAAGAAAGGTTCTCTACACAGGACATATCGGAGATGGCAAGATATTTATCTATGATGTGAGGGATTGTGTGAGAGTGAGAACGGGCGAAACAGGATATGACGCTATGCAGGGAATAAATGAAGCGTGATTGTGCGTTCATAAAGACAACTGATATAAGGAGGAGCAGGCATTATGAAGGTTGTTGTATGTCAGGGAGAGACAACCGGCTATCCGTCAAGGGATGAGCTGGTTGCTCTCTGGAAGGAAGAGATAGGTAAGATACCTGAGGTTGATGAGCTTGTAGTAAGAGAAAATTTTGATTATGAAAAAGTTGATGAGATTGCGGACGATGCAGATGCACTCATCGGTGTATGGATAAAGGATGGATTTTATACGGATGAATTTTTTGACAGGCATAAAAAGCTTAAATATATCGCAACAACAGCTCATGGCTTTGGAAAGATTGATGCGGAGTGTGCAAAAAGACATGGAGTCACTTTTACTAATACTATATATGGAAACGTAACCATAGCACAGTATGCGATGGCACTTCTTATGAATATATGCCACAGGATTGACGCATTAAACGACATGTACCGGGAGGCATGTGATGAACATAAGAATGTGATGATGGGAAGGAATCTTCCAAGACAGATAAGACAGATTGAGCTGTATGAAAAGACAATAGGAATTGTAGGCTTAGGAGCTATCGGACTTTGTATGGCCCGGATGGCAGCAGGCTTTGGAATGAAGGTTATAGCATATAACCACCACAAAAAGACAGGTTCGGAATATGATTTTGTCGAGCAGGTTTCCCTTGACGAGCTGTTAAGAAGGTCGGATGTCATATCTATACATTGCCCATCAACGGATGAGACAAGAGGAATGATTGACAAGAATGTGATTAATAAGATGAAGGACGGAGTAATCCTTATCAACACTGCAAGAGGTGATATCATAGTTGAGGATGACTTGGTGGATGCGCTGAATTCAGGAAAAGTATATGCGGCAGGACTTGATGTTGTATGTAACGAGCCGGTTGTACAGAGAATACCGCTTATGGACTGTCCGAATGCAATCATTACACCTCATATGGCGTGGGCTCCGGCTGAGGCAAGATACAGGACAGTTAGGATAGCATCAGATAATCTAAAAAACTGGATTGAGGGTCATCCGACAAGTGTTATTAACGGAAAGGGCTGATTAAATGGCGGTAAATGAGAGAACTCTGAAGATGGGAAGTGCACCGATATTTCCACTGCTTGTCTCAATGGCTGTACCGGGACTTTTAGGAACACTGACTACATATCTGTACCGTACTGTCGACCAGATATTTGTCGGAAATTTTGTAGGGCGCACTGCACTAGGCGGCATATCGGTGCTTTCACCGTTTAACAATGTTATAATTGCACTCTCACTTTTTATCACTGTCGGCGGAACCTCGCTTTTAGCACTTACAATGGGGCGGAAGGATTATGATGAGGCAAACAAGCTGTTTGCCAATATAGTGATTCAAGCGATTGCAATGGCACTTATAGTCTCGGTACTTTTCTTTGTATTTGCCAGGCTTTTTGTCGGCGTGTGTGGAGCAAAGAAAGGCACACAGACTTATGAGTACGCTGTGCTATACTTAAAGATTGTCACATGCGGGCAGGTCTTTAACATGTTAAATCAAGGACTTGCAGCGATAATAAGGACTGAGGGCGCAGCAAAATATTCGATGTTTGCAAATATTGTAGGTGCTTTTTTTAATATAGTACTCGATGCACTTCTCATAATTGTATTTAAAATGGGAGTTGCAGGTGCTGCGATAGCAACGATAGTGAGCCAGCTTATGGGAGCAGCGTTCAGTGCAGCATTTTTTTTAACAGGAAAAAGTTCATTAAGATGGGCAGGCTTTGCGGTGGTTGATGTAAGGCAGATGTTATATATAGCTAAAATGGGTATTGCGCCTTCAATATTTCAGATGTTGTCATTGTTTACCAATATTCTTTTAAATAAATCACTTCAGTACTATGGAGATTTAGATCCGGTATATTCATTGATTGGCGGCGGAGAGCTGTGCATATCGGCAGTTGCCATAGTTAACACGGTTGATAGTTTTATTGTTTCAATGACATCGGGAATCAATCAGGCTGTATCACCTTTGATAAGTTATAATTATGGTGCTAAGAATTATTCCAGAGTAAGAAAAGCTTCGCTTTGTTCACAGGCTATGGCAGGAGTGTTTGCGATAGTGATATGGTCGGCTATGATGCTTGCACCTGAATTTGTGTGCAGCCTGTTCGGAAAAGGCGATGAGGCACTGATAAGTTATGGTGCGATGGCAATGAGAGCCTGCAAGATGTTCGCACTTTTCGGAGGCTTCCAGATGCTTGTGAGCATGTATTTCAGTTCAATAGGAAAGCCGCAGGTTGCGACATTTGTATCAATATCAAGGCATGGACTTTTTCTTATTCCGGCGATGCTTATAATACCGCAGTTTATGGGACTTAAAGGTGTCCTTTATGCTAATTCGGTCTCCGATGGCTGTTCACTTATAGTAGTGTCACTTATGTATTTACATGAGATGAGAAGATTATCTAAGCTTAAGGATGGAGAAGAGATACCTTCAAAAAGGTTGATCAATATATCTAAAAAGAGTCTTACAGAATAGGGAGGATTAATTATGAACATTGAAAAATTAATGAGCGAAAATGCTGCAAAGAAGCCGGCAAGCAGGAGAGCAAGCAATGTAACGGCAAATGTAGATTTTTCAAAGCTTATCAGGATGGGATTTAATGAGCATCCTTACGGAATGTCACCGAAGGCTCTTGAGATTATGAAGGCTGAGACTGAAAAATCCAACTTTTACGGAGATTTCGGAAAGGGTGCGCTAAAGAAGGCAATAGCGGATTTTTACGGTCTTGATTTTGCAAATGTAGCTGCCTCAGCCGGTTCAAGCCCGCTTATCGAGACGATAGGCTGTGCATTTTTAAATCCTGGTGATGAAGTCTTAATGTGCCCTACATTTGCGGCATTTATAGATATGGCGCAGATAAGGCAGGCTGTTCCTGTTGTCGTTCCGTTAAATGAAGACAAGACTTATGACCTTGACGGACTTTACAATGCGATAACAAAGAAAACAAAAATAATAGTTGTATGTAATCCGAACAATCCTACAGGTACATATGTGGGAAGAAAGCAGGTAGTCGATTTTATCAAAAAGGTTCCTGATGACATTATTGTGCTGATGGACGAGGCGTATCTTGAGTTTGCAACCGCTAAGGACTGCCAGAGCATGTACCCTCTTATAAAAGAGATGCCTGATAAGCCTATTATTGTTCTTAAGACATTTTCAAAATATTATGGTATGGCAGGTGTGCGTGTCGGGTATGCACTTGCTGCACCGGAGCTTATAGCTGCCATCGAAAAGTGTCCGAGTGCGATGATAAGCAAGGCAGGGCAGGCAGGAGCGGTTGCAGCACTTGAGGATCAGGAATATTATCAGGAGGTTAAGAAAAAAATCGTTGAAGGAATGACATATCTAGAGACGCAGATGGCAGAGCTAGGATGTAAGGTATATCATTCACAGACTAACTTTATATTATTTGACCCTCATATTGACGCACAGCTTGTGCGTTCTAAGATGATGGAGGCCGGAATAATGATATCTGCACCAGGGCTGTGCAGAGTATCTGTCAGCACAATGGATAACAACAGATTATTTATAAAGACCCTGAAAGAAATTATGGGAAAGCAGCCTGATTGAAAATGCTGTGCAGGACTTAAAAATTCAGCTTGACAATTCATATGCGTTTAATTATTATTAGTTCATAAAATAAGAGATGCGAAGCATCAATTTTTTATGAGCATGAAGCGAAAGCGGATTGCAGATATCATTGACTATATGAAAAAGCTATGAAGGGAAGAAGTAGATATTTTTAGGAGCCTACAGAGAGCTGCCGGGTGGTGAGAGGCGCACAGGTAACGGAATATTGAATACATCCTAGAGCATTGCACCGAAAGAAAGATAATTTTTTTAGTAGGCTGTGACGGCAGCACCCGTTATAGTGCAGAGGTATCGATTAAAAGTGTGAAGGATTACTTCTGAAACAGCTTTTGGTCTGTACTTGGTGAGGCACCGGATGTGAGTTCGGTGTGAAGTAAGGTGGTAACACGTTTATATACGTCCTTACAGTAGTAATCGCTGCTGTAAGGATTTTTTTATTCTTTGAGCAGCGCATATAATTTGGTAAGTGTGCGGCTTAGCACGGAAAGGACAAAAAATGGGTATTTACGAAGAGCTTAAGGCAAGAGGTCTTATAGCACAGGTAACAAATGAAGAAGAAATCAGCAAGATGATCAATGAAGGAAAGGCTACCTTCTATATAGGATTTGACTGTACGGCTGATTCTCTTACAGCAGGACATTTTATGGCGCTTACACTTATGAAACGTCTTCAGATGGCAGGAAATAAGCCGATCGCATTAATCGGCGGCGGAACAACCATGATAGGTGACCCTTCCGGAAGAACCGATATGCGTAAGATGCTTACGAAGGAAGATATTGAGCATAATGCTGAATGTTTCAAGAGACAGATGGAGAGATTTATTGACTTTAGTGATGGAAAAGCTCTTATGGTAAACAATGCCGACTGGCTTTTAAATCTCAACTATGTTGAACTGCTTCGTGAAGTCGGAGCATGCTTTAGTGTCAACAATATGCTTCGTGCAGAGTGCTATAAGCAGAGAATGGAGAAGGGACTCTCATTCCTTGAGTTTAACTACATGATAATGCAGAGCTATGACTTCTATATGTTATACCAGAAATACGGCTGTAACATGGAGTTCGGCGGAGATGACCAGTGGAGCAACATGCTCGGAGGAACAGAGCTTATCCGCCGTAAGCTAGGTAAGGATGCACATGCCATGACAATAACGCTTCTCACCGATTCTAACGGTAAGAAGATGGGAAAGACTGCCGGAAACGCTGTATGGCTTGACCCTGATAAGACTTCACCTTACGATTTCTTCCAGTATTGGAGAAATGTTGACGATGCAGATGTAATGAAGTGCATTAAGATGCTCACATTTATTCCGCTTGAGGAGATTGAAAGGATGGAGAGCTGGGAAGGCAGCCAATTAAATGAAGCTAAGATGATTCTCGCATACGAGCTTACCAAGCTTGTTCACGGCGAGGAGGAAGCTGATAAGGCTAAGGCAGGCGCACTTGCAATATTCGGTGGTTCAGGAGACTCATCGAACATGCCTACAGTTGAGATTGAGGAAGCTGATTTCAGGGATGGCTTTGTTGATATACAGACACTTCTTGTAAAGGCAGGTCTTTGTCAGTCACGCGGCGATGCAAGAAGAAATGTTGAGCAGGGCGGCGTTACAGCCAATGATGTGAAGGCAACGCTTGACACAAAGTTTGCCAAGGCTGATTTCGGTGATGGAATCGTTGTAAGAAGAGGAAAGAAGAGCTTTAAGAAGGCAGTTCTCAAGTAGAGGGAGCGTTCATAGGATCTTAAACAGCAGACCGTAAGAGAGAAATTTGTTCTTACGGTCTGTTTTCTATTTTATGGTTCCGGTGTCAAAACATGCTAATCATTTTATAAAATAATTTATTATTTTTTAAATAGTATATTGCAATATATAATAGCTTGTGATATGATACAATAAATTCATCAGAGAAGAACTGAAAAGTGCTTTATTCTATCGGATGGTTTTTTGATGAATTGACAGGTCGGATATTATAATTAAGGAAGGGAGTGTTTACATGAATACGCAGATGAAGAAGGGTGTTTTGGAGCTGTGTGTTCTCTCGATGTTAAATCGCAGTGACAAGTACGGATATGAGCTTACGGAGAGCTTGTCTGAGGAGATGTCGATAGCGCCTGGGACATTGTATCTTATACTTAAAAGGCTCAAGGATGACGATTGTGTCGAGACATATTTAGTGGAGTCGGAGTCAGGTCCGGCGAGGAAATATTATCACCTGACAGATAAGGGAATACAGAGTCTGGAACAACAGAAAAACGACTGGCAGCAATTTATAAAGATTGTCGGCAAGTTCATAGGCGAGTAGTAGAGGGAGGAAAGATTTATGACAAGAGCAGAATATATGGAAGAGCTTGCGAAGGCACTTAAGGATTATGACGAGGATTTTGCATTAGATATTATCGGGGATTACAGGAGACATTTCGATGAGGCGGCTGCTGACGGAAGAAGTGAGGAGTCAGTATGTGAGGAGTTAGGAAGCGTAGAGGATTTTATAAGGGATATACCGGAGGAGTTTAAAAGAAACAGTGAGCCAGATGAGAAGGAGCAGGACGATGCTGAATTTTCTGAGAAAGCCGGAGAAGAGGCACATTCAACAGGAAAGAATGATGATATCACGGACGATTTTGAAAAGCTTGCAAGTGACATAGGCAAGCTTGTAAACGAAGCCGGAAGGATGGCAGGCAAGGCCGGTGTAGCCGCCGGAAAAGCTGCAATCAAGGCGGCAAAAAGTGCTGATTCAGCTATAAGTAAGCTAAGCGAAGTTATATCTGACAAGATAAATGAAGCGATGGAAGATAAGACATCAGACATTTTTGATTCGGACGAGGGCAGTGATGATGAAGGTGGCAAAGCTGCCAAGGATATAGCAGGTGGCATGAACCTTGACAAGGATGACATTTTTGAAGAAAAGACAGATGACAATACTCTCATAGTATGCAGCTATACCGGCATCAGAGGAATCAAGATGAGTGTAGTAGAACCACATGTGGAACTTACACAGAGTGATACGGATGCAGTGACAATCACATTGTCAAGACCTCTTACTAAGAAGGAAAAGATGTATATGAGTCCTGTTGTGACTGTGGAGGACGGAATACTTAAGGTTAAACAGGAGAACAAAAGCAGGGCGTTCTCATTCCTCAATAATATTGGAAATGCACCTCTCATATATTATGTAAATATTCCTGCAAAATTTGAAAAAATCAATATTTCTACGGTCAGCGGCGGCATAATTATTCAGAGTCAGATAGTAACAGACGGCTGTAAGCTCTCAACAGTAAGTGGCTCGATAAAGACAGAATATGAAATACAAGCTGACAAAATAAAGCTTAATACGGTGAGTGGCTCTATAAAAACAGGTATGCTGTTATATGCAAAGAAACAGGAGTTGAGTTCTGTGAGCGGAAGCATAAAAGCTGTGGCAGGGCAGGACAGCTTCAGTTTAGATACTGTCAGCGGATCGGTCAAACTTGCTATAGCTGCACCCTGCAGTGGAAATATAAATACGGTTTCCGGTTCAATAGTGATTAATCTCCTAGCTGACATAGGAATTGACATAAAGAGTTCAGGGATGAGCGGATCCATGAAGCTGATGACAGATAAGCATGTTGATTGGAATAATGGTGAGAATGAAAAGAATGTTCATTTCGGATTCTCAAAATCAGACAGACATGCGATATTCGGGGATGGCTTAGCAAGAGTGACAACAGGCTCCGTAAGCGGTTCGGTGAAGGTATACGATTTCGGAAAAATGGAATAGTAAGCGTAGGACAGAGGGGTGTGACATTATTGTATAACAATGTTGTCACACCCCTTTGTCTTATTTATAAAGGTTGTATTAACTTTTTATAAAGTCCATTGACTTAGGAATTTGAGGGTGGCATTATTGCTTATAAACACAAAAAGAATGCAAAATTGGAAATGGAGACTATTATGGGAAAATTGATTAAGTATCTGGCTGAGCATAAGCTGGCAGTGTTTATAATTCTGCTGCTTCTGGTTGTGCAGGCATTCTGTGACCTTTCACTTCCGTCATATACTTCCGATATTGTCGATGTCGGAATACAGCAAAGCGGTATAGAAGGCGCAGCGGCTGAGAAGTATACGCAAAAGACGTATGAAGCTTTAAAGCTTTTTATGAATGATGAGGATATAGCATATATGGATGAATGCTATGACGCGGACGGTGAAGTGTATGTCCGCAGGAATCTGTCATCAAAGGAGCTTGATAAGTTAAATAATACGCTGCTCACAGCGGCAGGCATGGTATATTCGGTTCAGACATCCGGACAGTATAGCATTGCAGAGCTTGTTGACGGCTATAATGCAGGGCTTGTGACAAGGGAAGCTTTGTCGGCATTGACGCAGCAGGTCGAAGCTGCCATGGGAGATATGGCGGCTTCGATGAAATCCCAGATGGCTGTTGAGCTTGTAAAGAGTGAGTATACAGCCCTTAATTATGATCTTAATGCGATTCAGAGACATTATCTTCTGATTATGGGAGCTAAGATGCTTGCAATGACATTACTCATGGTTGCTGCTGCAATAGGAGTGGGCTTTATCGGCGCAAGAACTGCTGCTGCGATAGGACGTGACCTTAGGGAGAAGCTTTTTACGAAGGTCATAGGCTTTTCAAATGCGGATATCAACAAATTTTCTACAGCATCCCTCATAACAAGAAGTACTAACGATGTCCAGCAGGTTCAGCAGGTATCGGTTATGATGCTTAGAATCGTACTGTATGCTCCTATCATTGGAATAGGCGGTATTATAAAAGTTACCGGAACAGACACAGGAATGGGATGGATAATAGGTGTTGCTGTCGGTGCAGTGCTTTCACTTGTGCTTGTGCTGATGGTTGTCGCAATGCCTAAGTTTAAAAAGATGCAGAGTCTTGTTGACCGTGTCAACTTAGTATCTAGAGAGCTACTTACAGGAACTATGGTTATAAGAGCGTTCAGCAGGGAGAAGCATGAGGAGGAGAGATTTGACAAGGCTAACAAGGATCTTATGTCTACACAGCTCTTCACTAACCGTGTCATGTCCATAATGATGCCTGCAATGATGCTTATTATGAATGCGATTACTGTACTCATAGTATGGATGGGCGCAAAAGGAATAGATATCGGACGTATGCAGGTAGGTGACATGATGGCATTCATAACCTATACAATGCAGATTGTCATGGCTTTCCTTATGATTACGATGATATCGGTTATGCTTCCGAGAGCAGGTGTTGCAGCTGACCGTATTGAGGAGGTTTTAAACACAAAGGAGACAATAGAGGATAAGGCTGATGCCTGTGAGGCGGATAAGAAGCTTGCCGACTGCAAGGGTGTTGTTGAATTTAAGAATGTATCCTTCAGATTTGACGGCGGAAGCGAAAATGCAATCTCTAATCTGACCTTTAAGGCAGAACCTGGAAAGACAACAGCGATTATAGGAAGCACAGGCTGCGGAAAATCGACTGTTGTGAATCTTTTAGACAGATTTTACGATGTTACAGAAGGGAGCATAACACTTGACGGTGTTGACATCCGTGATATATCGCAGAAGGAGTTGAGAAGCCATATCGGTCTTGTGCCTCAAAAAGGTGTGCTGTTCTCAGGAACGATTGAGAGCAATATCAAATACGGCGGAGATTTTGTCACAGATGAGGATATGAAGGAGGCAGCAGCTATCGCACAGGCTACGGAGTTTATCGACAGTAAGAAGGACGGATATGCCGACTCGATAGCACAGGGCGGAACTAATGTGTCCGGAGGACAGAAGCAGCGGCTCTCAATAGCGAGAGCTATTGCAGTAAGGCCAAAGGTGTATGTGTTTGATGACAGCTTTTCGGCACTTGATTTTAAGACGGATGCAGCTCTTAGAAAGGCATTATCTGCCAGAACCAAGGATGCTTCCGTGATTATAGTAGCACAGAGAATCTCAACTATAATGAACGCAGACCAGATTATTCTTTTGAATGAAGGCAAGGTTGCAGGAATCGGAACACACAAGGAGCTTTTAAAGAATTGCCCTGAGTATTTAGAAATTGCAAAATCCCAGCTTTCCGAAGCGGAACTTGCAGGAGAGGAGGCGTAAGACGGATGAGCGAAAATAGAGAATATTCAAAGAGCAGAAATATGGGCAGACGTGGTCCGGGAGGGCATGGAATGATGCCCGGCGAGAAGGCAAAGGACTTTAAAGGTACGACAAGGAAAATTCTGTCATATGTTGGCAGATATAAGATTGCAATAGTGCTTGTAATGATATGTGCTGTTATGGGAACTATTTTTAATATAGTAGGTCCTAAGGTGCTTTCTAAGGCGACAACAGAGATATTTAACGGTCTTGTATCTAAAGTGTCGGGTGGAGCAGGTATTGATTTTCACAAGATAGGTGTTATTTTACTTATCCTTCTTGGACTTTATTGTGTCAGTGCACTGTTTTCATTCATACAGGGCTTTATAATGAGCGGCATTTCACAGAAGCTAAGCTTCAGAATGAGAAAGGAAATTTCTGAGAAAATTAACAGAATGCCTCTTGCATATTTTGAATCTAAGACTGTCGGAGAAGTGCTTTCAAGAATAACCAACGATGTTGATACATTCGGAATGAGCCTTAACCAGAGTATCACGACACTTATCACATCTGTGACAACGCTTATAGGTGTATTTATAATGATGATGACTATAAGTCCTCTTATGACGCTTATTGCACTTGTGATACTTCCGATATCAGCATTTTTGATAAGTGTTGTTGTAAAGCATTCGCAAAAGTACTTTAAGGCACAACAGGAATACTTAGGAGATATCAACGGTGCTATCGAGGAATCATACAGCGGACACACCATAATAAAGGCATTTAACCGCGAAGAGAAAGTAAATGAGAGCTTTCAGGAGACAAATGCGAAGCTGTATTCATCAGCGTGGAAATCACAGTTCTTATCTGGACTTATGCAGCCTATAATGACATTTGTCGGAAATCTTGGCTATGTTGCCGTGGCTGTGACAGGTAGTATGCTTGCAGTTGCCGGCTCGATTACGGTAGGTGATATTCAGGCATTTATACAGTATGTAAGGAGCTTTACACAGCCTATAACACAGATTGCACAGGTATTTAACATGCTTCAGTCGATGGCTGCCGCAGCAGAGAGAATATTCGAATTCCTTGACGAGGAAGAGGAGCCTGTAACTGAGAATCCTGTAAGGCTTGATGAGATTAAGGGAGAGGTTGATTTTGAGCATGTTAAGTTCGGCTACGACCCTGAGAAACCTGTCATCCACGATTTTACATGCCATGTAAAACCGGGAAGCATGGTGGCAATCGTAGGTCCTACAGGAGCAGGAAAGACCACGATGGTTAAGCTTCTCATGCGCTTTTATGATGTCAATTCCGGATGTATCAGGGTTGACGGAGAAAATGTCAAGGATTTTGAGAGAAGGAATCTACGTGAAGCATTTGGAATGGTGCTTCAGGATACCTGGCTGTTCAAGGGAACAATCATGGAAAATATCAGATACGGACGACTTGATGCTACCGATGAGGAGGTTATCGCAGCAGCTAAGGCGGCTAATGCTGACCATTTTATAAGGACTCTTCCGGGTGGCTATGATATGGAGCTTAATGAGGAGGCAAGCAACGTCTCTCAGGGACAGAAGCAGCTTCTCACAATCGCAAGAGCCATTCTTGCCGACAACAGGATAATGATTCTTGATGAGGCTACAAGCTCGGTAGATACAAGAACAGAACAGCACATTCAGGATGCGATGGCAAATCTTATGAAGGGAAGAACGAGCTTTGTCATAGCTCACAGACTCTCAACAATAAGAGATGCGGATGTCATTCTTGTGATGAAGGACGGAGATATTATAGAGCAGGGTAATCACAACGAGCTGCTTGCAGGAAACGGATTCTATGCACAGCTTTATAACAGCCAGTTTGAGGCATAAAAAGTCTGGGACAGGTGTCTGACCCCTTGTCCCAGTTTTGGGACATAGGGGTCAGACACCCCTGTCCCAGACAGAATGGAGATGGATTATGAAGCGTCTGATTAACAGCAGGAAGGATTTGTTCACTATCCCTAATCTTATGGGGTATTTTCGTATAATACTTATTCCTATATTCATGGCGGTCTATATAGGAGCTGACAACAGGGCGGATTATATCGCTGCCGCAGTCATACTTGGAATATCCGGGCTTACGGACTGTTTTGACGGAAAAGTGGCAAGACATTTTAATATGATAACTGAGTGGGGCAAGGTGTTAGACCCTGTGGCGGATAAGCTTACGCAGGCGGCAGTGTTTATAAGCCTGTCCTTCCGCTATCCTACGATGAGATATCTTGTGATACTCTTTGTCGTGAAGGAAATGTTCATGGGTATTATGGGTGCTGTCATGTTAAAAAAAGGAAGCATGATGGACGGAGCAAGGTGGTACGGAAAGCTCTGCACTGCAGTGCTGTACGGAGCGATGTTCATGCTGCTGCTGGTAGTTGACCTCTCATATTTTGCGGCGGGGCTTATTATCTCAATCTGCATTATCATGAACGTCTTTTCGTTTGCATGTTACATAGTGTACTATGTGCGCGTGCTTATGAATAAGCCTGTTACAAGCGGAAAAATTAAGATGTGGAAGCCTGTGACGACAATTATCGGTTTTGTCCTTGTGTATGTGGTTATCAATCTGGCGATAGCGGTTGTAGGAAGCTCTAAGCAGCCGGAGTATAATGGCGATAAGCAGGTTGCAATGCAAAGTACTGATGGCACTGAGCGGGCGGTCATTGTCGAGGATAATTCGGATGCACTTTTAAGCAGAGTAAGGATGATACAGAATGCACAGTCGGAAATAATTCTTTCTACCTTTGATTTTATGTCGGATGAGAGCGGCAGGATAATGATTGGCGCACTGTGTGAAGCGGCTGAAAAAGGAGTGAAGGTGGAGGTGCTTGTCGATGGCTTTGACGGTGTTCTTCATATGAAGTGGAATCCTTACTTTTATGCATTGTCTGCGAATGAAAATGTAACTCTGATGATGTACAATGAGATAAATCCGTTCACTATGTACAAAGGCATGGCGAGAATGCATGACAAGTATCTTGTTGTGGACAGACAGATTTATATGCTTGGCGGAAGGAATACATTTAACTATTTCCTCGGAGACTACAGTAATTACAAAAATTATGACAGGGATGTTCTTGTGTGGAGGAGAAAGCCGGCAGCACAGCAGGAAAATGCGTCTGTCAATGAGCTTTTAGCTTACTATGAGACGGTCAAAAACAGCGGTGAATGCAGCAGTTTCGCACATGGAAAAAGTCTTGCGGACAGATACTGTGTGAAGCACGCTATGGAGCGTATAGAGGAGGAATATGAAAAATACTGCTCTGAACATGAAGAGCTTTCAGATGAGTATTCCTATGAGGATAATACGTTTCAGGTTGAAAGTATAGCTCTGCTTTCAAATCCGGTGAATGCAGGAGTGAAGGAGCCTGTTGTATGGCATAAGCTTATGAGCCTTATAGGCAGTGCTAAGGAGTCCGTAAAGCTGCACACACCATACATAATCTGTAATGATATGATGTATGATACTATAAAGGACGCAGCCGCAGGAAAGGAAGTCACGGTAATGACTAATTCCGTTGCGAACAATGGCAACAGCTTCGGAGCGGCAGACCTTGAAAAGAACAGGGACAGAATGCTTGACACAGGTGTAACTTTATTAGAATACGATGGTGGAGTGTCATACCACGGAAAGAGCATGGTGATTGACGATGACATATCCGTGGTCGGATCGTTCAATATGGATATGAGGAGCGCATATCTTGACACAGAGCTTATGCTTGTGATTAAAAGTGATGAGCTGAATGCACAGCTTCGTACTATCATGTCGGAATATGAAAAATCGGCGGTAATAGCATTGCTGGATGGCAGATATGACAATCCTAACAATGTTGTGCCGCAGGAGATAACAACAACGCGCAAGGTGAGAAAAAATATCATAAAGATGCTGTTTTACTGGGCGAGGTTTCTGTTCTGAAATGTGTGAAGTTTAGTGCTCAAATTACAAATGTATATCAGAAAATTATAAAGTATGCGGCATAGTCGGTTTTGGCTATGCCGTTTTGCAAAAAAAGTAAAAAGCAGTGGCGGATTGTGAAGATACTTAGGAATGTGTCGGACAAATACTATAAAGTTTAAATTGCATAGTGTTGTGTATAATGATAGAATTAGCTGAAAGATTTTATGAAAATGGAGATTGCGTTATGGAGAGAGTTATAAATGCAGATGAGAGCTGGATAGCAAATCCGGAGGTCTTTAGGGTGAACAGGGAGGATGCTCATTCAGATCACGCTTTTTATGAGGAGAAGGTTACTGAGTATGGGCTTGACATGCCGCTTAGACAGAGCCTTAACGGTACTTGGAAATTTTCTTATGCCGATGTGCCGCAGAAGAGAGTTAAGGATTTTTATGAGGAGAATTCTGATATAAGCAGCTTTGCCGACATCAAGGTTCCGGGGCATATTGAGCTTGCAGGTTATGATACATGTCAATATATCAACACAATGTATCCTTGGGAGGGACATGAAGATCTGCGTCCGCCTTTTGTACCGGTAAAGCACAATCCGGTTGGCTCATATGTGACATATTTTGATATCGATGAGGCACTTCTCGGAAAAAAGACGTACATTTCATTTCAGGGTGTCGAGAAGGCCTTCTATGTGTGGATAAACGGTCAGTTTGTGGGATATTCGGAGGACAGCTTCACACCGTCAGAGTGGGACATAACACCTTTTATAAAGGAGAAGGAAAATAAGCTTGCGGTTGAGGTCTATAAGCACAGCAGTGCAAGCTGGCTTGAGGATCAGGATTTTTTCAGATTTTCGGGAATATTCCGCGATGTGTATATCTATGCTGTGCCGGATACTCATGTGAGGGATATTTTTGTAAAAGCAGAGCTTAAGGATGATTATATAACAGGTACACTTGACTGCGAACTTCAAATTGATGGCAACATATCAGGAACAGTGGGTTATGAGCTTGTCGATAAGTCAGGTAAGAGCATACTTATGCGAATGGGACTTGCTTTAAAAGAAAAAATGCATTTTAAGGCGGATGTGCCTGACGTGCTTACATGGAGTGCTGAAGTTCCGAATCTGTATCTTCTTAACATATCTGTATACAATGAGGATGGTGAGCTGATTGAATATATTCCGCAGCGTATCGGCTTCAGACGCTTCGAGATGAAGAACGGCATAATGTGCATCAACGGAAAGAGAATTGTATTCAAGGGTGTCAACAGGCATGAATTCTCATGTGTGAACGGAAGAGCGCTAAGGAAGGAGGAGCTTCTTGAGGATATAAGGATTATAAAGAGCCTTAATATCAATGCTGTGAGAACCTGCCACTATCCAAATCAGAGCTACTGGTATGAGCTTTGCGATGAGTTCGGAATATATCTTATAGATGAGGCTAATCTTGAGACACATGGAACATGGTGCATCAATACCGGAAATGAGGAGCCTTATATAACACCGGGAAGTGAACCTATGTGGAAGGAGGCTGTGCTTGACAGAGCCAGGTCCATGTTAGAAAGAGATAAGAATCATCCGAGCGTGCTTATATGGTCATGCGGAAATGAATCTCATGCTGGCGAAGATATTCTTGCCATGAGCAGATTTTTCCACGAAAGAAATCCGGAGAGACTTGTGCATTATGAAGGCTGTGTCCATGACAGAACGTATTCGGATATAACAGACATGGAGAGCAGAATGTATGCAAAGCCTGCCGAGATAAGGGAATACCTTGACGCTAAGCCAAAGAAGCCTTACATAAGCTGTGAATATATGCATGCTATGGGAAATTCATGCGGCGGCATGGAAAAATATACGAAGCTTGCGTACGACTACGAGCAGTATCAGGGCGGATTCATATGGGATTTTGCAGACCAGGCGATACTTACAAGGGATGGTAAATTGATAGATGAGGATGTCATCGGAAGATATGGGAATGTCAGGACATACGAGAAGCTTCCGAATATAACTCCGGGAAGCCTTGAATTCAAGGTTGGAGGAGATTTCAAGGAAAGACCTTGCGATTACTATTTTAGCGGAGATGGAATAATATTTGCTGACAGAAAGCTTTCACCTAAGGCACAGGAGGTCAAGTATCTCTACCAGAATATCAAGCTGCATTTGACAAATCAGGGTGTGCTTATTGTAAATGAGAGCCTTTTTGAGTCAACCTATGATTACATGTTCGAGGTTCGTCTGTTAAAGGATGGAAAAGCTGTGTGGGCAGGAACCTTTGCGAGTGATGTGGCTGCGGGTGCTGAAGAGTTCGTTCCGGTTAAATTCCCTTCAATGGAAGAGAACGGAGAGTATATCATGGAATGCCGCGCTGTGCTTATGGGCTACAGACCTTGGGCAAATGTCGGACATATAGCAGCCTGGGGGCAGAGTGAACCTTTGGTGGTAAAAAATGATAAATCGGCAGAGCAGGCAGATAGGCTGTCCGGAGAGCTTTCAGAAGAGGAAAACACACTGTCCGGTAAGGAGGTTAAATATTTTGACGATGTGGTAATGGGTGCAACCTGCATAGGTGTCAAGGCCGGACATACCCACGCAATATTCTCACGTCAGGAAGGCGGACTTATATCACTTCGAATCAAAGGGCTTGAGACTGTAGAAAAGGTTCCGACACTGGAATTTTTCCGCGCAGCAACCGACAATGACAAGGGCAACCGCTTCCCGGTAACAAGTGCCATATGGCAGGGAATAAGCCAGATGCAAAGAAGTGATGCTGTCAAAGTCATATATGAGCTGAGAGACGGACGAAAGCTTGACGGAACAGTAACACCTGATGAATTTATCTTAAGTAAGACGGATGAACTTTACGGAACAGGACTTAAGGGTGCAGAATTTGCAAAGAATATTGCCGCTGTGGAGATAATCTGTCACTATACCTTCTACACTAATCCTGTATCGGATGGTGAAATAATATACCGTATGCTTCCTGACGGAACCATAGAATGCCAGGGACGCTTCAATGGAAAAGAAGGGCTTCCCGATATGGCAGTATTTGGAATTAATATCACAATGGACAAGATGTTTGACAGAATGGAATTCTATGGAAGAGGACCGGAAGAAAATTATAATGACCGCTGCGCCGGTGCAAAGCTTGGAATATATAAAGGCAGAGTGTCAGACAATGTCACACCGTATCTTGACCCACAGGAGTGCGGCAACCGCCATGATGTGCGTTATGTAAAGGTTGTAGATGAGTTTGGACATGGACTTAGAATAGATGCGCTTGATAAGCCGTTTGATATGACTGTACTTCCTTATTCACAGCAGGAGCTTCAGAGCGCATATAAGATTAATGATCTGCCAGTTGGACGTTATACATATGTAAGAATTCTTGGTGCAGCAAGAGGTGTATGCGGTGATGACAGCTGGGGTGCACCTGTATATCCTGAGTATTGTGTCAGTGCAAATAAGGAGCAACGAGTTGCTTTTGCAATAAAGGGATTGTAATGCGTAGATTTTTTAGACAATTTGATTGATGAGATTATTTATGACAGATATTGTTTGTTAAATAAAAAACAATATTTTATATAATGACCACTTAGCACTTGAAATTTTTGTCGAAATATGAGAAAATACAATTAATTGCGGAGAGTGGTGCCAGACACGCCACGCAGACAGCTTCGCAAATGGAATCTGATTCTGAAAGGAGTTTTACAATGATTTATTCACATGAAGTAGAAAAGATGTGTACAGTCGCTCAGGGCGTACATCATGGCGCAGCGCCGGTTCCTACAGAAGGAAAATGGGTAAGAAATAAGCAGGTTACAGATATTTCCGGTCTTACACACGGTGTAGGCTGGTGTGCACCACAGCAGGGTGCCTGCAAGCTTACTCTTAATGTTAAGGAAGGTATCATCCAGGAGGCTCTTGTTGAGACTATCGGATGTTCAGGTATGACACATTCAGCAGCTATGGCAGCTGAGATTTTACCTGGCCTTACAGTATTAGAGGCTATGAATACAGACCTTGTATGTGACGCTATCAACACAGCTATGAGAGAGCTCGCATTACAGATTATCTACGGCAGAACACAGAGTGCTTTCTCTGAGGAAGGTCTTCCTGTAGGAGCAGGCCTTGAGGATCTTGGTAAGGGTCTTCGTTCACAGGTTGGTACAATGTATGGTACTCTTAAGAAGGGACCACGTTACCTTGAGATGGCAGAGGGCTATGTAACAGGAATCGCTCTTGATGATGAGGGTCAGATTATCGGTTATCAGTTCGTAAGCCTTGGCAAGATGACAGATTTCATCAAGAAGGGTGACGATGCTAACACAGCTTGGGAGAAGGCTAAGGGTCAGTACGGAAGAGTTGCTGATGCAGTAAAGATCATCGATCCAAGAGTAGAATAATCAGGAGGACAGTATAATGGCTTTATTTGAATCATATGAAAGAAGAATTGAGAAGATCAATTCTGTTTTAAATAGCTATGGAATCGCTTCTATCGAGGAAGCTGAGAAGATTACTAAGGATGCCGGCCTTGATGTTTACAACATGATCAAGGGCGTTCAGCCAATTTGTTTTGAGAACGCTTGCTGGGCTTACATTGTAGGTGCTGCAATCGCTATTAAGAAGAATGCACGCAAGGCTTCAGAGGCTGCTGCTGCAATCGGTGAGGGCTTACAGGCTTTCTGTATCCCTGGTTCTGTTGCAGACCAGAGAAAGGTTGGTCTTGGTCATGGTAACCTCGGTAAGATGTTACTTGAGGAAGAGACAGACTGCTTCTGCTTCTTAGCAGGCCACGAGTCATTCGCTGCTGCAGAGGGTGCTATCGGTATCGCTAACAATGCTAACAAGGTACGTCAGAAGCCGCTCCGCGTTATCCTTAACGGACTTGGCAAGGATGCTGCCCAGATTATTTCAAGAATCAACGGCTTTACATACGTTGAGACAGAGATGAATTATCACACGGGAGAGGTTAAGGAAGTATTCCGTAAGTCCTACTCCAACGGTCCTAGAGCTAAGGTTAACTGCTACGGCGCTAACGACGTAACAGAGGGCGTTGCAATCATGTGGAAGGAGAATGTTGATGTATCCATCACAGGTAACTCAACTAACCCTACAAGATTCCAGCATCCTGTTGCAGGTACTTACAAGAAGGAGAGAATTGAGGCAGGCAAGAAGTATTTCTCAGTTGCTTCAGGCGGTGGTACAGGCCGTACACTTCATCCAGATAACATGGCAGCAGGTCCTGCTTCCTACGGTATGACAGATACTATGGGACGTATGCACTCAGATGCTCAGTTCGCCGGTTCTTCATCAGTTCCTGCCCACGTTGAGATGATGGGTCTTATCGGTATGGGTAACAACCCTATGGTTGGTGCTACAGTTGCAGTTGCAGTTGCCATTCAGGAAGCTGCTGACAACAATAGATTCTAAGAGAATCTATTATAAGTTCTAATATTGTGCGGTTTTAAAGGGTTTGCGTTAGTGTGAAAAGCTACGAAAAAGGATATGTAACTAACACGTAACTAACAGGTAACTAACACACGTAACTAACAAATAACTAACAAAAATAAAGAGGGTCACAAGCACTGAAAAGTGTTTGAGATCCTCTTTTTAATAATGTGAAAACAGCCTCAACCAAGCATCTGATATAAGATTATTTTATCGGTTTAGGTAAAGCGGATTGCGAATGTCCGCTTTACAGAGCATCAGTATAACAAAAATAAAAATGCATTTGCATTTATAGAGCATATGTTCGGCAATAGCCAAGATGGTAAAAATATACATATAAAAATATAAAATGATTGCTTGAAACACATGATAACTCATGAATTGCCGGAAAGACTTGAAGTATGCCGAATATGAAGTATAATAAATTTGATACACATGAAAAATGAAGCCGCAGTAAAACTTCTAAAGAAAGATGTGAGCATTTTTATAAGAGATTTTTGCTGCACACAGAGCAGGTTTGAAAGAGAAACTTTCAAACTATGTATTGGTGGCAGTACGGTGAGCGGTGCATGCAGTATGCAGAGGGATAAAAAATGAAAGCGAGGGAGAAATATTATGGGGCGTTTATTATTGAACAGCAGAGGACTTAATACAAGGCTTGGATGTCAGCAGATTCTTGAATGCATTCGGGATGAAAAGCTTGAAGAGAAGCGCATGTTCATCGTGTCGTATACTCCTTATGGAGTGGATGATTTGATTGTCAGTAACTGCATAGAGATACTTGGCTTTAAAAAAGAAAATCTGTATCTGTCCGCAAATGGGATTCCGGAAGATGTGATACCGGATTACATATTTGTGACGGAAGGGAACACGTTTGAAGTGTTAAAGTATATGAGAGATAACGAGCTTGTGGATTATATCAGGAGCTTGATGAAGGGTGGTGCAGTTACATATATCGGCAGCTCGGCGGGAGCTATGCTTGCAGGCGCAGATATAATGCTTGCGGGAGATTTTGATAGAAATTTTGTCGGGATGACCGATTTTACCGCACTTAATTTATTTGATGGCACGATTATTCCGCATTATGAGCCGGAATATTTAGAAAACTATATCAGAAATACGGAGGCACATGTTATTAACAGGTATTCTAAGATTTTATCTGTATCAAATGAGGATGTGCTTGTGATTGACAATCAGAATGAAATATAAAGGCGGGAGTAAAAAATACAATGGTGAATACTATGAATTAACCGAAGCTTTTAAGAATGTACTGTAATGCCGCTTTCAGAGAATGAGGTTTCAATTACAGATGGACTTAAAAATGATGAGGTCAGAGAGGAGTCAACATGAGTGAGGTACTGTACTGGGTTATGGGCATAATAGCCAAGATTCATAATTATATAATGCATTTAAATGATAAGTTTGAGTATAATTTTTCGGATAAGGATATGCATTTCCTTGTTATAGGTTTACTTGGAATGCTGATGATTTTTGTTGTTTATCCGCTTTTTAAATGGCTTGCACAGAAAAAACATATCATGGTTATAGCGTGGATATATGTGTTTACACTTATTCTTGTTATCACATTTGCAATCGAAATCGGACAGAAAATCAGCAATACAGGAAACATGGAATTTGCGGATATAGTATTAGGTATTATGGGATTCATTGTTATGTTTGCGATATTTGCCGTGTTCCGCGGAATATACCATGGAATAAGATGGCTTTTTTCGCATAGATTCGTGAAGAAGGATTCTGCTTCTGAAGTCAATGACAATGTGAATGAAAATGATGATACAAATAGCAACAATGTAAAAAAGAGTGACAATATAAGCAATGGCGCTTATGCTGATATGGAAAAAAGAAATGACACAATAAACAGAAAAAATAATATAAACAACAATATAAATAATAAAATAAATAACGATGCCGGTTACAATCTGAAGATAAGTAAAATATTATCGGATAATACTAATGCCAATAATAAAATAAAGAAAAATGAAGGCAAAAATATAGATATAACTGGCTGTAAAAACACAGAAAATACAGAAACCAATAATAAAAATAATAATACAGAAAATAATAATAAAAATTATAATGAAAAGGACAATTATGGCTATGCACAAAAGCGTCAGAAAAATGAACCAAGCGTAAAGAGAGGCACGCATATGGCTAAGCCTGAAATATCTGAAAGCAATATCAGAAAATCTGATAGGATGGTTAGACCGGCTTTTGACATTGACAAAACAGGTGTTGATAAACAAAATATCGGCAATTCGGATATAAGTAAATTTGACAGTGATATAGCTGACATAGATATGGTAAGCGAAGATGAGAATAACTTAGCTGTTTCAGGTACGGATAATTTTAATGCATATGAATATGTAAATAGAGAGGATGCCGATAAGCTTGACGTAGAGAATGCGGCTGCCAAAGATGTGATATATCAGCCGGATGATGACGAGCCGGAATATAAGCCTGACGGAGATTATGAGTATGAATTCAGTGAAGCCGATATACAGATTATAGAGGAACTGGCTAAAGAGGAAGAAGCAGTTTTAAACAGTGAGAATGATACTTAAAATATGATAAAAATAATTCAATAAAAAATACCGGAGTGTATGATTGAAAAAATATGCACTCCGGCATTTTTTATTTTTAAGGAGCGTGTGTAAAACATGCCATGCGATTAACTGTGTATAACTAATAGACAGAGCCTGTACGTTTGGACTATGTCCGGTTAGTGGGCGCAGGCTTCAGCTTCGTCATACTTTTTCTTGAGGTCGGCAAGCTCATCATCGGTATGAAGTATCTCGACTTCGCCTAGAGGGTATTTCCGTCCGTTTGCTTCGAGAAAACGGTATGCCATCATAAATGATATGTCATCAAAATTAGTCATATATGTATTGTTGATTCGATTGATATCCCATGCAGGTGTATTGTATGACGTTAAATCCATGGAGCGGAATATCTGGTCAAATGAGTCGAGGCAGATACGCTTTTGCTGTGCCATGTCAGATGACACTGTCTGTACATCAAATACTTTCAAATATATGCGCAGCCATCCGCCTATAGGAGCTTTGAACCACTGGTGTACAGTCTGATATTCCTTCTGCATTGACAAAATCAGATATTCCCAGTCAGTTGACACATATGAAGCATCAACGATAGTCTGTATCTGTGAAGGAGTTAGCGTAAGTCCGTACTTGGCATTGAATTTTTCAACAATCCTGAGTCGTTTTGGAACAGCATTCGGAAGCTGCTCGGACTTTGGAATTGCACTGTTTCTGATTTCTTTAGCTTCTTTTTTCTTTGCTTTATCATCAGAACCGGTGAATGATTTTATTATCTTATAGAAAATATAGAACGGAAGGAACATGGCTCCTAAGACAAACGAAAGACCTACAAGACTGCTAGAAGCGTTGGAGAAGAAAAGACATATAAGAATAAATATTATAAGTCCTTTCTTTTTCTTTAATTTCTCAAATATTTTTGGATTGTTGCGCGCATATGCAAAATACCATATAAGAAAAAATATTATTAATCCCATTATCTTAAATCCCCCTGTAAATTTAACATTGTGAATTGTTATGCTCTGATTTTATACGCATTGCCATGTTAGCAAGTGAAGCATCGTAATAAGGGCCTACAAGAAAAATGTAAGCAACGCCTCCTGTCAGTGTGGAAAGCAACAGCCAGCCGATGAAGGAGAGATTGAGAACAAAAAGATTGAGCTTGTTTCCGTTCATCATATCACGGCTTAGGCGGAACACTTTGCGTCTGTCTATGTCAGGGTCTTCGGCAAGAAGATATGGAACCATGAAGGTCTCATAGCTTTTGATTACGCCCGGCACAATTAGGAGAAGCGACCATAAAAATATTTTCAAACGTCTTAGAAACTGAATCAGAATCACATTCAGGTAATTATTTTCAAAACCAGCTATAATGGTTCTGTATTTCGGCTCCTGATAGTGTGCATTCATGTAAAAGCGGCAGCAGCCGATTTCAAACGGATACACAACAAGAAAATTGTACATCAGCTTAATAAGGAATGATACAATACTTGCAAGTGCAAAGCGCCGTAACATTATAGAGTAGGTATCGTAACCGATAGTCTGTATTATTGATGAGATGTTGTTATACATTGCAGAATAAAACTCATCAAATGATGCAGAGGTTGTAAGCGACTGATAGAATGCTTCTGTGTCAAATGCACTTTCAACCTGCATTGTGCCATCTAATATGTAATTAAAGATAAGAATTATTCCTGTTCCTGTGATAAAGCTTGCCAGCACGCACTTGAAAAAATAGGAGCTCAAAATTCTGCGTGCAGCTTTTTTAATGCTTGAAATCTGGTGATTCATATTAATCTCCATTCCGCAGGCACAATATGCCGGAGGAATCGCGAGTCAAATGTTAGATTTGGCTCTGCGATAGATGCTGTTTGTGATGCCTGCGGCACAAATAGCTGTGTGAAAAATCAGATATCAATCTGTGTTTTTTCGCACTGACCTCACATTATAATATATAGTTCTTAGCAGTCACGCTATAGTGATAAAAGCGAACACTGTTTTTTATTATATTCTAAGCAATAGATAAATTCAAGTTAATGATTTACGAATATTAGCGGATATGGGCGGGAGCCAAATGAAGATTGACAACAGGTTTCGCTTATGATAATATGATTTAATCCTAAATGATACAGAAAATGCATTTTTTCAATATAAATATGGAAGGTAAAACGGAGGAAGCTATGGCAGAAAATACTATGAGTGAGAAAGCCGGAAATAATACTAAGGCACCATATAAAGCACCGAAGTCTAATAATAAGAAGCAGGTAGAGAATATCCAGCTTGAGACAAGAAAGAATCTTATAGAGCAGCTTATAAAATATCGCAAGGCTAAGAAGATTACACAGGCTGATATATCAGACAGCACAGGAATACAAAGACCTAATATAAGCCGTCTTGAGAGCGGTAAATATAACCCTACACTTGATATGATCGTCCGTGTTGCAGACAGCATAGGTCTTGAAGTTGAGATTACACTCAAGGAAAAGAATAACTAGTTATAATGCGAATAGAATCGAGGGAATATAAATGAACAGAATTTTGGTTACCGGAGGAGCAGGTTTTCTTGGTTCACATCTTTGTGAGCGGCTTCTAAATGAAGGAAATGATGTTATCTGTGTTGATAATCTTTTTACAGGAAGCAAGGATAATATCAGAAAGCTGATTGGAAATCCCTACTTTGAATTTATAAGGCATGATGTAACAGAACCGCTGTATGTGGAGGTTGACCAGATATATAATCTTGCATGTCCGGCGAGTCCTCCTCATTATCAGTATAACCCTATTAAGACAGCCAAGACAAGTGTCTATGGTGCAATGAATATGTTGGGTCTTGCCAAGCGTACACATGCGCGCATACTTCAGGCAAGTACCAGCGAGGTTTATGGTGATCCTGAGGTTCATCCGCAGCCGGAGAGCTATAGAGGGAATGTCAATCCTATAGGAATTCGTTCCTGCTATGATGAAGGAAAGAGAATGGCTGAGACCTTATTTTTTGATTATCACAGACAGCATGATGTTGACATTAAGGTTATCCGCATTTTTAATACATACGGACCGAGAATGAATCAGAATGATGGAAGAGTTGTTTCTAATTTTATTGTACAGGCGCTAAAGGGTGAAGATATAACCATATATGGTGATGGCAGCCAGACCAGAAGCTTCTGTTATGTGGATGATATGATTGAAGGAATGATTAGGATGATGAATTCAAGAGATGGCTTTACAGGACCGGTTAATCTTGGAAATCCGGGTGAATTCACAATGAAGCAGCTTGCGGATATTGTCATTGAGCTTACTCACAGTTCGTCTAAGATTGTATATATGCCGCTTCCGTCAGATGATCCTACACAGAGAAAGCCAATCATAGACCTTGCACAAAAAGAGTTGTCATGGCAGCCGACTATTAAGCTGGAGGATGGGCTTAAAAAGACGATAGAGTATTTTAAGACCGTTATATAAATGAGACAGGAAAGAAGAATATTACGAAATATTATTTATGCATTTGCTGCTCAGGGAATATCGCTTTTACTTAGTATACTTACTTCGCTTATACTTCCTAAGTTTTTTGATAAAGCAAACTACGGTTACTGGTCGCTTTTCCTATTTTATACAGGATACACAGGCTTTTTCCATTTTGGATTAAATGATGGTGTATATTTAAAAATAGGCGGTATTGAATACAGCGATATGGACAAGAAGATGCTCGGCGGACAGTTCTGGTTCGGAGCTTTGTTTCAGTCAGTTATTGCAGCCGGGATTATTATATGGGCGCTCACGGCGGGAAAAGGTGCTGACACTGAATTCGTGTTCATAATGACAGCGATGTATATGCTTTTGTACAATCTTACATTGTATCTCGGCTGTATATTTCAGGCAGCGAACGAGACAAGACTATATTCAATGTCAGTGATGATTGATAAAATTGTATTTATGATATCAATACTGGCATTGTTTGTTATAAAAAGCAGTGATTACAAGACTTATGTATGGCTCTACATGCTTGCGAAGCTGTGCGCTATGGCATACTGCGTATATAAAGGGCGCGAGGTAGTATTTGCCGGGAGAACGGCATTCGGTTCCGTCGTGCGAGAATCACTTGACAGCATTAAGATAGGTATAAATCTTACAATAGCCAACATAGCCGGTAATCTTATACTCGGCGGAGGAAGATTTATTATAGACCGATACTGGGGGATTGAAGATTTCGGAGAAGTGTCATTTTCTCTCACGCTCACCAATTTCTTTTTGTTGTTCGTGTCACAGATTTCCATGGTTCTGTTTCCGGCACTCAGGCAGATTGATGAAAAGAGGCAGAAAGATCTGTTTGCAATGTCAAAGCATGTCTTAAATGTGATACTTCCGGTTGTATTTATGGTATATATACCTGCCAAAGAGATACTTAAGCTGTGGCTTCCGCAGTACGAGGTGAGCCTTGCGTATATGGCGATTCTTCTTCCACTGTGTATTTTTGACGGTAAGATGAACCTTGTATGTGCCACTTATTTTAAGGTGCTTAGAAAGGAAAGATTTCTTTTGCTTGTAAATCTTATTTCAATGGCACTCAGTATTGTCTTGAGTATTTTTGGCGCATATGGTCTGCACAGTATCGATTCAATCATACTCTTTATGGTATGTTCGATAGGCGTAAGGTATTTTATATCGCAGATTTATCTTGAAAAGCTGCTTGGACAGGAAAAAGAGCAGGTTAAAGCGAGAGTGAAGCTTCTTGAAGAGCTTATACTGGTCACGGTATGTGCATATGTATGCTGGAAGCTGCCGTCACTTACTGCATTTATTGTCGCAGCAGCTGTGTATGCCATTTATCTTGTGCTTAACAGGGAGAGTGTAATATATCTTTTAAAAATGATAAAAGGAAAGATAAAAAAACAGACTATCTGATGTGTCTTATACGAAAATCAGAGTAGGCAAGGAGGATTATTATGGGAATTATCAGAGAAGTGTTCGGACATGACAGCCATGGAGCTACAGTATATTCATACACTGTGACCAATGACCATGGAACCAGAATAAGACTTATTGAGATGGGAGCAGCATTGCAGTCACTTGAGGTTGCCGACAGGGATGGCAATTTTGCGGATGTTGTGCTTGGATATGACAATGTCGCCCAGTATGAGACCGCTAACGGTGAGAATTTTGGAGTTGTAGTAGGACGTAACGCCAACCGCATAAAGGACGCACGCTTTATGATAAAAGGAAAAGAATACAAGCTTGCGAAAAATAGCGGAGAGAATAATCTTCACAGCGGTCCGGATGGGTACAGCTCAAGAAGATGGGAAAGTGAGATTGCTGATAACGAGAGAGGACAAGCGGTAAGATTTTCTCTTGTAAGTCCGGACGGAGACCAGGGAATGCCTGGAGAACTTCATGTCTCTGTCACATATATTCTCACTGACGATGACAGCGTGATTCTTGAATATGAGGGTGTTGCGGGTGATGACACTATAGTGAATCTTACCAATCATTCTTACTTTAATCTTGCAGGACATGCTTCAGGTACAGTATATGACCAGAAGATGTGGCTTGCGGCAAGTGAGTTCACTCCTTCGGATGCAAGCCTTATCCCGACAGGTGAGTACAGAAGTGTCAAGGGAACTCCAATGGATTTTACAGAGCCTAAGGCTATCGGGGAAGATATAAATGCTGATTATGAACCTCTTATTCTTGCAGGAGGCTATGATCATAATTTTGTCTTAGATAACAAGGGCGAAGTGGAGCTTGCAGGAAGTCTTTATGATGAGAAGAGCGGAAGATTTATGGAAGTGTTCACACAGATGCCGGGTATTCAGATATATACAGGCAATTTCCTAAGTGGAAAATCAAGAGGCAAGGATGACTGCTATTATGAGAAGCGTGACGGAGTCTGCTTTGAGACACAGTTTTTCCCGGATGCGGTAAATAACACGGCATTTGAATCACCGGTAGTTCAGGCAGGCGTGCCGTTTGATTTCGTTACAGCATATAGATTTTCCGTAAAATAATTTATAAAATAGAGATGCCAAGCATCGTTTTTATGAGTGGGAAGCGAAAGCGGATTGTGAATATCGTTTACAATAGTGTTGCTGTAAATGACATTGAAAAGATTAATAATATTTAATTTTCTGTTATATATGCAATAAAATGAACTGCGATGTGGAGATTATGATGAATAGTAAGCTTGAAAGCATTAATAAAGATGAAGCATTCCGCTATCTGGGTTATGGTTTATCAATTCCTGACAGACAGACATTAGAGCTTGCGGACGACTGTGAGAAAAAGCTGCTCAGTGTTATAAATGCAAGATACACATACCGATATTTTGAAATAGACAAAAATAACACTTCCAAAGAGTGTGTGGCTCTTAATGGTACTTCACTCAGCTTATGCGGCAGTTCGATATCCGGGCATCTTGAAGGGTGTGAGGGAGTTGTACTTTTTGCAGTTACGCTTTCTGATGGGGTTGACAGGCTTATAAGGCAGCTGTCAGTAAAGAGCATGTCGGCAGCTGTTGTTGCGGACAGCTTAGCATCTGCGGCAGTCGAGCAGGTGTGCGATATCGCAGAGCGTGAAATAATGAAAGAGTTTGAAGGCAGATATACTACGTGGCGTTTCAGTCCGGGGTATGGTGATTTTCCATTGGAGACGCAGCACCTTTTTCTTGATGTGCTTTCAGCTCAAAAAAGAATCGGAGTTAATATTACAGGGGGTGGACTTATGACCCCCTGTAAGTCGGTTACGGCAGTTATAGGTATTTCAAATAGCGAGGTCGAGAGAAAAAGACGCGGCTGCAGTGTCTGTCGTATGAAAGACACATGCAGATTCAGGAAGAAAGGTGAACACTGTGGATTTTAAGACATTACTTGAAAAGAAGAACAAAGCTGATAAGAAATATATATTGTTAGATGGAGCCATGGGAACGATGCTTCAGGCATCGGGGCTTAAGCTTGGGCAGATACCGGAAGTGTTATCATTTACCAATGAGGAGCTTCTTATCGGAATACACAGACAGTATGTCAAGAGCGGTTCGGATATAATATACACGAATACCTTCGGCGGTAACAGATATAAGCTTGAAGGCTGCGGTTATACAGTTGAGCAGGTTATTAAAAAAGGAATAGAGAATGCGAGAAAAGCATGTGAGGGAACTGACTGCATAGTAGCTCTAGACTTAGGACCTATAGGCAGGCTGGTTGAGCCTACAGGAGATCTCAAGTTCGAGGAAGCATATGATATATATAAAGAACAGGTTATAGCCGGAAAAGATGCGGATATTATCATATTCGAGACTATGACTGATTTGCTGGAGCTTAAGGCGGCTGTGCTTGCGGCTAAGGAGAATACAGAGCTTCCGATTATCTGTACAATGACATTTGAGCAGAATATGAGAACCTTCACCGGCTGTCAGGTATCAGCAATGGCACTTACAATGGAGGGACTAGGAGTCGATGCGCTTGGAGTTAACTGTTCGCTTGGACCTGATGAGCTCTATCCTGTGGTTGAGGAGCTTGGAAAATATACGAGACTTCCGCTTGTAGTAAAGCCGAATGCCGGACTTCCTGACCCTGTGACGAATGAATACAATGTAAGCCCAAAGGAATTTGCATCTAAAATGGCAAAAATGGCACAGATAGGTGCTACGATAATGGGTGGCTGCTGTGGAACAAGCCCTGAATATATCGCAGAGCTCAAAAAAGCACTCGATAATGCAGAATTTATAAGAAAAGAGAATGTTATTCCTTCGGCAGTGTGCTCCGCAAGCAGTACGGTTGTGATTAACCAGCCAAGAATAATCGGCGAGAGAATCAATCCTACAGGCAAGAAGCTGTTCAAGCAGGCGCTCAAGGAGCATAATCTTGACTATATCATGAATCAGGCATTAGAGCAGATAGATGGCGGTGCAGAGATACTCGATGTGAATGTCGGACTTCCTGAGATAGATGAAAAGAGCATGATGGTCGATGCAATAAGAGCCATTCAATCGGTATGTGATGTACCTCTTCAGATTGACAGTACGATACCGGAAGTCTTAGAGGCAGGACTCAGGGTATACAGCGGAAAGCCTATAGTGAATTCGGTGAATGGTGAGGAGAACTCTCTTAATAATGTACTTCCGCTTGTAAAAAAATACGGAGCATGTGTTGTCGGACTCACACTTGATGAGAATGGAATACCTAAGACAGCTCATGAGCGTGTCGCCATAGCAAAGAAGATTCTTGACAGGGCACTCTTACTTGGCATACCTAAGGAGAATGTATTTATCGACTGTCTTACTCTTACAGCCTCGGCAGAGCAGGACGGAGTGATGGAAACCTTGAATGCACTTCATACAGTACACTATGAGCTTGGACTTAATACAGTGCTCGGAGTTTCCAACATATCCTTCGGACTTCCGTACAGAGAGCTTGTAAACCAGAATTTCCTTGCGATGGCTCTTACATATGGACTGACACTTCCGATTATCAATCCTAACATTGTATCTATGACAGGAGCAGTGCGCGCTTACAGACTTCTCACCGGAATAGACAGAAATTCAATGGATTATATACAGGCATATAATGGCTATGTTCCGGCAAAAGCAGGCAAGGCAGAAAGCAGTGCAAAAAATGCAGCAGGTACTGAGAATATTCAAGGCTCTGAGAAGGGTACACTTGCATACGCAGTAGAGAATGGGCTGAAAAATGATGGTGCAAGACTTACGGAGCAGATGCTTGAACATATGGAACCGTTAGAGATAATTAATGGAACACTTATACCGGCACTTGACAGAATCGGCAAGAATTTTGAGAAGGGCAAAGTGTTCCTTCCACAGCTTATTCTTGCCGCAGAAGTGACTCAGGCTTCATTTGAGGTTATAAAAAAGAAGCTTGCAGCAGATAACAAGACACCTGTAAGCAAGGGCAAGATTGTGATGGCTACGGTCAAGGGCGATGTACACGATATCGGAAAGAATATCGTGAAGGTCATTCTGGAAAATTACGGCTACACGGTTATTGACCTTGGCAAGGATGTTGACTACATGACAGTCGTGAATGCGGCAATAGAGCACAAGGCAAAGCTTGTCGGCCTGTCGGCACTTATGACGACAACTCTTGTGAGCATGGAAAACACTATCAAGCTGCTTAGGGAAAATAATGTTGATTGTAAGGTTGTCGTTGGCGGTGCAGTCCTGACCCCGGAATATGCCAAGCAGATTGGTGCCGATTACTATGCAAAGGATGCCATGGACACTGTTGCGGCAGCCAGAGAAGTCTTTGGTGAATAATTGTATATCCGGAATTCGGATATTTGTGGATCAGGAGCAGAGAAACCCTTATGAGGCGGATTTTTACGAATGTCTCTTGAGCTTTTGACCATGGGATTATTTTGATGGAAGATAAAGGTATGTGAAGATGAGAGAAAATCAGTTTTTTGCACTTATGGGCAGAATGAAATATATAAACCGATGGGGACTTATGAGAAATACCAGAACGGAAAATATATGTGAGCACAGCATGGATGTTGCTATGATTGCGCATGCGCTCGGCGTGATTAACAACGTATATTATGGCGGCAGTCTGAATCCTGACAGGCTTGCGCTTATGGGAATGTATCATGATGCAACAGAGATTATCACAGGAGATATGCCTACTCCCGTAAAGTATTATAATCCGCTTATACGCAATGCGTACAAGGAAGTCGAGAGTGTGGCAAAGGATGAGCTTTTAGATGGACTTCCGAACGAAATGCGTCCGTATTATGAGCCTTTAATGCAGGATACAGAGAAGGAAGCAGTGATGTGGCTGTATGTAAAAGCTGCTGATAAGCTGTCGGCTCTCATAAAATGTATCGAGGAGCGCTCAATGGGAAATCAGGATTTTTGCAAGGCAGAGGAGACAACCTTAGAATCAGTGCTCGACATGAAGCTGCCGGAGGTTCAGTTCTTTGTTGACCATTTCATACCGGCTTATGGGCAGACGATTGACGAGTCTAAGTAGTCTGACAGAATGTAGAAGAAAGCTCTGGTTTTGGTATAATTTTATGGGAGTATATGAATGGGTAAGTCTTTATTTATAGCTGAGAAGCCTAGTGTGGCACAGGAATTTGCCAAGGCATTAAAATATAATACGGTGCGCCGTGACGGTTATGTAGAATCTGAGGAAGCTGTCGTGACATGGTGTGTAGGACATCTTGTCACGATGAGCTATCCTGAGTGTTATGACCCGGCGCTAAAAAGATGGAGTCTTGATACACTGCCATTTATTCCGACCGAGTGGAAATATGAGGTCATTGAAGGAGTAAAAAAGCAGTTTGACATTGTATCAGGACTCCTTAATCGTCCTGATATAGATACTATATATGTATGTACCGACTCAGGACGTGAAGGAGAATACATATATCGTCTTGTGGAGCAGGAAGCGCATGTAGAAGGAAAAAACAGAAGACGTGTCTGGATAGATTCACAGACAGAGGAGGAGATTCTTAGAGGAATCAGGGAAGCGAAGGATTTGTCAGAGTATGACAGCCTTGCCGATGCAGCATATCTGCGTGCAAAGGAAGACTACCTTATGGGAATCAATTTTTCGCGCGTGCTCACTTTAAAATACGGAAATACAATCTCTAACTATTTGAAGTTACAGAAAAATACCGTGATTGCTGTAGGCCGCGTTATGACATGTGTGCAGGGAATGATTGTAAGACGTGAGCGTGAGATAAGACAGTTTGTCGAGACTCCTTTTTACAGAGTGTTAGCAAAATGCAGCCTTGGAAACAGCTCATTTGAAGCGGAGTGGAGAGCGGTTGAAGGTTCAGAATATTTTGCGTCACCCAAGCTTTACAAGGAGAACGGCTTTAACAAAGAGGAGGATGCGAAAGCTCTGATAGAGCTTATGTCAGGGATGAAGATGCCCGACAATGCCAGAAATCTAAGCCTGATTCCTCCGTCAGAGGCTGTCATTACCGGACTTGAAAAGAAGAAGGAGAATAAGAGTGCTCCTTTGTTGTTCAACCTTGCCGAGCTGCAGAATGAATGTTCAAGGCTCTTTAAGATAAGCCCCGATGAGACGCTTAAGATAACCCAGGAGCTGTATGAGAAGAAGCTTGTGACTTATCCTCGAACTGATGCGAGAGTGTTATCGACGGCTGTAGCCAAGGAAATACATAAGAATATAGGCGGGCTTAAGAATTATGAACCTGCGGCGGGATTTGCTGCCGAGATACTATCAAATGACAGCTATAAAAGCATAGCAAAGACAAAGTATACGAATGATAAGCAGATTACAGACCATTATGCGATTATTCCTACAGGGCAGACAGGTGCAGTGCGAGGTCTGTCAGCTATGGCTGCGAAGGTCTATGAAACCATTGTAAAAAGATTTCTTGCGATATTTTACCCTCCGGCTGTATATCAGAAGGTTGCAATAGTTATGAAAAAAGATACAGAAAGCCTTTTTTCAAGCTTCAAAGTGCTTATATCCGAGGGCTACTACAAGGTGGCAGGAGTGCCTGCTTCGCAGAATAAGACAGGTAAAGCAAATGATGATGAGACTGAGGATGTGAAATGCGATGCAGCTATGCTTGAGCTTTTGCAGAAGTTAAAAAAAGGGGATATGGTTCCGGTTAACGAATTTTTTGTAAAGGAAGGAAAGACAGCGGCACCTAAAAGGTATAATTCCGGTTCAATAATACTTGCAATGGAGAATGCGGGACAGCTCATAGAGGATGAGGAGCTACGAGCGCAGATAAAGGGAAGCGGAATAGGAACAAGTGCGACAAGAGCGGAAATTTTAAAAAAGCTTATTGACAAAGGATATATAAAGCTAAATAACAAGACGCAGATTATTACACCTACTCTGTTAGGTGAGATGATATATGATGTTGTCGCAGCTTCAATAAAATATCTTTTAGACCCGACTCTCACGGCAAGCTGGGAGAAGGGGCTTACAGGTGTTGCTGATGCAAGCATATCATGTCAGGAATACTTAGATAAGCTTGAAGGGTTTGTTGCTAGAAGAACACTTGCCGTAAAACAAGTAAGTAACCAGTACATGTTAAGACCTTACTTTGACAGCGCAGCAGCCTTTTACAAATAAGTGCAAGATATAATGAATGCAGGCGGGTTAACATGCTTGCATGATTAACGAGCAATGAAATTATTGAGTGAGCTGTGCTCACGATATAATGAGCGCAAGAGAGCCATAGGGAGCTTGCTCACTTTTGGCGAACGGCGAATTGGCTCATGATAGTTGCGAAGCAACGGTAAGCACCGAAGGTGCGAATCATGATATAATGAGCAAAAAAGTCAATATGCCTGTGTATTTATGAACTGAGGATTATTGAACAGCATTGTTCATGATATTTTACGATATGGCAAAATGCCAAGAGAAAAACAGATTGTTTTAGATTAGCTGATGTGATAATATACTTAGATAGGTTATAAGATTTTTACCGGATGGGTATTATAATTGATTTGTGCGAAGCAGATAGTATAAAATCAGGTTCTGTTTTGGTTTAACACGGAAATGAGGAGTATTATGTCAGATGAGTTGAAGATAGACAGATTATACAATCTTGATGAGACGATTGCAGCTAAGCTGTTCGTTGGACTTGAATATCCATGGCAGGCGCTGCCGCTTATTGGTGATTTTATCAAGGAGCTTGGAAGAACGCTTGATAAGACTGAATATGATGAGGTTTCTGAGAACGTATGGATAGCAAAGAGTGCTGCGGTGGCACCTACAGCGTACATTAACGGACCTTGTATTATAGGAAAGAACTCAGAAATACGGCATTGTGCGTTTATCAGAGGGAATGCTATTGTGGGCGAGGGCGCTGTCGTTGGCAATTCAACAGAGCTTAAGAATGTTGTTCTTTTTAACAAAGTGCAGGTGCCTCATTATAACTATGTCGGTGATTCGATTCTAGGGTATAAGTCACATATGGGAGCAGGCTCGATAACATCTAATGTAAAGTCCGATAAGGCGCTTGTCAAAGTAAAATGTAATGGCGATGTCTTAGAGACAGGACTTAAAAAGTTCGGAGCAATGATAGGAGATAATGTGGAAGTCGGTTGCGGCTGTGTTCTTAATCCGGGAACGGTTATAGGCCGCAGAAGCAATATTTACCCGCTGTCATCGGTTAGAGGCTATGTCGCAGAGAACAGCATATACAAAAAACAGGGTGAAGTGGTTGAAAAACGATAAAAAGCATTATTATTGTCAAGAATAATTGTTGAGATATTTTATGGCATATAATACACGCTGAAATGGAGGATTAATGTGAGTAAGGTTGCTATAGTTACGGACAGTAACAGCGGAATAACGCAGGCTGACGCAAAGAAGTTTGGAATATCGGTGCTGCCGATGCCGTTTTATATAAATGATAAGTTGTATTATGAAGATATTGATTTGACACAGGAACAGTTCTATAAAGCATTAGGAGAGGATGCCAAGATATCGACCTCACAGCCGTCTCCGGGTGATGTGACAGATCTGTGGGATAAGCTTTTGAAAGAATACGATGAGGTTGTTCATATCCCGATGTCAAGTGGACTTAGCAGCTCATGCCAGACAGCTATTATGTTATCGGATGACTATGATGGCAAGGTTCAGGTTGTAAACAACCAGAGAATTTCGGTTACGCAAAGACAGTCTGTTTTAGATGCGATGGCGATGGCTGACAAGGGCTATAGCGCAGCGCAGATAAAGGAAAAGCTTGAGCAGACAAGATTTGAGTCGAGCATATATATAACTCTCCAAACACTGTATTATCTGAAGAAGGGCGGAAGAATAACACCGGCAGCTGCTGCACTGGGAACTCTTTTAAAGCTTAAGCCTGTGCTTCAGATTCAGGGTGAGAAGCTGGATGCATTTTCAAAATGCCGCACATTAAAGCAGGCTAAGCAGACTATGATTAATGCGATACAGGATGACTGCAAAAAGCGCTTTGGAAGCTCTGAGAAGGGCGAGAATATGTATATTGAGATAGCATATTCGGGAGAGCCTGATGAAGGAAAGCTTTTTTATGATGAAGTAAAAGAGCTTTATCCGGAGCATGATATAGTCATGAACCCGCTTTCACTCAGCGTATCCTGTCATATAGGACCGGGTGCTGTTGCACTTGCATGCGTTAAGAAGCTTGATATATAGCCTGTGATATACAGTATATGAAGTTAGATGTACAGGAGCTGATTAAAAGATTATCTATACACAAAAAGAGAGCTGTTTTTACAAGCCTCTCAGAATAGAGGATAAATATGGAAAATATTGTATCTAAACTGATAATGTACGGAGATATGCCTGCTGATTCAATACTTATGAAGCTGTGTGAAGTTTCAAAGAAGGCAAAGGACGCAGATGTACCTAAGGATGAGCTTGTCATAGAGGCATATAGACAGGTAAAGAGACTGCTTGTGCTGGCAACTTCGTATGGTTTTGACAATAATCTATGGCACAACTATCTTACATTTCTTCTCATAACGGATGAGAATCCTTTCAGCATCACATGTGAGAAGGTCGGTGCTAAGGATGGCAGTGCCAATTATTTTGCAAAGAATGATTTCAAAGCATTCTATGATTTGTTTCACTATGATTTTTCGTGGCTTGAAGAAAGACTTGGCATAGACAGCTTTGGCATCTTAGAGAATTACAAGGCAATAGGGAAGCCGGAGCTGATGTATAACAAGAATGTGAGCGAGAAAGTAAGGAATCTGTCTCTTAAGCTTGGAGAAGCTAAGGATGTCGATGATATTTTTGACCTTGTCACAGGCTTTTATAAGGCTTACGGTGTTGGAATGTTCGGACTCAATAAGGCATTCCGCTTTTCCTCCGACCAGGATGGAAAAATTAATTTTCAGCCTATCAATAATATGGAGAAGGTTATGTTAAATGACCTTGTAGGATATGAGATTCAGAAGAAAAAGCTTGTGGATAATACGAGAGCCTTTGTTGAAGGGAAGAAAGCGAACAATGTTCTTCTATTCGGCGACAGCGGAACCGGTAAATCAACAAGCATCAAGGCTATAGTGAATGAATTCTATGACCAGGGTCTTAGAATGATAGAGATTTATAAGCATCAGTTCAAGGATTTATCGAATGTCATCGCATCAATTAAGAACAGAAATTATAAATTTATCATTTACATGGATGACTTATCTTTTGAAGAATTTGAGATAGAATATAAGTTCTTAAAGGCAGTGATTGAGGGCGGAGTCGAGACAAAGCCGGATAATATTCTCATATATGCTACATCAAACAGACGTCATCTCATAAAAGAGACCTGGAATGACAGGGATGATGTTCAAAATGACAATGGAATGCATCGCTCGGATACGATGCAGGAGAAATTGTCTCTTGTGAACAGATTCGGTGTCACAATCAACTATTCCAAGCCAAGCCAGAAGGAATATTTCAATATAGTTATTGAGCTTGCGAGGAAAAACGGAGTCAACATGACGGACGAGCAGCTATGTGCCGAAGCTAATAAGTGGGAACTAAGCCATGGCGGAATCTCAGGACGAACAGCGCAGCAGTTCATAAATTATTGTCTTGGTCAGCAGTGAAGAGCAACATTTTAGCAGGGATGGAGAAATTCTATGATTAAGGGAGTAGATATATCTACCTTACTTGAACTTGAAAAACTTAAAACAAAATATTATGACAATGGAGCTGAAAGAAAGCTTGAAGAAATCTTAGCTTCACATGGAGTCAACAGTGTGAGACTGAGGTTGTGGAACAGTCCCTTCGACATTGATGGAGTGGCATACGGCGGCGGAAGTGACGACCTTGTGACTGTCATTGAGACTGCCAGAAGATGTAAGGCTGCCGGAATGAGCTTCTTGCTTGATTTTCATTATAGTGATTTCTGGGCTGACACAGGCAGGCAGATTAAGCCTAAGGCATGGAGAAGCTATAAGCTTGACAAGCTTTGTGAAGCAGTGAAAAGATATACAGTGTCAGTGCTTGAGTATCTTGCGGCAGCAGGTGTTTCACCGGATATGGTTCAGCCGGGCAATGAGATATCGAACGGAATTCTCTGGCCGGAAGGAAGATTCCCTGAGTACGAAGCGGCTTGCAGGCTTTTAGAGGCAGCTATATCGGGAATACGCTACGGTGCACCAAAAGCAAAGGTTGTGCTTCATACTGCGGCAGAGCCGGAACACGAAGTATATACGGCATTTCTTGACGAGTATGGCAAAAAACTTGATTACGACATTATAGGAATTTCATATTTTCCTTATAAAAAATCATACGGTCTTGGCACTTTGAAAGAGAATATTGACAGGCTTTCCGAAAAATACGGCAAAGAAGTATGTGTTGTGGAGACTGCAATGCCTTATACAGTGCAGGATTATGCCATTAAAGAAAAGCTGAGAGCCAACGCAAGAAAAGGCATGGCATCGAAGAATACAGCAATTCTTCAAAATCTCAATTATGACATAAGCCCCGAAGGGCAGCTTAAGTATATGCAGGAATTCGTTGTAATGGTGCAAAAATGCGCTTCATGCATAGGATTTTACTATTGGGAGCCTGCGTGGATTCCGGTTGTCGGTTCAGGATGGGCAACGAGCGCCTCTATTCAATATCTCGGAGTGAAGGAGCCATGCGGGAATGAGTGGGCTAATCAGGCTCTATTTGATTATGAAGGAAATGCGCTTCCTGCGTTAAAGGCATTTGAATAAGTGGATTTAATAGACAATAATAAATAAGTTATTTTAAAAGGAATGAATAACATGATAAATTGAGTTGCTTCTCAAATAGCATGTTATCCATTCCTTTTTTTAGAGAGTTATGCAGATAATTGTGAAGCTATATAAAGAGCAAATTGACAAAAACACATAACAATTCGGAAAAAAGCAGCGCAGTTATCTGGTTTTAATTATTGTCAGCCGGAGCCTTTCCTACAGATTCACGCAACACAACTGTTGAGTGGAGAAGCATTGTGCTCACAGGAAGTCCCGACATTAAATCTTTTAGAAGAGCAAATGCTGATTTGCCAAGAGCAAACCGCTCCTGCCTTATGGTGGTTAAAGGAGGTGCAAGATATTTTGCTACGGGAAGGTCATCAAAGCCTGTTACACTGACATCCTCCGGAACGCGGAGTCCGAGCTTGTGAAGTTCATTTATTGTTCTTGCCGCAATCAGGTCGCTTGCACACATGATTGCTGTGGCACCTTTATCTGTGAAAGACTTGACAAAATCGGACACTGTCTCGTCAGGGTAGTAGACAGTATGTCCGATGAGCTGCATATCAAGGTCAAGCTCAGCTTCGTTCATTGCCTGTATGAAGCCCTGATATCTGAGTGCGGATATGTAGCTGTTCTTTGAACCGTTTAGAAAGGCTATCTTTTTGTGACCGTTTTCTTTAAGGTAATGTATGAGTGTCGAAAAACCGACATGAATATCCGTTCCCACATATGCAATATGCTCATTGGAAATATAGTTGTCGAAGAGAACAGTAGGGATTGTAGTCTTTTCAAGCTGCTTCATATATGCCTCATTGAGCTCAAGCCCAAGGAAAAAGGCACCTGAATAGCCGTTCTGTTTCATAAGGCTGTCGTAGGTCTGCCATGTCTGGAAATACTGGTCTATGGGAACAATATCCACCTCAAACTGAGCCTCACTTGCAACGAGGCGGAAGCCTGCTATAAGCTCATAACCGAACTGGTTGATATTCGCATATTCCATATTCTCTACTATAATACATACCTTCTGCCTTGAAGCCGGCTTCTTCTCCTTGATAACATAGCCCATCTCAATTGCGGTATCTAAGACCTGCTGACGCATCTCCTCACTGATATCGCTGGCACCATGCAGTCCCTTAGAGACTGTACTTATAGAAATGCCGAGTCTTTCGGCGATGTCCTTTATAGTTACCATATATCCTCTTTTCTTCGAACTGTTTTTACACAAGTTTTCGAAAATACATAATTGAAATTATACGAAAATGATAGCACATTTTTACGCTAATGTAAATAACAATATCAAAATACCCAAAACAAACAATAAAAGCACGAAAAAATATGCAAAATGCACAAAAGGCTATTGACTTTTGCAGAACAGGAGAGTATTATCAGTACATAAGCTTTCGAAAGTTTCGTAACAGCTGTTTTAGAAGAGGAGCTTACGGAGTTCGGGAGAAAAAAAGAAAGAGAGGACATTTATTATGAGAAAGTTCAAAAAGGCTTTATCGGTCGCACTTGTAACGGCGATGGCATTTACATCACTTACAGCGTGCAGCAAGAGCAACAATGCAGGTAATGGTGACACGACAGCAACTACAGCAACTACAGCAGCACCAACATCTTCATCAGCAGCATCAACAGATGGTGAGACAGAGACAACCAAGACTGCCGCATCGGACAGACCGACACTTGCAGATTATGGCTCAGGCACAATTAAGATCTGGGTTGCAGATAAGGTTGTTGATTTCACACAGGCAAGATGTGATGAATTCTTCAAGGCTAACCCTGATATGGCAGGCTACACAGTAGAGATTCAGGCAACAGGTGAGGGCGATGCAGCCGGCAATATGGTAACAGATGTTCAGGCAGGAGCTGATATCTTCGGCTTCGCACAGGATCAGTTAGCACGTCTTGTTGCAGCAGGTGCACTCATGCCGCTTACAGGATATTATGAGAACTTCGTTTCAACTAACAATGATGCAGGTGCCGTAGGTGCTTCTAAGGTTGGTAACACGGTATATGCTTTCCCTATCACATCCGATAACGGATATTTCTTATATTATGATAAGAGCGTGGTTACAGATCCTACAAGCCTTGACGCGATCGTAGCTGACTGCGAGAAGGCAGGCAAGAACATCTACATGGAGATTAACTCCGGCTGGTATCAGACAGCATTCTTCTTCGCTACAGGCTGTAAGCTTGAGTATACAACCGATGAATCAGGTGCATTCGTAGGCTCTGATGTTACATACGCAAGCAAGGAAGGCGTTGCAGCATTTAAGGCTATGATTAACCTTGCTAAGTCTCCTTCATTCCAGAATGGTTCATCAGTTGATAAGGCAACTAACCTTGCAGCTATCGTAGATGGTGTATGGGATGCAGATGCAGCTAAGGCAGTATTCGGTGACAATTATGCATGTGCTAAGCTGCCAAGCTTCACAGTTGATGGACAGAGCTATCAGATGAGCGGCTTCGGCGGATTTAAGCTTATCGGTGTTAAGCCTCAGACAGAGCAGGGCAAGCAGCTTGTATGTCTCGCACTCGCTGAGTACTTATCTAACGAAGAGACACAGCTTGCACGTTTCAATGAGGCTGCATGGGGACCATCTAACCTCGTAGCACAGCAGAGTGATGCAGTTAAGGCAGATGCAGCTTTATCAGCACTCGCAGAGCAGCTTGCTTACACAATTCCACAGGGTCAGTATCCTGGAGATTACTGGACAGACGCTACATCACTTGGTGATGATGTAATTGCAGACAAGTATGACAATATGAGCGATGATGAACTTATGAAGGTCCTTGAGGACTTCCAGGCTCGTCAGCAGTCCTATGCCCAGTAAATAATTCAAATGAATTTAATCTGAAGCCGGGGGGAATTAATTCCCCCCGCACTTTTAATAAGAGAGGTCATTTGTGCAGAGGAGGCAGCACGGATGGGATGATTGTAACAGTGCTTTTATGACAGGCACATGAGTGCCGTCCGCTCTGCGTGAATGACCGCAGTAATAAACCAGAATTGAGGAGGTAATTGCAGACATGGCTGATCAAAAAAAGAAAGGAAAGGTCTCCGGAGCAGTTAAGGCGGTTGGAGCTGATATAAAGGATATTGGAACCACCTTTGCAAAGGGCGACTGGAAAACCAGAGTTTCCTTTTTGATTATGGGCTTTGGTCAACTTACCAGAAAGCAGTGGGTAAGAGGAATAGCATTTTTGGGTTCGGAGGTTCTTTTTATCCTGTATATGGTGTTCTTCGGGGCAGGGTATCTTAAGGACATAGGAACACTCGGAACAAAGGTCGGAGGATATGATGCTAACTATGTGTATACATACGGAGATAACAGCTTCCTTATCTTGTTATATAGTATTCTGAGCATATTTATTATCCTGGCATTCGTCTTTGTGTGGAGACTCAACATAAGGGATAACAAGGATAACCAGAATAAGCTTATCCTTCCTTCGAACAAGGACGATATTGCAACACTTTTTGATGAGCATTTCGACAAGACACTCCTCGCTCTGCCGGTGCTTGGTGTGTTCATGTTTGTGCTTCTTCCTATTATTTTTATGATTTGTATAGCATTCACTAACTACGATGCTACACATCAGTCACCGACTAATCTATTCACATGGGTTGGACTTACGAACTTTAAGAATCTGTTCTCTATCGGAACCGGCGGTTTTGGAAAGACCTTCGGAACGGTTCTTTCATGGACACTTATATGGGCATTTTTTGCAACCTTTTTGAACTATTTCCTCGGCATGGCGGTTGCCATCCTCATCAACAAGAAGGGCATTAAGTTCAAGAAGCTGTGGAGAACAATCCTTGTTATGACGATTGCCATTCCGCAGTTCATCTCCCTTCTCTATGTGGGAAAGATGTTCGCAAATGACGGACTTGTGAATATGTATCTCCTGAAGTGGGGGTGGATAAGCCAGCCTATTCCGTTCTGGACGAATCCTACACTTGCCAAGATTACAATTCTTCTGGTTAACCTCTGGGTGGGTATTCCTTATGTAATGCTCATCACGACAGGACTTCTTATGAATATACCTGAGGAGCTTTACGAGAGTGCCAAGATTGACGGTGCCAATGCGTTCCAGACCTTCAGGAAGATTACACTTCCGTATATGCTTTTCGTGACAGGACCTTATCTGCTCACATCGTTTACGGGCAACTTAAATAACTTCAACATTATTTTCCTGCTCAATCAGGGAAAGCCGCAGTCACTTTCACTTTCGGGCGGTGCAGGTTACACCGATCTGCTTGTAACGTGGCTCTATAAGATGACTGTCGAAGATACTAACTACAAGATGGCGGCTGTTATCGGTATCATGGTATTCGTGGTAACCGCTGTTGTATCATTGGTGGTATATAATATGCTTCCATCAGTTAAGGACGAGGAGGGATTCCAATAATGGCTAAACAACATAATATGCGTACGCGCAAGAAAGTAAGCAATACAATTGTTTATATAGTATTGGTCCTTATAAGTATAATATGGCTGTTCCCGTTTTTATGTCTGGTGCTCCAGAGCTTCCGTTCATACATTACGGAGCTTGGCGGAATGGTTGATTACCTCTTTCCGAAGAAGTTCTCACTGGACTCCTATAAGTTCTTGTTCAGCGGTGAGACTAAATTCTTAAAGTGGTATGGAAATACACTTATAATTGCTCTTTTTGTATCAATAGGTCAGACAGCATTCGTTCTCTGTGTGAGCTACGCGCTCTCAAGAATGCGATTTAAGGGCAGAGAGTTACTCATGAGATTCTGGTTAATCCTTGGAATGTTCCCGGGCTTCCTCACCATGATATGTCTCTACTTCCTGTTAAAGCAGTTCGGTCTTACACAGGCAGGAGCTGTTCCGGGACTCATCCTTATCTCGGTTGCAAGCTCCGGAATGGGTTACTATGTATGCAAGGGCTACTTTGACACGATTCCTAAGTCTCTCGACGAGGCGGCAAGAATTGACGGTGCGACAAGAGCACAGATATTTGTGAAGATGATTATTCCGCTTTCCAAGCCGATGATTATCTACACAGCACTCACAGCATTCATGGCTCCATGGTGCGATTATGTATTTGCTTCCTATGTTGCATTCGGTAATGACAGCGGCTACAATGTTGCGGTTGCCATGCAGCGCTGGGTATGGACAAATGATTTCCAGGGATATTTCACAAGATTCTGTGCAGGCGGTGTGCTTGTAGCGATTCCTGTAACGGTATTGTTCCTGTGCTTACAGAAGTATTATGTAGAAGGTGTAACCGGAGGAGCTGTAAAGGGTTAAGTTTTGGCTGTGGCACTAAGAAATATGATTTAATGCTTAGTGCCGCAGCTTTTTTCTTTTGATAAAGCTCAATTGATGGCTGCAGAGAGTTATAATAAAACGGTGGTTCTGTCAAATCAGCTGAGCTGGATTTGGAATATAGGAATATTTTGAATAGAAGAAGAGGTTTGAAGTGGAAAAAAAGAGCAGGATTAATTGCAGATTCGGCTGGCGCTTTCTTAGTCTTATGCTTGTATTGATTCTATGCATGGGATGCCTTGCAGCGTGCAGTAATAATGGCTATAAGTATGAGCAGAAGCTGAACATTGTCGATGACAATTATAGGAATTATTATGAGATATTTGTCTATTCATTTTATGATTCGGACGGTGATGGAACAGGCGATTTGAACGGTGTTACACAGAAGCTTGACTACATACAGGATATGGGGTTTAATGGTATATGGCTTATGCCGATAATGCCGTCGGACACATACCACAAGTATGATGTGAAGAACTATTGTGAAATTGATCCTAAGTATGGAACGATTGACGATTTTAAGAATCTTGTCGGTGAGGCTCATAAGAGAGGCATAAATGTAGTTATCGATATGGTAATTAACCACACCTCCTCAAGCCATAAATGGTTTATTGATGCATGCTCATATCTTAGAACGCTTGACAAGGATAAGGAGCCGGAGGCGGCAGAATGTCCTTATGTGGAGTACTACCACTTCTCCAGAGAGAAGGTCAGTGATACCTATTACAGGGTGAGCGGCACGGACTGGTTCTATGAGGGCTCCTTCTGGTCGGAGATGCCGGATCTGAATCTGGCGTGTGAGCCTCTGATAGAGGAGCTGTACAATACTGCTGATTTCTGGCTGGATATGGGAGTGGACGGTTTCAGAATGGACGCAGCAATGCACTTTGAGGAGAATCAGCCAGAGTTCAATGAGCAGGTTCTGAACGGATTGTATGAACACTGCCGTGAAAAGAATCCTGATTTCTATATGGTGTCTGAGGTATGGGCAGGTTTCAGCACCGTAAGGGACTATTATGCGAGCAGGACACCTAGCATGTTCAATTTCGATGCGGGAAATAATGAGGGAAAGCTTATAAAGACTGCCAGAGGAGCACTCAAGGCGGCGGCATTAGCCGGCGCAATGGTGAGATACCAGAATGAATTCTCACAGATTAATCCTGATTATATTGATGCGCCGTTTCTGACTAACCATGACATGGGAAGAGTTTCCAATGCTCTTATGAATGATGAGAATGATATCAAGATGGCAGGAGGTCTTCTCATGATGATGAGCGGAAGTCCGTTTGTCTATTATGGTGAGGAGATAGGAATGGCAAGCTTAGGATCTAAGGATGAGAACAAGAGACTTCCTATGATATGGTCATCGGATGCATCTGTAAAAGGAATGACAGCAGGTCCTGCCGATGCTGATGAAGGAATTACATCGGCATTTGAAGCTGTAGATAAACAGCTTAAGGATAAGAATTCAATACTTAATTATTATAAGAGGGCACTGAGGCTAAGAAATGAGAACCCTGAGATTGCAAGAGGAGTTATAGAGCTTGTGGACAGTCTGTGTGACGGAAATCAGGCAGCTATAACAAAGAGTTATAATGGAAGCACAATAGGAATCGTATATAATACATCAGATGATGAGATAAGTGTCAATATTGCAGGAACAGTGCTTTCGGATATGGGAATCCGTGGGTATCTTACACTTAATAATGAGAAGATTACATTAAAGGACGGTATTCTTGTGATGCCGTCACAGTCGATATGTATTCTTAAATAGAGTTAAAACAGAATGGTTCCGGATATGCATAAGCTATGCTGTGCACAATATTCCGGGATACATCCGAAGTATGATAAGGAGGCAGATTATGAGACAGGTAGGTATGCTTATGCCTGTTGCTTCCCTTCCGGGAAGACATGGTATAGGTGATTTTGGAAAGGAAAGTTATCATTTTGTTGATTTGCTTAAGGAGGCAAAGGCAGCTATATGGCAGATGCTTCCGTTAAATCCCCTTGGATATGGCAATTCGCCGTATCAGCCATATTCTTCATGTGCCGGGGATGAGATTTATATAAGTCTTGATAAGCTGTGCGAGGAGGGGCTTTTAAAGAGAGTACCTGATTTTCACGCTAATGCGTCACATATTGACTATCAGGCTGTCAGGGCTTTTAAGGGAAAGTATCTTAGAAAAGCTTTTGAGAAATTTAAGCCTGATGCTGGGTACAGGAAATTCATAAAAATGGAATGGGTATATAATTATGCTGTATTCCTAACATTAAAAAAGCAGAATAATCTTGTGGCATGGAATGAGTGGCCGATTAAGCAGCAGAACTGGATAAAGGATCACGAATATGACCTCACACCGCTTAAGGAGGACATCGAGTACGAAATGTTCGTCCAGTATGAATTCTATAAGCAGTGGATGGAGCTTAAAAAATATGCCAACAAAAAAGGAATAAAGGTTATGGGAGATATTCCGATATATGTTGGAATAGATTCGCTTGATGTGTGGTCAGGTCAGGAGAACTTTCTTCTCGGAGCTGACGGAAAGCCGACATTTATCGCAGGAGTACCACCTGATTATTTCAGTGCGACAGGTCAAAGATGGGGAAATCCAATATATGACTGGGACTATATGGAAAAAGATGGCTTTAGGTTCTGGTTAAATAGACTTGATTACAGCAGTAAGCTCTTTGATATCATAAGAATAGACCATTTCAGGGCATTCGACAGCTATTGGAAAATTCCGGCAGAATGTGAGACTGCGGTTGACGGAGAGTGGAATTACGCTCCGGGTTATAAGCTTTTTGATACTATATTCAAGGAGATGCCGGATATCAATATCATTGTTGAGGATTTGGGTGATTTAAGACCTGAGGTATTGGAGTTAAGAGACCATTACGGCTTTAAGGGAATGAGAATCGTACAGTTTTGTTTTACAGAAAATGATGTGGCTGACGGTGAATATACAGATACTCATAATCTTGTTTTGTACACAGGAACACACGACAACGATACGATAAATGGCTGGTATAAGAGCCTTTCAAGAAAAGAGCAGAACCGGACAAGAAAATTCTTAGACAAAGCGGGAATACCTGATGGCCCGGTTTCATGGAGAATGGTTTCGTTTACTCTTTCACAGGACTGCTATATGGCAATACTTCCTTACCAGGATGTATGTGATTTAGGAGCGAAGACAAGGCTTAATCTTCCGGGAACGCTCGGTTCGCCTAACTGGGAGTGGAAAGCGAAGAAGCTTGATGATTTAGCAGCGAGGACAGAAGCGTTTGCGGCACTTGTAAAGCATCCTGTGAAGCGTCCTTCGCATAAGAATAAAAAGCAGGCATAGTATTACATAAGAAAAATAGCGCAGATTGTTGTTATGACGTTAAAAGAACCTTCATATACTTTTAGAAGTAAAGTATATGGAGGTTTTTTGTGGGCAAAATTATACAGGTGTTAAAGATTGCAGCGGCTGCAGTTGTCGTTTCGATAATATTATTGCTGCTCGGAGCTTTTATTTCATATAAGCTGCGGCTGTCGGACGCACAGATATCACTCTTTGCGGCTGCGATATATGCAGTGGGAGCGTTCATAGCCGGGTTTGGGACAGGGCGGCTGAAAAAAGAAAAGCGCCTGCTGTGGGGGCTGTGTGCCGGAGTGTTATACTTTTGTGTTATTCTTCTTGTGTCGATTGTCTCGGGAATGGGACTGCGCTTAGATGCAGGCAGGCTTATAAAATGTGTGATAATCTGTCTCGCATCAGGAGCTGCTGGTGGAATTATCGGATAGAAAAATAAAAAAACTATTGACAAATTCAATAAGTTAGATTATAATACATATTGTTAGTGATAACTAACCACGTACATAACATACATAATTCTTCTAAAAATGGCAGGGAATAGGGCACCCTGCCATTTTGCTGTTAATCAATAGGAATCAGATAATCATCAATTAATATATCAATGTATTCACACACAAATAATGCTTGAAAAAAATAAAAAATAAAAAAGGATTTTTTGTTTTGGACAAAGTATATAGAAATAGAGGCTGTTTTTGGGAAAGGAAATACAGCCGGTATAAATAATCCGCAATATAAGGAGCTTGGAGAAGAAAATTGATCTATTCGGATGATATTATTGAGGAGGTCAGAGGGCGAAGTGACATTGTAGATGTCATATCGGGGTATGTCAGGCTGACCAGAAAGGGAAGTTCATATTTTGGACTTTGCCCTTTTCATAATGAAAAGTCACCTTCATTTTCTGTGTCGGGTTCAAAACAGATGTTTTATTGTTTTGGCTGCGGTGAGGGAGGAAATGTATTTTCATTTATAATGAAATATGAGAATTATACTTTTCCGGAAGCAGTGAAGATGTTAGCGGACAGAGCAGGTGTACAGCTTCCGGAAGTCTCAATGTCACCGGAGGAGAGAAAGCAGCAGGATATCAAGTCTCAGCTCTACGATATCAATAAGGAAGCTGCCATGTTCTATTACAGAATGCTCAAATCTCCCGGTGGTAAGAGAGCATATGAATATTTTAAGGATAAACGTATGCTCACGGATGAGACTATAGTGCATTTCGGGTTAGGAGCGTCAGGCACATATAAAGATGAACTGTACCGCTATATGAAAAGTAGAGGCTACAGTGATGAACTGCTAAGAGAGACGGGTCTTTTTATTTACAATGAAAAAGAAGTAAGAGACAGGTTCTTTAACAGGGCAATGTTTCCGATTATGAATCAGGCTAATAAAGTCATAGGCTTCGGCGGGAGAGTCATGGGAGATGGGGAACCTAAATATCTCAATTCTCCGGAGACTAAGATATTTGACAAGAGCAGAAATCTGTTCGGTCTTAATCTGGCACGAAGCTCAAGAAAGAAGAACATGATAATCTGTGAAGGCTATATGGATGTCATAGCTATGCATCAGGCGGGCTTTGATCAGGCTGTAGCTTCACTCGGAACAGCTCTTACTACCGGACATGCGTCTCTTATGAAGAGATATACGAATGATGTTTTGGTATGCTATGACAGTGACGGAGCCGGAACTAAGGCCGCGATAAGAGCTATAGGGATGTTAAGGGGAGCCGGCTTGAGAACTAAAGTCATCGATATGAAGCCATACAAGGATCCTGATGAGTTTATCAAAAATCTGGGTGCACAGGCATTTCAGGAGAGGATTGACAATGCTAAGAACAGCTTTATGTTCGAGCTGTCAGTGCTTGAAAGAGAGTACGAGCTTGGTGACCCTGATGGAAGAACGGCATTTTTAAATGAAGCGGCTAAGAAGTTGGTTGATTTTTCTGATGAAGTAGAGAGAAATAACTATATTGCAACAGTTGCATCTGAATATCATATAAGTGTTGACAGCCTCACGAGACTTGTTGGAAAATGGGCGGCACATGAGCTTGCAGCGGGAAAAAGAGATAACAGAAATGATTATAACAGCGCTGAGAAACAGGCTGCGGCTTTTGGCGGTGAGAACAGGAGCCGTGTAAAGGCATCCGGCGTGTCAGAGAAAGACGACGGAATAAAGAAGGCACAGAGACTGCTTCTTACATGGCTAATTGAGGAGCCGAAGTTATATGTACCTGTGTCTAAGCATGTGAGACCTGATGATTTTACTGAGGAGTTATACTATAAGGTAGCACTTATTTTGTTCGACCAGTTTGAAAAAGGAGAGCTTAATCCCGCAAAAATAATATCGAGCTTTACAGAGGAGGAGAGCCACAGGGAGGTTGCAAGGCTGTTTAATACCGAGCTTCCGGGTGACTTAGAAATGCGGGATAAAAATAAGGCGCTTGATGATATCGTGAAAAGGATTGTTACTAACAGCCTTGACATTAAATCAAAGAATGTGCGTGATATCAGCGAGCTGCAACAGATAAAGCAGAAGCAGAGTGCGGTAAATACATTGCATATTTCATTGAACTAAGGGAAAAATAAGATTAATTATGGAAGGACGGACATGACCATGGATGAGAACATGTTGAAATTTGATGAAAAATTAAAGGAACTTCTTGCTGCCGCAAAGAAAAAGAAAAACACGCTTGATTATCAGGAGATTATGGATGCATTTGCAGAGATAGACCTTGATCCTGATAAGATGGACAAGATTTTTGATTTCCTTGAGGCAAGCAATATCGATATTATCCGTACAACGGATGATGATATAGATGATGAGCCGATTCTGCTTGACGATGATGACGATATCGATATAGAGAAGATTGATTTATCTATACCTGAGGGAGTCAGCATTGAAGACCCTGTCAGAATGTACTTAAAGGAGATTGGTAAAGTGCCGCTTCTTTCTGCCGAGGAGGAGATTGAGCTTGCAAAGAGAATGGAGAATGGCGACCAGAATGCCAAGAAGAGACTTGCTGAGGCCAACCTTCGTCTTGTTGTAAGTATTGCAAAGAGATATGTAGGAAGGGGCATGCTTTTCCTCGACCTTATTCAGGAAGGTAATTTAGGTCTTATAAAGGCTGTTGAAAAATTTGATTATCGTAAAGGCTACAAGTTCTCGACATATGCTACATGGTGGATTCGTCAGGCTATAACAAGAGCTATTGCAGATCAGGCGAGAACAATCAGAATACCGGTTCATATGGTTGAGACGATCAATAAGCTTATTCGCGTGTCAAGACAGCTCTTACAGGAGCTTGGCAGAGAGCCGTCACCTGAAGAGATAGCAGCAGAGATGGATATGCCTGTTGAGAGAGTAAGAGAGATTTTAAAGATTTCCCAGGAGCCTGTTTCAATGGAGACACCTATCGGTGAGGAGGAAGACAGCCATCTTGGTGATTTCATTGAGGATGACAATGTTCCGGCTCCTGCTGAGGCAGCAGCATTTACGCTTCTTAAGGAACAGCTCGATGAAGTGCTTTCAACACTCACAGACCGTGAGCAGAAGGTATTAAGACTCAGATTCGGTCTTGAGGACGGAAGAGCGAGAACCCTTGAAGAGGTAGGAAAAGAGTTCAAGGTAACAAGGGAGCGTATCAGACAGATAGAGGCAAAGGCTCTAAGAAAGCTTCGTCACCCAAGCAGAAGCCGCAAGCTTAAGGACTATCTTGACTAATGGAAAAATTTAAAAGTCCTGTCAGGATGTCCATGAGACTACATAAGGTAGCCGATATGATAACACCGGGGCTTACAGTCGCCGATATCGGGACAGATCATGGATATATTCCGATATATCAGGTTCTGACAGGCGGTTCGGATTATGCATATGCATGTGATGTAGCTGAAGGACCGCTAGGAAGAGCGAAAGACAATGTAAGCTTGTATAATGTGGGTGACAGAGTGCAGACTGTGTTGTCAGACGGCCTTAAGGGGCTTATAGGAATCACACAGCACAAGCCGGAGTCGATAGTCATTGCAGGAATGGGCGGAACATTAATATGCCGCATATTAAATGAGGGAGCCGTTGTGGCAGAACAGGCAAAGGAGCTTGTATTGTCGCCACATTCCGAGTGGTATGAAGTCAGATGTTTTCTGATGGATAAAGGCTATGAGATTATCGACGAGGATATGCTTAAGGAAGACGGAAAATACTATGTGATAATAAAGGCTGTTCCTGTATGCAGAACCGATTCAGATATACACGATGTAGATTATGATGAAGATGAACTGCACTACGGAGCGGCACTTATAAAGAAAAAACATCCGGTTCTTGTGGAGTTTATCCACAAGGAATTAGATACATGTTCTAAGATAAAGCATAACCTTATTGAAAACGGCGGCAGTACATCGTTAGAAAAGCTTGCTGTGTTTGAAAATAAGGAGAATAGTCTCAGGAGAGTATTAGACAGAATAATGGAGGTATAATGTATGAATCTTATGGAGGCAGCATTAGAAGCACAGAGCAGATATCCGCATAAGATTGTGCTTGCAAGAGCGGATGGCAAGCTCTGTGAGCTTTCTGACAATATATTTGTTGAAGATACACGTAATTATGAGTGGGTGACAACAGCTGATACGTCAGGAATGCAGACATACAGAAGAAGTGTCACATTGCTCATGTTAAAGGCTGTAAGGGATGTGTATGGCAGGGAAGTGAAGGTATGTGTTGAGTACTCGTTAAGCCGTGGCTATTATTGCAGCGTGTCAGGAAATGTAAAGGTTGACAGTGTATTTATAGAAAAAGTGTCAGAGAGAATGAGAGAGCTTGTGGACAGAGCTCTTCCTTTTACAAAATTTACAGTAGGTCTGGATGAGGCTATAAGAATATTCCATGAGGAAGAGATGTATGACAAGGAGAAGCTTTTCAGATACCGCCGTGCATCGAGGGTCAATCTCTATGAGCTTGATGGCTACAGGGATTATTTCTATGGATATATGGTTCCGGATACAAGCTATCTTACAGTGTGGGAATTGTTCTTATATGATAAGGGCTTCGTTTTGCAGCTTCCTGAGAAGAATGCACCGGAAGAGCTTCCGGAATTTAATCCGCAGAATAAGCTTTTTCATGTCCTTGATGAGTCGACTAAGTTGGCAGCTAAGCTCGGTATAGCAAATGTTGGAGATTTGAATGATGCTGTGGCAAGCGGTGAGATTAATGAGCTGATTCTGGTGCAGGAGGCGCTGCAGGAGAAGAATATCGCAGATATTGCTGAGGATATTGCATCAAGACCTGAAGTGAAATTCGTGATGATAGCGGGACCATCGTCGTCAGGAAAGACGACATTTTCGCACAGGCTGTCGATACAGCTTAGAACCCAGGGGTTAAGACCGCATCCTATAGGACTCGATGATTATTTTGTCAACAGAGAGAATACACCTAAGGATGAGGATGGAAATTATAATTTTGAATGCCTTGAAGCGATTGATGTAGAGCAGTTTAACAGCGATATGACAAGGCTTCTTGCCGGCGAGGAGGTTGAACTTCCGACATTCAATTTTAAAACCGGGCGCAGGGAGTACAAAGGAAATATTAAGAAATTAGGACCTGATGACATTCTTGTGATAGAGGGTATTCACGGACTTAATGATAAGCTTTCACATTCACTTGATAAGAAAAATAAGTACAAGATATATATAAGTGCACTGACTCAGCTTAATGTTGATGAGCATAACAGAATACCTACCACAGACGGCAGACTGATAAGGCGTATGGTCAGAGATGCCAGAACAAGAGGCACGAATGCAAAAGGAACCATTGCAATGTGGGATTCTGTAAGGAAAGGTGAGGAGAAGAATATTTTTCCTTATCAGGAGACAGCAGATGCGATGTTCAATTCGGCAATGTTATATGAGCTGGCAGTGTTAAAGCCATATGCTGAGCCGGCACTTTTTGGCATAAGACCGGGAGAGCCGGAGTATGAGGAGGCAAAGAGACTGCTTAAATTCCTTGACTATTTTCTCACAGTCGGTAGCGAAGAGCTTCCGAAAAATTCAATTATCAGGGAGTTTGTAGGAGGAAGCTGCTTTAAAGTATAAAAAAATATAGACAAAACAGATGAATTTTGTTTACTTTTTGGCTAAGAAATGTTAAAATAATGTCTACCAGTTGGCTGAATAATCGCGGCTGCATATGTCGAAAGACCGCAGGTGAGGAAAGTCCGGGCTTCATAGGGCAGGATGCCGGATAACGTCCGGTGGAGGTGACTCTAAGACCAGTGCAACAGAAATATACCGCCACAGGCGTAATGCCGAGGCTCCGCAAGGACGTGGTAAGGGCGGAAGGGCAGTGTAAGAGACTACCGCCTGTCTGGTAACAGACAGGGCACATGTAAACTCCATCCGAAGCAAGACCGAATAAGAGACAGTGACGTGGCCCGCCAGTCTCAGGTTGGTCGCTTGAACCTGTTGGCAACAGCAGGTCTAGATAGATGATTATTCACGACATAACCCGGCTTACAGGCTGACTGGTGGTTATTTACCAATAGGAGATTTTTCGATGTATAATCGTATTTCTGATATGCATGATGACAGTAGCAGCATGAAGTTTGCCAAGGCAGTTTTACAAAAAGATTTTGTTATATTGAATGCGGAGGAAGCCCTATATAGTTTTTTGGGTAAGAACTCCGCATCTTTTTTCAATAAGCTTATTCATCCTGATTACGAAGAGGAATTCCTTTTGGCATGCCATGGGATGAAGCCGGGAGAGAAGTATAGCATAATAACACTTATGCGTAACATGAATGATGAGTATTGTCCTGTTGATATACATATTAACATGTCCATGCCGATGGAAAATAATGACTGTTTTTATACAGTTGATATATATTGCATTGATATGATTGAGACATCATTCCTGACTAATCAGCAGAAGATGGATAAGTATAGAATGTTCATGGAGATAAGTGGACTTGTATATATGGAATTCTGGCCGGAGACAGGAAGAATTGTTTTTTATGACTATGCAGTGAGAAAATCACATATCCTATATGAGAATAATATTGAAAAATGGTATAAGGATGTATTACAGTTCGCCATAGATAAAGGAAGCAATAAGGCTGAGATACAGAATCTGTATAATAGGCTTAAGAATCTTGAAAATCAGTTTTTGTGCACAATAAAGACAGGCTTTATGAATGAAGGGCATGTCCCGGAGACTTTGGTTATCAATGCAAGATATATTTCAAGACATAATGCGGACGTTATAGTGGGGATTGTGAACAGGAAAGACATAACGGACGATGACATTCCATACTATCTTACGAAGGCAGGAAAGGATGCAGCGACAGGGCTTTTAAATAAGCGTGCTCTTATAGAGTATGCAACAGACAGGCTGGCAGATGCATGCGATAATAAGCTGTATATGATACTTATAGACATAGATGACTTTAAGAGTATCAATGACACCTATGGTCATCTTATGGGAGATAAGGCGATAATTGTTCTTGCAGAGTCACTTACGGAGGCTCTTGATGGAAGAGGTGTTGTCGGAAGGTTTGGCGGAGATGAATTTTTTATTTTGACTGAGGACATTCCTGATGAACAGCAGCTTAGACTATTCTTAAAAGCAATGTTGTCACAGCTTCGCTATAATCAGGTTAAGAAGCTTAAGAATGTGCGTTTTACACTTTCGATGGGAATATCGCAATATCCTCAGGCGGGAAATAGGTTTGACGACTTGTTCAAGCTTGCAGATAAGGCATTATATATTGCAAAAGATAAAGGCAAGAACAGGTATATCATATACAGGCCGCAGCTTCACGACTCGATAGATGTCATAGGAAGGCAGACTGAGACGGGCGGTTATCCTGTATACATTAAGGCACTTAAGGATGTCGTGAGAAATATTATTGTCAATAAATGCAATGATATAAAAGCAATTCTAGAGGAGATTAAGAAAGCATTCAGTCTCGGTGCGGCAGCTGTGTACGGCATGACAGATTATAAAGCTATAGTCTATACGGATGGATGTCCGGAAGGACTTTTGGATGTGGCTTTTATGGGAAGTGATTCGTACAAGGCACTTTTAGCAGTGGATAATGTGCTTGTTCTCAATAATTTAAGCTCGATTGAACGCGAGGATGAGAGCATATACACAAAGCTTGCGTCAACCGGCTGCTGCTCATATATAAGCATACAGCTTCCCGAAGCGCAAATGCCGGAGTATATCATAGCATTTTATATGTTCGGGATGAAACATAAGTGGGGAAATGTCGAGATTGACTATCTTACAATCCTTGCGGAAGCTATATACAGCGCTCTTAAGAACGATAAACAGAAATAATATTTATGATGCAATTAGCCGGCATAAGTTATGCAAAATTAAAGCTGTCACTATTGGACAAGAAATGTTCAAAGTGACAGCTTTTATAATTTTTATAAGTATTCAAGCCTTCTGCATGTAAGAAATGTGAAGCTTAAATGGTTAAGCACAAATGTAAAGCTGCAATTACAGCTTGGTATATTTTTCTTCGCAGTATTTGCAGCGGTATACCTGCTTTTCTTCATCGGTCAGGTAGAATACCTGGTCAAGTTCCTGTTCGATAGAAGTGATACATCTTGGGTTCTTACACTTGATTATGTTGGTGACGGTTTTTGGAAGTGTCAGCTCCTTTTTCTCGACAATTTCACCGTTCTTTATTATGTTGACAGTGATATTGTGGTCTATAAAGCCTAATATGTCGAGGTCAACAAGGTCTAAGCCGCCGTCAATCTTTATAATGTCTTTCTTGCCCATCTTTTTGCTCTTGGCATTTTTTATGATAGCAACACAGCAGTCAAGCTTGTCAAGACCGAGCGACCGGTATATATCCATGCAGCGTCCGGCTTTTATGTGGTCGAGTACGAAGCCTTCGGTAAGTTTTCCTACATTTAACATGATTTAATCTCCATTCTGCCGCATACTTACGGCACAAGTTCTTTTACTGGTTCTTGAAATCAGGAATCATATCCAACAGGTACATTATAAGAGCCATTCTCACATATACGCCATACTGTGCCTGTTTGAAATAGGCTGCTCTTGGGTCGTCATCAACTTCAACGGATATCTCATTTACCCTTGGGAGCGGATGGAGCACTATCATGTCATCCTTGGCGAGAGCCATCTTCTCACGGGTGAGTATGTAGTAGTCCTTCATTCGGAGATATTCCTCCTCATTGAAGAAGCGCTCACGCTGGACTCTTGTCATATAGAGAATATCAAGCTTTGGCATAACTTCGTCAAGACTTGTAACTTCCTCAAAATCAATGCCGTTTGCACACAGGACATCCTCTCTGATGTAATCAGGCACACAAAGCTCCTTAGGTGAGATGAGTATAAAATGAATATTGTTATATCTTACAAGGGAATTGATGAGAGAATGAACCGTCCGTCCGAATTTTAAGTCTCCGCAAAGACCTATGGTCAGACCGTCAAAATGACCCTTCAGAGCACGGATTGTCATGAGATCGGTAAGTGTCTGTGTAGGGTGCTGATGACCACCATCACCTGCATTGATTACAGGGATTCTTGAATGCATTGAAGCAACTAACGGAGCACCTTCTTTAGGATGTCTCATTGCACATATATCTGCATAGCATGATATAACACGTATTGTATCGGCAACGCTTTCACCTTTTGAAGCGGAGCTTGAATCTGCGGATGAAAATCCTAGAACGGAGCCGCCGAGATTAAGCATAGCAGCCTCAAAGCTAAGACGTGTGCGGGTGCTTGGTTCATAGAAGAGTGTGGCTAACTTTTTGCCGGTCATAACATGAGAATACTTTGCCGGATCGGATGCTATGTCGGCGGCAACGTCAAGAAGCTTGTCCAATTCTTCAACGGATAAGTCGAGCGGACTTAACAGATGTTTCATAACACTTTCCTCCTGAATAAATTATTATACAACTATTATATGCGTCACAAAACGCTTTTCAAATTATTATACATTTTTTAAAACAGGACTACAATATGTTTTTTTGTATTTAATAAAAAATTTAAAGTAGTACTAAAAGCTCTTTGACATAAATAAAAAAGATGTTAATATGTTAGAGTGTTGATATATTAAATCAAAGGAGAGAAATTATGAAAAAAATTAAAAAAATTCTGGCGGTTATGCTTGTGCTTGCTATGAGTATGGCTCTCGCTGCAGGATGCAGCAGCAAGTCAAAGCAGACGATGTTCAGCATTATGAAGGATGCAGGCACAATGACACATTATTCATATGATGTTGATATGAAGCTTGAATCAAGCATAAGCGGACTTGAAAATCTCGCACTCAAATTTACAGGCAAGACTGATGGGGAAGCCATGACAATGGGAGTGAAGGTAAGCTATTCATTCGTAACTGTTGATGTGGATGATTTCATCACTGTGACGAAGGATGCGATGTATGTTGATGTGCAGACATTGTTTGAGAAGCTTGCACCGATGCTTTTAGGGTCATCATATTCACTTGACGACTTTGAGAGTGAGTTCGGTGTTGAGTTAAAGTGCATTAAGGTTCCACTTGTTGAAGGATTGGTTAACTTAAGCAGCAGCGAAGAACTTGTAAATACATATGTATCAATTCTTGAGAGTGCATTTAAGGATATAAAGATTACAGATGAGAAGGGTACATTCACAGCTTCCGTAGATGGCGCTACAGAGCTTTCAAAGGTTGCAGATGCATTTATAACAGCACTTCTTGACAATCAGGATACACTTCTTGCTGAGCTTGATAAGAATTCTGTTAGCGAAGCTAAGATTAAAGAGCTCTTTAACATCTATGTGGATGAAGTTGTAAAGGGTATCGAAAAGTTCAACACAGATTATTCAATGGGACTTACAGACAGTGATATTGCTGACTTAAAGACAGAGGCAGCGGATGCCATTGATGATGTATTAGCAGATGCAGATTTTGAAAATACAAGCGATGTTTACAAGGAAGCTTTTGATGAGCTTAAGAACAGCAAGGACGATGTAGTAAGTGAAATAGCTGATTATAAGGATGGCACAGCTAGGTTTGATATAACTAACAACCTTACAGGAAAAGAAGGCAGCAGAGTATATACCTGCACATTTGATTTGACGGCAGAGAATACCAATACGGATGAGGACATCCAGCTCAATATCAATTCTGTAATGACAGAGGATAACAATATATCGGTAACTGTACCTGAGAGTTTTACGGAGATTTCGGATATAGTGTATGCCGCACTGGTATATGCTTATGAGAATGATATGATAGGCGATTTGTTAGACGGCAGTATAGCAGATGATTTGCCAATCGGTTCTGATACAGGCTTGGATGTTTCTGACGCAGGACAGGATGTGTATGATGGCGTAGTGACACTTTAAGGACACTGATGGCAGCTTTAATGAGCATTATTTTCTTGTAGAGGCTGAAACAGGAGTTGTATCAGGAATTATAGATAAAGAGATTGACTTGACAGATGGAGAGATACTTCCTTATGAGGATTTCCTCAACGCAGTATTTGTTAACGTATACTAAATTATAAAAATGAATCGGGAGGCTCAGGGACGTTTTACTGTCCCTGGGTTTTTTTGATGAAATGTTCGACAGCAGTGTCCCATGCATTCTCCATGCTCTTGTCTAATGTGAAGGAGCTTAGGGAGGTGCCGGTGATTACACAGAGCTGCTTATTTTCATAGCGTATGTTGAGGTACAGACCGGTTACGGTATCGGAGCTGATATTAAGACCGTTTTTGGCAATGAATGCTTCTATGGAGTGCTGCGGCATGGAAAAGACGAGCTTCATGGAGAGCGGCGTGCGGTTTCCTTTTATCATATTGAAACAATATGGCTTTAACATTGACCATGGTGTATAGGATGATTCGGATAATTCATCTTTTTCAATATCGTTGAGAAAATCCTTTTGCAGCTTTCCGTCTACTTTAAATGAGACGAAGGTATCTATCTGCAGCTCACGGCATAGGAAGTGGTCAAAAGTATCTTTTATAAATAGATGTGACATGAAAGTCTTTGTGTTGTCTAATTCTATATTAATCATAGTTATGTATATTCTCCAATCATATTAGTAAGCTGTTAAGAATTGCATAAATAGTTGATAGCGGCAGGCTGTGCGATGAGATATTGCTACTTGCAACATTTTACGTTAATAAGTATAATGGGAATAAAATTTGTTGTAAATAGTCCAAAGGGAATAATGCTGATAATTATTGTTGAAAAGTTTCGTGCATTGTTTTTTAGGACGCGGAGGAAAAAATGGAATTCAGAGAATCATCAGACAGACTTATAAGATTTATAGGGGATGCTACCTGTTCATTCACGACAGTGCAGACAGCTATGGCAATGTTAAAAAGTGAAGGCTTTATCGAGCTTGGACTTGGTGATAAGTGGAAGCTTGAGAGAGGAAAAAGCTATTATATAAATGTATATGACAGCTCACTCATGGCATTTACGGTAGGAAGAAATTATGACGGTGGAATGATAAGAATTGCAACGGCTCATACTGACAGCCCTTCGTTTGCGGTAAAGCCTAATCCTGAGATTAAGACAGGCATGGGAAATATCGGAAAGCTCAATGTTGAAGGCTACGGCGGTGCAATTCTCAACACATGGCTTGACAGACCATTATCTATAGCTGTGCGCGTGTCAGTAAAGTCTGACAAGGTTTTTGAGCCGGATGTAAGGATTGTGGATTTCAGACGTTCTGTTGTGACGATACCTAACCTTGCTATACATATGAACAGGGAAGTGAATAAGGGAGTAGAACTTAACAAGCAGGTAGATATGCTTCCTATCTGCTGCCAGCCGGGAACGGATGTGAATGATTTCTTTATGGATTATCTTGCAGCAGAGCTTAATGTCGGCAAGGAAGATATTCTTGACTATGAAGGATATGTGTACAATACAGAGAAAGGGCAGTATGCAGGCTTTGATGAAGAATTCGTGCTCTGTCCAAGACTTGACAATGCTACATCCGTTGTAGCTTGTCTTATCGGATTAATTAAGAGCAGCCTTTCAAACGGCAACGAGGATGGAATAAATGCGATAATGGTATTTGACAACGAGGAAATCGGAAGCATGACCAAGCAGGGCGCCAACTCATCGGTGCTTACATTTATGCTTGAGAAGCTTTACAGAAGTCTTGAGAGTGACAATGAGACTACGGATGATGTCAGGGCAGGGTATATTGACAGAATTTTAAACGGTATGATGATATCACTTGACGTTGCACATGCAACACATCCTAATCATCCTGAGAAAAATGACCCGACAAATGTAATTACATTAAATGCAGGTCCTGTCATAAAGCGTTCCGCAGCACAGCGTTATGCAACGGATGCAAGAGCAGTAGGCATAGTTGAGCAGATATGTCAAAGGTCTGATATACCTTACCAGAAGTTCTCAATCCGTTCAGACATGGTCGGAGGAAGCACGCTTGGACCTATATCCGACATCCAGCTTCCTATGCTTACAGTCGATATCGGAGTTCCGATTCTTGCAATGCATTCGGCGATGGAGACGATGGGCATGAAGGATCAGGCATATATGGAGGAGCTTGTGAGAGGCTTTTTCTGTTATTAAACCTGAATTATTCACAGCTGTGCCGTGAAAGTGGCTGAAAGCCACATAGTTACTGTATTTAAGCCACTTATTGCATTTCATCTAATAAGTGAATAGAAAAAGAGACCAAATATGTGGTAAAATTTAGGTGCCGAATCCAAATAAATACCGCAGAAAGGGTCTCTCTATGGATATTTTAAACACCATCACACTGAAAAGCAATAGACAGATTAAAATAAATTTTAACGGAGGCGATTTATCCTCCGATGCAGGACTTCCCCTGATAAAAGAATTCGCTGCAAAGATCGGCTTCGCCAAGCTGATCAAAAAGAAATTCAAAACCAATGATACATCAGTCCGTTTCCACAAAGACGATGAAAACCTGATGCAGATGATTTATCAGATCATCTCTGCATATTTCGAAGATGACTGTGCGGATGAACTGACCATTGATCCTGTTTTCAATGCCATTCTTGAAAAGAACAGTCTGGCTTCACAGCCAACACTATCAAGATTTTTCAACCGTATGGATGAAGATACACTCCTGCAGTTTGATGACATTGATAAAAGCTTTAGGGATATCATCTATTCCATAAAGTGTCCGGAGCATATGCTTCTGGATCTGGACAGTACTTTATTTGACACCTACGGCAGTCAGGAAGGGGAAGGCTTCAGCTTCCATTATCAGGCACACGGATACCATCCTTTGCTCTGCTGTGATGGTCTGACCGGGGATCTGCTGAAGGCAGAACTTCGTGATGGAACACTCCGCTGCAGCAATGATGCAGATAGATTTATGGAACCCCTTTTTCAGGAATATCTGGAAAGAGGCATCAAAACATACCTTCGTGGTGACAGTGGATTCTCATCTCCCAAACTTTATAAAACCTGTGAGATGAATGGCTGTTCCTATGCCATCCGTTTAAAACAGAATTCTTCACTCATGGCTCTTGCTTCGAATAAAGATGAAGATTTATACAAAGCAACCAAAGAGGACCAGATTAGCTATGCTGTAACTTATGGTGAATTTCTGTATCAGGCCGGATCCTGGGATTATCCAAGGCGCGTGGTTTTCAAGATTGAAAAACCATACGGTCAGCTGACGCATATGTACACCTTTATTGTTACAAACATGGATATGGAACCTTATCAGGTCATCAGGTTTTACTGTGGGCGTGGCAGGATGGAAAATTTCATAAAAGAGGGCAAAGGTGGATTTGACTTTGCTGCTGTCAGCAGTCATTCCAAAGTAGTAAATGCCAACCGCATGAGACTTCATATGCTTGCCTACAACCTATTCAATTGGTTTAGGCGACTGGTACTTCCTGCAAATATGCGAAAACAACAGGTGGAAACCATTCGTTTAAAGCTGATAAAGATTGCTGCAAGAGCAGTCCGTTCAGCAAGATATATAACATTCAAACTATGCAGTAGCTGTCCTTATAAAGAGGAGTTCTACAGAACGCTGAAGAATATCCAGCAGCTGACTGTACAGTTGGAATAGCAACTATTAACGTACTTTGACAGTTCAAAATGACTCAATCGGATTTCAAGGGGATAGTTTACCCATTTTTCTGGATAAATCGATTGATTTCACGGGAACTGGTTCAAGGATTTGTAATATCGAGCATTTTTATATGCTCATGAATAATTCAGGATAAGCATACTTAAAGCTCTGCAAAAAGTGTGCTATGATAAAATAAACTGCCGCACCGTGATTTCTCATGGGCGGCAGTTTTCTTTTTGCCGAATTTACATGACACTGCAATATATACGGCAGGCTGCGTGCCGTGCCGTCGCATAAATAATTGTTGTATTATTTCGGCACAAAGTGTAAACTTGTTTACATATATCTGATAATGAAACAAAATTTCAATATGCAACTTAATTTTACGATTAGCATGTATAAATAAACATGAGGGGAAAAGCTTTATGGCAAAAACATTTTCTGAAATGCTGTATGAAAAGATGAATATTCGTGGTGTCATGCAGGCAGATTTATGGAGATTATGAGAAAGTAGAATTTCTTTTGCAGGACGGTATGGCGGCTGACAGGAAGTGCAACGAACTCCTGCAGGAACAGTTTTATCTCATGTTCAAAGGGATTGTGGCAGGAAAGATTTATGGAGATGATGATACGTGCAGAAAACTGTTTGATGCGGCAGTGAAGCTTACAATCCCGGAGTTTCCGAATAATCCGGGTGGGCTGGCATACAGAATTGAGGACAACGGAAGAAATCTGTCGGGAGGCGAGAGGGCGAGAGTGGCACTTGCAAGAGCACTTATGTCCGATGCCGGGCTTATTCTGCTTGACGAGCCGTTCGCACATCTCGACAGCGGGAACACCCATGAGATAGAAAAAGGACTGCTTGCCATAGAGGGAAAAACCATTGTCAATGTAAGTCATGTAATCGATAACGAAAATGCTGCCCGATATGATGAGGTATGGCATATTGAAGATGAAAATATAACCAAATTTTCATCTTCAATATGTCATTAAATGAAATAAAAATTGTGCAATGTAACGAATATTTATGTTGCTTCTTATTTGCTTTTGTGAACTTATTGACCCAAAACCACATAAATGGTATAATTCAAAAGTCGGAAAACATGAATATGGACAAAATTCGGCTGCAATATATGAAAAAAATGAGTAATTATGCCTGGGTGAAAGCGGCGGCGAGAGATTTTGTCCTGTTTCAGCATCAAGAACAGGAGGTTAAGAAATGCGGAAGAAACAATTACTGGCAGTTGCGCTTTCGGTGTGCCTTGCGGTGACACCGCCAATGAGCGTAAATGCACAGACAGGGTTGACTGTGGAGAAGGACAGTGCAGCCGAAGAGACAGTTTCCGAAAGTGAAAGCGGTAGTGAAACGGTCGAAGAGACAGTTTCAGAGGGTGAAAGCAGTACAACAGCAGAAACCGTTTCTGAGAGCGGAAGCGAGAGCACAACAGAGGCAGAGACAGCTTCCGGGAGCGAAGCAGAGAGCACAACAGAGGCAGAGACAGCTTCCGAGAGCGAAAGCGAGAGCACTACAGAAACGGAGACAGTTTCAGAGAGCGAGAGCACAACAGAAGCAGAGACAGCTTCCGAGAGCGAGAACACAACAGAAGCAGAGAGCACTTCCGAGAGTGATATCAACTCAATAGCTAAGGCATATGCCGACAGTGACAGCGATAGTGCGGTAAGTGCTGAAAACAGCATCACAGAGGATTTTGAGGCTGTGACAGACTTCTGGGGAATGACAGGTACGCTTGTGGATGAGAGCAAGCTTAGCATTGCCGAGGATGGAAGCAACCATTATCTGGCAGCAAACGGTCAGAAGTATGCAACCAGAACAGCGACAAAGACCTTTGATAATCTGCCGGATATGGGAACAGCGGAGGTATCCTTCAAGTGGTACACCACATCTCTTACATCGGACAGCAGGACAGGACGTCCGGGAATCACCTTAAAGAGCGGAGACGTTGATGTAGTATCCGTGTATGTAGGTGAGATGAGAGACGCAGGAGCGGACACAGCCGTGTACTATTCCGTACAGGGAGGAGAGATTACCGATACCGGCAAGAAAGTAAAAGCAGGAGCCGTGCAGGATGTAAAGATTTCCGTTGATTTTACAACCATGAAGGCAGTCATCACCATCAACGGTGAAGAGTATGCCACGGTTGATGTGAATGCTGCAGCGGGCAAGGTGGATGCGCTGATGCTCAACATGGCAGGAGGAAAGGGTTCAGGCAAGACCTACACCGTCAATATGGGTATTGATGATTTTGCCATGAGCTGGACTGAGGCAAAGCCTGCCGAGGGCACGATTTCCGAGGATTTTGAGGCTGTGACGGATTTCTGGGGAATGACAGGTGCGCTTGTGGACGAAAGCAAGCTTAGCATTGCCGAGGATGGAAGCAACCATTATCTGGCAGCAAACGGTCAGAAGTATGCAACCAGAACAGCGACAAAGACCTTTGATAATCTGCCGGATATGGGAACAGCGGAGGTATCCTTCAAGTGGTACACCACATCTCTTACATCGGACAGCAGGACAGGACGTCCGGGAATCACCTTAAAGAGCGGAGACGTTGATGTAGTATCCGTGTATGTAGGTGAGATGAGAGACGCAGGAGCGGACACAGCCGTGTACTATTCCGTACAGGGAGGAGAGATTACCGATACCGGCAAGAAAGTAAAAGCAGGAGCCGTGCAGGATGTAAAGATTTCCGTTGATTTTACAACCATGAAGGCAGTCATCACTATCAACGGTGAAGAGTATGCCACGGTTGACGTGAACATGGCAGCAACCAAGGTGGACGCGCTGATGCTCAACATGGCAGGAGGAAAGGGTTCAGGCAAGACCTACACTGTCAATATGGGTATTGATGATTTTTCATTGTATTACACGGCAGCGGGTGCGATTGAGAAGCCTAAGTTTATTGCATCACTGGCAGAGCTTGAAACTGTCACCGTGACAAAGGAAGAGTTTGAAGGCAGCTATGCTCATCCACAGACTGTCAAGGCGGTATTGTCAGATGAGACTGAGGTTGAGCTTGAGATTGACCAGGATACCTGGACCTGCAGTCCGGCTATTGATGTGAATGAGATGGGTACCATAACCTGGACAGCGTCTGTCAAGCTTCCTGACAAGGTTACCAATCCTTTGAATTTACAGGTAAGCTATGTGATGGACTATAAGTCCGATTTTCTGGATACGGATATCAATTCGCTTGGAACATTAAATACATATAACGTGACCAAGCAGGCTTGGGAGTCAGGAGCTTATACTCATCCTGAGCAGGTATCGGCAAAGCTTGTAAATGATAAGATAATTACAGTTTCCATAGACAAGAATTCCTGGAAATGCGAGCCTGAGTTTGACGTGGACACAAAGGGCAGCTATGTATGGACGGCTGACATTGTGGCTCCGGAGGGCTATCGCAATCACAGAGGACTTACGGTTTCCTATACAATGAATTATTACGGCAACTGGGAGTCCGGGCATGATTATGAGGACGACTTCACCTTCGGCATTTCAGGCTGGAATGTATGGGGCAAGGACGTAGATAAGACCTCAGGTACAGGTGGATTTACGTTCAGTCTCAAAGAAGAGGACGGAAATGCATATCTGTATGGTACAGTAAGCAAGAGTGGTGCAGGAAGAGGTTCAAGACTTGATTTACCCGGAGGCATTGTAAAGGGTGCGACCATGGAGTTTGACTGGAACCCTGCTGTAGTGGCAAGCGGACATGCAGATCTCCTGTTTATGGCACCTGTGGCAAAGCAGAACTATTTTACCATCTATGCTGACAGCACGGGAGCAATCAAGTACTATACTACAGAAGATGCAAACAACGATGATGCTGTGAATAACGGCTTTGAGGGCATTATCGCGGAGGCAGATGCCGTGGCAACGGGTGTAGGTGAGCTTAATCAGTGGTTTACCGTGAAGATGGATTTTGATTACATCGCGCACACGGCAGCCATCACGGTAACTTCCAAGGCTGACCCGTCAAAGACCTACTCGGCAGATAATATTGCCATTGATGAGAGAGCTAACGGACTTTCGCTGATGGTTGTGCGTAAGCCGGCTGCATGTTCACAGGCAGATGTGGCCTTTGACAATATTGTTGTTGATTACAGTAAATTCGATGAAAACGACATTGTAGATGTAGACCAGCCTTCATATGTGAATGTTGCAGCCGTAAAATTTGATGAATATACCTTCCCTTCTGAGGTTACGGTAACACTTGGAGATGGTTCTTCAGAGACGGTAAAGGTGGGCGAATGGACAGCAGAGCCTGCATTTGACAAGAATACAGAGGCTGTTTATACATGGACGGCACCTCTTATACCTGGACAGTACACCAATTACTTTGATTTAAAGGCTTCATTTTCAATGAACTATACTATGCTGCCTTATGTGACGAGTGTGAATAATCCTGCAACTCTTGAGCTTGAATATGGCGAGGCATGGGACGTAAGCGAACTTCCGGAGACAGCTACCATTATTCTGAGCGACGGAACTGTACGCACCGATGCACCTGTAGGTGAGTGGACAGCTATCCGCGCATTTAATTCGGAGGCAGAGGGTATCTACATTTATGGTGCCAAGCTGGCAGAGAACGAGGGCGAATACGCTATAGATTATGATGCCATTACCGTAAACGAGTATCACGGTGATTCGGCGAAGGACGAGTTAAAGGATTCCTTTATCTATGATGTATATTATAGAGTAAGCTACTATAAGAGCAATAACAATTACAACGGTTATGAGAGAGCTATGGAATATCTGGACCGCGGTGTGACGGCAGTTCCTGCGGACAATGGTATCCTGGTATCTTGGAGATGTTTGGTTGATGAGTATGGCACAGATGTACAGTTCAACGTGCTCAGAAACGGTAAGCAGATTAATTCAGAGCCTATCACAAGCAAGACCAATTATCTGGATACAGAGGGAGAACCGGGCAATTTATATGCCGTGGAGACCATAAAGAACGGAAAAAAGACCACCTCAGAGTATGTGAAAGCATTGTCTGAGAGCTATCTGTCAATTCCTCTTCAGAAGCCGGATCCTCAGCCGGATAAGGATGGAAACCTTGCAACCTATTCCATCAATGATGCAGGTGTTGCAGATGTGGACGGCGACGGACAGTATGAGATCGTGGTAAAGTGGTATCCTTCAGATGCTTTTGATTCAGGAAAGCAGGACGGACCTTCCGCACCTACTATTTTTGACTGCTATGAGATGGACGGTACGCCTCTGTGGAGAATCAATATGGGACTGGAGCTTCCATCAGGCGCCCATTGGAACCAGTTCATGCTCTACGATATGGACGAGGACGGAAAGGCAGAGTTCTTTATTAAGACCTCTGACGGTACAATCAGTTACAGACCGAATGCAGATGGCTTGTTTGACATGAATGATGAGAGCACAATTATTTCCTACATTGGTGATAAGAGTGTTATTCCGGGAAAGAATGTCAACAGCACAGGACATGTGAATGCAAACAGTAATGAATATGTTACAGTATTCAATGGTGCGACAGGAGAAGAGATTGACACCATAGATTATATCAATACCGTAAAAGGAGTAGGTTTTGATGCCTATGGCGATAACTGGGGCAACCGTGCATCACGTTTCAATATCGCTATTGCATACCTGCCAAAGGATAAGGACAATGCTGACTGTACAGAGACAATTCCGGCAGTGTTACTTAACCGTGGATATTATAATAAGACAACCGTTGCAGCATATACGTTAAGAGATGGAAAGCTGCAGCTTGAGTGGAATTTTAATACAGAAAACGGTACGGAATATGCAGGCAAGGGTAACCATAATGTGGCAACCGGCGATATGGATAACGATGGATTTGACGAGCTGGTAATCGGTGCAATGGCAATCGACCATGACGGTACTGTATTGTGGGTAAAGAATGGTAAGAATGGTCAGGATTACCAGGGACATGCAGATTCCATCCATCTTACAGCCATGAATCCTGAAAAGCCTACACAGTTGTATGTATTTACACCTTCTGAGGAGAAGGAATCTACATTGAATGCAACTTTGTCCAATGCGGCAAACGGAAGCCGTATCAACGGCACATGGAATGCACTTGCAGATATCGGACGAGGTGTTGCTGCCAATATTACGCCTGCTGAAGGTTTTGAATATTGGGCAAACAATCCTAATAGTGAAGGAAACATTACAGGTGCAATCTTCAATATTAAGGGAAGTGTAATTGCGGCTACAAAGCCGGATAATATCTCTACCAACTGGGTTATCTATTGGGATGGCGATTTGTTAAGCGAGCTTGCAGACGGATATAGTGCGAGCAGCGCAGGTACTGCACAGTCAATTTACAAGTATGACTGGGAGAACAATGCTTTAGACAGAATCGAGACATTTGAGGGAACACATACTAATAACTCAACCAAGAATAACCCAAGCTTAACCGCAGATTTATTCGGTGACTGGCGTGAAGAGGTTATGGTAGGTAACTCTGACAACACTGAGCTGCATATCTACATGACAAGCTATGAGACAGATTATATGATTTACTCATTGATGCAGGATCCTGTATATCGTAATGCTGTGGCTAACCAGAACACTGCATACAACCAGCCGCCTCACTTAGGCTTCTACCTGGGCGAGGACAATAAGGATCAGGTGCTTGCTATGGAGCTTCCTACAGCAAAGATCCGTTATACAACAGACGGCACTCAGACAGCAGAGGGTGACTACGTTGCAAAGGCGGAGGTTGTAGCTGATGAGGCTGCTGTAAATGATGCACTTAATGAGGCTCTTGAGAATGAGGAGTTAAAGACTGCTCTGAACTGCAATGATGCATCAGACCTGAAGGCTTACATGCTTAAGAAGCTTTTGAAGGCAGCAGAGGACAAGAAGCTTGGTACTGTTTCATCTGACAACACAATTGTCATGGACGTCAAGGTGAAGCTGTATATCAATGGAAGCACGGACTATGTATATGCGACAAGGGAGAATTTCCCTTCGGACGGTGTTGACGTGCTCATTCCTTATCCGGAAGGAACCTCGAAGGATGGTTTTGAGTTTGTGATTAACCATCTTGTAACCATGGGCTGCAACGGAAGAAACGTAGGTGATATGGAGGTATTCTCAAGTTACAACGCTTCCGATGCATGGAAGATAACAAAGGGAGACGACGGTCTTACAATCCATATTATGAGTGCATCTCCTTTTAGTATTGCATGGCAGAAGTCGGAGAATATTCCGAAGGACCCTGAGCCGGGCGAGCCTGGAACAACAGAACCTGGAACAACGGAGCCTGGAACAACAGAACCGGGAACAACGGAGCCTGGAACAACAGAGCCTGGAACAACGGAGCCTGGAACGACGGAGCCTGGAACAACAGAGCCGGGAACGACAGAACCGGGAACAACGGAGCCTGAAACAACAGCTCCAAGCAACGAGGAGCCTGAAAGCAGCGCTGCAGCGATAAGTCCTAACACAGGATTTAATGGCCCGGCAGGCGGAAACGGCGGCGTCAACAATGGAAGCATCAACAACGCTTCAACTGAAGCAGCAAAGACAGCTTCGTGGGCAATCTACCCAATATTGGCAATATTCGTATTGATGATGGCGGGAGGAACATTCTTCTATACGAGGTATGAAAAGAAGAGAAAAAACAATAAGTAATAATTGATAGTGAATTAGAATTTATTTTACGTCGGCAGTTGACCACGGATGGTTGCTGCCGATGTTTTACTTTTCGGCATATTCGTTATACAGCGCCTTTAGTTCGCCGCGGCACTCAAGGAATATCTTTCCGAGAAATGGGTCAAAGTGGGTTCCAAGCGAGCTCTCTATTATGCCAAAAGCAGTGTCATAGGAGTAGGCTTCCTTGTAGCAGCGCTTGCTGACAAGCGCATCGAATACGTCGGCAAGAGCCATCATTCGCGCCTCGAGAGGAATGTCCTCGCCGGCTCTCCCCTCAGGATAGCCGCTTCCGTTCCACTTCTCGTGGTGGTAGTGGGCTACGTTCCTGGCAAGCTCGACAAATTCATCGTTCTCAACACCGCGCAGGATGTTCTCGACTATCGCGGCGCCCTCGGCTGCATGGCGCTTCATCTGGTTGTATTCCTCATCGGTATAGCGCCCCTGCTTTTGAAGTATGCTGTCTGCGATGGCGATTTTCCCGAGGTCGTGCATTGGAGCGGCCTTGGAGAGCATCTGAAGGAACTCGGCGTTGATGCACAGATCTTCGCAGTACGGCAGCAGCCGCTTGGAGTAGATATCTATGACGGCGCTGGTGCGCTTTATGTGGCCGCCCGTGCTGTTGTCCCGGCTCTCGACCATGGCCGCCATGCCGAGAACCATCATGTCCTTTATGTGGGAGATGTCGGCGGTCTTTGAGGCAACCTCTTTTTTCAAATTCAGGTTGTAGTTCTTGATGGTGTTCAGATAATTGTTCTCGCTCGTCCGGTCAATCAGCTCGATGATGTATCCGACCTTTCTTCTTTTTCCATAGGTAATACTCCTGACAGTCACATCAAAATAGCGGTCATCAAAATGGACTGTCTTTGACTTAGGGCTGCTTTCAAACGCCCAGTTTATTATATCATCGTATAGAAATGAGTCGGATTGTGGCACAGGTCTGTCAACATGCCAGGAGGCGCTTATTTCAGGAAAGAGTTCCTTGGCATAGTCGTTGGCGCCTATATAGCGGAACTTTCTATCCAGCTCGATATAACCATATTCCTTTAAGCGGTCGACGGATGCGGCAATATTGGATGACATGTCGAACATGTTGATGCGCTCGGCGATATTCACCATTAGAATGGAGCCGATAAGATAGCCTATTGAGAGATAACTTATATTGGTGTGGACTATACGCTGGAGGATATATGTTCCGGCGACGGCAATACCGAGCAGACACATGACCGAGACAGTCCTTGTCGAGACAGTGCTGCTCTTTTTTATCGAATAGATGAGGTAAAACAGTATGAGTGCTGCGTAGACTAGCATCAGAGCAGTGTTGAGAAAATGTGTAGGTGCATATACCTTTTCAAGATAGCTGTAGCCGTCGGTGTGTGCAAGGCTTACTGATTTGTAATATATCGGGGAAATGCCTATGGTCATTGCGAGGCAGAATACGGTCGTGGCAAAGATAAAAAGTGACCAGGTGAGTGAGCGTGGAACTTTCACGCCGCACATCCGCGTGAGCAGATGTATGAGCAGAAAAGGGCAGTAGCAGTTTCCGATATAGATGAGCTTCTGCGAAAAAAGTGCCATATCAAGAGAACTTGAAACCGCAAGAAGAAAACGTCCGCCGCTGTTTAAGATTAGAGCTATGCCGAAGCAGACAAACAGATTATCAACCTTAGGGTTTCTCACAAGGTAGTATTCGGTCATTGAAAGGGTTATGATGAATGTTACAAGGTAGAGAGCTGTTATCATGGTGAGTCTCCTGTATCATTTGCTGTCAAAAATAAACCGTGAACAGAAAAATCATATCACATCAGAGGTGTAAAAGCAAGCCGCTTAGCTGCTTGAAAGCATGGTAAAACAGGGCTCTTTCGACAAAAATTAAAAGTTGTCAAAAGTAACTTTGAGGGTTGAAAAAGATGTGAATATAAAGTAAAATTATTATTTAACCTGAATTATTCATGGCTTTGCCATGAAAGTGGCTGAAAGCCACATAGTTACTGT
>UQYF01000006.1 GCA_900545175.1 uncultured Eubacteriales bacterium
GATATTTGAGTCCTATAGAGTACAGACATAGACTTGGATTGGTCACTTAGATAGTCCAAGAAAATGTCCGCACCCTCTATTTTCTGCCGCAAATCGCACTAAACTACACAAATCTTTTTTCTACCTCCACAGCCCCAGCTATTTAATTATTTTCTATTTAATTATTTCTTATTCAAGAAATCATACTGCGACATATAAAGCTTGTAATACATTCCGTCCTTATTTTTCATAAGCTCGTCATGGCTTCCCATCTCGACAATCTCGCCGTGGTCGACATACATAATACATGACGAATTTTTGATTGTTGAGAGACGATGGGCGATAATGAAGGAGGTTCTTCCCTTTAACAGCTCGTTAAGTCCCTTCTGCAGAAGTATCTCCGTCTCAGTGTCGATACTTGAGGTTGCCTCATCAAGTATAAGAATCTTAGGGTCTGCCAAAACAGCACGCGCAAATGAGATAAGCTGCCTCTGCCCTGCCGACAGACGGCTTCCGCGCTCATTAACCTCGGTGTAGTAGCCGTTCTCAAGCCCCATGATAAAGTCGTGGGCGCACACGGTCTTAGCCGCCTTTATAACATCCTCATCGCTCGCCTCCATATTGCCGTAGCGGATATTGTCCATAATCGTTCCCGCAAATATGAAGCTATCCTGCATCATCACACCCATCTGGGTTCTGAGGGATTTAATTGTCACCCTGCTAATATCTATTCCGTCGATAAGCACCTGCCCTGAGGTGAGATTGTAAAAACGGCTGATGAGGTTGACTATGGTTGTCTTACCGGCGCCCGTAGGACCTACTATCGCATAGCTCTCTCCGACTCCCGCCTTGAAGCTTACATTTTTAAGGACAGGCACACCGTCATCGTATGCAAAGCAGACATTCTTAAACTCAACCTCTCCCTTAATCTCAGGCATGGGCTTCGCATCCGGCGCATCCGTAACCTTGACCGGTTCATCTATCGTCTCAAATATTCTCTCAAGATATGAAACCGCAGTGAGCACACTGTTATAAAAGTTCGCAAGTGTGGTAATCGGCGCCCAGAATCTTGAGATGTAGCCGGTAAATGCAACAAGTGTACCGACTGTCATCGCCGCATAGCCGTCCGTAATCCATGCGACTCCCAGAACATATATGATGGCCGTTGTCACAACCGTGATTGTCTGAACCACCGGGTTTAGGAGGAAGTTATACTTGACCGCATTCAGCCATGATTTTTTCGACTCCATATTAAGTCTGTTAAATATATCCGTGTTGATGTCCTCGCGGACAAATGACTGTGTGACACGGATACCGTTGATGCTCTCCGCTATGTAGGCATTCAGGTTTGACTGTTTATTAGACTGTATCTGCCAGGCTCTTCTCTGTTTTTTCTTGATTATCCACACAAGTGCAGCCAGAATCGGCAATCCGCACAGACACACAAGCGTGAACTGCACATTCAACATTAACATGAAAATTATAATGAATATAAGACTGCACATATCCGTTATCGTGTTTACAATACCGTTTGATAGCAGGTCGCTTAGGTTATTTACATAGTTGACCACACGCACCTGAATCTTGCCATGCGGCTTATCGTCATAGTAGGAAAACGGCAGCTCCTGCAAATGCACAAACAAATCACGGCGCAGTGCATGGATGACGCCCTGCCCGACTTCAGCCATCATCTTAATCTTGAATCTGAGTATGAGCACAACTATTATCGTCACGGCAAGCATCAGACAGCTCGCAGCGATGACTCTCTGTGAAGCCGCTGCTTTGCTCATCGTGCCATGAATCGCACACTGCTCAATCGTGTCCATTACATCCTTCAAAAACAGAGGATTGAGCATTGAAAGTGCACTTGAGATAAGCATGAGCACTATAACTGTAATCAAGGTCTTTTTATAATTGCCAACATATTTTCCAAGACGTTTTAACTGGTTTAAATCAAATTTACTCTCCAAAGTCTCATCTATATCGTATTTATTCCTTGCCATATTTATCCTCATTTCCAGGTAAAAAACAAGCTGTCACACTTATATTTTACACCACATCTTTTTCCGGCAGCTTACCGTAAATACATTGAAAAATTCACAGTTTTACAACCGCCGGCAAAACAATCATTTTTTTCCTGACAAAACCGGATATTCGGGAGACTACGCCGCGTCATGCTCCCCATACTGGTGCATGAATACCGTATAATAATAGCCCTTCTTCTGTATGAGCTCATCATGGCTGCCCATCTCGGCAATCTCACCGTCAGAGAGCACTATAATCACATCAGCATCTTTTATTGATGAAATACGGTGTGCAATTATAAACACGGTCTCATTCTCTATCCTTGCAAGCGCATCCTGAATCTGCGACTCCGTCTCCATATCCACGGCGGAGGTTGTATCGTCAAGCACAAGGATTGACGGCTCCTTAAGGAGCGCCCTGGCAAGTGATATTCGCTGCTTCTGTCCACCGGACAGTCCGACGCCTCGTTCACCCACTATCGTGTCGTAGCCCTCAGGCATCTGCATGATAAAATCATGTGCATCCGCAATCTTTGCCGCCCACTCAACTCTCTCAAAAGAACAGTCCGGCTTCGCATAAGCTATATTTCCCTCGATTGTGTCCGAAAAGAGGAATACGTCCTGCATAGCCATTCCGATGCTCTGCCTCAATACTCTTAAATCCATGTCCTTGACATTCCTGCCTCCGACTAACACCTCGCCGCTGTCAACATCATAGAAGCGGCACATAAGGTTGATGAGTGATGTCTTTCCTGCTCCGGTCGCACCGATAATTCCGACCTTCTGACCCGGTTTAACCTTGAAATTGATATTTTTAAGTATCTGTTCACCATCAATACTATATGACACATTTTTAAATTCAACGCTGCCCTCCGGCTTCTTCACATTCTCGTCAACCGGTCCTGTCACAGGATTCTTTATCTCAGGCTCCACCTCGATTGTCGCATATATCTTCTCAACCGATGTTGTAAAACGGTGCCAGTCATTTACCAGCCAGCCCGCCATACGAAGAGGTGCATCAAGCATCCACAGATATCCATTAATCATCGCCATATTTCCAAGAGTCATCTGTCCATTTATAACCATAAGACCACCCGCAAGCATAAGCACAAAGGTGAGGAGATTGGCAAGAAGCTCAAATATCGGCACATGGCGCACCCATATCTTTGATGCCGCAAGCTCCGAATCCCTGTACTCCGTGTTCTCCGTGTCGAACTTTGAAATCTCATAGTCCTCCTTGGCAAATGCCTTGACCACTCTGTTACCGCTGATATTCTCCTGCGCAAATGCATTGAGGCTTGAAAAACGCTCCCTTACATTGCCGAACTTAGGCTTTACATTCTTAGACTGAATTATCGTGTTGATGAGTGTAAAAGGAAGCACCGCAAGCATGGCAAGTGCGATTCTCCAGTCGACCGTGAACATCATAAACAGCGATATCGAAAACAGCAGTATACATTCATAGGTTGAATAGCACACATACGACATAAAATGACGTATCGCCATCATATCTCCTGTCTGCCTCGACATCAGATCGCCAGTCCTGTGGCTGTTATAGAACGCGAAATCCTTTGCAAGCAGATTACGGTACACATCGTCCCTCATATCGTAGAGAAGTCCCTGTGAACAGTTCTCAAAATTCCATAAAAATATAAATCGCAGTCCCGCCCTTAGCAGCGTAACGCCTATCATAAGAAGCAGGAACCTCGGAAGCAGGTCAAGCCTTATATTGCTTCCGTCCCCTATGATGTCATCCACTATAAATCCTGTTATCTTAGGATTTACAATGGCAAGCACGGAGGTAATCGTGACCATGACAAGTCCGATAATCATTCTCCACTGGTACTTTTTAAAGTACGAATAAAACCATTTCATTGCCGTCATTTTCTTAAGTCCTCCAAACTCTCTGCTAATGCAGTCGTTTTCATATATGCTTCATGTAAATATTTATATGGACATTCCATATACACCGCACAACAGCAACATATGTTCTCTTTAGGTACAACCTAATATAATGACTTTTCAAATAAATCTCAATGATGTATACTGTTAAAAAATTGATGTTTTCTGCTTTTTTGACTTATGTAAACTCTGGTTTTACTTAATCTGTTGCAATACACTTTTCAAAATGGGGGACTATTTTAATGTTAAAGATTACAAATCTGGGATACAATTCGACGCATGTACACGGAATTAACATGGAACGTCCAAACGGAATGGGACATTATCTCATGCTGCTTGTAAAAAGTGCAGCCTATTTTGAATTTTCGGAGAAAGCCATATGCTGTTGCTGCTGCCGGCATGAAACGAACTCAACGGCGGACGAGCTTTTAAAGGGCAATCTACCGTTTGACAGAAATGCAAGGCATGCGGATATGATAAGACAATATGTAAATACACCCGCTTTCATAATTTACACAAAAGATGCCCCTGTTTACTATTACAGCGATGATGAGTATGTGAATGACTGGATAAGCTTTGACGATATTCCAGATGAGAATACATGCAAGAATGAGAATACACGAAAGGATAAGACTACATTCAAAAATAAGAATACATGCAAGGATTTGAATGACAATATCCGCAAGGATATCAATAGAAATTCTTCCGACGATAGTTCAAATGCCGACACAGACAACTCAAGCAACAGTAATGCCGCTACCGCCGGCAATGCAGATAATTATATAGATAATTCAATAAGTGATTTCCTGCGAAGCCTCAACGTCCCATTCAACCGACTCACGCTTCTGTCCGACTACACGGAGCTAAGCCAGCTCATCCGCGACCTAAGGCATGAGTTCCACCAGACCGGCTCGCACCATGAGGAGATTCTTGACGCGAAGCTTAGAACCATACTGTACAAATATAGCGATGCCTACCACCTTGAGACACAGCTTTCCGACAAGCTGAAGGTTCACAGACCGATTTTCCATGAAATAAGAAACGGCATCTTCAGCCAGCACTCACCCAAAAAGACGGTGAGTGAGCTGGCTGAATATGCCTCCCTGAGCGTATCATATTTCCAACATATTTATAAGGAGCTGTTCGGTGTCCCGGTAACTCAGGATATAATAAGAAGCCGCATTGAGCGTGCCTGCTACCTGCTCACCATGACCCCCGACTCTGTCGCGCACATCGCAGAGAGCTGCGGCTATGAGAATGTGGAGCATTTTAACCGACAGTTCAAGAAGATTACGGGGTTCAGTCCGAATCAGTATAGGAAGAAGAAATAATCTCTACTTCGTCCCCTCAAACGTAACCGTGATACATGTCCCCTTTCCCAGCTCACTTTCAAGCTCAAGCTGTGCGCCGTGGCTGGTGAGGATATGCTTGACTATGGCAAGTCCAAGTCCGGTTCCGCCGCTCTCCCTTGAACGGCTCTTGTCGACACGGTAGAAGCGCTCAAATATACGTTCCTGATGTTCCTTTCCTATGCCGATTCCGTCATCCTTGACGGTGAGCTTCACCTTGCCGTCGAGGGTAGTGCTGACATCGACTATCACATTTCCGCCCTTGTTATTGTAGCGGATGGCGTTGTCACACAGGTTGTAGAGCACTTCGTCCATCATCGCCCTGTCTGCATTTATATAGGCGGAGGTTCCAAGGAGCATCAGCTTCACATTGTTCTTTGCGGCGGCGACTTCAAGATTCTTCACACAGTTCTTCGCCGCCTCATATAAATCCATTCTCTCAAGATTTAACTTCACGCCGTCATCAAGCTCCGACAAATTGATGATGTCATTTATAAGTGAAAGAAGTCTTGTGGAATTCTTTCTGATTTCCCCGGCAAAACGCACGCTGTCATCGCCCTTTACCATGCCGTTCTCTATCAGCTCGGCGTAGCCCGATATCGCGGTGAGTGGGGTCTTCAGCTCATGCGATACATTCGCAGTGAACTCCTGCCGCATTGTGGCGCTTCTTAGAATATCCTCACGCTGCTCCTTCAGCGCCCCGACAAATGGTATCAGCTCCTTGTACTCCGGCACAAGTGATGGATTCGCGCTGTTGTTTACAAGCTCCTCCATAGGCTTCACCATCCGCTTTGTAAGATGCTTTGACAGGAAAAAGCACATCACATACAGGATAATTGACAGACTGATGATTATAGGAATTGCGGACATGAATATGGTCCATATACTGTTCGCTTCCTTGGCGATACGGATGACTGAGCCGTCCTCAAGCTTCATCGCATAGTAGAAAATTCTTCTCGAAAGTGTGTCCGAATTCCGCACACATCTGCCCTCGCCGGTCTTAAGCGCTTCAATATACTCCGGTCTGTCTGAGTGGTTCTCAAGCGAACCTGCCTCATTGTCATAGAGCACGCTTCCGTCGCCGGCTATCCAGGTGACACGCACATCGAACTCATCCTCACCGGAAAAATCATTTATCAGATATCTTGCAAACTCCGCGTCGGTTTTCAAATCATCAAAAACCTGCTTTTTGAAAAGCTCATAGAACACCATAACCGACATAAAGAGTGTCACCACAATGGCAAACAATGTCAGCCTCAAAAATTGGCTTAATATCTTCTCTTTCATGGCTCTAATACATACCCCACATTGCGGACTGTCTTAATCATTGCGCCCGCACTTCCAAGCTTCTGCCTCAGCGTCTTGATGTGCATGTCAAGGGTTCTCGACTCACCCTCGAAATCCACGCCCCACACCAGCTCCATTATTCTGTCACGGTGCATGGCAACACCGCTGTTGTTCATAAGACAGCGAAGCAGCTCATACTCCTTGAAGGTCAGCTCCTTCGGTTCATCATCCACATACACGATATGCCTGTCGCTGTCAAGAAATATGTTTCCCACTCTGATGCTCTTTTCCGCTCCTGTATCCATACTTCTTCTAATCAGCGCTCTCACTCTTGAAATAAGCTCCATAACTCCGAATGGTTTCGTTATATAATCATCCGCGCCTATGTCAAGTCCCTTCACTTTGTCAAGCTCTGTTGACTTAGCAGTGACAAGAATAACAGGAATCTTCTTGGTCTCGCCTGACGCGCGAAGCTTCTTCAATATCTCAATGCCATCCTCATCCGGAAGCATTATATCAAGCAGAATGAGGTCCGGCTTTCTCTTTGCAAGCTCCTTCTTGAAATCCTTACCGCACGCAAAGCCGGTCACATCATGCCCACTGTTTCTAAGCGCTATACTCTCAATCTCCCTTATGTTGTCATCATCCTCAACTATATATATCAACGCCATGTTTTTTACCTTCCTTCCTCTGTTTTTTCTGCCTTTACTGGATTTTTTACTACTTTTAGACTGAGCAAAAATCTCATTTCTGCAATAACTTCTATGTTTTCTTTATTTTTTCTGACTTGAACAGACTTTTCCACCTCTTTTAGACTGATTAAAAATTCCATTTTGGCAATATTTTATATAATTTCTCTATTTTCTCTGCCCTGAACAGACTTTTTCGTCTCTTTCAGACTGATTAAAAACCACATTTCCGCAATGACTTCTATGTTTTCTTTATTTTTCTCTGCCCTGACTGGATTTTTCATCTCTTTCAGACTGAATATAATCCCTACCTCCGAATCAACACGCCGGTACACCGGTCCTCTATAATTCAATGCCAGCACCTACATCCATCGCAGCATCATTTTCTAAGGCAGCTCATACTTTTCCTTATACCAATGCACCTTAATCCTGAACTCTTCATTTTCTTTGCTCTTCACATTGTCAAGGTACTCATGTGTGTCGAAGCCGCCATTACCAACAACCTGTATCAGGCATACGGCAATGTTCGAGCAGTGGTCTGCGACTCTCTCATAGTTGGTTATAAGATCGGTGAGCACAAAGCCCAGCTCTATAGTACATTTGCCCTTTCTAAGCCGCCTTACATGTCTGTCCTTTAGCTCCGCCTTGAGATAGTCCATGACCTCCTCTAGTGGTTCGACATTCTCCGCCGCCTCAACATTCTCCGTGGAAAAGGCATCTATGGACATATTTACTATCTCATGAATTGCCGTTGTATACACTGCAAGCTCCGCGGCTGCCTTCTCGGAAAAATGAAGCTTCTTGTCTCTCATCTCCTCGGCAGCCTCCTTGATGTTCACAGCATGGTCAGATATTCTTTCAAAGTCTCCAATCACATGAAGAAGCATGGATACAGTCTGGCTGTCCTTCTTAGTGAGGTCTTTTCCATTGAGCTTTACAAGATAAGTTCCAAGCTCATCCTCATACTTATCAACAATGTCCTCATAATGAAGTACTCTCTGAACTTTCTCCTCATCGTAGTACTCAAGAAGCTCCATCGACAGGAACAAGCCGTTCCTTGCCGCATTTGCCATCTTTACAGCAACGTTCTTACACTGCTGCACTGCAAACGCAGGGGATTCCAGGAAACGCGGATCAAGTACCTGTATATCATTATCGACAGAATCAATTTCAACCTTCTCCTGCTTTTCATCCTTATCCTTGATTGTAAGACAGGCAAGCTTTGCAAGGAAATCGCCAAAAGGAAGGAATATAATAGTTGCTGCTATGTTAAAGCAGGAATGCACAAGTGCGATAAGCCATGCATTTGCAGTCATATTAAGTATTCCGAAATGCAAAAATGCATTCAGAGTATAGAATACTACCATGAAAATCACTGTTCCTATAAGGTTAAAATAAAAGTGTACAAGAGCTGCACGCTTAGCATTCTTGCTCGCACCTGTTGCCGATATGAGAGATGTCACACAGGTTCCGATATTCTGTCCCATTATAATAGGAATCGCCGATGCCATAGTCACACCGCCTGTAGCACAGAGTGCCTGCAATATACCTACCGATGCCGATGAGCTCTGAATTACCGCTGTCAGCACAGCTCCGACAATCATACCGAGCACAGGATTTGTAAACATTGTAAACATACTTGTAAACTGTGGAACATCTGCAAGCGGCTTCACAGCGGCGCTCATTGTCTCCATTCCGAACATAAGTATCGCAAAGCCAACCAGAATCGTTCCTATATCCTTGCGTCTGTCCTTCTTTGAAAATAATATGAAGGACGAACCTATAACAGCAAGTATAGGTGAAAATGAACTAGGCTTCAACAACGATACAAGTATATTATCGCTCTGAATACCTGTGAGTGCAAGTATCCAAGATGTGATTGTCGTACCGATATTGGCTCCCATTATAACTCCTATCGCCTGCCCCAGCTTCATAATTCCTGAATTGACAAATCCGACTACCATTACCGTAGTAGCCGAAGAGGACTGTATTACCGCAGTAACCGCAGCTCCTAAAAGCACAGCCATTATTCTTTTCTTTGTAAGCTTCTCAAGCACACTCTCAAGCTTACCACCTGACACTTTTGCAAGGCCGTCACCCATTGCATTCATTCCATACAGGAAAAGTGCCAGCCCACCAAGCATATTCAACACACTAAAAATATCCATCCTATCTCTCCTATCTTTTCTCTTTAATTTATTGTAACTATCAAGAACAGCCTCCAAAAAGCCGCGAATTCGTCAATGCAGCGTATCCGCAAAATATAATTTCATAAACCGACTTTGGAATGCAAATATTGCACATCAATTTATAAAGCTCTGCCTGTCTCTTTACAGCCACAATTTATTTTACCGATAATTGCAAAGAATTTTATCTGTTTTTTACAATTACGGCATAGTTACCTGTCTGCCAAAATTTGATTTTTTATAATATGGAATTTTATCCAAACTCCCTATTATAAAATGCATTTTCACAATATTTTTTTACCGCTGTATCGCACTACTATTGATTACTGTTTTCCATTTCATCATTTTGCCTGCTAAATCACTCTACCATCGATAAAACTTCAAACACTATTCTCCATTTTATCATTTTGCTGCTGTATCACTCTACCATCGATAAAACTTCAATTACTATTCTCCATTTCATCATTTTACCTGCGGTATAATTCTACTATCGATATAACTTCAATTACTATTCTATACTTCACCGCAAAGCTTATAAATTAACTGGGGGCATCACCGTTCTCCGGTTATCGAAAAGATTACCCACTCTGCAATATTTGTCGCATGGTCACCGATTCTTTCAAAATACTTGGCAACCATAAGAAGGTCTGTTGCCTGATCGCCATCGTCAGGACGATTATGTATAATCTCGATAATCTCATTTTTTACTGTCATGAACAAATCATCGACAACATCATCGTGCGCTATAACTGCATGCGCCTTGTCTAAATCCCTGTCAACAAATGCCTGCAGACTGTCAATTACCATTATCATTGTCTCTTTTGCCATTGAACGAATATGTTCAAGATTCTTTATATAAGGCTTCTGTGCCATTGATATGGTAAGTTCGGATATATCCGCAGCCTGGTCGCCTATTCTCTCCATATCGCTCACCATCTTAAGTGCCGCTGTGATAAGTCTTAAATCACCTGCCACCGGCTGCTGGTGAAGAAGAAGCTTATAGCATATATTCTCTATATCTTTCTCCTTCTGGTCTACGTCCACGTCAAAATCCACTGCCTTACGTGCCTGCTCCACATCCTGATTCACAAGCGCACCAACCGCATTCTGTATAGCCTCCTCAATAAGTGTTCCCATATTGATAAGCTCACTGTTAAGCTGTGCAAGCTCCTTGTCAAATCTGCTTCTCATTTCTGCCTCCTTAACCAAAACGTCCTGTAATATAATCCTCCGTCCTCTTATCCTTCGGCTGAGAGAATATATTGTCAGTGCTGTCCTTCTCAATCACTTCTCCAACAAGGAAAAATGCTGTATCGTCCGATACTCTTGCTGCCTGCTGCATATTGTGCGTCACAACAACGACCGTGTATTTTTTCTTAAGCTCCTCCATCAGCTCCTCCACCTTAAGAGTCGATATCGGATCGAGCGCACTGGTCGGCTCATCCATAAGAAGCACCTCCGGTGAGACCGCAAGTGCTCTTGCGATACACAGACGCTGCTGCTGTCCACCTGAAAGCCCAAGCGCTGATTTTTTTAGTCTATCTTTTACTTCATCGAATATTGCAGCTCCTCTTAAGCTCTCCTCAACAATCTGGTCAAGCTTGGCTTTATTCTTAATTCCATGTATTCTAGGGCCATACGCAACATTGTCATATATGCTCATAGGAAATGGATTGGGCTGCTGGAATACCATGCCAATCTTTTTTCTTAACATTGATGTGTCAACCTTAGGATCATAGATATCTACACCGTCAAGAAGCACCTGTCCTTCTATTCTGACACCCGGTACAAGGTCGTTCATTCGGTTCAGTGTCTTTAAAAATGTCGATTTACCGCAGCCGGAAGGCCCGATAAAGGCTGTTATTGCATTTCTCTTTATCTCCATATTGACATCTTTTAGCGCATGATTCTCGCCGTACCACAGGTCAAGCTTCTTTATATCTAAAATATTTTCCGATAAATTCTTATTTTCATCCATTTATATGTACCTATCCTTTCCTGTTCACGTCAAACTGCGCCGCAAGCCATTTTGCGATAAAGTTGATACCGAGCACGACCACAAGAAGCACCAGACCTATCCCGAATGCCTGACCATATTTTCCATCGGACATTCGAAAGTACATCTCAATCGTGAGTGTACCGCCGGCCTCCCTGATTTTCATAAAGAATGCCAGGAAGCTCTTAGGCAGCTTGTATGCTGAACCCGCTGTGAACAATAGTGCTGCTGACTCTCCGACAATTCGTCCAATCGCAAGAATTATTCCTGTGATTATTCCCGGCATTGCAGATGGAAGGATTATTGTTCTTATCATGTGCCACTTTCCTGCACCCATTCCAAGTGCTCCGTCACGGTAGCTTTTCGGAACTGTCTTTAACGCCTCCTGTGTGTTTCTTGTTATAAGAGGAAGCACCATAAGCGTGAGCGTGAGTGCTCCGGTGAGAAGTGAATAGCCAAGGTGAAATGCCTGATTAAAGAGCACCAGACCGAACATACCGAATATAATCGAAGGTATTCCGGCTAAAGTCTCCGTAGTAAACTCAATTATCCTGACTATCTTTCCCGGCTTTGCATACTCATTTAAGTATATGGCTGAGCCTACACCGATAGGTGTTGCAATAACTATTGTGACAACAACTATGTAAAGTGTATTTACAATATTTCCTGCAATACCTGTTGTCCCTTTAAGCGCACTTCTCTCGGTGGTAAGAAAAGTCCAGTTCACATTGTGCAGACCTTTTATTGTAACGTAGACTATAATTCCCACCAGAATGCCGACAGATATCAGCGCCGACAAATATATAAGCCCATACGCCACATTGTCGAGTGGTCTTTTTTTCTTTACCAGAATTGAATCAGTCATCTGCTTTCTCTCCCTTCATCATCATACGATTAAGAACCAGATTGATAATCATGATGAATATAAAAAGTACAAGTCCGATTGTAAAAAGTACTCTTCTGTGAGTGTCCGCCGAATAAGCCATCTCACTGACTATCGCTGTTGTGAGAAAACGAACCGAATTGAACGGAAGCGGTACATTGACGGCACTTCCGGCAACCAGCGTGATTGCCATTGCCTCACCTATCGCACGTCCTATTCCAAGTACAACCGCCGTCATTATTCCCGACTTGGCTGCCGGAAGAATTACCTTAAATATTGTCTGTATATGTGTAGCTCCCATAGCAAGTGAGGCTGCTTTATAATGCTTCGGAACTGCACGAATCGAAGATTCACTTATATTTATAACTGTCGGAAGAATCATCACGGCAAGCACTAAAACAGCCGATATAAGGTTAGAGCCACCTGTAAACTGATGCGTCCTGCTTCCGGCAAATATTATTTTCTCAAGCTTGAACATAAGCGGATTTAACACCATTATTCCTATAAGTCCATATACGATTGACGGAATACCTGCAAGAAGCTCGATTGCCGGCTTAACCACCTTAGACAGCTTCTTTGGTGCTACCTCTGCAAGAAAGACTGCCGTCAGAATTCCTATCGGAACTCCTATTATTATCGCCATGGCAGTACCGACAAGTGAAGTTAAAATAACATAAAATATTCCAAAATGCGGCTCGGCTGCTGTCGGTGCCCACACCGTGCCGAACAAAATTTCCGTGATTCCGACCTCTCCAAGCGCCGGAAGTCCCTTTACAAACATATAGACAGTGATTGAAATTACCGCCGCCACAGCCACAAAAGCAAATATTGTAAAAATAACCTTGGCTGTTATCTCTATAAGATTCTTTGTAATTTTCCCTTTAAAAATGTTAATTTCCGGATTATCCTGCACATTATCCTTATCATATGAATTTAAATTTGAACCGCTTTTTGATTTACTTCTTCTATTCCCGGATATACTTTTATCCGCCTTTTGTTCTGCATTTCCCTCCGGATTGATTCCTGAGGCTGCATTAGGACAACTAACTGCTTCAGCTTTCACATTTACCTCATTTCTCCGTCCATGCCGGACGAATGAATATACCACAAACAATATACTCTTAGCGGCAAAATACGGTTGTATGCCGTACCATGCCGCTGTGCTTCAATCATTTATCATTACTTTAAAAGAAGAAATTATATATTTTTCATAAGTATGAACTCATTACTGTGTATGCATTTTATACCGGCATATTATGCATATGTTATTATATATACATTCTCAATGTATGCGTTTTCATAGCTGAATTCATATGCATGCATAAGAACTCAGCTATAATACTTATTAATCTACTGTGATAAGTCCTACAGTCTCAACAACTGCCTTTCCTTCATCAGACTTGAGGAAGTTGAAGAATGCCTGTACAAGCTCGCTCTGCTCGCTTATCTCACCCTTGGTAGCCATAACAAATGGTCTGCAAAGGAAATATGTACCTGCCACAATGTTATCAGATGTAGGTGCTACTTCATCAAGGTTAAGTGCATTTACGGAATCATCTAGTACATCAAGCGAAACATAACCGATTGCGCCCTCTGTCGAAGCAACCTTTGCCATTGCGGCACCTGTAGAATCGCACTCTACAGCATACTGACATGCATCCTCAACCTTTAAGATTTCCTCAAATGCTCCTCTTGTACCTGAACCTGCCTCACGACCTACAACAACAATCGGAGTGTCGCTTCCGCCAACCTCGCTCCAGTTAGTTATAACACCTGTATAGATATCTGAAAGCTGCTGCTTTGTAAGACCTGCAACATCATTGTTCTTATCAACAATCACTGCTATGCCATCGATTGCAACAATGTTCTCAACAGCTCCGCTCTCTTTCTCGCTGTCCTTAAGATTTCTTGAAGCATCACCGATATCGCAGCTTCCATTTAGAAGTGACTCAATACCTGCGGATGAACCTGAGTACTCAACTGTAACCGTCACACCACTGTTAGCCTCCATGAATGTCTCCGCAAGTGCATCTGCAAGCTTCTGCATTGATGTTGAACCGGCAAGTGAGATTGTTCCGGATAACTTCTTATCTGTATCTGCGGCCTTAGTTGTTGTCTCTGCTGCCGGCTGTGTTGTTGCTGCCGTAGAACCTGCTGTAGTTCCATCTGTTGATGCGGTATTATTGGCTGTTGAACTGTTACAGCCTGTAATCATCATCATTGACATTGCAGCACATGCAAGCATCGCTGTACACCTCTTAAATAAATTCTTTCTCATTTCTCTGCCTCTTTCCTGCCGAATAACGGCTTACATTCTTTTTTTCTCTTACTTTCTTTTTCTTTCCTTTTTATAAACAGGACTGTGTGCGTTCACTATCGCTTCACTTCTCGTTTACAATTAGCAGTCTACTATCTATGTGTAAAATTCCTAATCAGCTGAATGTAAAATCTGCGTAAAAACACTTGGGACAGAGGGGTCAGACCCCACTGTCCCAAGTAAAACACAAAAACAGCCGGATATCATGCAATAAGACACTAATTGCACAATACCCGACTGCCTCTGGGACGTTGGGGTCTGACCCCTCTGTCCCACTAGATTATCGCATCCTTCATGCTCTTTACATACTCACCGATATGCTTCGGTGCGTCCTTTCCGTACCGGGCGGCAAGCTTTACTATTGCACTTCCCACGATAACTCCATCGGACACGGCTGCCATCTGTGCTGCCTGATTTGGTGTGGATATTCCAAATCCCACCGCGCATGGCACATCCGTATTTTTCTTAATCATGTCAACTATCTCGCCTATGTTGGTTGTAATCTTAGTGCGGACACCCGTGACACCGAGCGACGATACAAGATATATGAATCCATCCGCTTCCTTCGCAATCATGGCAGCCCGCTCATGCGATGTAGGTGCTATGAGCGATACGAGGTCTACATCGTACTTTTTACATATAGGAAGAAATTCATTTTTCTCTTCATATGGAATATCAGGAAGTATCAGACCGTCAATTCCGATTTCCTTGCATATGGAGATAAACTTCTCGCTTCCGTAGGAAAATACGACATTTGCATAGGTCATGAACACCATAGGCGTGTCGACTTCCTTTCTTAGCTCCCTCACAAAATCAAAAATTTTGTCGGTTGTGACACCGCCTGCAAGCGCACGTATATTTGCTTCCTGAATGACAGGTCCCTCAGCCGTAGGGTCTGAAAAAGGTATTCCAAGCTCTATGATGTCTGCCCCATTTGCACTCATTTCCTTGACTATTGCTGCCGTTGTCTCAAGGTCAGGGTCTCCGCAGGTTATAAATGGTATGAATGCCTTGCCGTCCTTAAATGCTTCCTTTAATCTACTCATTGATATCCTCCCCTCTGTAGCGTGCAATAGCCGCACAGTCCTTGTCTCCTCTGCCTGAAATTGTGATAACTATTATCCGGTTCTTGTCCATTGTCGGTGCAAGCTTCTTAGCATAGGCAACCGCATGCGCCGATTCAATAGCCGGAATTATTCCCTCCATCTTAGATAAGTACTCGAATGCGTCAACCGCCTCATCGTCCGTGACAGGAACATATTCCGCTCTTCCGATATCGTGAAGATATGCATGTTCAGGCCCTATTCCAGGATAGTCAAGTCCTGCCGATATGGAATATACAGGAGCAATCTGACCATACTTGTCCTGACAGAAATATGACTTCATTCCGTGGAAAATTCCCTCTCTTCCGGTATTTACGGTAGCTGCTGTCTCGAAAGTGTCAATTCCTCTTCCTGCCGCCTCACAGCCTATAAGCCTTACACATTTTTCATTTATAAAATTATAGAATGTACCGATTGCGTTAGAACCGCCTCCGACACAGGCTATTACAGCATCAGGAAGTCTTCCCTCCTTCTCCATAAGCTGCTCCTTGATTTCCTTTGATATAACCGCCTGAAAATCACGGACAATCGTAGGGAAAGGATGAGGTCCCATAACCGAACCGAGGCAGTAATGCGTATCGTCTATCCTGTTCGTCCACTCGCGCATCGCCTCAGATACTGCATCCTTAAGTGTCGCTGTTCCCGATTTAACCGGAATAACCTCGGCACCTAGCAGTCTCATTCTGTATACGTTTAATGCCTGTCTTTTTGTGTCCTCCTCGCCCATGAACACAACACACTCCATACCCATAAGAGCTGCTGCCGTTGCAGTCGCAACGCCATGCTGACCTGCGCCGGTCTCAGCGATGAGCCTTGTCTTTCCCATCTTCTTTGCAAGAAGTGCCTGACCTAGAACATTGTTAATCTTATGCGCACCTGTGTGGTTTAAATCCTCTCTCTTAAGGTAAATCTTAGCTCCGCCTAAATCCTCAGTCATCTTCTTTGCAAAATAAAGACGGCTCGGACGGTTCGCATATTCATTCAAGAGTGTATTGAGCTCCTTGTTAAATTCAGGGTCATCCTTATAGTGATTGTATGCTTTCTCAAGCTCTATCACCGCATTCATAAGTGTCTCCGGAATGTACTGGCCGCCATGCTGACCGAACCTTCCGTTTCCTGTGCTTCCTGTGTAGAAGCTGTCATTTGAATTTGCCATGTATGTTCTCCTTATATATGTTTAATTTATTCATGTAATTACAAAATGTACGGTGTAACATCCGTCCGTTGTGCAATTTGCCGGTGAAATTGCACAACTCTTCAATAAAAAATGCATTTCACAATTACCTGTTTGACTTATTAGTTAGTTGAATGATTCATCCTGCCACTGCCATGTGCTGTGCCATATGTAAAAAACACTTCACTGCACAGCTTTAAATTCAAGTTTACAACCTGCCCTCGCTTTTTTATGCCTGCATATTACACTGTCTACAGACTTCCATGAACCGCTGCATTTTATTGTAATCCTTATACCCGTCTGTCTCAACGCCTGAGCTTATGTCAACAGCATATGGCTGAAAGCTTTGTATTGCTCTTGCTGCATTGTCGATAGTTAAGCCTCCTGCAAGAAAGAAAGGTCTTTCAATCCCAAAAATAAGCTGCCAGTCAAAGTTTTTACCGGTACCATAGCCATTGTCAAGAAGGATGAAATCTGACGGATAAAAGTTGGCACACTTTATATCTTGTGCGCTTCTTATCTTGAATGCCTTTATAACAGGTGCCTCTGTCATGCTTCTTATCTGCTTAAGATATGCTTCATCTTCATGCCCGTGAAGCTGTATAACCTTTATTATGCCGTCATTTGCAAGCTGTGCCGCCTTCTGCGGCTTTTCATCGACAAACACACCGACAGGCGTTATGTCTTTATCAAGCCTTGCTGTAAGATTTGCTGCCTGTTCATCGGTCACATATCTTTTGCTCTTTTGCCAGAATACATATCCTATAAAATCAGGCTTCAGGCTGTTCGCATATTCTATATCCCTCTCAAGCCTTAGACCACATATCTTTACTTTCGCCATCTTCACTACCTCCCTTGGGACAGAGGGGTCTGACCCCTCTGTCCCATTTAGCTGTGCCAACATGCTCCGTTTATTCTTCGACAACATCATTGTTTCTCCGATGAGCACTCCATTGACATTAGCTTTTCTAAGCACATCTATGTCAGCCGATGTCTTGATTCCGCTCTCGGCTATGAACATCACATCACTTGGAACAAGCCTTCTAAGTCTTTCACTGTTATGTACATCAACAGTAAAATCCTTGAGATTTCTGTTATTTACTCCGATTATCCGAGCTCCTGCGTCAAGTGCCTGTTCAATCTCATGTTCATCGTGCGCCTCTACAAGTGAAGATAAACCTAAGCTGTCAGCGACCGCTATGTATTCCCTCAGCCTTTCTTTTTCTGTTATCGCGCAGATAAGAAGGACTGCCGATGCGCCAAGTGTCTTCGCCTGATATATCATATATTCATCAACCGTGAAGTCTTTTCTAAGACACGGAATATTGACATTTTCGGCTATTTCCTTCAGGTATTTATTGCTTCCTAAGAACCACTTAGGCTCAGTGAGCACCGATATTGCTCCTGCTCCTGCCGCTTCATACTCCTTTGCAATGTCAAGATAAGGAAAATCAGGTGCTATAAGCCCCTTTGACGGTGAAGCCTTTTTGCATTCACATATAAATGTGATTTCAGGGCGTGAGAGCTCTTTTTCAAATAAAAAATACTCATCCGAAGCTTTTGCCGCATCGTATAAGTCCGGCACAGCGTTTTGGTCTGACACATCAACATTTACCGCCCGCTCATGCTTATATATCTCTTCAGCCTGCCTTCTCATATCCTGCATGGAAATATTCTTTTTTTCTCCTTCTATGCGTAACCTTGTATATTCCGCTATTGTATCAAGTATTGTACTCATACTTCCTGTGACGCTTTCTTAAGTTCGTTAAGTTTGTTAAGTGCCGCACCTGAATCGATTATCTCGCCGGCAAGTTTCACACCATCTGCAAGTGTTGCCGTCTTACCTGCAACAAAAAGTCCGGCACCGGCATTTAACTGCACAATCTGTCTTTTAGCTCCTTTTATGCTTCCATCAAGTATTCCTTCTGTAATCTTTGCATTCTCCTCTGGTGTTCCTCCGACAATCTCCGATTTATCAACTGTCTTAAAACCGAAATCCTCAGGCTTAATCATATATGTTCTGTATCTTCCGTTCTCAAAATCGCATACCTTCGTAGGTGCACTTATTGAAATCTCATCAAGCTTATCCATACCATATACGACAACGCCCTTTTTTACGCCAAGCTCCATAAGCACCTGTGCGAGCGGCTCGACAAGCGACTCGTCATATACGCCAAGCACCTGAAATGTCGGATGCGCCGGGTTCGTGAGAGGTCCGAGAATATTAAATACAGTCCTTATTCCGAGTTCTTTTCTGATAGCACCTACATACTTCATGGATGTGTGATATTTCTGTGCAAAAAGGAAACAGATTCCTACAGTGTCAAGAAGCTTTCTGCACTGCTCAGGTTCAAGGTTGATATTCACTCCAAGTGCCTCAAGACAATCTGCCGTTCCGCTCTTAGATGAAGCTGCGCGATTTCCATGCTTAGCCACCTTCACTCCTGCTGCCGCAATCACCATAGCCGCAGTCGTGGAAATGTTAAAGCTGTGCGCACCATCACCGCCTGTACCGACAATCTCAAGCACGTCACCGTCATGATCAACCTTGCTTGCATATTCTCTCATAGCTGCCGCACAGCCGGAAATCTCATCTATCGTCTCTGCCTTGGTGCTCTTTGTGGACAAAGCTGCAAGAAATGCTGCGTTCTGAGTCTGTGTAGTCTCACCGCTCATAATCTCATTCATTACCTGATATGCCTCGTCATAAGTCAAATCGCCTTTTTCCACAATCTTTACAATAGCTTCCTTAATCATATTGAATCCTCGCTTTCTATAATAATTAACTATGTAACTGCTAATCTTAAGTTTTAAGTTTCCTGCCAAACAGTTATAAATTTACCGGCACATTACCATCCTTTTACTCATCTGCGTTTAACAGTAGTACTTAAGCTGCATGTACGCCGCATATCCAAATAAGCTTTCTGTCACTTTCCTTCTGCCGCCAGCTCTATGAAATTCTTAAGCATCCGGCTTCCTTCAGGTGTCATAATTGATTCAGGGTGGAACTGCACTCCATAGACCGGATACTCTCTGTGCTTTACTGCCATAATCTCTCCGTCCGCCGTTCTCGCTGTAACAATAAGACAATCCGGAATAGTATCCTCGATGGCGGCAAGTGAATGATACCTTGCAACAGGTGTCATCTCAGAACACCCCTTAAAAAGCTCACACGCCGTATCAAGTCTTGTGTCCGACTGCTTTCCATGCATAAGCTCCTTAGCATACGACACTGTCGCTCCGTATGTCATACATATTGCCTGATGTCCCAGACATACACCAAGAATCGGAATTTTGCATCCTAACTTCTCTATCACTTCCGGACAGATACCTGAATCTTCCGGTCTGCCCGGTCCCGGTGAGATAATTATTCCGTCAGGATTCATTTTCTCTATCTCACTTACAGTCATTGCATCATTTCTTATGACCCTGATGTCCGGCTCGATACTTCCGACAAGCTGATACAGATTGTATGAAAAGCTGTCATAATTATCTATCAATAAAATCATTTTTAATCTCCTTCAGACCTTGCTCCTCTATATCCTCCGCCGCCTCAAGTGCCTTTACAACCGCTGCCGCCTTGTTGATGCATTCCTGATATTCCTTCTCTGGAACCGAATCCGCAACAATGCCTGCACCGCTTCTTATAAATACCTTGCCGTTTTTCTTGTAAGCGATTCTTATAGCTATGCATGTGTCAAGATTTCCTGTGAAGTCTATGTAGCCTATCGCTCCGCCGTATATCCCTCTCTTGTTATATTCAAGGTCATTTATTATCTGACACGCTCTAAGCTTCGGTGCACCCGATAAAGTTCCGGCAGGCAGAACCGCATCCACTGCATCAAGAGCATCCTTGTCATCTCTTATCCGTCCTCTCACTGTCGAGCCGATATGCATTACATGTGAATATTTTTCTATGCAGTGATACTTCTCAACCTCAACCGTTCCGAACTTACTTATCTTTCCTAAATCATTTCTTCCAAGGTCAACTAACATATTGTGCTCTGCAAGCTCCTTAGGGTCTGCTAAAAGCTCCTTTTCAAGCTCAGTGTCCTCATCTGCTGTCTTGCCTCTTGGTCTTGTCCCCGCAAGCGGAAATGTGTGAAGCACTCCGTTTTCAAGCTTTACAAATGTCTCCGGAGACGCTCCTGCTACCTCCACATCCGTTCCCGAAAAATAGAACATATACGGTGACGGATTTAATGTCCTCAAAATTCTATATGTATTAAACAGGCTTCCTTCAAACTCAGCTTCAAGCCTGTTAGATAAAACTATCTGGAAAATATCACCTTCGAATATATGATGCTTGGCTTTTTCTACCATGCTGCAATATTCTTCCTTGGAAAACAGAGGCTTAATCTTACTTGTCATATGACCACCTATATTCTTAACAGGCTCGCCATGTCTTATAAGCTCCTCCATACGCCCTAGCTCTGATACAGCTTCCTGATATCCCGACTCAATATCCTTGGTCTTTACATTGGCTATCAAAATTATCCTGCTTTTTAGGTTATCAAAGGCTATCACTTTGTCAAATAACATTAAGTCAACATCCTTAAATCCTTCCGTATCTTTCGCATCAAGCCTCAATGTAGGCTCCGAATACTTGAGATAATCGTAAGAAAAATATCCGACCAGTCCACCTGTGAATGTCGGCATTCCCTGTATCACCGGGCTTTTGTACTTTGACAGCACCTCTCTTATATGCTTGTCGGGATTGTCTGTATCAAATTCTCTGCCTCCTACTCTCATCCTTCCGTTGCTGCATGTTATGATAAACTTCGGTTCAAATCCAAGAAATGAATAACGTCCCCATTTTTCATTGTCCTCGACACTCTCAAGCATGTAGCAGTGCTTCGAGACATTCATAAGACTCCTTAAAACCTGAACCGGTGTCTTTATGTCGGACAACAGCTGCGTGCATATAGGTATGATATCGTAATCTCCTTGTGCAGCTATCCGCTTTACATCATCCAAAGAAGCATTAATTTTCATCTTATTCTCCCTTCGTCTACAATAAAAAAGTCCCTGACAGAGAATCTCTTCTCTGTCAAGGACGAATCTATAAATCCGCGGTACCACCTTGCTTCACAGCTATGCTGCGCACTTATCAGGATACAGTCATATCCTTGGCAACTTACGTATGCCTCCACGTCATAAAATACTCGGCTCATTCTAAGCATCAATATGTTAAACTATACTGTTTCCATATGCACATATGAACATATGCATGTATGCCTCATAAGCCTTTGTTCCATGCCCTCAGCGATCCACTTGATAACCTGTTTTCTACCCACTCTCAGCAACGTGGGCTCTCTGTAGGAGCATAATTACCTTTACCTTCGCTTCAACGGTTTAGCCTGTTAAATTTATAAAGAATATAACACTCATGCCACATAATGTCAAGATGTGAATTTAACTTTTTCCCGCAATACTATTCCACACCCTTAAGTGTCTCTACAAGGTCAAGCTTCTTAATCCGCTTTGTAAACATAAAGCTGACAAGCATAGATATGATGAGCACTATAATGGCGGCTATTATGTAGTCAATCACCGGAACCGAAAGACTGTAATCGAAATTCTCACCATTGCTGTTCATCATGGCATTGAGTGACATATTTCCAAGCGGTGTGCCTATTATTATTCCTATAATTGAAAGCCATATATTCTGAACCGTGAGAAGCCTTCTTATCTGTGCTGACTGTAATCCCATCACTTTTAATGTGGCAAGCTCCTTCATACGCTCATTAAATGAAAGCGAACCGGAGTTATACAGTACTACCACTATCATAACTGTTGAGAATATCACCATCGCAAACACCATAATATTGATGACTTCCATGCTCTTTTCATATGCGGCAATCATATCCTCCCTGATGTTGACGCTTGTTACATATTTTAATGCCGCAACATCCTTGGCACCGGCATCGTCCGTCATAAGAAGCGTTGGTGTATACTCTGCTCCTGTCTTTTCATAATCCTCTCGAAGATAGGCAATTCCCTGTGTTTCACAGCTTCTGTATATAACTCCTACCACTGCCTCGTACCACTCGTTTTTACTGTAAATATGCCAATATATGGTATCTCCCACTTTGATGCCCATATCAGCCGCCAGCTTACGACTGAGTCCTATGCTGCCCGGCACAAGCTTAGTAATCTCATTGTCTACATCAAGTATATTGTAAAGTCCCTTTCCTTCTAATACGGTCACTGTCTCTTTCTTTTTTTCGGATGCGGAAGCGTTCTTTACTTTTGATATCTCTACAGCATCCGTCATTATAAGCTCTCCGTTAAGCTCATCGGCGAGAGCATCTACATCCTCCTGCTTAGCATCAGCCGACAGCCTTACCTGATATTTCGCCGGATATATTTTATTGAAATTGATATCCGTCATAATGTCCACAAGCTGATTACAGCCTACACCGTACAGCATCAGAAGCATTCCGACAGCAGTTCCGACAATTCCCATGAATGTACGAAGCTTCGCTCTTGAAATATCCCTAAGATTATACTGTGTATTAAATGATAACCTTTCCCAGAATGGTAATTTTTCAAACAGACACTTTTTCCCCTGCTTCGGCGCTGCCGAACGAAGTGCCAAGGCAGGTCTAATTCCAAGCACTCTGCGGCAGCTCAAAAAGCATGACAGACTGCACGCTGCAACGATTATTACAGATATCACAATATACATAGGATGAAATGCAGAGTGCAGTCCCGGCACTATATAATACTGCTCGAACATGCCAATCATCGCAGGTGCTCCAAGTCCTACACCTCCGGCTAAACCAACAATAACTCCAAGCACTGAGACTAGAAGGCTGTAGCTTATGTAATGCAGTACTATCTTCCATCTCTTCATGCCAAGCGCATTCATAGTTCCAATCTGGATACGCTGTTTCTCTACAATTCTTCCCATCGAAGTCGCAATCACAAGCACTGCAATACCGACAAATATCACGACAAACACATAAGCGAATGCCTGATGCTGGTCAAGCTCACTGTCAAGCCTTACAAGCCCCTGAACCGATTTGCGGTCTATTATTGCTGAGTAATCGTAGTCAATCGCCTGTGCTATCTTGTCCTCATGTGCAAGCGCTCCGCCATCCTTCGTCCTGATAATCATCTGAGTGTAAGGCATCATTTTAGCGAGCTTCTCATCGCTTAGATTGTCAACCACTTGAAGAAGCATATCCTGAGTAATATCTTCGACTGTAAGTCCTGCCGCCTTAAGCTGTTCAAGCTTTTCGTCAAGAAGCTTCGTGTTCTCGGCTACCTTTTTTGCTGTAATCTTACCGCTCCCAACAAGGTGTACAACATAATCCCTTATAGGAAACGCATCGTATGACATAAATACAATGGCAATATTCTCAAGATACATATCAGCATCGCCATCCGCCTGCCTGTACTCGTATTCCGGTGTCTCTATAAGCCCCTTAATCTTTCTTGTAAACTTGATTCCATTGTATTCTATGGTAAAATCATCGCCTACATCAAGTCCCCGCCTCTGCGCAAATGCATTGGCAAGCCATATTCCCTGTGTATCAGCCGGGTCAAATTTCTCGCCTTTGATTAGATATGGAGTATTTACTATATTCTCTCTCTCAAGGAAAAAATCAACCTGTACTCCCGCAAAATCAGGTGTGCTTCCCGTAGCGGACATACGAAGCTGTGCCGCCTCCACAAAATCGAGATTTCTTACCGTGTCAAGCTCCTCCTGTGAGAAGCCTTCGCCGTACATCCATAAATCCGACAGATTGCACTCTTCATGGTATTTTTCTCTTGCCGTCCTCTGTGAGAGAACATGCCCCTCCATCGTACAGAACATCGCGATTGCAAGCCCCGACAACAGAAAGATTGAAAAAAAGAGACCAAAATTCATTCTGAATTCTCTTAGCATCTTTCTAAAAAGCATTACCACTCAACCTCCTTTACATCGAGAGGCTTCTCATTTACAGTGATATCCTTTATCTTTCCGTTCTTCATCCTTATGACTTTATTGGCGCACTTAGCTATATCCGCATTGTGCGTAACAATAATAACAGTCTTTTTATTTTCCCTGCAAAGCTTCTGCAAAAGCTCAAGCACTATAACACCTGTCTCGGAATCAAGCGCTCCTGTCGGCTCATCACCTAGAAGTATCTTAGGATTTTTAGCAAGCGCTCTTGCTATTGAGACACGCTGCTGCTCACCACCGGACATCTGTGCCGGAAACTTATTTCTACATTTAGTAAGTCCCACCATATCGAGCAGTTCTCCGGCATCCGCAGCATTCTTCACTATACTCTTGGTGAGTGCAATATTCTCATAAGCTGTAAGGCTTGGAAGTAAATTGTAAAACTGAAAAATGAAGCCTATAACCTCCGCTCTATAGCTTCCAAGCTGTCTGTCATTCATGCTTGAAATCTGCCTTCCCGCAACCGTTATACTTCCCTGTGTCGGTGTGTCCATTCCGCCAAGCATATTAAGAATTGTAGACTTTCCTGCACCTGACTGGCCAAGTATGACAACGAACTCTCCCTCATCAATCGTGAAGCTCACATGGTCAACCGCTGTCTGTCTTCCCTCCCCTTCACCATATACCTTTACTACATCATCAAATTCTACAAGCATTTTTCATCCTCCCATATCAATATATATTTAGGTGTTTGCGAAACTACATGCCTGCACAACTGCTCAGCATAAAATGCTTTTCGCAATTACCTATAATCTTCGGATGTCAAAACATACTGATTCATATTAAAAGTGTATAGCATGTTAGATTGAAATTATTTTTGTTAGTCTTTTCTAACTTCTTGGCAAAATTATACTGCCATATCTGTAAAAATTCAACTTCTTTTTGATATAGCAGTAAATTATAAAATTATATTTAAAAATATAATGCTATGCTTTTTTTATAAGGGTTATGATGTCAAAACATGCTCTGCGAACTTAACTGTGTATAACAAGTTATATTTATGCATATCTCGACTTTTGGTAGAAGCTTAGTTGTTCTTAGGACTCTGCTTGATTTACAGCCAAAAGCAGCATGGATGCTGCTTTAGAAGCAATGCATACAGGGATGTATGCCGGCTTCGGTGGCGTATGTATAAAAAACATTTATCAGAGTCCTTAGAACATCTTGCTTCATACAACGAAGTGATATGCATAAATATAACTCGTTATACACGCATAGACTAAATCGGCATGTTTTGACACCTGAACCTTATAAGGTAATTTTTCTATAAAGCCTGCAAAAACTTATACTATCGTGCCAGCTGCATCTGATGTGCTTTTCATGCTGTATCCTCTAAGCTTTTCGGAAAGCTCCGAGATATTGATTATCTCTCCTTTCATGACACTAACGGAATCATGCTGTCTTGCTATGCTCTCTATAATATTGGATATCATAGCCGAATTTTCCTGTGTAGTTGCCATAAGAGTCTCTATTTCAGAGTGTATATCGCCAAATCCAGACTTCACGGAATCTATGACCTGATATTCCTCTCCAACAACAGCCGAAGCGTCACTTTCAGCTGTTCTGATATTTCCGAATACTTCAAGCATGTCATCCATTCTTGCAACACCTTCTGCTGCCGCTGTGGCTCCGGCATTTACTTTTTCTGATACCATGTCAGTAGTCTTTACGAGTCCCTGCAAAATATCCCTGATATTGTTGGCTGCACCTGAACTCTGCTCCGAAAGAGTTCTTATCTCTTCTGCCACAACAGCAAAACCTTTTCCGTGTTCTCCTGCTCTTGCAGCTTCTATAGATGCGTTAAGTGAGAGCAGATTAGTCTGTGCAGCAATCGAATTAATCTCTCCAAGGATATCGGTAATCGTTCTCATCTCCTTATTCAGAGTATCCGTTGCCGTCTTTGCAGAGCCGACTGTCTGTGTTATATCTATAAGGCTCTTTTTAACTTTCATTGCCTCATCATGACCGGCTTCAACTGCCTTATTGACCTCAGAAAAGCTCTTTTCTAACTGCCCTGCAAGCTCATGATTATGTTCTATCTTCTCTGTGGCAGACTTAACCTGCTCCGTCACAGCCATTGTCACATTTGTCGTGCTGTCTATAACAGTGCCCATCTGCTCCGCCGCAGTGTTAACTGTTCCGGCATGCTCTACAAGCTCTTCAACTCCGCTTCGGCACTGTGAAATTGCCACATTCAGATTACCTGCTATCTCCATCGCAACAGCACTGCTATCCTTAACCTTTTCGAGTGTCTCTTCTGTCTTTTCAAGAAATGCTCTTCCTCTGGCAGTTGCATTTGTCAGCACAACAGCCACAAAAATAAATATCACTACCTTTGTCAGCGCACCTGCAAGTGAACATTCCTTTCCATCGATAATCTGTGGCATAAAAATAGCACATAAAACTGCAATTCCGCCTATAGGTATCGAATAATACAATACATATTTCCTGTCAAAATAGATAGTAGTCATTGCAAGAAATACATAATTTGCCAAAAAAGCTACTGAATTTCCTCCGCATAGTGCCGAGTATGCTATTGTAGAAAATGATGGAATAAGAGTGATACATAACGCTTTTGCCAAATCACCCTTAACAAACTTCCAGCATACAACAACTGCAATTCCGGCAACAATAAGCACCGCAATATTTCTAAGCCCCAGCACATTAAACCCAAATGCAATTACAGTTATAATCGAAAGCATTATGATTCCTGCTAAAACAACTCTCATGTTCTGCATGTGTAATTTTTCCATAAAATATCTTCCTCCAAATCTTAAGTAAATCCTTCATACTTATAAGGCAAAAATACCGTATTATATCACACAAATATACCAAGTTCAAGCATGAAAATCATATAAGCAGATTCACAGCCTGTCCTGTGGCAGCACTCTGCGACATTGCGCTCTTAGTAAGCTCAAGATTTCTCATCTGCCCTGACACAGAGCTCAGCTCAAGCGATGCCGCAGCCGATGACACTGCCATAGAAGCACATGTCGATGAGCCAGCCACATTATTGGCTTCATTTTCATAATATTTAGAATCGGCATCAAACAATGCTTTATTCTCATCCTGCCTGTGCGTCCTTTTCTTAAGATTCTCAAGCCTCTTGGCATTCTCAAACTGCTCCTGCTCACGCTCAGCCGTTTCCTGTGCCTTCTTTCTCAATCTGTCCTCCTCACGCAAATTCTTTACCTTCATGCCGGCGCAGTCAATCATCCTCTTTGCATGTGCTATCGCATTCTCAAGCTCAGCCAAGTCGTACTCCCCTGTCGCCTGCGCTCTCTTTAGCATCGCTAATTTCGCTCTTGCGCGGCTTAGCACCTGAGATGCCCCAACAGCCTTTTTCGCACGCATTATCTGTGACGAAATTTCCTTAGGATTATACGATAATGACTTCTTTCCCGATTTCGACTTAGAAAATGATGAGCTGCGCGTACAGGACACGCCCATGCCGGATAAAGTCATTCCTGACATCCCTGTCTGTAAATCACCAACATACATGTTAATCTCCATTCCGCAGGCACAACGTGCCAAAAGAATCGCGGGTCAAATGTCAGATTCGGCTATGTGATAGATGCTATTTGTGGTACCTGCGGCACAGATAGCTGTGTGAAAAAACTGCTTTTTAACTCACGAAACATTAAGCTGCGATTCCATTCAAAGCTTTTACTGTATACATTTTTTATCGGCAGAAAACCGATATTTTTTAACAAAAAACGAAGATTGCAAAGTCTATACTGCTATAACAATATATGCTTTACATTTTGCATCAAATATTATAATCATCCTGCCTTTAGTCTTGACGCATCATAGACGTCTTGATACTATATCAATATAAAATGGCAGCGTCATCAGGCTCTCATATTTCATGTTTTATTACACTGCTGTCAAAAAATGGAGTTTAATATGTATCGTGATTTAACAAAAGGACGTATAGGAAGCACACTCATTGTATTCGCACTTCCGATGATTGCCGGAAATCTGTTACAACAGTTTTACAACATAGCCGATACTTTAATTGTCGGACAAGTATTAGGGCGCAATGCTCTCGCTGCAGTCGGTTCCGCCTACACGCTTATGACTTTTCTGACATCAATATTTCTTGGACTATGCATGGGTTCAGGAGCACTATTTTCCATATATCAGGGCCGTGGTGACACATCCTCATTAAAGTGCAGTATATTTCACTCATTCTGCCTTATAATGGCAATCACGTTTATTATCAACATAGCCGTATATGCCTTTATAAATCCGATAATGGCTTTTTTGCATGTTCCGGACGAAGTGTATGATGGTATGAAAATTTATCTTCTCATTGTCTTTGCCGGGATTCCTGCCACATCACTATATAACTTTTTTTCATGCATGCTGCGAGCACTTGGCAATTCATCCGCACCGCTTATTTTTCTTGCAGTCGGTGCTGTCTTAAACATCGCACTTGATATACTTTTTGTAGCCGTAATCCCGTTTGGAATCGGTGGTGCCGCACTTGCAACCGTAATTGCCCAATATATTTCAGGACTTGGAATTTCAATATATGTTCTTATAAAATGCCGCGCATTTCTGCCTGCAAAGTCTGACAGGCATTTTTCAATGGATATACTAAAAGAAATACTTAACCTGTCATCGCTCACATGCCTGCAGCAGTCGGTAATGAACTTCGGTATTCTGATGGTTCAGGGACTTGTAAACAGCTTCGGCTCCGTGGTTATGGCAGCATTTGCGGCGGCTGTAAAGATTGACACCTTCTCATATCTTCCTGTACAGGATTTCGGAAATGCATACTCAACCTTCGTAGCACAGAACTTCGGTGCAAAAAAGTATGACCGCATACGCAGCGGAACAAAAACCGCATTTTTTATAAGTGGGATATTCAGCATCATAATCTCTGTGTCGGTATTCATGTTCGCATCACCGCTCATGAAAATATTTATAGATGCTTCCGAGACACAGGTGATTGCGGCCGGTGTGCATTATCTTCGGATAGAAGGTGTCTTCTATATAGGGATAGGCTTTCTCTTTCTGTTATATGGCTATTACCGCGCCATCAAAAAAGCCGGAATGTCCGTCATCCTCACAGTCATATCACTCGGCACGCGCGTCTTGTTAGCATACATATTATCCGCTATAGACGGCATCGGTGTAACAGGAATATGGCTGGCGATTCCTATCGGATGGGTGTTAGCGGATGTGACAGGTCTTGTCTATTTAAAAATAATTAATTCAATTTGCAAATAGTTGTTTATCTGACCCCAACATCATCTTTATAAACAATAAAGCAGTTGAAGGCAGAGCCTTGTTAAACATCCTGTAACAGCTCTCTTTCAACCGCTTTCTTATTTTCTCAATTTATTCCGACAGCCTCCTTGGCAAGCCTGTCCGCTTCCTCATTTCCTTCGACACCGGAATGTCCCTTGACTTTCACAAAATGAAGCTTTATGTCATTTTTTACCGACTGTATATAATCGTGATATGCGATAGTTCCTTTCTTATTGCGCTTCCACGAACCGTTTGCCCACATCTCTATTCCCATATAGTCATAATATATAACCAGTTCTTTTATTCCCAGCTCTATAGCGCGGCGGATTGCAGCCATGCTTCCTCCGACCTCACCGGACACATTTCTCATTGAAGCCATCTCAAGGTCATCATCATGCCCCTGAAGCACCTCACGAACGCCATCATGCACAAGGAAGCCGCCATAACCATATACTTTGGTAGCTATATTGTATGAACCATCAACAAAAGCGTATGGCAGTGCATCTAATTTTGCTTTATCAGCTTCTTTATTCTCTTCTCCTTGCTTTTCCTGATTCAATTCATTATCTTTAACTATAGTTGAACTTCGATTTCCGACACTGCCGGCGGTGTTTTTCATGAATGCTTCTGCTTCGGCTCTTGTCTTGAAGCTTTTATATACAGGTGCTGAAAAACAATCCACATTCTTCTTACACTCGTCCCAGCTTAGATATATTCCCGGAACCCTGCCGACTCTCACTGCATAAAATTTTCCTGCCATCATTAACAACCTCGCATCAAATAATCTTCCTGCTTTATCTGCCAACTTTTTTTATCAAAGTAACTATTAAAATAGCCATTTTCAAAAGCATATGCTATTTTTCTTCAAGCATCATCTTGATAATTTCCTTGTCTGTCTGGTGCATGCCGACTTTGCCGATATATCCTACACAGCTTATGGTTTCGCCGGCTTCCTCCTTGAGTATTCCTGTATATGCCTCATATGCTTTGCCTTTCATGGCAAGATAATGTCCCATCATGGCTGCATCAAGGCTTGACGCAATCTTAGCCGCACACGAAATCTTAGCTCCGTCACAGATGATTCCCGGAATGTTCGCAAGAGTATTGTCTATAGTGTCCTTAATCTGCTTGATTGTGCCGCCTGCAAGATATGTAATCGCTGCCGCGCTCGCACACGAAGCCGATACAGCGCCGCAGAAGGCTGATAATTTTCCTATAAATTCCTTCTGAAATGTAGTGAGAAGACTTGAGAACACTAACGCACGATATAACTTTTCTGACTGGATATTGTTCTCACGCGCATATACGATTACAGGTACGGATGAAGCTATTCCCTGATTTCCGCTTCCTGAATTGATGATAACAGGCATGTCACAGCCACCCATTCTCGCTTCCGATGCTGCACATGCATATGCCTTCATTCTTGTGACTACGCTCTCAGCGTATGTCTCACGAATTACTCTTCCGAGTCCCAAACCATAATTTCCGGACATTCCTTCGTATGCTATATCCATATTGTACTGAATCTGCCTGTCAAAAAGATGCCTTATTCCGGCTATATCCACCTCATCGGCAAACTGCTTTATATTCTCGATACTTAATTGTGAACGGTCGGCGTATGCGATACTGTTCTCCTGCGAATCAGTATTTGCGTTTCCTGCACCGCTTACGGCACCGGATACATTTTCAAGCACCGCACCATTCTTCTTGATACATGAGATATTAGTATGTGAATGTCTCACTTCAACGGAAGCAGTCTTATCTCCCGCCTTCATCTCTATGATAAAATGAAGCGGTATTTCAGAGTCAAGGAACTCTACATGGCATTTTTTGTCGTTGACAAACTGTTCTGCCACTTTTCTCCCGGCATCATCAACCGACTCTAATACTTCCATACACTTAGATGCATCACCTGCTAATGCTCCTAGCGCACATGCAGCCTCTATTCCAATCATTCCCTGTGAATTAGGAATTGAAACACATCGCACATTCTTAATCATATTTCCCGAGCAGTACGCATCTATATGCTCCGGTGCTTCACCTAACACTTCCTTGCATCTTGCTGAGGCATATGCGAGCGCAATCGGCTCCGTACAGCCCATAGCTGGTATCAGCTCCTCCTCAAGTATTTTTATAAAATTATCCTGTATGTTCTTGTCCATTTAATAATCCTTCTATTTTATAATAATGATATATCCTATATTTTATAAATCTACGCCTTAACCGCCCAGCGCATCTTTGTCGAACGCGCTCTGCTGTTACGCACACATTCTTCGGCGGACGGTCTTATCACGTCCTTGGCTGTCTCGCTGTAAATCCCGTCCTTCTCCATCTGCTTAAAGTATTTCTTCACCATCCTGTCCTCACCTGAATGGAAGGTGAGAATTGCCACTCTGCCGCCCGGTGCAAGTATTCCCGGAAGTTTGCCAAGGAATGCATCCAATACTTCAAATTCACTGTTCACATCAATTCTAAGCGCCTGAAATGTTCTCTGACATGATTTTTTTACCATCTCCTTGCTCTCTGCTTCCGGCAGAAATTCAAGTGCCTTCTCGATAACATGTCGTAACGCTGTCGTAGTGTCAATAGGATGCTTTCTCTTGCGCTCTTTCATAATCTGTGCCGCTATCTGCCTGGCATATGGCTCGTCCGAATTTTCCACAAGCATTCCTATAATCTCATCCTCGTCAAGCTGCATAAGTCGCTCTGCTGCCGACTCTCCAGCCTCAGGATTAAGCCTTAAGTCAAGCGGTCCATCTACCTTATATGAAAAACCTCTCTCCGGATTGTCAATCTGCATTGATGACACTCCAAGATCAGCAAGCACAAAATCAAATAATCCGCTCTCAGGCACAAGCTTATCTATATCAGCGAAATTCATCTGCTTCACGGTTAGAATATCCTCACCGTAGCCCGCATCACGCAGCCTCTTGGTAGTCTTCTTAATCTCAATCGGGTCAATGTCAAGTGCATACATATGCCCTTTTCCTTCAAGCTTTTCAAGCATCCTCCTTGTATGTCCTCCATAACCGAAGGTCGCATCAAGCCCTTTTTGACCCGGCTTAATCTGTAGGAAATCAAGAATCTCATTCACACATATGGATATATGCATTCCTGCCGGTGTTATCCCTTTGCTTATAACATGTTCTATTGTGTCGGCATATTTTTCAGGATTGAGCTCCTTATATTTCTCCTCAAATTTCTTCGGATGTGTTCCCGAATATCTTTTTCTGCGTACATGCGGCTTGTTTTCTTCCATCTTATTTTCCCTTCATTTATATTTCTATCCGGATTCGGTGGTATTCGCAATCCGATTCCTGCTCATAAAAACAGATGCTTCTCATCTCTATCCGGTTATTTTATAAATAACATACATTCGTTTCAGTTTTCTAAATCTCACGCAATATTTTTATTTTAGCATACCATGACATATATCGCAAGGAAAAGCCAATGGTGATGAACCGGCAAAAGCTAATAACCGCTCCCACCGGTCCGTCCCATCGGTCATTGTTTACTTAGTCGTTATATATGTGTTATAGCGATACTGCCTGAGCTTATACTCCATTGCAATGGCATTAGAGAAATTTCTGTATACGCCGACCTGAACCTTATAGAGTCCGTCATCAAACACAATGAACGCAGGGAAACCATCGATTAGAAGTGAGTTTAACATTCTATCGGCATTTTCCTTGTTGCGGTACGCACCCACCTGAACGCGGTATAGCACGTCAGGACACTGGCAGTTGCAGGAACGCGTACCCGGCTCATTGAAAATCTCAGCGCTCTCATCATAGAATCTTTCGCCGCCGCGCACACCGTAGCCCATATCATCCGAAGAAGGCATACGCATAACATTTCCCATGTCGTCCATGTCACCACCTGCTCTCCCCATATTTTCGCAATTTACACCATTTTGTGTGCAGCCTCCATTGATATTCTCAATATCATTGTTATTCCCGGCATTTCTCATGCCTCCTCCGTCCATGCCACCGTTATTCCCGGCATTTCCCATGTTTCCATCACCCTGCCACATATCGGCTGTCGCTATAGCAGAAGATGTATATACAGGATATCCCAGTGTCTGCAATATTCCGTTTGCAATACCCTGAGCCAGCTCATCAAAATTCCTGTCAAATGTCTCATTATCCTTATCGCTGTTGATAAAGCCGGCCTCAACAAGCACAGCCGGCATCTGCGTGCGACGCAGTACAACCAGATCCTTTCGCTCATCAATTCCGAGATTTTTAAGTCCTGCCTTCTCCATGCCTTCAAGTATGTTATTGGCAAGCTCGCGCCTTATGCCGCTGTCGCTGTACACAAGTACCTCAGCACCGGAATACTGGTTAGGATATTCGCTGGAATTTCTGTGTATTGACACAAAATAGTCTGCTCTGACACCATTTCCATCCTGTGCCTTTTTAAATGGTGTCTCATAGATATCGCCCTCTCTTGTATATACAACATCAACTCCCCTTGCCTCAAGAAGTGCACCGACAGCCTTTCCAAGCCTTAACACATCATCTTTCTCCTGCCGTCCATTATATACTGCTCCCGGATCGCTTCCTCCATGTCCAGGGTCAATTACAACAAGCATGCTTATACCATCCTGATTTTGATAATATGGTATATTCTATGAAAAAAAAAGAAGGATGTGAAAATTTTTTCAACATCCCTCTTCTCAATGCCGGCTTATTGCTCATTTACAACTGCTAATGCTCCGCCTTTGACCTCAATAATCTCGCCCTTCTCATTTGCAAGCCATGCAGACTGCGCTGATGGGTTGAACACTTTGCTGCAATCGGCAAAGAACTGTAGTCTGTCAAGAACCTCCATATAATCGACTATCTGTATGTTAGTCGCATACCATGTATCTTCCCTGCCGCCTACAAGCTTACAGAACTCTTCCATAACCTCCCAGTTATTCTTATCCGTGAACTCATAGCTGTGTCCCCATACATACATAAGGTAGAGATACTGTTTCTTGAACAAATCAACGAATCTCTGACCATTCTCAAGCAGGTTGTGATTATGATGACAGGTTGCCTTCCACTGGTAGAAATCCTCAGGAATCGCAAAATCATCTGTGCTTCCTACAACTCTTGCATAACGTATACCCATCATAGGAAGCATTTCGCGAATCTTAGGGCTTGTCGAGCCGTTAGGATACGCAAGTCCTCTTACAGGCTGTCCCATAATCGCTTCAAGTCTCTTTCTGTCCTCTAAAACCTCCTCGGCAACATTTTCAAGCGGACATCTTGCGATAGTCGGATGTGTCACTGTATGACATGCAATCTCATGTCCTTCGTAAAGCTTCAAAAATTCCTCCGGCTGAACCTTTTCACCGTAGGTATTATGGAAAATTCCCGAATTAATATTGAATGTTCCTTTTATTCCGTACTTGTTAAAAATCGAAACAAGCCTTCTGTCCTCTGTTCTTCCGTCATCGTAGCTCATTGTGAGAGCCTTGTGTTTTCCTCCCGGAAAGCAATAATATACTTTAGCCATAATCTTCTCCCTTCTGCTGTACAGAATTCATTATATGTATCTTTGCTCTGTCGACCTGATACTGAATGTCTCCAAATAATTGCTTGATTTATTTTACTTCTAATCCTCATCTTTTGCAAGTTGCGGAAGCACCCACTTAAAATCCATATCGGATGCATAATAGTAGCTTGTGTAGCAAGGCTGGTTGTAGCAGTTGTTCTGCCATGCAATACCTGTGCGGTACATCACATCATGCATAAACGTAAACAGCTTGTGGTTGGTAAGCTCGGTATCAGTATATATCCTGATTGCGGAATTGTCAGCCTTTCTCAGAATAATTTCCTCCCTGAAATCGCCGAACAAATCTGCTATGAGACAAGGATTTCCCTTGGTTCCGTTGTTAGTGAGTGTACCTTCGGGCTTTAGCATTATACCATGAGTATTATCATTTATTATTCCACAGTGCTGCTCATGGATGTAATCTACACCATCCGTAATCTGTGTGGAGAGGTCGGCAGCCCATCTGATTGACTGATTTGTTCCGAGTACCTTGTCCGGCAGCTTATTTCCCTTGCAGTCATACATTTCCTTGACCCACACCTGAAGACCACGCACATTAGGATTGACATCGCCTATCATGCATCGTCCTAAGTCACAGTCGGCGAACTCACCAAAATACGGCACTCCCGTCTCGGCATCTCGAAGCGCCCATCCGTATGGCACAGATGCCGCACCCTCAAATACGTTAAAGATTTCAAAGCCCGGTCTGTCAGGGTCAATACATGCCACATGCATTGCATCACCATGTCCGAACTTAGCTTCCACACCATCAGGTCTTATGCCACGGCTTGAATACAGCACCGAACCATCGTGGTCAATGACTGCCGCACCGTATATAATCTCCTGGCATCCGTCGCCATCGACATCCGCCGTTGAGAGGCTGTGGTTTCCCTGTCCGCTAAGACATCCGTATACCGGATCAGTTCCGTTAATATCATGTGCATGACTGTCGTTAAAAGGATTACTCATAGGGACATATCCGCTATCGATGGAAAAATACTCCCTGTGCTTTCCTGTAAAGAAATCATAAGCCACCATAGTCATTCTCGTATAATATCCGCGGCAGATGATAAGGTAAGGTCTTTCTCCGTCAAGATATGCAACACCTGAGAGAAATCTGTCAACACGATTGCATGGCTCTATTCTCTTAAAGGCATAGTCGCCCCACATAAGACCGTCATCCTCTCTTGGATACTTGAACGGAATAGTATCAAGCTCACTTCCATCGCCTCCGAACATTGTAAGATACTCCGGACCTTCATATATAAATCCTTCGAATTTTCTAAGCTCATTTCTAGGACTTCTTGACGGCGCATACACATCCATAAAGTAGTCCGCCAGCTCTCTTGCACTCTTTTCATCAAGCGGATAATTGTACTTTACAGGCACCCCAAAGCATTCTTCAAGAGTTGCCGGCCAATGCCCTGCCACAACCTCCTGATGCTTATCCCATCCCATGAACATTTTTACAATATGCTCATAATAATCTTCTGCAGAGCATACATAATTGTCATCATGGCTTACTCCTGCCTTTATATCCGATTCAGGAAGAGTTATATACTTTTCCGACTTGACAGAGCCATCAGCATTGTACACTGTCATCTTGGTTCCCGGCGCACTCTTTACAGACATCTCAGCCTTGCCGTCACCATCAAAATCATACACAATAAACTGTGTATAATGAGCACCTGAACGTATATTCACGCCCATGTCAAGTCTCCACAACAGCTCTCCGCTAAGGCGGTAACAGTCAATATAGCATTTTCCTGTATATCCTTTGATTGATACATCCTGCGAGTTGGTCGGATCCCATTTTACTATGTACTCGTACTCACCGTCACCGTCCACGTCACCTACGCTCATATCATTTACACGGTATGTATATTCCTCTCCGGCAGGTGTAACGCCGCCCCCAGGAATCTGCATCGGAATCTCAATATAGTTGCTGCCGGTGCTCCAAGCCTTCACTGCCTTGCATTTGTCACCCTCTACGCCATTGCTAAGAGGCGCAACACTATACTCATCCTCCATCGTTCCTTCTTTATCTATATAGTTCGTGCTGTCAGTCACTACAGCAAGCTTATTTCCGTTTTTATATACTACATAATCTGTTCCTGTCATGCCTGTCTTAGAGTAACCGCTCACCTCGTCAAGCATCATTCTCCACGCTAAGAATATTCCCTTGTCAGACTTGACTGCAATAAGTCCTCTGTTAAGCTTCTCAAGCTGAGGCTTTAAAACTCTCTTAAGTGGTGTGCGAAGCAGCTCAGATTTCACAATGCCTGCATCTGTGACAGCTTCGACATAAACAAAATGCGGAACATGTGTCGATTTTTTAAGATGATATCCGCAATTTTTCTGCTCTGACATGAGCTTATACTGCATTGTCTGTGTATTTTTATCCGCCCAATACACTCTATAGAGCTTTGCTCCAGCAACCCCATTCCACGCTATATCTGCGCCATTGTCATCTATTCCGGTTAAACTTAGTGTAAATCCCATATTCATCTCCATTCCGCAGACGCATATACGTCAGCATAGATACCATTCTAAATAATAAGGAGCCGCCAAAATGACAGCCCCCTATATAACCCATACTCTTATGGCACGGTGTGTTAATATTTCAATGATTATTTAGCCTGAGCATTAACCTCAGCAATAACATCATTACCACCCTGTGTATACCAGGAAGCAATCTGCTCATTTAACTGATCCTTTGTGATCTCACCACAGATATACTGTGTTCTTGCAACCTTGATGATATCATCAAGTGTTGAACCCATAAGTGAATATGTCTTAGAGTTGTTTAAGTATCCAAGTGCAGGGTTAACTACTGCGTAAGGAATATTGGCAGCATATACTTCATTCTGCTTAAGAACGCTCTCTGACTTCTCAGTAGTCGGGCTTGTAGCCTCTAAGTTAGGAATGTAAGCTACTGTCTGGTTAAGAGCTGCATAAGCCTTAGATGCTACTGCATCTTCCTTATCATCATCAATTAAGTAGCCATTCTCATCTAAGTGCCAATGAATGCCCTCAAGACCATAGCTTGAAAGTGTAATCATCTCATCATCGCACATCTTATCAAGGAAGTGGAGACAAGCTTCAATCTTCTCCTCTGTATCACATGTTGAAGCAGAGAGAACGAATAAACCGTTGTAACCTGATGTAGCAAGTGTATGGTCATTGATTGTACCTACAAGTGTCATTGCAGCAGGCTCGCTAGGATTTGTAACAGACTTAACATCGTTGTTTACAAAGTAATCCCAGATTCTTCTTGAACCATCAATAACGTCACAGAATGCTCCGGCAACGCCGTTCTTAACATCCTGATTCCATGTATCTGTACCACGGACTGCCCAGTCATTAGCTATAAGACCATCATCATATAACTTCTTGAACCAGTCAAGAGCCTCAAAATACTCCGGCTGCTCGAATACAGGTCTTAACTCTCCTGCATCATTCTTATACCAGCCATTGCCGACACCAAACCATGTCTGCATTACATCGAAAGGACCTGTGTATGAGCAAAGCTCAAGTCCGTATGTATCATCCTTGCCATTTCCATCCGGGTCACCGTATGTGAACTGATAAAATAAGTTGTATACATCATCAATCGTCTTTGGCTCCTCTGTTATGCCGACAGCCTCTGCCCAGTCTGTTCTGTATCCGAGACCGTTACGTCCAAGTGTTCTTGCACGATATACACCGATTAACTGTCCGTTAACTGTACATGTGTCATTGACAGCCTTGATTGACTGTGAAAGGTTAGGATACTTCTCTGAGTCATAGATGTACTTGCTTAAATCTACGAACGCACCCTGCTCAGCAGCAGATACGATAGCACCATCAATGCTTCCGATAGCCATAATCATTGGCATTGTTGAAGGGTTTGCAAGTGCAAGTGATACCTTCTCTGAAAGAACATCATTTGCAACCCATGTGAACTCTACATGTGTATTTGTATAGTCCTCCATCTTTGCAACAACTTCATCGGCATGATCGCCTGAGAGTGGGCTTCCTTCGAAATCAATTGTCTGGAATGTGATTGTAGGTCTTCCGTTTTCGTCTGTCTTGGCATTATTCTGCTTGTTGCATCCTACACTGCCAAGTACCATGGCAGATGAAAGAACCAAAGCAGTAGCCTTCATTGCTTTACGATTCATATTTTGTTCCTCCTCTTTTTTTAAAAAGATAAATGATAAATGATTTATAGTATCAAGATCAGCCCTTTACTGCGCCAACCATAACACCCTGTGCAAAATACTTCTGTACAAAAGGATATACAACAAGAATCGGAATAGTTGCAAACATAGTGGCTGCCATCTTAACCGCCTTGTCAGGAGGTGTACCCTGCACCTCATAGTCAAACTGTGATGTATCGATACCGCCTGCAAGAAGTACGATTCTTCTAAGTACTATCTGTACAACCTCTTTTGATGAGTCCTTTAAATAAATCATCGCACTGAAGTAATCATTCCAATGTCCTACAGCGTAGAACAGGGAAATTGAAGCTATAACAGGCTTTGAGAGCGGTAAAACTATCTGCCAGAATATTCTTATATCGCTGCAACCGTCTACTCTTGCTGCCTCTTCAAGCTCTGTAGGCAAATCCTGGAAGAAGTTCTTTACAATAATCATGTTGAACGGATTGATTGCCCCCATGAGAATCAGCACCCAGAATGTATTGTAAAGATGAAGTGTCTGCATCCAAATAAATGTAGGAATCATACCGCCGCCAAAGAGCATCGTCACGATTACCATGTTGAGAAGTCCGTTACGGCCTCTTAAATAGCTCTTAGATAGCGGATATGCAAATGTTGTTGTAAAGAACATATTTACTATGGTACCTACTATTGTGACAAAAAGTGAGTTTTTAAGACCTCTGAATACCTCTCCTGTCTTTGCTATGTAATAGTAAGCATTGAATGAAATCTCATGCGGGATAATGAAGAAGGCACGCTCTGTAAGCTCCTTCTCTGTGGCAAACGAACCTGCTATAACATATAAGAACGGAAGCAGTGTTGAAATTCCGATTAAGCCCACAATGACATATATAAGTACATCAACGATTCTTTCGCCGACACTCATTTTTATCTTATTCTGTCTGGCTGTATGATATACAACCTTATCTTCTTTCGCCTTAGCCATATCGAAGCTGCTCCTTTCTAATATATTCCTCGCTCACCGAACTTCTTTGCAAGCCAGTTAGCTGACAATACAAGTATCATACTTACAACAGATTTAAAAAGACCTGCCGCAGTTGACAGTGAATACTGTGCACCTCTGATACCCTTCATATACACATATGTATCAAAAACCTCGGCTGACTTAACATTTAAGTCATTTCTCATAAGGAATATCTGCTCATATCCTGTGTTAAGAAGTCCGCCGACTCTTAAGATGAGCATCATTATTACTGTTCCTTTGATTGATGGAAGTGTTATGTTCCACATAAGTCTCCATCTGCCTGCACCGTCAATTCGTGCCGCCTCATAAAGCTGTGTATCAACACCTGCAAGTGCTGCAAGGAAAATGATTGTACCGTAGCCTGTCTCCTTCCATATTGACTGTCCTACGATAAGACCCTTGAAATACTGAGCCTTGCCCAAGAAATTGACAGGGCTACCAGTAAGCTTCGTAATAAGTTCATTCACAATACCATCATTTACATTTAAGAGCTGGTATGTGATACTTGCCACAATAACCCATGAAATAAAGTGCGGTACATAGATAAATGTCTGTACAACTCTCTTGTAGCCCGAATGTCTTATCTCATTTAAGAAGAGTGATAAGATAATCGGTGCAGGGAAATACAGTACAAGGCTTAAAAGCGAGATACCAAGAGTATTCTCAAGAAGCATCATGAAATCTGCCCCTTTAAAGAAATTCCTGAAATTCTGCCAGCCTACAAATTCACTTCCGAAAATGCCTTTAAAAGGACTGTAATTCTGGAAGGCAATTATGATACCTGCCATCGGAATGTAGCGGAAAATAATGAAGTATAAAAGTCCCGGTAAAAGCATCAGGTATAATCCCTTGTGATGTAAAATGAATTTCCAGAATGGAAGCTTCTTATCCATCACTACTGCACATCCGGAGGACTTTCTCTTAGCTGTATGTGCCATTTTTCCTCCTTCTTTCACATAATGAAATTTTGTTTTATTTGCTGTGGCTATGTAACCACCGCATCTAGGTAGATATTACATTCAAATGCAGGTTACATCAATAATCATAATCTCATTTTTTATGCAACTATGCCATATATTACATTGTAAATGCTTACATTTTGTGTATATTGCACATGTATAATCAAAAAATAATCATTTATCAACTCTGATTATACTCAGAAATAAAAGAATGATTATTTTTTATTTAGTAATTTTTATTTGTTTTTTATTGTTTTTAAGTATATTTTTATCTCTTCTTAAATTCCTGTCTGTATTTTCCCGGAGTCACATCCGTCATTTTGCTAAAAAAGCGGATAAAATTCTGGGCATTTGTGTACTTCAAATGTTCTGCTATGGCTGCCACACTCATATCTGTCTGTGTGAGAAGTTCCTTTGCACGTTCTATCTTGTACTGTGCCACATACTCGGTAAATGTAATGCCAAGCTCATTTTTCATTATTTTCCACAGATAATTAGGGTGATAATCCAAAAGCTCGGCGCATTCCGTAAGCGTGATATCTCCATCCTTATCCTTAACAGCCTGCTTAATCCTATTAATAATCTCTCCTGAGCGCTTGCCCTGTGCCTCATCAATCATGATAATGATAGGTTCAAGCACATCGTCATTAAGATATTTTTTTAATCTGTCGGCATCAAATATCTGGCTTGCCTTTGAAAATATATCCGAATCCTTGATGTTATGCTCAACAGCTACCCCAAGCTCTGACGGAACCATTATGACTGTCATAATCATTCTGTATACATATACATAGTTATCATTTCCCGCACCATGGCCGAACATATCATCAACGAACTCATTCATCAACGAAGATGCGGATTCCATATCGCATTTCTCAACAGCTTCCTTTATCCGCTTTTCAAGTATCGTGTCATAGTTATATGTAACCTTGTTTTTTTCCTCTTCGCCGCTGTAAAAAGCAAGCTTGTCACCATTTTTAAGCTTCGACTCAATCGCTTTTCTTGCCTCTTTATATGCATCCCTGAGTTCGATAAGGTTTTCTCTTATACCGCTCACTCCCATGACAAGCTCAAGCTTAAGCCCTTCACTCAGCAATCTCGAATTTATGAGATTATACAGCCGTTCCATCTTCATGTTGAGCATGACTTCGCCGTCCGAAGCCGCTGTAAATACAATGACATCCGAATGTATGATTGCCGGAAGATATAAAAGCTGCGTAATTTCCTGCGGAAGTCTGTCTATAATGCCACTCAGGGCAATATTGTCAACAGATTCCTTCGAATCTGTATTCCGTACAATTCCAACTGCCGCCATATAGTACTTTCTGCTCTCAAATTCTAACTGCTCCATATTCTTTCGAAGCTCTTCTGATGACAGTTCACCTTTTACAAGAGCCTTCTCAGTCATTGAAAAAAGCTCAATTTTATGCGTCATGGATATCTCTTCCGCCTGCTCTTTGGTATTTACAAGAATATCAACCTGCTTTGCGATATTTTCAAGTTCGTTTCTTCGATGAGCAGCACCTGTCATCCTGTCATTCTTAGCCGCTGTATCATCAGCCTCCGTGACAGCTGTTCCGATGCTTTCCGTTGTCTCAGGCAATGCGCCTGCAAGACTTCCAACCTTTTTGCTGAGAGCCGCTATAGGCTGGTAGAGCTTTCTTGACGACCATATTACAGCAACAAACATAATTGCGGAAAGAACAAGTATTACTATAGTTCCACGCCAGATACTATCGACATCTCCCCATGCCTGGCTTGCATCTCCTGCTACATAATAGTTAATTCCAAAGACTCCCGACGCTATTTTGACTACTATATACGACTTACCATTTGACAGTCTTAATCTTCTGTCATGTGAACTCATAATCTTATCCGCCAGTTCATTATTGCTTGCATAGACGACATTTCCATCATCTGTCACAATAGCTCCATCATATTCAGAGATATTATTTGTAACCTTCCTTATAAGTGCATTTGAATCAATCTTTGCGATAATCATGGCATTTGAATAGCTGCCAATCGTAGGAAGCCTAAGTACAAGGCATATTCCTTCATAGTCCACATGTTCACGCGGAAGGATTGCATTCGTAGTTACAGGATTGAATGACCAGAAATACGGATTGAAATTTTTCTTGTTCAGCTCATAAAGTGCTTCTATCTCCCTCTTATTATCAAGCTTAACATAGTCATGCATTCCCCTGCTGCTAAGAACCTTCTGTGTCTTAAAATTGATTATCGAATAACCACTCACATAATCCGAGAAAACCGAATTTCCGTTCAACACCTCTGACACATCAACCAGCCTTGAATAATCCGAATATTGTGCATCGGATTCAATAAACCACTTCACTCCGTCATCGTCTGCTGCCCCAACGTAATACCCCTGAAGCTGTGTAAGCAGCTCATCCAAATTGTTCTGAAGCTGTACCGCTGCTGCCTCCGTTGATACTTCAAGCTTCTCATAGCTCTTGGTAACATATATGTATGTAGCAAATGCGCTCAGCAAAATAACCGGAAAAAAAGTAAGAACAAACTGGTACAAGAATATTCTCATCTCATACCAGCTTAATCTGTACTTATGTCTTAAATTGTCATTCCCTGCGGATAAATTCAAAACCTTACCCCCTCACATACTTTACAAAAGTATACTCCAAATCAAAGTATGTCTGCTCCTCGCTCTCTAAAACAGACTTCCATTCAGGCAGCTTATCAAGATTAGGAAAATGCCTGTCCGCCTGATATGCATAGTTAATTTTAGTTATATGTGCAGTATCACAATAAGGAAGCAGTGCTTCATATACCGACTCACCGCCGATTACATATACATCGTCAGTATTAAATTTCTTAAGCTCATCAAAAAGTTCATCAATGCTATGTACAATCATCGCATCTTTAACCTTTAAGCTCTTATCATTCGACAGCACAATATTGGTACGGTTCTTTAAAGGTATTCCGTTAGGGAAGCTCTCCAATGTCTTTCTTCCCATGACGACAACCTTACCTGTTGTTACATTCTGAAACCATTTCTGGTCATTAGGTATCCTCACAAGCAGATCATTTTTATAACCTATTGCCCAATTTGAGTCCACTGCAGCAATTATATTCATTTTATTCCTCATTTCCAGGCATTTCATGAAGAATCAACTTAAAAATATAAGCTTCTTCTCCACTAAAGCCTTTATCACAACTTTTCATATCTGACTGTATATTTCGGAAGGAACATATGCCTTTACCATGATACCTGACTCTGTGTATTCCTCAGAGAGCAGCTGTCCGTATTTGCGGATTAACTGTATCTTGCCTGCCAAATCATACGTATACACCTTCTCGATATATACCTTCTGCGCCCTTAATATCTCCTCAATAGCTTCCTTAAGCTCCTCAAGTCCTTCTCCTGTCTTAGCGGAGCCATATATAACCTTCTCTGCCTTAAAATCCTTAGGCAGCTCATCAGATTCACACTTATCTCTTTTATTAAATAGTGTTATAACAGGCTTGTCACCTGCTCCAAGCTCTGCAAGCGTTGAATATACAACGTGCATCTGCGTATCCATCTGCGGACTTGAGCTGTCAACCACATGCACGATAATATCGGCATATTTCGCTTCCTCAAGAGTGCTCTTAAACGCCTCAATAAGATGATGCGGAAGCTTTCTGATAAATCCTACCGTATCTGTTATAAGCACATTCTGACCGCTCTCAAGACAGATACCTCTTGTCGTAGGATCAAGTGTTGCAAAGAGCTTATCCTCCGCAAGCACTCCCGCCTGCGTCAGCTTATTAAGAAGTGTAGATTTTCCGGCATTGGTGTATCCGACTATCGCAGTCACCGGAACCGAGCTCTTCATTCTCTGTGTTCTTGCAAGACTTCTGTGGCTCTCAATATCTTCAAGTTCTCTGCCAAGCTGAACTATCCTGTCCTTTATAAGTCTTCTGTCAAGCTCAAGCTTCTTCTCGCCCGGTCCTCTTGTACCGATAGAGCCTGCCATATTGCCGCCGACTCTTGACAATGAACTTCTAAGACCTACCAATCTTGCAAGACTGTATTTTAACTGTGCAGCCTCGACCTGAATTTTGCCCTCGCTTGTGACAGCTCTCTTAGCAAAAATATCAAGAATAACCATGGTTCTGTCCATGACTTTCATCATCAGCTCGCTCTCAAGATTCCTAAGCTGTGCCGGTGAGAGTTCATCATCACAGACAACTCCTGTCGCTCCTATCCTGTCGGCTAACTCTCTTACTTCGTCAATCTTACCTGTTCCTATATATGTTCCCGGATGGATTGATTCCCTGTTCTGAATCACTTTCTCTAAAGTGACTGCGCCGGCAGTCTTTACAAGCTCTTCCAATTCATCAAGTGATTCCATCGTGTCATCATTCTCCGATGTGCATACACCTATAAGTATAACCTTCTCAATATCCTTCGCTGTCTCTATAAGCTCTGCCATTGCACCCTCCCATAGTCTCCTAACTTACCTCGTACTCAAAAAATCATATTCATGCTTTGCAGCCTCATCCTTCGGATATGCCTTTAGATATTCTCCGAACTTGTCATACGCTGTTTCATACTGATATAAATATTCATAGCAGACAGCCTCATTGAACATAAGCTCTCTCTTTGCATCCGAATCACCGAGCGCAAGTCCGGCTGCAAAATATCCAAGCGCCGATTCATAATCTCCTTTATTCAGGCAATACATGCCATATTGATTGTATGCTCCAGCATCCGTAGGATAATTCTTCAGATACGTCTCATACATGCTTACGGCTTCCTCACTCTTTCCGAGCTTCTCATATGTCATTGCCAGATAAAATTCCGCTTCCTGCTTTCCTTCATCTATAGCCTTTGAAAGAAATTTCACAGCGTTCTCATAGTCATTTATAATATAGTATGTCTTTCCTTTTAGTAAATTATCCGCACCGTCAACATCAAGCGCTCTCCTAAGATATGACACAGCTCTGCTCTCAAATCCGGCTTTGTGAAGATTATAATAGATATTATAATACATCTCATATTCACTGCCGTAAGTCTTTAATGCTTCCTCATAATCTAAGACTGCTTCATTTTCCATTCCCTGAGCTGCATATATGCTTCCTCTGAGAAAATACTGCTGTTCGGTATTATAATTCTTGCGTATCAACACAGTGTAGCTGTCTATCGCACCGGCATTGTCATTGTAATATGTCTGTAATGAAGCATAGTACTGCAATGAATCAAGGTCTATCTCATCATAATTACTTATATTTTCGACAACCTTTCCGAAATACTCCATCGATGTTGAATAGTCACCAAGAAAATACGATGCCACTCCTATTCCCCACTGTGCCTCCTTAGACGACTTATCGTCTGTATATGCTGCCATAAATGCATTCTTTGCTTCCTCATAATTGCCCAGTTCGGCGTATGCTTTTCCGAGGTTGACAGTATACTGCGCCGTTCCGTTCTGGTCTTTTTCTACTGCCTGTTCAAATGCATCGACTGCCTTCTCATACTCTGACTCGTTATAATATTCTATACCTGTGTTGTTAAGCTGCTTGGCGCTCTTTCCGCATGAGCACAATACTGTGCTGCATATCGCCAAAAATCCGATAACTAAAATCTTCTTCATTTAAAAATCCCTTTCAAACATCTAAGCCCTTTACAGGCATTAAGTATAGTATAATCCAGACAGGCCTTTTGCGTCAATGCCTTATACCTCTATATTTTCATTCATCTCAATCTTATTTCTAATCTGCTGCATTCTCGCATCTAACTGGCTGATAAGCTCCGCACAGTAATAAAGCTGCTCCGATATATCCTCTGATTTCTTTATATCCTTCTTATATTTAAGCTTGTGCTCAAGGCTCGCCCAGAAATCCATGGCTATTGTTCGAAACTGTACCTCAACGCGCATAGGCTTTTTGGTATCAGTAAGGAAAATAGGAACCTCAACAATAAGATGAACGCTTCTGTAACCGTTAGGTTTCGGATTCTTTATGTAATCTTTTATCGTGATAAGCCTTATATCGTCCTGCTTAATCAGATAATCTATAAGCTCGTATATATCATCCGGAAAAGAACATATAACTCTTATGCCTGCTATGTCATTGAGCTCCATCTCGATATTTTCTACCGTAAAATCTATTCCCTTGCGGATAAGCTTCTCCATTATGCTCTCCGGAGTCTTGATACGGCATTTGATGCTCTCAAAAGGATTCCGGCTTTTCTTTAATGCAAGCTCTTTGTTAAGAACATCCAGCTTCGTCTTTACTTCAAGCATTGCACACTCATAATACATCATAAGCTCACGGAATTTTCTCACCTCGCCCGAATCGAAGTAGTCCTTAAAAACTTCAAGCTTATATTCATCCATAATCTCCATCTATACATACCTCCATCTATACATATCAGTCTGTCTTATTATCTGATATGATATATTTATCTATAACATTATCTGTCATCCATGTAATAACAGGCCCTAATGCGAGAGACATTATAATAGTTACCACGCCAAGCGTTGAACCTAGCGCCCAGCCTGCAATACATACAACAAGGTCATAGATTATTCTTATAACCCTGAACGGAACTTTTTTTATCTTGTCAGCAAGAATATATGAGATTGCATCATATGGTGATGTTCCGAGTGAAGCACCCATATATGCTGACGCAGCCATTATAAATACGAACAAAGCCGGTATCATGACAAGTATTCTCACCGCCATGCTGCCAAATGCATCCTGCGCAATCCACTTATTGTTAAGCCATGTAAAAAAGTCAAAGCTGTATCCTACAAGAAACATATTTGCAAGCGTTCCCCACCCAATCTGATTTCTTGCAAAGATGAATACAAAAATAAACAAAAAAGAATTAAAAAGCGCCTGCCACGTTCCAAGGCTGATTCCCAAAAGCCTTGACATTCCGAGATTGAACATAGTACATGGATCTGTGCCAAGATTAGTCCTGTTAAGAAATGACAGCGCCAATCCCATCATTATAACCGCACATACCACTATGACAAGCCTGCGTTTATCCACATTTTTAAATTTCATATCTACAGATTCCTCCCGGATTTTCTTTCGTAAATCTTAATCTCTTACAATAATTCCATCCTTAAATACCGCATGGTCGCCTATATAATTTTTATCGCTTCTGTTAGAGGCAATATAATCCTCAGTAAGCTTCCTAGATGACTCCTCCACTTCCTTTTCAAAATCTCTTGATGATAGAAGGTGGCATCCCTGTCCTCTTATTATAATCTGCTCAAGCCCATCAGATGTGACAACTGTAATATCATATTTAGCACCATTTTCATGTGCAAAACGCTCAATAAACCTGTCAGCAGTTTCCGCCTCCTTCGTATACACAACATGTATATTATGATAGTCAAGATACTCTGTATCATGTCCCGGAATGCGGTATGCATCAAAAACTGCAATGAGATTGACTTTTTTTATTCCCTGATAATTGCAAAGCATATCCAAAAGCCTGCCTCTGGCACCGTCAATATTCACTGCAGCGATATCTTTTAACTGCTGCCATGCAAAAATAACATTATAGCCATCTATGAGAAGATATTTTTCTTTCTTAGGCTCAGGCTTCGGCTTTTTACCGGAAGTTCCATACTCATATACCTGCGCCGCCCTACTGCTTTTCTTCCACTGTCTTACTTCACCCTTGCTATGGCTGTTCGCATGTGATGCCTTCGCAATTATCTCATCTATCTCATCCGTTCCTAGTGCGTAATCTTCCTCGTCACTTCTGCCCTGATGCCTCCTGCCCTCCAGAGGATTTATAAGTGCAAGCTCTTCATCATTTAACTCTCTCAATGTTCCGTCATCTAACAGAACCGCTTCAAGATGCATATATTCCTCAACCTCATCCCAAGGCACGACAAAACCGGAACCATGTGCACAAAATACTGATGAAGCCGGATTTGCGGTATCTGCCTCTGCGATATACCCCTTTTGTTCGATAACTTCATCGGCATTGTGGCACACATCATATCCATCGGCAAAAAGAGTGAGATGTCCTTCACCTCTTGTATATGCATTCACCTCTCTCTGATAGTGTCTCATGCAGACTACAGGTGCCCGTCCTGTTAAAACGGCATGCCCATCGCTTATTACAGGTGCATCGCAATGTCCCGACATGCGTTCAACATCTGTCATTGCACGCCCTAACAGATTCTGCGGAATATCCAATGTGAAGCTGTAATATGGCTCAAGAAGCACACTCGCTGCCTTCATAAGCCCCTGACGCACAGCTCTGTATACAGCCTGTCTGAAATCTCCTCCTTCCGTATGCTTCTGATGTGCGCGCCCTGTAAGCAGCGTAAACTTTACATCCGTAAGAGCCGAACCTGTAAGAACACCCTTGTGCTCCTTCTCTGCTAAATGAGTCATTATAAGTCTCTGCCAATTTCTGTCTAATATATCTTCACGGCACTCTGAGCTTATTGTGATTCCGCTTCCGCGCTCTCCCGGCTCAATAAGTATATGTACCTCCGCATAATGTCTTAAAGGCTCAAAATGTCCTATTCCTTCGGATCTGCCATTAACAGTCTCCTTATATACGACACTTCCCTCATCAAAATCTACATTGACATCATATCGGTCTTTAATGATATTCTTTAGCACTTCCGTCTGGACTTCACCCATAAGCTTGACATGAAGCTCCGAAAGCTCCCCACTCCATGCTATGCTAAGCTGCGGTTCTTCCTCCTCAAGCTCTCTTAACGACAGCAAAAGCTTCGCCGGAGTGATATCATCTAAAGGCTTAATTCTGTAATCAAGCACCGGTTCTAGGACTGCGTGTACATTCCCATATTCACAGCCTATTCCCTGTCCCGGATATGTCTTTACAAGTCCTGACACAGCACATATCATTCCCGGATACACGACATCACACGTCTCGTATCTGCTTCCCGAATATATTCTAAGCTGTGACGCTTTCTCATCGCCTATCATCTGCCTTACTTTAAGCACGCCTGACGTGACTTTCAGATATGTAAGCCTGTTGTCCTGCTCATCTCTTGAAATTTTATAAACTCTTGCTCCGAACTGCTCTGATGGATATTCCGGCATCACTGTGTATTCATCTAAAAGTGCGAACAGTCTGTCAACATTAATCATCTTAAGTGCTGAGCCGAACACACACGGAAATACCATCCTACGCTTTATCGCATCTGTAACAGTTAAATCACTTACTTTCCCATTTTCAAGAAATTCATCCATACAATGTTCATCACACATTGCAAGATTCTCATAAAAATCCACTGCATTCTCATCAAAGTCCACACAACAGCCTGAAAGCTCTCTCTGTAAGGCTTCCATGATTCTTTCCTTGTCTGCTCCTATCTGGTCCATCTTATTGACAAATATAAATGTAGGAATATTATACTGCCATAACAGCTTCCACACTGTTCTTGTATGTGCCTGCACTCCATCCGCAGCGCTTATGACAAGCACCGCATAGTCAAGCACCGAAAGTGCTCTTTCCATCTCAGCCGAAAAATCCACATGTCCCGGCGTATCAAGAAGAGTAAAATATGTATTCTGCGTTCTGATTACCGCCTGCTTAGCGAATATTGTTATTCCTCTTAAGCGCTCCAATTTATCCGTGTCAAGAAAAGCGTCCTGATTGTCGACTCTTCCGAGCTTTCTTATGACGTTCCCTGTATATAAAAGTCCTTCTGAAAGCGTTGTCTTGCCTGCATCAACATGTGCAAGCATACCTATAACTATATTTTTCATAATCTAATTCTTCCAATCACCTGACATAAGCCTGTCATATTCCGCTTCTGTCAGTTTTCTGTATTCTCCAGGTTTTAAGCTGTCATCAAGCTTCACTCCGCCTATTTCAAGTCTTTTAAGATAGATAACACGGCAGCCTTCCGCAAGCATCATCCTCTTGACCTGATGCTTCTTTCCTTCATATATCTCAAGCGTTGCGGCAAATACCGGTCTGTTTCTGTTAAACTCATTATCTCGAAAACGTTTCTTGGACGTAAATCTTTTTTCAAAGTCTTCATACCTGCCGCGCTCCGTTATCGTCATAGCTGCGCCCTTAGTCGGCTTGTCCTCGCCTGTAAGCAGCTGTCCACCCTCAATCCTGTCTATCGCTTCACTTCCTAGTTCACCTGTTGCAAAAAGGTAATACTTCTTAGGTGCATGGTGCTTCGGATGCATAAGCTTCTGGTCAAACTGTCCATCATTGGTAAACAGAAGCAGCCCTTCCGTATCCTTGTCAAGCCTTCCGACAGGAAAGAGCACATCTGCAAGCTCTTGCGGAAAATACTCCATAACTGTTTTCTGAAGATTATCCTTCCTGGCGGTTATGCACCCCTGCGGCTTATTCATCATATAATATAGTCTGTCCTGCAACATAAAAAACACCAATCCTTTAATCACTATGAATGATTATAACAGATTGGTGCTATTATTTGTAGTTAATTTTTGTGTATATTTAATGAAATATTACTTAATCTTATCATATAAGAACTGCTCAGGAAGAGTAACCTTAAAGTCTCTTGCAAGATGTCTGAAATCATCCGGCTGGATAGTCTGTAGCTTAGTAGGACTCATTGAAAGCATCTTGACAAGTATCTCAGCAGACTTCTCAACTGTATGCATAAGACCGAATGTGAGGTCAAAATCCTCTCCTGCCGCAAACATTCCATGATGAGCCCATATAGCTACATCATACTTCTTCATAAGCTCGCTTGTTGCAACTGCAATGTCTCTTCCTCCAGGAACCATCCAAGGAACAACACCGACACCGCTAGGGAATACAACAGGACACTCTGTTGCCATCTCCCAGAGTTCTCTTGTGAATACCTGATCGTCAAGCGGAAGAACGAATGTAAGTGCTATAATGTTGGTTGTATGAGCGTGATATATTACTCTGTACCTTCCATCTGTAAGAACCTTCTTAACTTCATGGTTCATAAGGTGTGAAGGAAGCTCACTTGTAGGTCTTCCGCCATTTACAAGACCCCATACTATACGATACTTCTCACCTGTACTGTCAATCTCTATCATGCACATTGAATCTTCAGGCTTGATTGCAACATTGCGGAAATACTTACCGCTTCCTGTTACAAGGAAATATTCTCCTGCAAGCTTAGGAACGCTTGTCCCGATTGGCTGCCACTCCTTAGGCCAGAGGAAACTTCTTACAGTGTCTACCTCCTCAGGCTTAACACGATATGAAAGGTTGCCTCCGTTTCTCTCATGCCAGCCCTGCTGCCAGCCGTCATCTGCCATTCTGATAAAGCCCTTCACAAATTCAGCGTCTAAAAAATTCATACTAACCTCCTAATACTGGTGAATTGATAAATCAATCAAAATCAAACATAAAACAAATCAAAACCACATCTTGTATCTATACAATACTACTATTCAGTCGAAAAATAAACAACCATTTTTGCAAAAAAAATGTCTTTTTTTGCTTGTTATGTATTTATCAATAATATTTACAACAACAACCTTTTCAAAGTCAACAAAAAACAATAAAAAGCCACACATTGACTTATAACATATACCATATGCTTCCGCACAATATGTGGCTTTTGCAGGCTTCCTACTTCCGGCAAGTGATTTTATTATAATTTACTCTTTCATTGATGTGACAACATCCGAAATCCTAGTTACTATATCCTCTATATCCTTATTGACAGATGAACTCTTCTCTGAAAGCTTCCCAACTTCGCTTGCAACAACGGCAAAGCCAGCGCCCATATCACCTGCTCTTGCAGCCTCTATGCTGGCATTGAGTGCTAATATCTTCTGCTTACTCTGGATTCCTCTTAGCTCGCCCGTTTTCTTCTTAATCTCTCCGACAAGCTGGTTAGCTTCATTGATTCCATCTGTAAGACTGCCTATAATATTACCGTTCATCTTCTTTGCATACTCGGCATTGATAAAATTATTGAGCACCTGTCCGAGCAATGTCGCTGAAGCATTGATTGATTCCTCGGTGCGGACATTTACTCTCTTGAGGGCCTCTATGTACTTATCCTCATTAATACCAAGTTCCTTTGCAACATTGCGGAATTTCTGTTCATCAGGATGTTCCGGAAGAACCTGTCCACCGATTACCGAACCAACCTTCTGTCCATCAACAACAAGGTCAATTCCAAAATCAATTAATCCTGCATGACAGTGATAAACGCCTTTACCTTCCCTGTCACACTTCTCACATCTTTTGCGACCTTCTCCACTTCCCCTTGTAAGCTTAATACAGAAATCTGTAAAATTATAGCACTTTGAAATGTATTTTCCATCTGTGCCAACTGCCACTGTCGCAAGTCCCGTCGCCTTTGCCCAGTTATTCATGATTTCCTCAAAGCTATTCATGTCAGCAAATTCTCTAATTTCCATACGCTGCCTCCTGTTCCTTCATTTTGAACATACTTTTTAATTTTTTCCTTCATAATTAAATATTTTTGTGTTTTGTTTTTATTTGATTGTACAATTATACCATATTTTTTCGAAAATTTAAATATTTTTATTGCACATTTTATGTTTTTTTGTAAAAAAACGCCACATAGAACTTTTAATGTCCTATATGGCGATTCTTCTGTATCTCTTCTTATTCCGGCAGTCATAAAATCAATGGCTGCAATGTCCTTTGCATTTACTGCAATCTCCACCACACGCAACAGATTTTCCTGCCTTTTTATCTTTAACCATTCCGTGGATAATAAGTCCGACAACCGCTGTAAGTACTGCTGCTACTATCACTGTACCCATATCCTGTTACCTCCGTTTCTGTATGTTAGTTTATTCTAACTCGCAGAAAATGTCAATAGATTTCATAGTTTTTTTATATCTTTACAGTGAATACCAGTACATTACAAGCACCACACTTATAATAAGAAACAGTATTCCTATTACAAGCGTTGAATACATCGGTTTGCTTTTTCTTTTATCCATCTTATCCTGCTTATAATCGTAATAACTGTTCCTGCTGTTATCAAGACCCATTCCCGGAATTATTGCATGTGCACCCTTCCTGAATGCATAGGCAAATATGTCGAAAAAGCCTGTCGTAGAAATCCACATCAATATTCCAAAGCATATATATATCATTGCTGTGATGGAAAAACCGTCACACACAGCCTTAGCTCTGTCCGCCGGCATGGTGTCGGCATCAAATGCACCTCTAAATCCCATAAATGCAAGTGACAGAGCCAATGCTATCACAATCTGTACAAGATACTTTATCCAGTTGTTCTTCAAAAAAGCAACAAATTTTTTACGAACATCTGCCATTATTTCTTAAGCTCCAGCTGATATCTGTCGAACTCTTCCTGATTGCAGTGAACGAAATGTCCCGGTACAACCTCTCTGAGTGTCGGCTGCTCCTTAGTGTAATCATGGTCGCGTAGAGGAACATATGTTATTCTCTTACGCTGCTTCTCATAGTCAGGATCCGGCATAGGGATAGCTGAGAGAAGTGACCTTGTATACGGATGAAGCGGATGTGCAAACAGCTCATCGGAGGTTGCAAGTTCAACAAGCTTACCAAAATACATAACACCGATTCTGTCGGAGAAATACTTTACGACTGACAAATCATGTGCAATGAATAAAACAGTAAGTCCCATTTTATGGCGGAGATCATCAAGAAGGTTGATAACCTGTGCCTGAATGGATACGTCAAGCGCACTGACAGGCTCATCTGCTATGATAAGCTCCGGATTCATAATTACGGCTCTTGCGACACCGATACGCTGTCTCTGACCACCTGAGAACTCATGAGGATATCTTCCGGCATGCTCTCTTACAAGACCAACCATCTCAAGAACCTCATACACCTTCTCATCAATCTTCTTCTTATCCTTCTCACCACGGATAACTAGTCCTTCGGCAATAATCTGTCCGACCGTCATACGCGGGTCAAGAGAAGCAATAGGATCCTGGAAAATCATCTGAATCTCAGTGTTGAACTTCTGTCTCTTATGATCCGCTCTTGCTGACTTAATCTCTGCACGCTGCTTATCAATGTATTCCTTAAGCTCACTCTTTTTCTTTGTGAGCTCCGCCTTCTTTTCATTTTCACTGAGAGCAGACTTCTTAATTACTTCTACGTTAGTCTTATACTGTTCCTGTGCTGCCTCGATATTATTCTTATATGAAAGAGTTCCGGCAGCAATTCTCTTTCCCTTAAAATATATATTACCTGATGTAATATTGTAGAGCTTGATGATTGAACGTCCTGTGGTAGTCTTACCACAGCCTGACTCACCTACAAGACCGAATACTTCACCCTTTTTAATGTCGAAGCTGACATCATCAACAGCTTTATTAATCTTAAAATACTGGCAAAGGTGCTCTACTCGCAATAATACTTCTTCATTTTCATTATTCGGCATTTACGGCACCTCCCTTTGACTTCATTCTGGCAATACGCTCCGTGATAATCTTAGGAAGCTCAACCTTAGGAGCATCCGGATGAAGGAGCCATGTTGCCGCATAGTGTGTATCGCTTATCTTGAACATTGGCGGCTGCATCTCAAAATCAATCTGAAGTGCATACTTGTTACGATCTGCGAACGCATCACCAACCGGCGGATAAATCATATTCGGAGGTGTACCAGGAATAGCTTCTAGCTTCTCGTTGGTATCTACATCAGGCATAGCTGAGAGTAATGCCCATGTATAAGGATGTGCAGGTGAATAGAATACATCCTGACATGTACCTGTCTCAACAATCTTACCTGCATACATAACTGCGATTCTGTCTGCCATGTTGGCAACTACACCGAGGTCATGTGTTATGAATATGATTGAAAGGTTACGATCCTTCTTAATCTTGTTGATAAGCTCAAGAATCTGTGCCTGAATTGTAACATCAAGAGCTGTTGTAGGCTCATCACAGATAAGGATATCAGGGTCTGCTGCAAGAGCTATGGCGATAACGATACGCTGTCTCATACCACCGGAGAACTCGAACGGATACTGCTTGTATCTCTTTCTTACATCCGGGATACCTACCTCTTCCATAAGCTTAAGTGCTTTATATTTAGCCATTGCCTTTGTAACCTTCATGACAACGCCTGAAGCATTGTTCTTGAAGAACTTTATAAGCTCGCTTGTCTCATTCTCATAATTTCTTGACGCAGCATTTTCAAGAACTTCGTTGTAATGATTTATAAGCCTGTCTATAAGGTCCACAATATTGTCCTGAACAAGATCAAGGTCTACAGCTGTAGAAGGAGCAACCTTCCATGAAGGTGTCTTTCCCTTTGCAACAAGCTTATCATACTTAGCCGACTGCTTCTCATGGTTCTTAGCAGCAGTCTCATTCTTATGAATACCTGTAAAATATGAATTGATAAGAATCTTTAATGTATTTCCGAATGTGTATGCAACACTGTCCTTGTGAATCTCAAGTCTGTCAATTGATGCATCGACAGCCTTAGCCATAATCTCAGCAGCGTCAAGACATACCTTCTTATCTTCAAGCTTGTCTGCCTCAAAGACTGCCTTCTGCTGTGCAACAACTTCCAGTGCCTCCTTCTTAAGCTCATTGTACTTCTGTGCATTGTACTTAAGCGCACCGGCAGCACACTCACGGAACTTGTTGATGAAATGCTCATCAGCATAATTTCTTAAGAAGTCATTAAGTTCACTTACACTCTTTGATGGAAGCGGCTCATTTGCAAAAGTGATATAGTAACCCATACTGAAGAAGTCCGGCTCATCCTTGCCAACGACCGCTTCAAGTATCTTATCCATATCCTGAAGGATACGTGGAACCTCTTTATAATTCCTGCTCTTTATCTCTTGACCTGAAACACTCTTAAGCTCATCAATAAGCTTCTTAAGCTTTTCCGCATCAGTGCCATTTACAACCCAGTCATTAAAAGAATCCCCTGCAAGACGCATCACTTCCTTTAATGTGTACTTCTCATCTTCAAAAGCATTCTTCTCAATATAGAAAAGAATATCCTTTATCTCATCATGTGCCTCAAGAGCTGCCTCATGAGCTACATTATAAGCCTGCTCAAGCTCAATATGCTTAAATTCAAACTTGTCGAAATTCTTGCAAAGCTGTCTTAACTCCTCTGCCTTCACAGAATCTCCGGCTGCCTCTGCCTCAACCATAGCATCGGATAAAAGTGCAAGTGTGTCATTAAACGCCTTACGGCTGGACTTCTGACGCGCCTTGCCCTTTAAAAGCATGGCCTCAGTAAGCTGCTTACCGATACGCATGATAGGATTAAGCGATGACAATGGGTCCTGAAAGATCATTGCAATCTTATCACCACGGACATGATAGAATTCATCCTCCGATATACGAAGAAGATCCATGCCATCATATATTATAGAACCACTCTCTACGATAGAGTTACCTGCAAGAATACCAAGTATAGCCTTGCTGGTTACTGACTTACCTGAGCCGGACTCGCCAACGATTGCCAGAGTCTCGCCTTTATTCAGGTCAAAGCTTATATTGCGAACTGCCTGTACCTTTCCCGCCGGAGTACGGAAGGAAATGACAAGATTATTAACCGATAACTTTTTTTCCATTTTTGTATTACTCCTCCGTTCCTCTTAAGGATGGGTTAAATGCATCTCGAAGACCATTTCCGAACAGGTTGAACGAAATCATGAGTAAGGAAATGACTACCGCAGGGAAGAATAATATGTGCGGATAAGTTGAAAGAAGCGGCTTACCTGCTGATAACATACTTCCGAGTGATGACATTGTTGCAGAGTCAAGATTAACGATACCTAAGTATGTCATGTTGGACTCGCTGAATATTACATTAGGAATCATAAGGATAGAACCTGTTATGATTGTACCTAATGCGTTAGGGAATATATGCTTGAACATAAGTCTTGAATCTCTTGCGCCAAGTGTACGTGCCGCAAGAATATATTCCTGATTCTTAAATCTGTAAAACTGCATACGCACACGGCTTGCCATGCCAATCCAGCCTGTGAGTACGAATGCAAACAGGAAGGATATGACAACACCGACCTTGCTTGCAAGATGAAGCTGGAAAAGTGTTACAACTACTACAAAAGGAACACCGTTTAAAATATCTGATATACGCTCCATTACAAGGTCAATCACACCACCGTAGTAACCTTCAATGGCACCATATACAGCACCAAGGAAAAGGTTGATTGAAGATACACCAAGCGCAAGTAAGATCGAGAATCTTACAGCCTTGGCAAGTCTTGTAAGAATATCCTGACCATAAGCATTAGTTCCAAAGAGGAATGATGGTTCATGACCATATCTGTACTGGAAATATGTGTATGCGAATACACGAACCTGATATGACTTTGCAGTGGATGTACCGCCTACAACAGCATAACGGTATGAACCGTCATCGCCTTCAATTCGGATACTGTCATAATCATCTGCACCCTTTGTCTTATATATCTCTGTAAAATTTCCATTCTTGTCAAGCTTAGGCTGACCCTTATTAGTACACTGATACCAGATATTTGCATCATTCTTAAGTGTTGCCACCTTCAATGATGAAGTATCAACAGCCGGATATATTACCTGTACGCCTGTCTCATTCTGCCACTTCTGTATACTTTCATAATCTGCAGCAGAAAGTGTGAGATAAATCATACCATTCTTAAGATATGAGTCTGTTCTTACTTTATAATAAACTGCATTGCCATTAGCTTCATCTGCGTATGATGAGTACACTTCCTTGGTAGGATTGTGTCCTGTCTCAACAGCAATAGCTTCTCTTCTTAGATAATCGCCCTCTGAGAGAGTCTCATCAGAGCAGCCATCCCAGCCGGCCCATGCAAAGAGATGGCTCTTTGGAAGAAGCTTGCTATACTGCAGATATGTTGTATCGGTAGCTGCCTTTGTATAATTATTCTCGCAGAAAACCGGAATAAAAATTGCAAAAAGCACAAGTACAAGAATAATATAAGCTGCTACAACAGAACTCTTATTTTTTGCGAATCTTCTCATCGCATCCTTAAAATATCCTACAGGCTTAGTCTCAAGTCTCTTATCATGTATAGATTCATCTCTTTTATAGAATTCGAATTTCTCCTTAGGGATATTCGTGTAATCTGTGTTCTTATTTTTAGCCATCTTAACGCTCCCCCATTCTGATTCTCGGATCTACGATACCATAACTGATATCTACAACGATTCCGGCAACAAGCCCTATCATGGTATAAAATACTGTGAGCAGCATGAAAAAGTTGTAATCTCTGCCTGTAATAGAATTGAGGAAGAGCTGTCCAACACCCGGAACACCGAAAATCTGCTCAATGATAAGTGATCCACTCATGATTCCGACAAACTCACCAAGAATCATAGGGAATATAGGCACCATGGAATTACGCATCGCATGACGGATGGTTGCCTGTGAGCGGGTAAGTCCCTTAGTTCTTGCAAGTAACATAAAGTCGCTTGTAAGCACCTCTGAAAGCTCCGCTCTTGTATATCTTGCAAAGCCTGCTATACTTCCGAAGCTTAGTGAAAGAATCGCCGGAACAGCCGACCTTAACATTGACGGTGAGAACCAGTCTGTTCCTGCCTTAAGCTGAAGAGGGAAGAGCTTAAGCTTGAAGCATAAGATATACTGTACAAGGAAAGCAAATACAAATGCAGGCACTGAGATGAATACCATAACAAGAGTCGATATGAGGTAATCCTGCCATTTATTTTTCTTGAGAGCCGCATATATTCCAAGCAGAAGACCTACGGGAATACTTATAAGAATGGAACAAATATTAACCATAAGTGTAGCCGGAAGCTTAGATACGAACACAGTCCATACATCCTGCATGCGATATAAGGACTCACTCATACCCCAGTCTCCACCAATGATACTTCTCTTTAAGAATATACCATACTGCACTAATATAGGCTTATTATAACCCATAATCTCACGTCTCTGGGCAACGAGTGCCGCATCCTTACCGAACTGCTCCGCATCTATGTTAGGGAGCATCTTTATAAGTACAAAGCTCATCGTCATGATTGTAAAAAGCACAAAGAACATGAGTGCAATACGCTTTATTACATACTTTACCATATACATAAAAAATTCAACCTCCGTATTTTATTTGTATTCATGCAGCTTTCTTAAATCGGAAACCGCTTATATGATATCCAATACATTCTTGCTTATGAAAGCGGGATTTACAAAAGCTGTACAAACGCAAAAAGCGATGAAAAAAACTGCTTAGATAATAAAAATCCTTCAAAGGGGGCACATAAAATGCCCCCTCCGAGCGGATTTATAATCCTTAACGGATTAACATTGATTGCTTTTTGTTTCCCAATAATCAATCAGTATTGCCTATTCTGACCGAAGCCCGAATACTAGTTGTAGTTAAGCTGACCACCCTGTGATGCAACGAAGTCTGTCCACTCAGCATCTGTGTAATCATATGTTAAGTACTTGAAGTCACCATGACGGCCAACACCATAGACATACTCCTCTGTGTAGTACTCAACCTGCATGCTCTTAAGAGCTGCTGAAGAGTTATCAATCATAGGAATCATCTCGTAAGTCTCAAGAACTGCACCCTCAAGAGCACAGAGAACCAAGTATCTCTCCTCCTGGTTATCATCAGCTGTACCGGCCTTGAATGTGCTTGTTGTTCCGTCTGCTGCTGTTACAGTGATCTCCTCACCCATAATAGCCTTGTTCCAGTCTAATACTGAAGCTGTGTACTTAACACCGTCAAGCTCAACTGTGAGCTGCTCGGATGATGTATCCCAGCACTTATTGTAACGATAAGCCTCCGTTACATAAGCTTCCATTAAGTTATATGGATCAAGAGCTGAACCACTCCAGCCTACACCAAAGAGCAGATCAACCTGATTAGCTCTAAGAGCGTTACCAAAGCCGTTACCAAGTGTATCATCCATTGTGAACTCTAACTTGCCTTCAAGCTTTGTTCCGACAACTGCCTCTGTGTAGCAGTTAACAAGGAACTCATATCCCTTAGAATAGAAGTTAGCTGTGCTGTTAGGAAGACCGATCTTAATCTGAATCTTGTCTGTCTCATTTATTAAGCCATCAGCAGCTGCGATATCATAAGCCTCATTGAACTTCTCCTTTGCAAGTGAAAGGTTGTAGCCTGTGATGCTTTCGATAGCGTCGTCAACTGTCTCATACATCTTGCCTGAACCGATTTCATCTGATAAGCCCCAGAAATCTACGAGAACCTGCTTAGCGGCATCGCCTGAACGATATGACTCACCTGTCTCCGGATCAGCGATAATAAGATCTGAGTAAAGGCTGAATGCAGCGTTGTTAGTAGGTGCTGTTGCAAGTGCGAATGACTTTCTGTCAAGTGCATAGCAAAGTGCCTGTCTGAACTCCTTAACTGTAAGGATTGTCTTGTTGTAGCCTGCACCTAAGTTAGTCTGCTCATTCTTAAGAGCGTTCATATCAGGGTTAAGTGCAATATAGAATGTTGAAGGCTGTGATGTGTAGTATGTGTAATCGCTTGACTGATATGTCTCCATATCATCTGCTGTAAGACCATAATTATCAAGCTCACCATTTAAGAACATCTCAAGTCTTGTAGCTGCCTCAGGTACACAATCACACTGGATTGCTGTTGTCTGATAGAAGCCATCCTTAACATCATGCTGTAAATCATTTCTCTCAAGAACGAACTGCTTATCAGCCTGGTATGAAGCAAGCTTATATGGACCATAAGAGATTGTTGTATCGGCTGATGTACAGTAAGAGTTCTGGTATACACCGTCAACTACTGACTCACATGACTTATAGAGATCAGCATTTACAAGCCATGAATCTGATAATGAGTAAAGAAGATAGAAACCGCTTAACTCCTTCTCAAGAACAAGAACAAGGTCTGTATCTGACTCTGCAATAACACCTACTGTAGAGAAATCTGTCTCCGGGTAAGATGTACCAAGATAGCAGAACTCCTGCCACTCCTGCTTAGCATAATCGCCTGCATCTGCTGCATATGAATCATAGTCAGCAAAATCCTTAAGATGTGCAATTATAAGAGCTAACTTGCCGGCAACATCAGCATCAACCTTGATAAAACCGTTCTCATCAGCTAAAGCTGAAAGCTCTGCATACATATCATTTCCGTCAGCATCCTGGAATATTGTTGCATCTGACTCATAGTAATCTGTGAGTGAGTTGCTGCTCCATGCTGCACTGTCATCAAGGCTGAATGCAACATCATGACCGTCAACAGTGTATACACCATTCTCATCTGTCTGTGCTGTATCCATATCAAAATAACTTGTGCCAATCTGTGTATCGTATGCGTGCTGTCCCTGATATAAGTAAGCCTTAGCACCTGCGATTACCATATTTCCTGAATATAATGAGTCTGCACGGTAGTTCTTAGCAACAGGGTTTAATAATAACTCTGCTGATGTTACATAATCCTTTGCTGTGATTGGAGTACCATCCTCCCAGCAAAGGTCATCACGAAGAGTAATCTTCCATGCCTTGGCAGCATCCCCATCTTCGATTCCGAACTGACCGACATAGTCTGCTGTTACATCTACAGGCTCTGCTGCTGCTGCACCCGGAACCATCTTGTAACCATCCATAGTCTCATTATAATCGAACTCATATAAGCCCTCTGTGATATAGTTGAGAATGTCTGTATCAGTGTTTGTCTGATATGTGTGAACATTCCAGTTAGTCGGGAAAACTTCAAGTGCATAGTTATATGTATAAGTTGCACCATCTGCGGCAGGAGCTGCTGTTGTTGTCTCCTCATTTCCCTTTGTTGTCTCAGTGCCAGATGCTGATGATGACTCAGCACCGGAAGCTGTTGTTGCGCTGTTGTCTGCCTTGTTACATGCTGCAAGAGAGAATACCATTGCAGTTGAAAGAGTTGCGGCAAGAACACGCTTAGAAAACTTTCTCATAAAAAATCCTCCTTGTTATATTTTAGCGCATTGTCACTTTACCTAATTAAATCATTGCTGTATTCAAGAAAAGGAATGAGACCAGCCCACTCCTTTATGTGCAACAATAAATAATTATTAAATTTAATAGTGCCATGCGTTAATAACGTAAATAGCATATATTTAAATGCACTGAATGTCAAGCTATTTTTGCATATTAATGCTGGAAATAATTGAATTTCTAAGATATTATTGTTATTTTCTTAAGTAATTATATATTTTAAGTGCCATATAGTTCCGTAGTACTAATTATTCTTAACAATAAGAGCCACAACCTCCGTGTTGGCTGTTCCCGGAAACATATCGACTGCCACAGCTTTTTCCATATGATATCCGTTCTCATTGAATACTGCCATATCTCTTGCAAGACTTGTCGGCTTGCATGACACATACACGATTCTGTCAACGCCATAGGAAATCAGCTTAGGAAGTGCCTTAGGATGTATTCCGTCACGCGGAGGATCAAGAATAAGCATATCAGGCTTATCTTCTATCTCATCTATGGCTTTGAGAACATCGCCGACAATAAATTCACAATTATTAAGTCCGTTAAGTGCCGCATTCTCCTTCGCAGCACAAACCGCTTCCTCTACAATCTCAACTCCGACAACACGCTGCGCCACCGCTGCGGCAAGCTGTGCTATCGTGCCTGTGCCACTGTACAAATCAAATACAACCTTATCCTTCGTATCTCCGATATAGCTTCTTACTGTGTCATATAGGACTTCCGCTCCTAAAGAATTCGTCTGAAAGAATGAAAAAGGTGTTATCTTGAACTTAAGTCCAAGAAGCTCTTCATAGAAGAAATCCTGTCCCCACAGCACATCCGTCCTGTCACTTTGAACCACATCCGCAAGACTGTCATTTACAGTATGAAGTACTCCCATAAGCCTTCCGTCAATTCTTCCGTCTGAATCCATCGCCGTAATAAGAGCAGCATAGCCATCCATAAGCTCACTTTCATGTCTTTCATCAAGCTGCGATGTTGTAACAATATCCACAAGAATCTCCTGTGTCTTTTTTGCTTTTCTCACAAGCAGATGCCTAAGATACCCTGTATGTGCCATTTTTTTGTAAAACGGTACTCCGCTGTGCGTAAAATAATCGAGTGTCGCCAAGAGAATATTCCTGAAATCACTGTCCATGATGCGGCATGCATCAACCGTGACTATATCATGGAAGCTTCCTCTTTTATGCATGCCAAGACTCAAAGGTCCATCCTTAACTTCATCTCCAAATGAGAATTCCATCTTATTGCGGTACTCAGCCGCTTCCGGGCTTCCCTTGATTCCTTCATATATATAGCCGCCGCATACAGGGTCTAAAAGCTTCTTAATCTGTCCGCTTTTAAGCTTAAGCTGCTCTTCATATCGCACAGGCTGATATACACACCCGCCGCATTTTCCAAAATGCTCACATCTTATGCTCTCATCGACAAGCTCTGATTCTTTTATGATACTGCACGCTCTGCCTTCAGCATTTCCGTTTCTTACTTTGTCTATTCTGACATCAAGTGTCTGTCCGGGAATCACATTTTTAACCGTGACAGTGCCTTCCTCACACACGACCTTCCCCTTATTCGGAAAAGCAACTGAAGTTACCACCCCTTCTATATGCTCTCCTTTTTTCATTCTCTTTCCTGCCTTCCTTTATTTTCTTCCACCGAACAGAGCTCTGGCAAGCAGGCCTGCTCCACCGAATATAAGTATAATGTACAATATCCACTCATATAAGGTTATTCTCGGAAGGCGTATTGTCGTTGATGCTATTACAGATACAATAATTATCAAAATGCCAAGTCCCACTACAAGCTTAGCGCCAAACGAGGACGGCTTGACAAAAAGCCATACAATTCCGATAATGAACGGTATTATGACAAGCCCTGAACTCAAGTGCATTCCAAAAAGACTTAATCCGCCTGAAAAAAATGATGTCTGCACTGTAGCCTTATTCGTAAACAGGTACAATCCTACAACAAGCATAGCCAGTCCGCCTAAAAACTCCAATAATTCATTTCTTTCCTTCTTCACCTTACTATTGCTCCTTTACATGTACATTATAGTCTTATCTTTTTTAGTATCACACTAAAATAATAGGAGGGCATTTTCCCTCCTATCATTCTATTCTTACAACTGTTATATTGTATTAACGATTACTTGTCATCCTCAGATGTCTTATTCTCGTCTTCCTCCTCAAAGAAGTCATCTTCGAAATCTTCATCCTCATCCTCAAAATCGTCATCATAATCCTCATCCTCGAAGTCTTCAAGGTAATCAGGTGTGAAATATCTATAAACAGCATATGCAATACCTGCTACAGCTGCCACAAAACCTACGACTGCAAGAATCCAAACAAGAGGGTTACTCTTTTTCTTCTCTTCAACAACAACCTGCTTGCCACTGAGAAGTTCCTTAATGTCCTTTAAATCCTTAATGTCTTTTAAGTCCTTGCTCTTAATCTGCGCAAGTAAATCTTCAAGCTTACTCATACTTCATTCTTCCTTTCTATTAATTAAAATTATTTCAGTTTAAAACTTAAACATAATTTTATCATATAATAGCAAAAATATCTAGTTAATTTTTGCCAATTTTGCAAAAGACGCAAACATTTTTTTCACACCTGCCGTATCGAACTCGACAGTGACTTCAAAATCCCTGCCGCCCGAAACGATATTTTTAACTGTTCCTTCGCCAAACTTGATATGCTTTACTCTGTCACCCACCGTATAGCCAAGTTCTTCAATGCTTGCCGCAACCTGCGGTGCACCTTTTTTTATGTCGGACATAGACACAGCCGGGCGGTTCCAAACAGCGCTATTTTTTCTGTCGGGCTGTGCCGGACTGTTCCACGGCAGTGCTTCACGCATTGCTCGCTCAGCCGCCTTAACCTTCTCATCATCAGAAAATGAAGCCGGTTTTCTTATCCCTTGTCCGGTCTGTGCAATGAGTTCAAACGGAATCTCATTTATAAAGCGTGACTGCTTGCAAAGCATAACTTCCCCTCTTGTCATGCGCTGCTTTGCCATGCTTAGCACAAGACGTTTTCTTGCTCTTGTGATGCCGACATAGCACAGTCGTCTCTCCTCCTCAATATCGCTCTCATCTCCGGAACTTATCGCCATATAGCTCGGAAAATTGCCATCCTCCATGCCTGCTAAATACACATTCGGAAATTCAAGTCCCTTTGCACTGTGAAGTGTCATAAGTGATACTACATTATTGTTCTCATCCATGTTGTCAATATCCGCCACAAGCGCTACATCCTCAAGGAAACCTGAAAGTGTCGGCATATCTGTGCTCTGTTCATAGGCTGCTGCCTTGGATATGAGTTCATTTATATTGGACATTCTGTCCGCTATCTCATCCGGCTCATCGTCATCAGCAAGATATTCCTCATATTTTATGCTCTCAACGATATCGCTTATAAGCTCCTTTATCGACAGCTGCCCTGCTTTCGCCCTGAATGCGGATATAAGTGTACAAAAGCCATCGAGCTTTCCGACAGTTGCCTTTGAAAGTGAAGGTATGTCTCTACCGTTAGCCGCAGCCGCATAAAAGCTCATGCCGTTCTCGTCCGAAAAAGCTGCCACCTTCTCTATGGTTGTAGCTCCTATTCCGCGCTTCGGAACATTGATTATCCTCCTGACTGCAATCTCATCCCTTGCATTGTCAATCGTCTTTAAGTATGCGAGAACATCCTTTATCTCTTTTCTAGAATAGAAATTAACGGCACCGTATATTCTGTAAGGAACTCCAAGCTCAACGAATTTTTCTTCTAACGCTCTTGACTGTGCATTGGTTCTGTACAACACTGCAAAATCATTATATGCTCCGGTCTCGGCTCTTTTCTTTATATCGGATACAATACCGTATGCCTCCTCATATGCTGAATTATATATATTGTATGCAATCCTTTCTCCTGCTCCTTTGTCAGTCCACAGGCTCTTGTCCTTTCGCCCTTCATTATTCTTGATGACCGCATTAGCCGCATCGAGAATGTTCTGTGTTGAACGGTAATTCTGCTCAAGCTTTATCACCTTCGCTTCCGGAAAAACGCTCTCAAAATCAAGAATGTTTCTCACATTCGCACCGCGGAATTTGTATATCGACTGGTCATCATCACCTACAACGCACAGGTTTCTGTATCTTGATGCTAAAAGGCTCACAAGCTTGAACTGTGCCATATTGGTGTCCTGATACTCGTCCACCATAATATATCTGAAACGCTCACCATAATAATCAAGAACATCCGGACATGACAGAAAAAGTTCAACCGTCTTACATATAATATCATCAAAATCCAGCGCATTATTCGCTTTCATCTGCTTCTGATACTCGCGGTAAACTTCGGCTACCATCTTTTTGTGGTAATTAGAGCCTGATTCAAGCTCCATGTCATCAGGACTTTTTAATTCGTCCTTCGCTCTTGATATATCCGAGAGCACTGCCCTGTCTTTATATAACTTCGGGTCAAGGTCGAGCTTTTTGAGTATCTGTCTTACAACTGTCTTCTGGTCGTCAGTGTCATATATCGTAAAGCTGTTAGCGTAGCCGATTCTCTCTATATATCTGCGCAGTATCCGCACACAGGCTGCATGAAATGTCATTATCCATGCACCTCCGGCATCCATTCCAAGAAGATTGTCAACTCTCTCCCGCATCTCGGCCGCTGCCTTGTTAGTGAATGTTATCGCAAGAATATTATATGGATTAACCTTCTTTTCCTCTATCAAATATGCAATCCTGTGAGTCAGCACACGGGTCTTTCCCGAACCGGCTCCCGCTAAAATAAGCACCGGTCCCTCCGTTGTGAACACACCCTGCTTCTGCTGTTCATTTAAAGTATCATAAATGCTCATACAAATCCTCATTTCCAATCATTTTCGCGAAAAAAAGAAGCACCTCGTCAACCGGTATACCAGTCACACGCGGTGCTTATGTCAACATATCTGATTAGTTCTGTCCCATCTTAGCCTTTAATGCTGCAAGCTCATCATCGACTTCCGGAGTTGCAAAGCTGTCATACTTGCGTGCAATGTCGTCAAGTGAATTGACACCCTGGCTGTTAAGCTCTGCCATAGCGTTAGCTTCATCAAGCATCTTGTTAGCTTTAGCTTCCATCTTGTCAAATGCTGAAAGGTTCTCTGCTGCACCGTCCACGCTTGCACCAATCTTGTTAATCGTCTGCTGTGTCTTAGCAACTGCAATCTTAGCCTTAATTGCATCTCTTCTGGAATTAAGCTGGCTGATATCGCCGACAAGCTTCTGGTGCATCTGGCGCATCTTGGCTGCATTCTCTGCCGCCATATTGTATGTCTCCTGAAGTGAAGTCTGCTTGACAACAAGCTCCTTCTTCTTCATAAGAAATCTCTTGGCATCTTCATCATTGCCTGCAAGAACTGCCTTCTCTGCATAGCTCTGCATCTTGGCAACCTCAACCGTACATTCATCTAACTGTCTCTTAGCTTTAGCCTCCTCAGCCATAACGGAAGCTGTCTCCTGCTTAACCTTCGCTAAATCACTCTCAAGATTGCGAAGATACTGATCTATCATCTTCTCCGGATCCTCTGCCTTGTCAAGAAGTGCATTAATGTTAGCAGCCATTATGTCCTTGAATCTAGATATAATACCCATTTTCTATTTACCCTCCGAATATTCTAAAATTATTTATCAATAATAATATCACATTGCTAAAAAAAAGTCACGTTAATTCTATAATTCTGCCACAGCTTATGATGTTTTTCTTGTGTTAATGCTGCAATTAGGTTATAATGAACTAGACATTAAAACTACGTCATATAGAAAAGAGGTTACAACATGTCACTTGAACATTCAGAATTTTTGGCAGATATGCTTCACAAGCTGGCAAAATTAGATTATATCCGCCCCGGCGAGATTCCAAATATAGATTTATATATGGATCAGGTCACAACCTTCATGGATTCACACCTTGAAGCGACCAAGAGAAACGAAGATGATAAGATTCTTACCAAGACCATGATCAATAATTATGCCAAGAACAACCTTCTTCCGCCCCCTGTGAAGAAGAAATATTCACACGACCACATGATAACACTTATGTTCATCTACTATTTCAAGACTCTCATGTCAATCAGTGATATACAGTCAATTCTCAACCCATTGACAGACCGTTTCTTCGGTGGCAGCGGCAGCATCTCACTTGAACACATCTACAAGGAGATTTATCAGGGCGAACGCGACAGGCTTCCTCAGATAACCAAGGATATCATCTCTATGTTCAAAAAAGCCGAAAACAGTTTTTCCGATGTCAGTGATGAAGAAGAAAAGAAATACCTTCAGACATTTTCCTTCATCTGCTACTTATGCTTCGATATGTATATAAAGAAGGAAATGGTGGAAAATATTATAGATGAGTTCAATTCAGGCAGCGAAAAGAAAGATAAACAAAAATAATACCTGCACCTAGCACTATAATCTGATGGCATAAAAAACATCCCCGGACGTACTTCCAATACATGCACGCCCGGGGATATCTATTACTGCTGTTCATCATCCTTAATATTAAGTCTGTCAAATACCATATCATAAGCATCATTGCCATAGTTAAGTGAGCGGTTGACACGGCTGATTGTCGCAGTCGATGCACCAGTCTTCTCTGCAATATCAAGATATGTCTTTCTCTGCCTTAACATTCTTGCCACCTCATAACGCTGTGACAATGACAAGAGCTCATTGACTGTGCATACATCCTCAAAAAATGCATAATACTCATCAAGATTCTGTAATGTCATAATCGCCTCAAAAAGATGATCTACTGCTTCTGATTTCAAATTCTTACCCATTTTAATACTCCTTCTTTTTTAATTAACTCATGCCTGTAAAACAGACAAATTATATATTAATGTTTTAAATTAAATGCGCATTACTATAACAGCACAACAGCATTTTAGCACAATAAAGTTGTGAAGTCCACTAAAATTTGGATAAAATTTAACAAATTTTTATTATAATATAAAGTTTTCAATCGCTAAAGCGACACCGTCCTCATCATTTCCTGCCGTGATATAATCCGCACAAGCTTTGACTTCCTCTCTTGCGTTAGCCATCGCTATTCCAAGTCCGGCATACTTTATCATAGTAAGGTCATTAAAACCATCTCCGCATGCCATAAGCTCTTTTCTGCTGCATCCGATTATATTTAAAAAGCTTTCAAGAGATTTCGCCTTATCGATGCCCTTTGGCAGTATCTCAAGAAAATATGGCTCAGAACGGTATACATCCATTCTGCTGCCAAGTGCCGCATGAACCTTTTTCTCAACATAAGCCAGATAATCCCCATCGCCAAGCATAAGACACTTATTGATTGGAAAATTGATATGCTCCACAAGATTATCCACCTTCTTTATCCCTAGTCCGTTAATTCGTGCCTCTATTGCGAGGAACTCGTCATCCGGGTTCTCTGTTATAAGGTCATCGCCCTCATATGACATTAGGTTCACATTATATTTTCTTGAAAGAGCATATATCTCGGGCAGATATTCCAGAGGAAGCTTGACGTCATGTATCACTCCACCTGTTCTGCACGAAATAAGCTTTCCTCCGTTAAAAGACAGGATATAACCGTCATTTTTGTCAAGCTCTAACTCATCTGCAAATGCCCTGATTCCCTGCACCGGCCTGCCTGACGCAATAACAATCTTCACACCCTTTAAAGCCGCATGCGCCACAGCCTCCTTAGTTCTCTTAGTAATCTGTTTCTTGGAATTTGTCAGTGTTCCGTCTATATCAAGTGCAAGCACCTTGTATGCCATAAAATCCTCCTCAGCTTATATTTCTATTGTTTTACCACACAAAAGCACATATTACATTAAAACGCTGAAGTAATCAAGTCATTTTTTATGCGGCACATTTTCGTGCAATATCCATATAATATTATCAGATGTCTTTGAGGCACACAGCAAATCAATGGAGGTCAACTTGAAAACGAAAACTTCTTTACTTTTAGCGCTTATCACTATTTTTATCACTGTCCCAATCCTTTTTTGCAGCTGTAAAAAAAATGACAGCGGATTAAAGGAAATCACACTGAATGAAGTAGCTCATTCCATCTTCTACGCACCTCAGTATGTTGCAATAGAAAACGGCTACTTTAAGGATGAAGGGATTGATTTAAATCTTGTGACAGGTTTCGGAGCCGATAAAGTTATGACAGCCCTCATATCCGGCGAAGCACAGATCGGCTTCATGGGTTCAGAATCATCAATATATGCATACAACGAAGGCAATACGGACTATGCAGTCAATTTTGCACAGCTTACACAGCGCGCAGGCAACTTTCTTGTAGCCAGAGAGCCCGTTGAAAACTTCTCATGGGATATGTTAAAGGGACACACAATTCTCGGCGGAAGAGCCGGCGGAATGCCTGAGATGGTTCTTGAATATATCTTAAAAAATAACGGAATAGACATAACATCAGATCTTGAGATAGTCCAGAACATTGACTTCGGTCTTACAAGTGGCGCATTCGCCGGCGGACAGGGAGATTTCACTGTCGAGTTCGAACCACATGCAACCGCACTTGAAAAAGAAGGCAGCGGATACGTCATCGCAAGTCTCGGTGTGGACAGCGGATATGTTCCATACACTGCTTACAGTGCTAAAAAAAGCTATATAGAGAAAAATCCCGACATCATACAAGGCTTTACAAACGCTTTGCAGCGCGGAATGGAATATGTCAACTCACACTCCTCAAAAGACATAGCAAAAATCATCGCTCCGCAATTTCCCGACACTGACATAGACACAATCGCCACTATCGTTGAGCGATACAAATCGCAGAATACATGGAAAAACGACCTCGTATTCTCCAATGACAGCTTCACTCTTTTGCAGAATATACTTTTTGAAGCAGGTGTCATAACCGAATACGCTCCTTACTCTGAGCTTGTCGATACCGGCTTTGCACAAAAAGCCTTAAAATAGCCACTTATATTCGTAAATCGGACTGTAGAAAATACCGGATTGTCATACAAGCCAATCCGGTATCTTCTACAGTCCTTTAAACTGCTGATATATATCATTTTCCTGTTTTTTTATCTGTATATACGTTCCAAGTGTCGCATCCTTCTTCTCTTCAAAGTTAGCAATTATTTTTTCCATATTCTTAACTGCCACACCTACAACCTTTGGGCATATCTTCCCATTGTCGGCATCCGACTGAATTATCGCTTTTATCTTGTCAATCCCAAATGCCTCCTTGTAGCTTCTCTTGCCATACAATGCGCTCAATATATCCGCAACAGCTACAATTCTCTGCGGTCTTGTAAGCTCGTCCGCCTTAAGTCCTCTGAAATAACCGCTTCCATCAAGCTTTTCATGGTGCCTTATAGCAATCTCACGCACTTCGTCATCCACAACACCCTTAAGAATATGATCAGTAATCTCAACGTGTTTTTTCATAATATCCATCTCTTTGTCCGAGAGCTTTCCTGTAGACTCAAGAATCGAAAGAGGTATGGCAATCTTTCCTATATCGTGCAGAAGTGCGCCATAGTACATGCTATATTTTTCCTGCACCGAAAGATGCATAAGCTCACCGAGCTCCTGTGCAAAAATCGTAGTCGCAAGTGTATGTATTACAGTGTACTGGCTTCTGAAATCGATTATATATACAAGCATCTGAAGAAATTTTCTTTTATAATCCTCAGGAAAATCAACCGATGCTATAAGCTCATCAAGCTCCTTAAGATAATCTTCCTTTTTAAGATTATCAAGGATATTATATTTCGCATTCGCTTTAAGGAAAAGGTTGAGCGACTCAGCGGAAAACTTAATATTGCGGTACTTTGTCAGATAATCTGCCTCTAATGTACCCGGCATGCTCATCGTGATATCTACCTTGTCAGCCATAAAAAGATATTCCGCAATCCTAATATACCTGCTTTTTATCATATAATGCTTATTGTAATCAAGGTGGTGATAAAGCACAATCTCCGCCTTGTCCTTAAGCGGTGACAGATATTTAAGGAAAAGAAAGCCGAATATCGAGTGCGGCCACACATCCTCCTTCTCAAAATCCGACCAGTGGTCTATATATTCAAGCTTACATGTTCCTATATCATGCAGCATGCCTATTATAACATAATCTGCCATCTCACGCTTAGTCATCTTACCCTCAGTAAGCAGCATCTTATATAGAATATATGCCGTCCTCTCACTGTGGTGCATCAGATTCGGATTTAATATAGAAAATGATTTACGAAGAATATCGTACATATTGCTGCCACTGATTACTGCCATTCGTTACCTCCAAAAACATATAACAAATATATTGTATACCATTAAAATCAAAAGTTCAATCAGTCATTAATACCTGCATGACTAAGACCTTTGGCTCCGGTACATGCCTTACATAAAAGCCGCAGATCATTTTATGACCTGAACATAACTATTACATTATACAGAAATCTTCCGGATTTTCAACAATTTAGTAAAATTTCATTTGATTGATTACAATGATTAGTCTATAATTAAGAAGTCCTTGTGGACAAAATCTTATATCTGAAAGGATTTATTTATGTATTATGATATTGCAGCCGAGCTTAGCAGCCTGTTTGACTTAAGCCGGACAATCCCAAAATTAACTCTTTTTTTCATAGCCGCATCAGGAATATTACTCCTCTGCTCATGTGTCGGTCTTGTCCTTATGACCAAGCGCCATGTCGGACTTCGATTTTTCCCTGTGCTTTACGGTGCAACAGCCTACCTTTTATTCTTTGTGATAATAGGAAGCTTTCTCTCCGGGCTTATCTCCCTTACGATTCCCGAAAACGCAGGTACAGCCACCATTGCCATAATACGTTTTATTATGCTTTTAGTCACATCCTCGCTCATTGTCGGAGGCCGCTTCTTTGCAATGTGGTTCATCCGCAAATATTATTCCGAATATTGTGATGCATATGGCATAGGTGTGGGTGTCTCAATCACGGAAGCTATTATAACAGGTATCACAGTCTTCATTAATTATTGTCTGTGCATAACACTCAATTCGTCAGGACTTGAAGCACTTGTAAACAGCTACGATACTGTCGAGGAGGCAACAGCCCAGCTGAACTCTGTGCTTATTTTCTATAACAATCCATCTTACACATACCTGCTTTCAGGCATTGAGAGCATTATGTTTTTAGTGTTCAACACACTTATTTCCGTGATGTTCTACAGTCTGTGGACAGGAAAGTTAAAGAAAATACATCTGCTGTCCATTATCGGATTACAGACTGCAATATATCTTCCGGGAAGCTTCTACTCGTCAGGAGTAATATTTAACAATATAGGCTGCTTTTTAATGGAAGTACTTATCTTCGCCGCATGCACTCTGTTATTCCTAAGAATACACAACACATACTTTAAGAACATCGAACCGCCTGCCGGCACACAAAAAGACCAGAACAAAAACAGTTCCAAATCCGGCAAAAAGATGCCTGACTTTAACAAAAATATTAATGTCTGATATGATGTGTCCACGCAATGCATCTGTGTGAATCATATTTATCCGGATAATATTCCACAGTTTTAATGTGCAAAATAATTTTCGAGCAAGTAAATAGGGATTGCCAAATGGCAATCCCTATTTTCATAATCTCGTTAAGTACAAATACTGCTCTTTTATATATATTAAAAAGGCACACTGTAAAACTTCGTTGATTATAATTTTGTTACGTTTGTAGCCTGTGGTCCCTTAGCGCCATCAACTACGTCAAACTCTACAGCCTGACCCTCTTCAAGAGACTTGAAACCGTCCATGTTGAGACCTGAGTAATGTACGAATACATCCTTGCCGTTCTCATCTGAGATGAAACCGTAGCCCTTTGAATTGCTGAACCACTTAACTGTACCCTTGCTCATTGTGATACCTCCAAAATATTTAAAAAAAATTGATACTGTGAAGCTCTGCCACAGCACATGCGCTCTACTAAAGCACATCGTTAGAATATCACAGAAAACTAAAGGTGTCAAGAATTATCCTTTTGCATATTTAAGTATTTTTTTAAGCTCATCAACCGTAAAATTATATGCAGTGTTGCAGAAATGACATTTAAGCTCGATAGTGTTTCCTTCATCTATCATTTCCTGCAATTCCTTCTTTCCGATGCTTATAAGAGCTTTCTCTACACGCTCTTTAGAACAATTACATCTGAATGCCGCAGGCGTCTTTTCATTGATGTCAAGCCCAAACTCTCCAAGTACTTCATTTAATATATCCTCCGGTGTCATGCCCTTATCGAGCATTGAAGTTATTGAACTCATGTTATTTATCTTCTCTTCAAGCCTGTCAATAATCGAATCCTCAGCAAATGGCATAACCTGAATTATAAGTCCTCCAGCCTGCTTTACTGTGTTATCATGTTCCATAAGCACGCCGAGTGCAACCGCTGACGGCACCTGCTCACTCGATGCGAAATAGTAAGTCAGGTCTTCAGCAATCTCTCCTGAGACAATCTGGCAGCTTCCACTGTAAGGCTCCTTCATTCCTATGTCCCTTATAACTGTGAGCATGCCTTTTCCGACTGCTCCCCCGACATCAAGCTTGCCTTTGCTGTTCGGAGGCAGAAGTACGTCCGGATTTCCTACATATCCTTTTACGCCGGCCTTAGAATCAGCAGTAACCATCACTCCTCCTAGAGGTCCATCGCCTTCAAGCTTTATTGTGAGAAGGTCATCATCGCCCTTCATCATAATGCCCATCATAGCTGCCGCAGATAACATTCTTCCGAGCGCTGCTGTCGCTACCGGCGATGTGTTATGTCTTTGCCTTGCCTCCTCGACAAGATTTTTTGAATAGATTGCAAATGCGCGAAGCTGGTTATCAGCCGCTGTTGCTCGTACAATATAATCTTCCATTTTTATTTAATCCTCATTTCTATATTTTTTTAAAATGTAGTAGGCTCTCTCACCTTTCACTTCATATTCTAAAAGCTCAAATCCGTATTTTTGTGCAGCAGCTTTTATGAACTTCTTTGAATATGCTCTCTGCCTGTGATGCTCTGTATAGCTTATGCAGAGATTTCCTGCTATCTTTTTGTAAAATGTTATATCGTATATGTTGATATGCGTCCTCTTATTATAATGGTTCTCCCAGACATACGATATTCTTCCTGCTCTGTCGGTAAAGACATTATCTCCCAACTCGCTGCGGTAGAATTCTTCCGTCTTCATGTCAAATATGAATACGCCGCCATCGCATAATTGATATGCTGCCGCTTTCATTGTCAATTCCAAATCCGCTCTTGTCGTCAGATAATTCATCGAGTCGCATACACTCACTATCCCGGCGCAGCTTCCCGGCTCTAAAAGCGGAGCTCTCATATCTGCAACATATGGCTCAAAATTAGGAATGATTTTTCTTTTTGCTTCATTAACCATATCAGCCGAAATATCAATTCCGACAACCTTATACCCTTCCATGCACAGGTAACGTGACATGCTTCCCGTTCCGCATCCAAGCTCCAATATAATACCGTCGGCTCTTCCCTGCTCTATGCAAGGCTTTACATTATACTTTTTTAACTTTCCTATTACATAACCAGCCCATTGTCCATATGGTATGTCAGCCATAAATGCATCATACCACCGTGCAAATTTTTTATATGCAGCCATAAACTCTCCATTTCCCAGCGCATTTTCACATCAGCCTTTTAATTTCACCGGATTATAGTATCAATTTTTTCCGTAAAATGCAAGCTGTGCTTGAATTTTAATCAGAATAAACGTATACTGTTTATACCAATAAAAAGGGGCAGATATATTCATTATGAACACATTTCATCTTCATGCAACCATAAAAAAAATCAATCGGCGCAAGCTGATTATGCCGGGAATTTTCTTAATATTCTGTATTTTTATGCTGCACGTCACTAAGCTCTACGATCTCTTTTCGCTTCCTGTTGTCACTAACCCGGCACAGGCAGCAGCAGAATATCACAACGGAACCTCCTACGTCAATGCCAGACTTTCCAATCTCTACTACACAGGTGTCAACCGCACCAGCGGAAGAAAAGTTAAAGGCTATTATTACTACTGTCTGTATGACAATAATTGCTATTATATACTTATCTCGCCAAGTGTGCTCGGACTTGACGGCAATTCCCAGACACCGCCCGCAACACTGTCAGAGTTTAACTGCAAGGCGAAGCTTGACTCTAATATTGCTGAGATTGACGCTCTCAACAGCATGGTAAGCACTAACCTCAACTGGACAAGCCAGTCACTCAACATGATGAGCAGCAAGGTTCTGATAAACCAGTACCGGATGTCACAGGGCAGGGAATATATTCTTCTCACACTTATAGCCTTTGTAAGCCTTTTAGCTATATTACATGAGCTGATAATCGTCATTTCACTTATCAATCCACTGTATTCAAGAACTGTTCTGCGTCTGTCACGATACGGCAATAAGACAGAGCTTTATCAGGCTGCCTGTGATGAATTTGAATCTTCGCATCCATATGCGCCCGGAATAACACTCACTGACAATTTTTTCATCGCTTACGACAAGCACAATATACATATAGTGCCGCTAAATGTCATTGTCTGGGCATACAAGTTCGGAACAATGCACACGATAATGCTCCGTCATAATATAAGCTATTCTCTCAGTGTTGTCGCCAATGACAAAAAGCATTACATTGTCCACCATAAGACCAAGGATGCGGTAGAGCTGGTACTAAATGCTCTTCAGACTCGTTTTCCTGAAATTCTCATCGGATACAGCGCCGGTAAATTTCAGACTTGACGTTATGATGCTTATGTTATAAAATAGCTTTACTATGGTTGTTTTAAAACGGCCGACAGAAGAATATTATTATTAGAAGGAAGTACAATCATGTCATTACTTGAAACATGGAGAAATCTTGCCTATGAGCAGGAGATGGATGACCAGAAATATCAGATGTTCTGGGCAACATATTTTAATTTTGAAAAAGGCGTATATGAGCAGATTCTTGCGTCTAAGGAGCCTGTAAGCGGAACTGTCAAGGAACTTGCTGAGCGTTTTGGTCTTGAACTTCTTACTATGGTAGGCGTTCTTGATGGAATCAATGACAGCTTGAAGACACCTAATCCTATTGAGACTATGGATGAGAACACTGTTGTTTCCATGGATTTCGACAAAGAGTTACTTTACAAGAACATGGTAGCTGCAAAGGCTGAGTGGTTATACACTCTCCCACAGTGGGATTCTCTTCTTGACGCTGATACTCGTAAAGCTCTCTACAAGGAGCAGAAGCTTTCCACAACTGTTGTCAACACACAGCCTAAGGTTGGACGCAACGACCCATGTCCATGTGGTTCCGGAAAGAAATATAAAAAATGCTGCGGAGCGAATGCATAAATTATCTTTAAGTGTTAATACTCTTATTATCACCAAAGATGATTTACCGATTTTCTGTCTTGATGGCAGGAAATTATCCTCCCCTTTTTATGGCACACGGCACGGATGTATTCTGTTGCCGTGTGCTTTTTTATATGCGGCATATAAAAAGCCCTCCGGGCAGAAACGCACTGCAGCAAAACGAAACCATGTCGCTTAGGCGACCTGCCGCATGCATATTTTCCTGTAAAACTGCATAGCTTTCGGGTGAAAAATCGAAATTTTCAATCACCTTCTATTGATAAACTGTAAAGGAGAATGTTCCATATGAAGAAAAGAATATTAGCGATTGGTGCGATTGTAATTTTAGTCGGTCTGTACATAGCCTGTCTTGTGCTTGCACTCATACATAGTGAAGCCGCATTCAAGCTTTTACAGCTCACTCTTGTGATGACTGTGCTTGTGCCTGTGACTGCATATGTTGTCATGATGTTTTATAAGCTCAATCACAGAGATGATGATTTTGATGAAAATAAATGAGCATGGAGGCTTAGCCTTCATGCTCAAATACTATAAGTTCACTGTTATTTTTCTCTGATATAGCTATGCGCTTCAATATTCTGTAACCGGAACTCTTTGAATATTTCAAAGCCATCTGCGGATTTCTCGAATACATTATAATTCTTCCACTGTCTGTAAGCCTGCGGGATGCCGCTTTAAAAAATCTCTTATATATGTTATCTATTTCAAGCGTCACCTTGTCATTCAACGCAAATGGCATATCGGTGAATATCTCATCAAAAAGATAATCATGTTCAAAGGTAAAGAAATCTCTGTTGACATAGTGGACAATCTGCTCTGCCGCCTGTGTATTCTCCTTTGCACCTGTGATAGCTTCTGCGTTAATATCAAGACCATATGATGTATTGGCTTTGACAATCTTCTGTCTCTCAATAAGCATTGTTCCGACACCGCAAAATGGGTCTAATACCTGTGCATCAGGAATCATATATTCCTTGGCAAGCTCCACCATAAGCGCCGCATTCACCGGCTTTATAGAGGCAGCTATATGCTTCTTAAAATACGAAAATCGTTCATCGTTAATCGTGTAAAGCTTCAAAAGCATGTTAAGCTCATGGTCTTTATTCTCGATAAGACGCAGTTCAATCTCATAATCGGAGGCTGAATTTATCAGTCTTCTACCGCTCTGCCTTTCAAGCTCGGCTGAAAATCTTCTGACAAACTTTCCCTTCTTTTCCATGTCGAGTGTGCTCTTTAACTCTACGCGGAAATAGAACGGCTGATTTTTCTCTCCTCTGTGCAGCTTATCAAGAAGCTTTAGCAGTCCCGACTCTGCAATCGTCTTAGCTGCCGTACCGGCGTCAAATCCGCTTGTCCTGCTCCCCGGTATGACAAATAGCACATCGCTGTATGTTCGCACATCATTTAAAAATGAGAGATTATCCGTTGTGAAACGAACTCCGCCCTTGAATGGCAGAAGCTTAACGCCAATGTCGCTAAGCTGTGACTTAGTCACATCCATATTAAGCTTATTGGTGATAAGTATGCCCTCAACATTGTCATCAAGTCTTCTAAAGCCTGTAAAGCAATGCTTTGTAACACCTTCAAAGGAAACAATAAGTTCCGTGAGAGCTCTCATCTCTTCATCTATATGCTTCCTGTTCTCAGGTGTAATCTCTGCTTCGGAAAGCTCTCTGACACGTTCCTTAAAAAAAGGAAGATATTCTTCAATATCATATCCCTTCAAAGCTTCAAGGTATGCCGACTTCACAAAAAGCTGGCTTTCTTTTTTGTAGCCATCCACAAGTGAATCTGTAAAATCAGACATATCCAGCCCTCCCATCAGGAGGGCTGCATTTTTTCTGACTTTCGCATCATCGCTGTCAAGGAAGCTCTTCATTGACTCAATATCATCCTCGACAAGCTCAAACAAATCATTCATCAAGGCATCATCCTTGATTGCACTGCGGAGTGCACTCAGATTCTGCCTTGTGTCTATGCCTCTCTTGGCATTCTCATAAAGTTCTCTAACCATAATTATAATCTGCTTGTTCTCTTTATAATATCATGTCTCTTAGGTCCATTTGATACAAGAGTTATAGGTGCCTGAATCTCCTGCTCGATAGCATCAATATAATCCTTACAAGCCTGTGGAAGATCATCATAATTCTTGATTCCTCTGATATCGCACTTCCAGCCCGGCATCTTCTTAAGAACAGGCTTAGCTTTCTCAAGCTTGTATGTTGTAGGGAAATCTTTAACTATCTCTCCGTCTATCTCATAACCTACACACATAGGAATCTCATCTAAGTATCCCAGAACATCAAGTACTGTCAAAGCAACCTCTGTTGTTCCCTGCATACGCACACCGTAACGTGTGGCAACAGCATCGAACCATCCCATACGTCTCGGACGGCCTGTTGTGGCACCGAACTCGCCTCCGTCACCGCCGCGTCTTCTAAGCTCATCTGCTTCATCTCCGAAAATCTCACTGACAAATGCACCTGCACCTACTGCTGATGAATATGCCTTGACAACTGTGACAACATCCTTAATCTCCGAAGCCGGTATGCCTGCTCCAATAGCACCATATGCTGCGAGTGTTGAAGATGATGTTACCATAGGATAAATTCCGTGATCCGGATCCTTGAGTGCTCCAAGCTGACCCTCAAGAAGAATATTCTTTCCTTCCTTGATAGCGTTGTGTAAGTAGAGTGATACATCTGCAACATAAGGCTCTACCATATCTCTGTATGAAAGCATAAGCTTGAATACTTCATCAGCATCAAGAAGCGGCTTATGATAGAGGTGCTCAAGCAGAATATTCTTGTATGCAACAACTCTATCAACCTTCTCCTTAAGAGAAGCCTCGTCGAAGAGTTCACTCACCTGAAAACCAATCTTAGCATATTTATCTGAATAGAAAGGAGCAATACCCGACTTTGTCGAGCCAAATGACTTTCCAGCAAGTCTCGCTTCCTCGTATGTATCGAAATCAACATGATACGGCATAAGAATCTGTGCCCTGTCCGATACAAGAATCTTAGGTGCCGGCACACCTCTGTCCTCCAGGCTCTTAATCTCATTGAAGAGATAAGGAATGTTGAGTGCAACTCCGTTACCTATAACACTTGTTGTATGATTATAGAATACACCCGATGGAAGAAGATGAAGTGCGAACTTGCCATAGTCATTGATAATGGTATGGCCTGCATTGCTTCCTCCCTGAAAACGAACAATAATATCCGACTCCTCAGCAAGCATATCTGTAATCTTACCCTTGCCTTCGTCTCCCCAGTTTGCTCCGACAATAGCCTTAACCATGGTTATTCCTCCTAAATAGTCAATAATAATGTATGAATCTTATCATACTTTTAATTTGATAGTATAGGTTCAAGCCCATACTGTTGTAGTATACTATAAAAACTCATTTATGTAAATGCAATAAACGAAAAATACAAAATATATTACAAGGAAAAATTTTTCCGATTCCACTTCGTTTTTTACTGCAATACCTGTTTTATCCTGTATAATCTGTAAACAGCCGGTTAAAGCTCTGCCTTGTCAATTCTTTGAAAGCACAGCTTCAAGAACATCGAAGAAATTTTCAAAGGTCTTTCTGCAGCACATCGGATTCTCAATCACAATTCCGTCCGCCGCAAGTCCTGTTACCGCAAATGCCATAGCCATCCTATGGTCATCAAAGGTCTTAATGTGTGCCGGCTGCGGTATGCCATGACAGATATAGATACCCTCTTTTCCATCCTCTGTAAATGTTCCGCACTCAATATTCATGGCACGAAGATTGGTAAGTACCGCTTCTATTCTGTCCGATTCCTGAAGCCTTATGTGGCCAACATTATGTATCCTTGTTGTTCCCTGTGCAAACGGAGCGATTGCAGCAAGCGTCATACTCTGGTCGGAGAAATCATTCATATCAACGTCCACCGGCTTCAATATTCCGCCATCCGGTGCATCCACCTGTATGCCCTCCCCTGTCTGATTCACTGTACATCCCATTTTTTTCAGTACATCAAGAAATTTCATGTCCCCCTGCAGCATTCCGTATCTGCTCTCCCTCACGGTGACACTTCCGCCGGTAACAGCCGCCGCCGCCCAGAAATAACATGCCGCCGAGATATCCGGCTCAATATAATATTTCCCTGTATTATACCTCTGTCCTGCCCCTACATGATAATCATGTCCATCATATTCTACATTGCACCCAAAAGCTTTCATCATTGCAGAGGTTATCCTTATATATGCCCCATCTGTCTTTTCGCTGGTTATCTTAATGTCAAGCCCCTCAGGAATAAGCACTCCCGCCATCATTAGTGCACTCAAAAACTGGGTACTGCGGCTTATATCTATATGGACAACCGCGGGCCTATCTCCCGCATTGCCGGTTCCTGTATCCATAAAAGCGGTATTCTGTGCATTATCCGGACTGCAGTTCTTATCCGGCACACCATGACAGCCGCGTCCTCTCACCTTCACCGGCAGATGTCCCTTCTCACCGAGATATTCAAATTCGGCTCCTAACTCTGTCAATGCTTCAAAAAGCGAATCCATTGGTCTTGCCTGCATCTGCGGTGTGGCATTTATTGTATATCCGCCGTCTGAGAGCGCAAGCATTGCTGTGAGGAAACGTGCCGCAGTACCGGCGCTCCCCACGTCTATCGTGCCTGTCCTGTTAGGTATTTTTCCACTAAGCCCATCTATCTCCACCCTTTTATCCACTTCATCGACATCCACCTTGTACCCTAATGCTTTAAGGCTCCCTATGAAATGTCTCGAATCATCCGAAAATAATGCCCCCTCAAGAACCGTGTGACCGCAAGCCATCGCTGCCATAAACAGTGCCCTGTTGGTCACGCTCTTAGAACCCGGAACCGTAACACATGCCCTTATAGGATGAACTGCCCTCCTTACCTTATATACACTACCTGTTTCACCTGCACCCATGATATTCCTCGCTTCTTATTTTTGCTTTTATAATTTTTTTGATGGGGACAAAACATGTTATGTATACCTGGCTGTGTATAACGTATTATGTTTATGCATATCACGACTTTTTGGAGAAGCTTAGATGTTCTTAGAACTCTGCTAAATATCCAGCCAAAAGCAGCACGGATGCTGCTTTAGAAGCAAAGCATACATGGATGTATGCCGGCTTCGGTGGCGAACATATGGAATACCTTTATCAGAGTTCTTAGAACATCTTGCTTCGGACAACGGAGCTGATATGCATAAACATAATACGTTATACACTCATAGATTAATTGTGCATGTTTGTCACCCGAATACTTATACACAATTTTATCACCCAACAACTTCATTGGCAAGTTGCTCTTGCTTATATCCGGCAAGTATATTATCATGTTCTCCTAGACAATAACACATAAGGTTATGCAGTATTTATATTAATTTTCAGGAAAGGATACATTGAGCTATGAATGAAAAAGCACCACAGCGCAAAAGCAAAAGAAATAATAACCATACAGCCACATACCTTTTATGTGCGCTAACCATATCGATTGTCATAGTTATTGTACTGCTCACATCCGTGCTGTCAAAAAAATCCGGAAAAGAGAACGAAACACCTGAGTACACGGTTGATACAGCTTCAACCGACACCTCCACCGCTGCCTTCACTGAGGAGGCAGCATACCCGACTATCAGTGAAATCACTTTGTTTGGCAGAAACTACGCACAGGATATCACTGAATTCAGTTTATCCTCCGATGAACTCACCGGTCTTGAGCATGATGAAATATATTCTGACATCCGCAAGGCACTTAAGTTTTTCAACTCTCTTAAGAGCGTTGACCTGACAGCCGCCGGCCTTGAACTTGATGAGATGACAGCATTAAAGGACATTTACCCGGACATAGATTTCATTTGGACAGTAAAGTTATGCGGAAAGGAAGTTTCCTCCGAGGAGACTGAGCTTGACATAAGCGGAATAGAGATTACCGACATCGAAGATTTTAAAAAGCACATTAAGGCACTTGACAATCTTAACTATATTGATATGTGTGACTGTGGACTTACGAATGAACAGATGGAACAGCTTAAAAACGATTTTCCTTCCATCAAGTTCGTCTGGAAGGTCACCCTCGGCTTGTGGACAATAAGAACCGATACCGTAGCTTTCTCAACCCTCAAGGATGGAACAATAACCTATCGTCTCACCAACGAGGACTGCAAGGTATTAAAATACTGCACCGACATGGTCGCACTTGATTTAGGGCACAACAAGGTCACAGATTTATCTTTCCTCGAATACATGCCTGAGCTTAAGATACTGATTCTTGTAGACAACTGGCTCACCGACACGCAGTCACCTTATCTGTATGACCTGTCGATGCTTAAATACTGTCCTAAGCTCATGTACCTTGAATTTTTTGTGGGAGATGTGAGTGATATAAGCGTGTTTGACTATCTTCCGAACCTTGTGGACCTCAACATCAGCTATAACCCGATAAGCGATGTATCACATCTTCTGAACTTTACAAAGCTTGAGCGTCTGTATATAGAACACACCAGCCTGACCGAACAGGATTACGAGCTTCTTAAGGAAACCTATCCTGATGCCTACATCGTATATTACGGTGAAGGCTCTGTCGACCAAGGCTGGCGTGAACATGAGAGGTATTTTGCAATGATTGATATGTTCCACAATAATTATGTGAATGACCTTTTTAAGAACTAGCCCTTAACAGCACCAAGTGCAATGCCCTGTACGATATATTTTGAAAGAAAAATATACACTACAATTACAGGGAAAATAGAAAATGCAATTGTGACATAAACCTGACCCATATCGAACTTGAGCCAATCCGCACTTCTTAGCTGTGCGATAAGTATCGGAAGTGTCTTGACACTGTCCTTCTTAAGCACAAGTGCCGGAACGAAGTAATTATTCCAGCTTGATACAAATGTAAATATTGCCTGTACGGCAATCGCCGGCTTCATTATGGGAAGCACGATATTGTTGAAGGTGTGGAACTCACCGGAGCCATCTATTCTGGCAGCCTCTATTATTGCGAGCGGTAATGTACTTTCCATGTACTGCTTCATATAATAGAAGGTTACCGGTGCGGCGATTGTCGGCACAATCAGCGGAATAAAGGTGTCCATAAGATGCATATTGTCCATGAGCTTGATAAATCCAAGAGCTGTTACCTGGCTTGGAATCATCATAACTGCAAGTATGAACGCAAATATAAATTTTTTAAGTTTAAAATCATATACATGAATCGCATAGGCGGTCATCGCTGAGAAATATGTACACAGAACAGCGCTGAGTGTTGAAATGATAATACTGTTAATCATTCCCGATATAATCGGCTGTGTTCCATGAATGACATGATTCCAGTTTACAAGAAGATTTTTTCCCGGAACAATCGAAAAACCCTTCTGTATCTCTGCATGTGTCTTTGTGGCATTTACAAAGAGTACATAAAACCAGAACAGACACAGTATTGATATCAGTGTAAGAACCACGTATGCCACCGCTCTTCTTATGTGAACTGAGTCTTTATTATTATTATTGCTCTTACCCATAATCATACCTCCCCTTCTAATCCTTCTTACGATACATTACAGAATATATTATGAGACTCAGTATAGCTGTTATAATAAACAGGAATACAGAAAGTGCTCCGCCAAGTCCATAATTCTTACTGTACAGGTGCTGATTAAGATACATAATAAGCGTCTTTGTTGATTCAGCAGGTGCACCGGAACCATTAGTAAGAATCTGAGGCACATCGAACATCTGAATACCACCGATCATAGAGGTAATAATTACATATATAAGGATAGGCTTAAGAAGAGGAAGCGTTATCCTGTAGAATCTCTGCCATGAACTTGCACCATCTACCTCCGCCGCCTCAAACAGCGAGGTGTCAATGCCCATAATTCCTGCCATGAGAATAATAGTCGTATTTCCGAACCACATGAGGAAGTTCATAAACCCAACCAGGCCTCTTGTAGCCCATACATTAGAGAAAAATCTCACCGGATTTTCCTGAGTGGCAATTCCCATCTTTATAAGAATTGCATTGATTGGTCCGACATCTGAGAACAATGCAAAAAACAACATTGAGAACGCAGAGGCCATAATCAGGTTAGGAAGATATATAACTGTCTTAAAGAATCTGCTTCCCTTCAGCTTCAATCTCACATCGGAAAACCACTGCCCCAGAAGAAGTGATACTATTATCTGCGGTATGAAACCGATAACCCACATGATAAGCGTGTTTGCCGTATACTTCAAAAGGCTGACATCCGAAAAAATCGTTTTATAGTTCTCAAGTCCAACCCATGTCGGTCCTACCTGCATGAGTCCTACCCTGTAGTTCTCAAAAAAGCTGTTATAAATCGTACTGACTAATGGAATCAACTGAAAAATCACATACACAAGCACAAAAGGGATGAGGAAGATATATCCCCATTTATTGTACCTTACTATCTTGCTCTTTCCTTCGGTTTTTTTCATACAATCATCACTCCTCACCTGCAAAACAATTCCACCCTATTTTTAGCCAAAACATGCCTGCCCCATATAGAGCAGGCATGTTATACTTACATTTTAAATTTTAAGGTTAATTATTCAGCCTTAAGGTTAGGATACTTAACAACAATGTTCTTCTTGAAGGTTGCAAGTGCCTCGTCAAGTGTTGCATTGCCTGTGAAGTAATCCTTCATAGCCTTCTGGAACTCCTCGTTACAGCCCTGATCATATGATGAAAGGTTGCTGAGGTCAATCTTGTCTGCACCTGCACAGAACATTGCAAGTGGATTCTGTCCGCCAAGAACCTTACTCTGATAAGATGTATCTGCTGCCATAGTCTCCATTGCCGGCTTGTTGTTAACGAAGTCATTGTCCTTCTTAACAATCTCTGTCATGACATCCTTGTTAGTTGTGAGCTGTCTCATGATGTCTGCTACAAGTGTAGTGTTATCTGTTCCCTGTGCTGCACAAATCCATGTACCACCCCAGAAGAAGCCCTGAGGACCTTCGGTTGCTGCCCATCCGCCGTTAGCCGCGATACTGGCTGCATCAGATACATTCATGGAGAAGTCAACGAACCATGCCGGTCCAAAGTAGCAGAATACCTTTCCTTCCGGATAGAAGCCCTTGCTCCAGTTGTCATCCCAGAGTGATGACTGATTGTTGTAGCCATTATCCGTGAATGTCTTAGTCTGGGAAACCCAGTTCATAATGTTATCATCAATTACAACCTTGCCGTCAACTACCCATGGGCTTGATACATTGTTGGAGAAAACTCTGAATGTATCATCAAAGCCTGATACCATGAAATATCCGCTGTCTTTCATAGTCTTAGCCGTCTTCTCAAAGGTTGACCAATCAGATACGCTCTTCTGAACCTCTGCCGGATCATCTGTTCCTAAAACTTCCTTGGCAATATCTCTGTTGTAAATAAGTACACCAGGGCAGCCCTGCCATGAAAGACCCTTTAAAACACCCTTGGAATCTGTCACGATATCCTGTGTATACTTATACTGGTCAGCTATTTCGCTGTCTGTTATACCTAAATCCTTGATTGGCATTGTGTAGTCTGTATCTACATACTTAAGTGCGTAATCTGCCTCTACAAGGAATATATCAATCTTATCATCAGCTGCTGCATCCTTCTGCTTAAGAAGTGCTTCATCAAGATTGTTCTGATATGCATTGTTCTCATTAGGTGTTGTATGCCACTTAACTGTAACATCACCAATCTTACCTGTGGAATCATCAGTCTTTACATATCCAGGATAGTGATCTGTAACCCTGCTCTTAAACTCTTCATTCCATACATAAATGTTAAGTACAGAGCCTTCCTTTCCATCAGTATTTCCCGATGCTGCATTGTTGCTCTTAGAGCATCCTGCAAGAGCTGTTGTTGCCATCAAACCTACTAACATTGTCGCCGCAAACTTTTTGAATTTTCTCATATTCTTCCTCCATTTCTCCGGCTTAAACATTGCCTGCCACCCCGGCAAATGCGTAGAAAATATATTCCTACTGAACAATAGTTGCATTAAGGTTACTTACTGACCCTCCCATCAGAACCTTTCCCTCAATCACATAGCTTTTCTTAAGTGTTGTTTTCGGTTTTCTGATTAAATTGATTAAGCATGAGGCAGCTTCCCTGCCCATCCCATCCCCGGCCTGCTGCAGTGTCGTAATCTGCGGCTCGTATATGACAGAATATCTTATTCCGTCGTAACCGGTGACCGATATATCACCGGGTATGCTAAGACCGTGGCTCTTGATAATGTTCGCACCGCTTATCGCTGTGATGTCATCCGGATACATGATACAGGTAGGCCGCTCTTTCAGTTGAAGCAGCTTCCTTGTACATTTAACTGCACCTGCTGTGTCATGGTATCTGCATTCGCACACATACTCCTTACAAATATCAAGTCCAAGCTGCTCCATTGTTCTGTAAAAGCTCGTAACTCTGTCTCTCGTAACCGAGCTGTCATCTCCGTGAATGAATGCAATCTTCCTGTGTCCCATTGAGTACAGATATTCTACAAGATCCTTCACACCCTTTACATTGTCCGACATCACCGATATAGTATCATTGAAGATATGGTCTATAGTCACTATCGGTATTCCGCTGTTGACAAGCTCGATAACCTGAGGGTCACTATAATCTATACAGGCTATTATCACTCCGTCAAACTGTCGTATCCGACAGAACTCACTATATGTAATCTTCCTTCCGCCAATCCTATTCGTTATAAACGTAATACTGTATCCCAGGATTTCTGCCTGAGACCTGATTCCCTCAAGAACCCTCGCAAAATACTCATGTGCAAGACCCGTGTTAGCCGCATCTACAAACAGAATGCCTATGTTATAGGTTCTGTTAGTCTTAAGTGCAACCGCAGCCATATTAGGTATGTATCCAAGCTCAGCAGCCTTAGCCTTAATCATGGTCTTAGTCTCTTCACTTATATCGCTGTAACCATTGAGTGCCTTACTCACTGTTGCAACAGATACATTACATGCATTCGCTATGTCCTTTACGGATATCATTCCGTCACCGCCTTCCCGAATTGGTATGTAGGATTGCATTGGCAATCTCATCGGTGCCCGCATCACTTAATCGTTTTCGCATGTTTATAGTACATCATTTTGAATACAAAATCAATAGTTTTTTGAAAATTTTTAGTAAAATTGTACATTTTCTTTCTCTTTTATTTCACTCGATGCTTAAATCATTAAGTTCAGAGTTATTTTTGTATATTTTTTGTGCATTTTCACTAATACGTTTTAGTGAAATTACATAGGTTTTTACATTGTTCTTTCACCAAATCTCCTATATAGGTATGGAATAATTAAAAAAATGCCGCACCACATTACATAGTACGGCATTTGTCCCAAAATTATTCCCAATATTTTATTGTATTGCAGTCTCAATACTTAATATCAATATTATACGTTAATCTGCGCTGTCATGCCAAGCTCATCCTTGCTTGCTTCAAGTATAGGATTGATGACTTCCGTAAGGAACTCATCAACCTGCTCCTTGGCGCGTCCTGTATACTTAGACGGATCCATTGACTTCTTGAGGTCATCAAGAGAAAGATTAAACGCAGGGTCTGCGGCGATAAGCTCAAGAAGATTATTGTCAAGACCTCTCTCCTTGACATTGCGTCCTGCTTCCATAGAAAGTGTTCTTATCTTCTCATGAAGCTCCTGACGGTCGCCGCCTGCCTTTACGGCATCCATCATAATGTTCTCGGTAGCCATGAATGGAAGCTCTGCCATGATATGCTTCTCAATAACCTTCTCATACACTACAAGTCCGTCAACAACATTCATGTATAAGTCTAAGATACCATCCACAGCAAGGAATGCTTCTGGCACGGACATTCTCTTGTTGGCAGAATCGTCAAGTGTTCTCTCAAACCACTGCGTAGCGGATGTGATCGCAGGATTCATCGCATCAGCCATAACGAAGTTGGCAAGGGAGGCTATTCTCTCACTTCTCATAGGATTTCTCTTGTATGCCATAGCAGATGAACCTATCTGGTTCTTCTCAAACGGCTCCTCAATCTCCTTTAAGTGCTGTAAAAGCCTTATATCATTGGAGAACTTATGCGCACTGGCTGCAATACCTGCAAGAACATTGACAACTCTTGTGTCAACCTTACGCGAATAAGTCTGTCCCGATACAGGATATACATCCTCGAAGCCCATCTTATTTGCGATCATCTTATCAAGCCTGCGGATTCTGTCATGATCCCCGTCAAAAAGTTCAAGGAAGCTTGCCTGTGTACCTGTTGTACCCTTAGAACCTAAAAGTCTCATAGAGCCGATGAGATAGTCAAGGTCATCAAGGTCAAGCTTCAGTTCCATAAGCCAGAGAGTTGCTCTCTTTCCCACCGTAGTAGGCTGTGCAGGCTGGAAATGTGTAAATGCAAGTGTAGGAAGCGCCTTGTACTTATCTGCAAACTTTGCGAGTTCAGCCATAACATTCACAAGCTTCTTTCTCACAAGCTTAAGTGCCTCTGTCATAACAATAAGGTCTGTATTGTCTCCAACGTAGCAGCTTGTAGCTCCAAGGTGGATGATTCCCTTAGCCTTAGGGCACTGGACACCGTACGCATACACATGCGACATGACATCATGTCTTACAAGCTTCTCCCGCTCCTTTGCAACCTCGTAGTTGATGTCATCCTGATGAGCCTTAAGCTCCTCTATCTGCTCATCGGTGATATCAAGACCAAGCTCCTTCTCTGTCTCTGCAAGTGCAATCCAGAGCTTTCTCCATGTACGGAACTTCTTGTCCGGTGAAAAAATATACTGCATCTCCTTGCTCGCGTATCTCTCAGCGAGCGGGGTCTGATAACGGTCTGTGCTCATTCGTGTATTCTCCTATCTGATTTAATCATTATATTACAATTGTCTATTATTTCTGCGTAAAAAACTATTCGTGTTCACCGCGGATATCCTTATCCGGTGGTGCTATAGGATAGTTTCCGGTAAAGCATGCGTCACAGAAGTCACATCTCTCCTCGACCATGTGCTTTAAGTCATTCACGTCTATATAGCCAAGTGAATCGGCTCCTATGTACTCACATATCTGGTCAACAGTGTGTGTGCTCGCTATAAGCTGGTCGCTTGACGGAATATCCGTTCCGAAGTAGCATGGGTACAAAAATGGTGGTGAAGATATCCTTACATGCACTTCCTTTGCTCCCGCATCCTTTAACATCTTGACAATTCTTGCACTGGTGGTTCCTCTTACTATTGAATCATCTATCATAATAACGCGTTTATCCTTAACCGCCTCCGTAAGCACATTAAGCTTAATCTTTACACTGCTCTCACGCTGTGCCTGCTTAGGCTTGATGAAGGTACGTCCCACATAGCTGTTCTTGATAAATGCCATTCCGTAAGGGATTCCGGACTCTAACGCGTAGCCCATGGCTGCAACATTTCCCGATTCAGGTACACCTACAACGAGATCCGCATCAACCGGATGGGATTTTGCGAGAAGCCTTCCTGCCATAATTCTTGACATATACACACTTACACCATCAATATGACTGTCCGGTCTTGCAAAATATATGTACTCAAAAATACATTTCTTATGTACAGTCTGGCACATGGAGGTGTCGGACTCAATGCGTCCGTCCGCTGTGATTGTCACTATCTCGCCCGGAAGTACATCCCTCACAAATTCCGCTCCTACCGCATCAAGTGCACATGTCTCAGATGACATCACATAAGTATTATCTCTTTTTCCGATGCACAGAGGCTTAAAACCAAAAGGATCTCTTGCACCAATCATCTTTCGTGGACTCAGGACAATAAGTGAGTAAGCTCCCACAATCTTCTTCATTGCACTTGCAACTGCCTTCTCAACACTCGATGTGTTGAGTCGTTCCCTGGCTATATGATAAGCTATAACCTCCGAATCGATTGTAGTCTGGAAAATAGCTCCGGTATATGAAAGCTCCTCCCTCAAATCAACAGCATTGATAAGATTACCATTATGAGCCATTGCAAGTGTACCCTTGACATAGTTAAGAACAAGTGGCTGGGCATTCTCCCTTGTCGAACTTCCCGCTGTTGAATAGCGCACATGTCCGACTCCGATATTGCCCTTGAGCTTTTCCAGATCCTCAGGTGTGAACACCTCATTCACAAGCCCCATATCCTTGTGTGAGAGTACCTTTCCCTTCGGTCCGTTGGTATCACTTACAGCAATACCGCAGCTCTCCTGTCCTCTATGCTGAAGTGCAAACAATCCATAGTATATGGTTGAGGCTACATCCCCGCCATCTAAATCATATACGCCGAAAACTCCACACTCCTCGTGAACCCCATCCTCATCATAGTAGCTGTCCGATATATTATTCATTTTCTGTCCCATATTAGCTCCGCATTATTAAGTTTGACTTACATTTCAATAGACTACAGTGTAAATTCCCTGCCTGTAAGAAGAAGATATGCTTCCTTATACTTATCAACAGTCTTTGTGACAACCTCCTCAGGGAGAAGATAATCGCTGTCCGGGTTAGCCTTTAACCAGTCTCTTACATACTGCTTGTCAAATGACGGCTGCCCCTTGCCTGCCTCATAGCCCTCAAGCGGCCAGAAACGTGAGCTGTCCGGCGTAAGCATCTCATCACCGATTACAACCTCACCGTTCTCATCAAGACCGAACTCGAACTTGGTATCAGCAATGATAATGCCCTTGCTGAGTGCGTACTCTGCACACTTCTTGTAGAGTGCGATTGTGCAGTCCTTAATCTTTGCAGCATACTCAAGACCCTTTCCCGGGAACTTCTTCTCAAGTACTTCTATACTTCTTTCATATGAGATATTCTCATCATGGTCACCTATCTCTGCCTTGGTGCTAGGTGTGTAGATTGGCTCAGGGAGCTTCTGTGATTCCTTGAGCCCCTCAGGAAGCTTAATTCCACATACAGTTCCGTTCTTCTTATAGCTCTCCCAGCCGCTTCCCGTAATATATCCACGCACAATACACTCTATAGGGAGCATTGTGAGCTTCTTACACATCATAGCTCTCTTATAAAAACGCTCATCATGGAAAAACTCAGGCATGTCATCATTGTCAACTGTGATCATATGATTAGGTACAACATCTTTCGTGTAATCAAACCAAAACTTCGACATCTGTGTCAGAATGGCACCCTTAGCTGTAATCTTGTTCTTTAAAATGTGGTCAAAAGCTGAAATTCTGTCTGTTGCCGCAATGACAAGGTTCTCGCCGATATCATATACCTCTCTGACTTTTCCTTCGTATAATAACTTGAATTCTTCCATCTTTATCCTCTTTTCCGCCCTCTCCGGGCAATATGTGTGGACAGGTGTTATTTTCACGTTCCTGCCTGATATACGTTTTTAGTATAAAGCATAGGCATACAGAAATCAACTTAGATTTTGCTTCATTTTTTCACAATATGATGTTGAGGTCAAAACATGCTAATTTAATGTACGAGTGTATAACGTATTATATTTATGCATATCAGCTCCGTTGTCCGAAGCAGGATGTTCTAAGAACTCTGATAAAGGTATTCTATATGTCCGCCACCGAAGCCGGCATACATCCGTGTATGCATTGCTTCTAAAGCAGCATGCGTGCTGCTTTTGGCTTGGGACTTAGCAGAGTTCTAAGAACATCTAAGGAAGCACTGATTAATTAACCTTATTCTCGGTATTATCCCAGTTTGTCAAGTTTTTATAAAAACCAAGAGGATTTTTATCTCAGATACCTGTTATATCATCTTGCTATTTATCCTTTTTGAGGATATTCCCTAAAAATTGGCGCAATTATACTGTACACCCTATAAAGTCTTTTGTTCTGCCAGCCCTGCTACACATGATAAGATTTACACTGGCAAACAACATATGGAATCGATGCATGTTTTTTGCGATTCCACGATATACAACTTTTGAGTATCCCATCTGCTTCTTTTCAATAAGAAATGGGTGCTCAACCTTACAGCGGACGGCGGACTTTTCATTGCCCTTCTTTGTCTGATGCATTTCAGGATCACGTTTGCCCTCCTGATTCTTAGTGGATTTTGGTGCTGCTATAAGGCTTGCATCAACAATAGTGCCGCCATGCAGCATAAGACCTGCTTTATCGAGGCGGCTGTTGACATCGGCAGAAAGTTTCTCGCCAAGCTTGTTTGTTTCAAGCATATGTCTGAACTTAAGCAGGGTAGACGCATCCGGTACCTGTTGTTCATGGAAATCTATATGCATAAAGAAACGCATAGCATAACTGTCGTAGATAGAATCCTCGATTCCTTCATCTGGACAGATTAAACCATATCTGCATGAGATACATGCGAAGCATGGTTTCAATACCAATCGGTTTGCGACCACGCTTGTTAGCGAAATAATACGGGCGGATCATTTCTACCCAGTATGACCATGGAATGATTTCTTCCATGGCATCAAGAAATTCTTCACGTTTGGTTTTTTCTTGCGGTTGGAGTATTCCATATCAGAAAATGTAAGTTGATTCATAGATATACGACCTTTCAGTTGATACCTGTATTATATCAAAAATCATGTGGAAATGCACGAATTAATCAGCGTTTCCCTAGCACCAATCTGTGTTCCATTACTGTAAAAATAAATAGGTACAACATCATAGTAATGGTAAGAAACTCCTGTATCATACTGATTCTGACCGGCTGCAGAACCCAAATTAAGAGTAATACTAAAATTACCCTGACTATCTGTTGTTCCGGAAGGATTATAAACATATTTCAAGGAGGCTCATTATGGCTGATTTTTTCTTATCTAATTTAAAATCCACACTCGACAACTGCATCACAGAACTCGATGAAATTCACTCCATGTTCTGCCGTAATCCGGAAAGTGATTTTACCAGGAACCGCAAACTTTCTTTCCGCGAGTATATTCAGTTTATGCTCCAGATGCAGAGTAAATCCGTTTCAAATGAAATTCTTGATTTTTTTGAACATTCTCTTTCTGCTCCTTCTAAATCCGCCTTTACCCGGCAACGATACAAGCCTCTTCCTGAAGGATGGGATTTCCTGTTCCACTCATTTGTCAATCAGTGTCGTACCCTATCGGATAATCTCTATAATAGTTATAGACTTTTGGCCTGCGATGGCTCTGATGTTGACATTTCACGTAACCCGGCAGATGAAAGAACCTTCATCCATGAAGGCAAAAAAGGTTACAATGCAATTCATATCAATGCACTGTATGATACCACCAATAAGACCTACTGCGATTTATCTTTTGATGTTATTGTTTCTTTCATAGGGAATAAGATCAGGATTCTCTTTGTATAACTTTCCTATTTTGTCACAAATGATGTCATATAAATTATCACGGACATAAGCTGTTTTTTCTATATCAACATCATCTTCTGGTATTTCCTCGCAATTAAATTTTTGAGCATAAATACCACACTTTTTTAAATATGACATGATTAAAATGACTTCGTCTTTTTCTACAGCTGTAAATATCGGTTGTTCACACAAGCGTTCGCTTATAAAGTCACAAAAATAAGAATAGTCATCATCCCAATTTATATTTCCATTATCTTGTGCCTCACAGCGGATTTTTTCCATTTCTCTTAATAATTCACCTTGTAAACTATCAGCCTGTCCCTTTGAGGGAACATAATTTTTCCATATATATTTACATTCATCAAAATACTCTTGTTCATAGTCATTAGATATGATTTCTTCAATTGTCAATCCACTATTTTTCTTTCTGAACTTATCAAACAATCCCATGAATAATCCCTTTCACATCAACAAAACATTTTCCACTGACAGCATAATAGCGTCCGTCAAAACACATATCACAGGAAAGAATTTCTCCCGGTTCCCTTTTCTCGCCTTCTGGCAGTCCAAGCTGGGATGCCATTTTTTCTATTCTCTTACGAACACAAACCTGAAAAGCAACTATTATCCAATTTTTTTGAATTTATATTAACATCAATAGATCATACTAAATACTTCTTAACTATATTTATTATTTTTTCAT
>UQYF01000007.1 GCA_900545175.1 uncultured Eubacteriales bacterium
CGACTGCGTTCATGAGCAAGTAGCGAAAGCGGATTGCGAATGTCCGCTTTACTCTGAACTAGAATGCCTTTTCTGTCCTGCTATCCATCCGCCCTATTTTTCTGCAAAAAAGCATCCTACCGCATACGGCTATAATTAAGAACATTTTTTATAAAATTTTATTCTTGTTAACATTATACACATCCTGCCACTCTCTGCTGTTTTCCTCCATCATATGCTGCACTTTCTCATGATCCTTCGCCGTATTACATACAGGCACAATCCTCTCCAATATATGGACATCAAAGTATTTCCTTCTGACACCGCTTACCGTTCCTTTTCCATCGCGGCAGGTTATAAAAATGGGCTGCACAGGTACATTATTTTTCACTGCATAATAAAATGCACCTCTTTTTAGCGGACGCGGTCTGTCATAACCCCACCACTCCGACTGTTCAGGATACACAAGAATGCAGTCCCCTCTGTTAAGATAATGCGAAACGGCACTGTCAAACAGCTTTATCATCCGGTGCTCAGATGAAAAAGGCAATATTCCGAACGCTCTCATGTACCTGCCGAGCCTTCCCTTCTGATTGTTAAAATCAGCTACCATAACCTTAAGCTGCCGTCCGCGAAGCATTCCGCTCTTTTTTAATGCCCACCTTACAACAATCGCATCAAGCTTGTTTATATGATTGCAGGTTATTATCATGCCGGGACTGCTTTGAATACAACCCTTTTCTGTTTTGCTTTTTGATGTATCCTTTATCATACTGTCATTTACATATGACTGCACAGTTATATTTCCATTTATATTTTTATATGACTGCCTGATTACATTATTATTTTTAATTATTGTATATTTATCAGGTTTATTTTTTTCATTCCCATAATCCTTATAGATTTTCGTGCGGAATATGAATCGGTTCACAATCCACATAAATGGGCTGATTATAAATGTGCGTATCAATGCCTGGCGAAGCTTTGTCATCCCTGCCGGAATATACGGAAAATTCTCATCAACAGGCTGGCAGCTGCTATAATCTATGGGGTCTATGTGTGCATTGAAATCTCCATTTTTTTCAGCCTCTTTTATCTTCTCTAATACATCGGGTGTAGTGTACGCTAACTTAAAATAGTTCACTAATACTGCACCCTCCCGATTTTTTCCCAGCTCTTAGGCTTTAGTCCAAGTACTGCACGCACTACGATAAAAATATATTCCATATAGAAAAAAGGATGCATAAGCATAAGCCACAGCTTTTTAACAGACGAAAGCCCTATATTTTTCCAGTCTGCAAGCACAGCCATGACAGAGAGTGCGAAAAAAGCTGTGTATATGAGAAGAAAAGCCGCTGCCGCCTGCCAAAAATTTAATGTAATAATGTTAAAGAATACAGCCGCAGAAAGTGTTCCGATATATGCATACACAATCCACAATGACAATATATAGTAATTGTCCGCAAATGCCCACAGCCCATGCCGCTTAAACAGCTCCCGGCAGTAAAGCCTGTCTGCCTCCACCATTCCTGTCATCCATCTTGTCCTTCGCTTGTTCGTGTCAGCATGTGACGGTGCCTCCTCAAGATAAAGCTTTGCATATGAATAATGAAATGTCCTTATCCCCTTGCAGGCACAATCTCTTAGAAGCTCCATATCCTCTGTTAGAGTCTGCCTGTAATTCCAGCCGCCCCACTCCTCAACCAAATCCCCTCTTATGAGAATTCCTGTCGTTATCAGCATTGTAGTAAAACCCATCGCACTCTTAAATCTGTTCCCAAGTTCATCTATGATAGACCATATAAGACCGTTCTGGCAGGTGATATGATTACATGCCGTCATGCTTCTTACATTATGACTGCACTCATTAATTTTGTCTGAAATGCTGTCATTTGTGATATTATTATTTATCATATTGCTGTTTACAATATTGCCATTTATTATACTATCATTTATTATACTATTATTTATGATATCGCCGTTTGCTATATTACGATTTTTGATATCAGCATTTTTACTAATGCCGCATGAAATATTATTATAAGCGGATGCATCATTCATCGTGTAATTGCCAACCAGCTTGCGCGCCGTTATGACCTGCGCACCGCTTTCAAGCGCATCATTCATGTTTTTCATAAAATCAGCATCCAGTCTGCAATCCGCATCGACAATCATATATCCGTCATATTTTCTGCCCGACATCAGAATATGCCTGATGCAATAATCAAGGCAGTCGCCCTTGCTTTTTTGTTCCTCGTCAACATATACTCTTGCGTCAATCTCTTTGGCATAATCAATTACTTCATCATGAGGATTTTTCACAATGACATATGTGTCAAACAGTCTTTCCCCCGCTTCTTTTGTGCACTCCCTGCCATAGCTTTGCTCTTTTATGCTCTGAAACAGCGGAAGTACTGCTCTGCCCTCGTCCCTTGCCGGAACAATAAGTGCGAAGCGGTGCTTCCTATCACATGACAGCTTTTTCTGCGGAAAAATCCATCCAAACCATCCAATCAGACGCGGAAAATACAGTATCAGAAATATTATCGTAATTGATATTAAAAAATTATTTCCCATTTATTACACCCTCTTGTCATAGACTAAAGTGTCTTTGCTTATATCTTATTTGACACTATTTCATGGACACATTCCATAAGCCTGCACATCCTTCTGTGAACTGCCCATTGTCTAAAGCCAGTGGGCTTTCTGCTTCAAAAATAGTGGTATATTTCAATTTCTTTTACAACTGCTTGAAAGCAGACTTTATTTTTACGTACCGGTCAAGCACATCATCGTGAGCGTAAAGCTTATACACACTGTGCAGCCTTTCTATCTCCCACGGCTTCACATTCACTGTATGAATGTAGGGGAACAGCCGCAGCGATTTACAAAAATGCTGTATCACTGTGCCGGGTCTGTAACACTTCTGTTCATTGTATTTTTCATGCAGAAATAGCTTTTTCCTACACATACGGTTAAGTGAAGTCTGGTCAGGAAAGAACATTTTCCTGTTGTGGCACATCTGCCTTGCCTTTTTAAACAATCCGTCCTTGCGGCATTGAGGCATATCAAACAATAACACGCCTGTATTCATGTAATTATATCCAATAAACCACTTTCCGAGAAAATCTCTCACGCCGGCCATCTCAAAACCGGAAATGTCCATATTATAAAGAGGTTCTATATCATCGCAGGCTACCACATCCGCATCAAGGTAGAGAAGCCTGTTCACTAAAATATCATCCGCATATAGCCTTAACATGGAATACGGCGTGTACACTGTATCTTTATTGACACATTCTGCAAGGTCATTTTTAAATACTCCTGTCTTATCAATCAAAAAAACCCTGCTATCGACGCAGACACTTGAAATCACATTTTCTATCATTCTCGCCTGCTGCCAGCTAATCGGCGCATAATCGTCCCTCATATTCTGTAAATTTGCAGTCATGATATAGACATCGAGTCTTCCTTTATAATATTTTATTATGGAAAGCAGCGCTATCAAAATGCCGTCAAAGATGCGGTCATTGCCGCAAAAAAGGATATTCATGAAAGTCTCCTTACCTATTGGGGGTAATTTTAGGTAATTGCAAAACACCGTATCCGGCAATCGGATGTTGAGAAACCTTGCCGATACCATTCCCTGCATTGTATGATTTTACTGGCAAACCTGCTCAATCGCCCGGCAGCAAGCTCAAGTTTTACAATTATCTGTCTTGATATATTTAACCTTTTCATAGGTGGATTCCTTGCTGCGCACTGTCATGGCATCATATACCTGACTGCACAGCTTGTTAGCGGCTTGTCTTTGGTTTACTGTATTATCAGGCACAAAAGGACCATCAATGTATATTGTGATTCGAGTTCTCCAAAAATGCTTTTGATATGTCACAGTAAAGGAATACACCGGACAATTATATGTTACAGGGTACCTAAATGAGCTTTCACCGAAATGACGGATTTTGGTATAGTACGGCCATATATGCGCTTCAGGATAGATATATACCGGATAACCCTTCTGCACATACTGCTCTAGCTTATCTATAAAGCTTTTCATTCCGCCAAGCTTATTAGGAATGGGAAAAGCTCCTAACATCTCCATTATATTTTTTGTTCCATAGAGCGACACATTGTCGGGATGCGCCAGTATAATAGCTTTTTTCGGAAAGCTTATGCAGGTCGGAATATAGCCGTCCCCCGGAACATGAGTATGATTTCCGTAAAAAAATGCTGTTCCGGTTCTATGTCTGCTGCCATCACAAGCTATCCGCAGCTTGTCTTTACCTTCTATCTTCATTCCAAAACGAAGCTTCATATATATGAAAGCCACCGGAGTCATAATTATATGGTACAATATCCACGCTCCTATGCGCCACAGCCTATTATGATTATATTGATAGTTTTCATCAACCGCTATCGTATTTCTTTTTATCCCCGAAAATTCGTCCTCAAGCTCATTGTCGTAGTAATATATTTTTTTTTGCTTCATACGGGATATTATTTACACAAAAAATAAATTTATTCCATTAATATTTCCATTAATATTCATATATGCAGCCGGTATGTGTTTTAATAAATTTATACATTTTATAATCAATTTTTCCGTCAGGCAAAATATTACAGTCTTATTATAAAAATTCGGATATCACAGCATACTTTGATACCCGAATCTTATAAAGAATAATGTTTACAATCTATTTCAAAAAAAATATAATATAACAAAATAATGATATCAGGGTCAAAAGGTCAAAAAGCCGTTCGTGCTTGCACGATTAGGCTTTTGAACTTGGGACCCGCAAAACATGAGGAATCAGCGGATTCCGAATGTTTTAGAATTGCGGGAGCTGTTTTATGGCGGAGCAATTCGAGGATATCAAATGAGGGGCAAAATACCTTTTGACTGCAACATTATAATAAAAATAAGGAGTCCATATGAACAATTCCTCCACCAAAAAACTTACCACGAAAAACATTTTTTTTATAATACTTATCTGCTTTCTGCTCTCCGTCATTCCGCTGTATATAATCGGCATGTACGCGCATCCGAGTGTTGACGACTATTACTACGGAACGCAGACAGTACAGGTCTGGAACGAAACTCACTCCATCGCATCGGTTATAAAATGCTCATTTGATGAGATGCTTAACACTTACAACATATGGCAGGGAAATTTCTCAGCCATCTTTCTCATGCGCCTACAGCCGGGAATATTCGGTGAACAGTACTATTTTATTACACCGCTCATACTTTTAAGTGCATATATTGGCTTTTCAATCTTCTTTTTCTATACAGCGCTTAAGAAAATATTTAAGACTGACAGCTATCTTGCGGCAACTGTCGGAATATGCCTCACATTCGTGTCAATGCAGCTATGCATGACACCTAGCGATTCCTTTTACTGGTATAACGGTGCTATATATTACACATTTTTTTATAGCCTGATGCTTTTCCTCTTCGCACTTCTTATAAGAATGCGCACTGCCAAAGCTGCCGGAACGGTTATTTTTACCTTAATCAGCTTTGTACTCGCATTCTTAATCGGCGGAAGCAATTATGCGACAGCACTTTTTATGTGCATTATTCTCGCTCTCGCTGCCGCAGCTGCGATATACTCAGTACTTACGAAAAAAAATAAAGTTATCCGCTCTTACCATATGGCAGCATATATCATCGTTGCACTCGCTGCCATGGCAGGACTTTTTATAAGCATGGCTGCACCCGGAAATGCGCTTAGACAGGACTCCGTTGGCGGAAGCACCGGCATAATAAAGACCTTTATCTATACTTTTGCGTTCGGCGGCTACAGCATCGCCAAAGTATTAAATGCTCCCTGCCTTATATTTTTTGTATGCATGATTCCAGCATTTTACAGCATAGCAAAAAAAAGCGGCTTCTCTTACAGATATCCGCTTCTTGTCGCTGCGTTCACCTTTGGTCTGTACTGCTCGATGGGAACCCCTGTATTCTACGCACAAGGACTTCGCATGCCTTACAGAATGATGAATATTATATTTTTTGCCGCGTATGTGTATATCGCATTTAATATGATTTATCTTCTGGGGTGGATTTGGAATAAGTATGGGAAGGATTCCCACGAAAATATGTCTCATAAAGATACTTATAAAATAAACACAGACAAAAAGCATATATCCCTTGATGATATTGTAAATAATTTTTATGATAAAATAAAAGCAAGCCGCAAAAATGCCATTCTTGCACTTGCCATAAGCCTATGTGCCTTTGTCATCGCATGCATCGGCTGTATCGAGGTCGGTGAGACAGAATACAAGAGCGGTGATGCAGGCTTTAGCAATCTTCCTCTCTCAGCCACAGCAGCACTCTCACTGCTAAACGGTGATGCAAAAATCTACGATGCTGAGCTTACAGCACGCGATGAGTACCTCACAAGCACAAGCGATGACGAACAGTTCATAACCGTCCCCGCCCTGTCAAAGCGCCCTGCGCCGATATTCCACTCCGACATAACCGATGATGCCGGCGACTGGCACAATGCGCACCTTGCAATGTACTACCGTAAGGAATGCGTCTGGACGGAATAAAAAAGACTACACTTTTACAGTTGAAATGTATCAAAATCAACTGTAAAAGTGTAGTCAGGAAAATCATTGACATGCTTATTGTTACCGGCATTTTAATCCGTTATTCAACCTCTACGGCAGCAACTCACACCCATCCCCCGTCCCATAGAAATCCAGCGCATGCAGCGCTCTTGTCGCCCCGATATACAGAAGCTGCCTATGGTAATCGGAATGATAATGCTCCTTGTCGGCGTTCACAATATGCACACTGTCAAACTCAAGACCCTTAGCAAGATAGTAAGGCGCAACGACAACGCCTGTCTTGAAGCAGTCTGTGTTCTTGTTGAGCACAGTCACCTTGAAGCTCTCCTCGTCATCCTCGGTCTCGCGGATATTTTCTAGGATTTTATCCCCAACATACTCCGCTTCCGCCTGAGTTTTGCACAAAACAGCTATTGTTTCGTACACATTTGCGGATAACTCATCGCTTATCTTATTGCCGAGAGAAACGTACATCTCATTTTCCGTGGCATACATATGCTTTTCAGGCTTATTTCCATGCCTGTCAATTCCGTCAATTCCTTTTATTCCGGCAATCTCAGCCGCATAGTCGGTTATCTCAACTGTTGAGCGGTAGCTCTTGTTGAGAACAATACGCTTAGAATCCTTTCCCAATATTTCCGGAAGGAAATTGAGCACATCCGATTTTTCGGAATCGACAGACTGCTCCTTATCTCCGAGAATTGTCATAGGACATTTGAAAACCCAGCCGATAATGCAGTACTGAATGTAGGAATAGTCCTGCATCTCATCCACAAGAAGATGCTTAATCTGCTGCTCATTGCCGACTCCATAGAGCAGATACTTAAGATAGAGCATGGCATATACATCCTCATAGCCTGCCTTTCTTGGCTGACCTTCCGCAACAGCAATCGGCTCTTCTCCTATGCTCTCAAGAAATTCATTATATATTTTAAAGATATCTCTTGTGCGGTACAATGCATTGAACTTATCTTTTACGATAGCAGCCTCAATATCATCAAATTCATGCCCTGTAAGTGTGGCATACTCATCAACAATATATTCCCGCACCGCATCCATTCTTCTAAAAAGCGGAATATCCGGCAGCTTATTGTAAAATAAGTCAGCTATGCTGTCCGCATCCTTTTCAAGCTTCTTGTACTTGATATCCTTAAAATCCATAAGCTCATACTCTAACGAGAATACAAAAGCGTTTATCGCCTCTGCAAAATCCCCGGATGAGCGTGCAGACAGCTTGTCCTGCCGCATCTTGGCATAATCCGGTTCAATGTCCTCATGTATAAGCACATCTTCAAGAAAATCATAGTGTCTCTCAATTCTGCACACATCGGAAAGCTCCTTTGCGGCAAAATCGTCAAATGTCATTTCACTAATATTCTCCTCGCCAAGCTCCGGCAATATATGGGAAATATAATCCGAAAAAACATCATTTGGGGACAATATAAGCACCTGGGATGCCATAAGGTCTTCACGGTGATGATATAGAAGGTATGCTATTCGATGAAGTGCAACGGAAGTCTTACCCGAACCTGCACCACCCTGAACAATAAGTATTCTGTCCTTCTCGTTTCTTATTATGGAATTCTGCTCCTTTTGAATTGTTCCTACAATATTCTTAAGGCGGGCATCCGCATTCATTGAAAGTGCCTGCTTTAATATGTCATCATCAATCTTTATATCGCTCTCAACAGCATAGAGAAGCTTGCCCTTTTTAATCTTGTATTGGTATTTCTTTACAATCTCTCCTTCAACTATTCCGCCCGGAGCCTCGTAGGAAGCCCTTCCCGCATCATAGTCATAAAACAGGCTGGAAATCGGAGCACGCCAGTCGTATATAAGCGGCAGTGTGCCTTTTCCCTCGGAAAAATTACCGATACCGATATAGCAGCACTCCGGCTCATCATCACCGTCAAACAGAAAGTCCACACGCGCAAAATAAGGTGAGTCCTGCATTTTTTTGTACATGTGAAGAGTTTTCATATTTCTGCTTCTGAAATTGGCATGATTGAACATCTGCTGCCTGTTCTCGTACTCCTCATAGCCATACTCATCGAAATCGCTGTTGTTTTCCCAATACAGCTCCTGAAGCTGCGCTATATCCCTGTCATTTAATTTCATCTCATGTTCAATATTCTCAATAGCAGTCTCAAGCTTACCCTCTATTAATTCTAAATATTCTTCCTCTGTCATCTACAGCACCCTTTCCAAAAAATCTTAGTACGTCTGTCCGTCCGTGTTCTCAGCCTTGACAATCTTTACAATCCTGCTCGTACCAAGTCTTGAAGCACCAAGCTCAATGAACTTTTCCGCATCTGCGATTGAGCTTATGCCGCCGGCTGCCTTTACTAAAATTCCATCAACATTATCAGCCATGAGCTTCACGTCATCAAAGGTTGCTCCTGCCTTGGAAAAACCTGTCGAAGTCTTGATATAGTCCGCTCCTGACTCAGATACGACCTTGCAGAGCTTAACTTTCTCATCATCTGTGAGAAGACATGTCTCAATGATTACCTTCAGAAGCCTGCCATTGCATGCAGCCTTAATCTGCTTAATCTCATCTAAAACCTTGTCATACAGACCATCCTTAACCCAGCCTATATTTATAACCATATCTATCTCATCGGCACCCTCTTCAACTGCTGTCTTTGCTTCAAAGCACTTTACAGCTGTAGTATTGTATCCGTTAGGGAAACCGATTACCGTACATACCTTTAACTTTCCGTCAACACTCTTTATATACTCCGCTGCCTGCTTTACATAGCTTGGCGGAATGCATACTGATGCCGTCTCATATTTCATACCATCATCACATAAGTCCTTAATATCTGCCCATGTAGATGTCTGTCCTAATACTGTGTGGTCAACCTTTGCAAGAATTTCTTTGATATCCATTGTTCCTCTCCTTTATAGTAAATTAGTAAATTTTGATAGGCGTTTGCAAAACTACATATTAAATCGCACTTTTCACCGCTTCGCATCTGATTTTCTCATGTTTAGGAACGGTGGCTCTTTATTTTTTTCATATAACAGGAATAGCACATTGCTTCATAACTGTCATTTCCGCCGATGAGCACCTGCTCTCCATCCGTTATCACATTGCCGTTTCCGTCAATTCTGGCATTGACGGTTGCCTTAGAACCACAGCGGCATATCGTCTTAATCTCACTTATCGAGTCGGCAATCTCAAGAAGACGCAGACTTCCTGGAAATACATGTGTAAGGAAGTCAGTTCTAAGCCCGAAGCAAAGCACAGGTATTCCTTTATTGTCAACTATGAATCGAAGTTCATCTATCTGCTCTGGTGTAAGAAACTGTGCTTCATCCACAATAACTGCATCATATTCCGGATTTTTCTCATACTCGGCTATAATATCCATATCAGGAGCAACGACAACACACCTGCACTCAAGCCCTATACGGCTTTTTATTATATCCTGACCGTCACGGTCATCCGTTGCAGGCTTTAGAAGCCATACCTTCATGCCTCTCTCTTCATAGTTAAACTTTGTTATAAGCGCATTGGCAGTCTTAGAACTGCCCATTGCACCATATTTAAAATACAACTTTGCCATCTTTTAGTACTCCATAATCTTATCAGTATATTCCCTTATAACTCTTGCGGAATCTTTGAATCTTGCAAGCTCGCTAGGAGACATGTGGATTTCAAGCACATCGTATGCTCCATGTCTGTTAAGGACGGTCGGAACACCCGCATATACATCTGTCTCACCGTATTCACCTTCAAGGTATGTTGAGACAGGAATAATCTTGTTCTCATCGTTCATGATTGCCTTTATGATGGCAGCTACTGCTGTCGCAATTCCGTAATATGTCGTACCTTTTCGCTCAAGAATCTCCCAGCCTTCCCTTGTCGTCTTGTGTACAAGCTCATCGAGGTCAACATCTCCCACAAGGCTCCTGTTATCGGCAATGACATCATAGAATGGCTTGCCTGCAACAGTAACTACAGACCATGGCACCATCTGCGAATCACCATGCTCGCCCATCGAATATGCGTGTACACTTCTAGGGTCAACCTTTACAAGCTCGCCGATGAAGGTCTTAAGACGTGCTGAGTCAATTGCCGTTCCTGTTCCTATGACCTGATTTTTAGGAAGTCCTGAGAGCTTCTTTACATAGTGTGAAATGATATCAACCGGGTTAGACACAATAAGGAAAATTCCGTCAAATCCGCTCTCCATGATAGGACTGACAATCGACTGGCATATCTTTGCAGTCATCTCAAGAGTATCAAGTCTGCTCTGTCCCGGCTTAGGTGGCGCACCTGCCGTAATCACAACAATATCCGCATCCGAACAGTCTGAATAGTCTCCGTTTATAACCTTTACGTTGCGGTTAAGATACTCAATGCTGTCATGAAGGTCAAGCCTCTCTCCGTATGCTCTCTCCTTGTTAATATCAATCATAAGCACCTCGTCAACAACGCCCTGTGTGACAAGACTGAATGCTGTTGTGGAGCCTACCAGTCCACAGCCGACAATAGCAACCTTTGATTTGTTCATCTTCATAGAAAAATTCCTCCTTAAAATATAATCACTCAACCGGATATGCAAAATAATATGCGAGATTATTTCTCACAAACAGCAGCTCGCTTTTTGCAAATCTGCCTGTACAGCCTATATAATAGTATAATCCCAAATCGCTCTGACTGTTCTCCCCATCCTCCGCGACAATAATGAAGCCATCTTTTTGTTCAAGCTCTGCTTCCTGTCTGTACGGCGAATCCTTGGTAATCCTCATTAGCTTCTCCGGAATGATATAGTCGAAGTAGTTGGCACTTATCTTCCATGTCTCATCACCGCAGATAATCCATGGATAATCCGCATACTGCTCTAACACTGCTCTCTGCTTATCATACTCTTGTGCATCTGTATAATAATCAATTCCGTCACCTGAGAAAAAAATGAAAATATTTATTGCTATGCCGCCAACCACAGCAAATGTCTGTACAGCCCTTGCGCTCACTCCGTCAGGCACATATGCTCTTATAAGTGTGCAGGCACATACCACAATCAATAGGTACTCAAGTGCGCTCGCAGCGTAAAAATATCTTCCTGACAACAGATAATCAGGTGTCAGATAATACACAATGCTTCCATACATCCACACAACACCTGCAAGCGATGCGATAAAAAGCTTAATATCTTCATCTATCCGTGAAACACGCTTTGACAGAAGTGTCCATGCAGTCAAAGCAATTACAAATATGCTTCCAAATATATACCAATTCTGAAAAATAGGAAGCTGTACAGTCAGAATACCTTTAAAAAGACTGTTGAATATATTTGCAAAATTGAGCGCATTTTCCTTGATAGTCTCCGAGTCACTGTTAAATAAAATAACCGAAATCCAATAATGCCATACAACTGTGTCAACAATTACCGCTGTCACCATGCTCACAAGATATTTTATGATTCTGCTGTACTTTTTAGTTATAATATTGTATATTGTCCAGATTATAAAGAAGCCGATTGCAACAAAACAGAAATAGAACTGCGTCAAAAATCCACCTGCTGTTATCACGCCCAACAAAACATAATAAGCAAGCTTATCCTTGTTCTTATATAACAGCAACGTAACATACGCAAATGCAATCACAAAAAACGTCAGCTGCATATACATTCTAAGAAGCATGGCATCCGACAATGTTCCGACATTTATCTCATACATTAATGTACCGATTGTTGCCATTAACGGACTCTTAAACAGCTTATAAAGCAATGACCAGAACAATATAAGCGTACCCAGATACATTATCGCATTGACCGACAGCGCAACCCATTTTGATATATTTGCTCCGAATAATACTGCAAAAACATACACGATAGCATAGTAAAGCGGTGGATGTGAATCGCCTTTTACATTGCGAAGCATCTGTACTATGCTGTCACCTTCCGTATGCGACAGCACATCCCTAATCTGCTCCTTCAGATACCACTGCCCCTGTGCAAGCTGGTATGCCGCATTGCCTGAATCGACTATCATATAAGTATATATCTCATCGCAAAATGTCACCCTCTTATTATACGCAGCACATATAAAAATAGCCATGCCGACAATCACTGTCAATATAAGTGATATATTTTTTTTTGCTTTTGCCATATCAATCCCCATTTCCAAGCTTATTTTTCACGCAATCCTGCTTTTTAGGCAAAAAAGCCGCCTATCTTTTTATTTATCCCCATACCTTAGACTTAACATTTTATCACATCACAAAGCTATTGAAAAGGAAAAGAAACAAAAAAGAAGCCATCCCGGATATTATTTCCTGAATGGCTTCTGAAAATATACATATGCGTAATATTAATATTTTGTGCTATTTTTTAAAGTGTTCGACAATCTTTAATACTAAAAGCTTGAACCTGTGCAGTGGATGGAAACATATTATAGACACAACCACTATAATAACAGGTGGCACAATGAATAATATTCTGAAGAATGTCAACAAGTCAACAATGTTCTCTACCGCTATCGCACTGTTTTCCCAATATGGATATGTAAGTGACTTAAATGACATTCCCTTATTTGTCCACTTAACAAGTCTTTTGACTGAATTTACAAATCCATATCTCTCTGAGTTGTCGACTATACGGATATCATCCTCATCGTAACCGCAGGACTTGAAAGCCTCCGTAATCTGCTTAACTGCAAAGCCGGAAACAAGATTAGGAAATATAATCTCATAGCAGTCTGCCTTGCCACCTATCCTGCTGAATGGGAAGAATATTGTTCCGCTCTCAGCGCCGCCTGCCTTGGATTTGAATTCATCCATAGGCTTGACAACACCCTGCACAACATACTCTTTTCCATCATATGTCAATGTCATGCCGTCAACTTCTATTGCACCGAATATTTTCCATGCAGCCTCCTCATCAAGCACTACATGGTCATCCATGATACTGTCCTCGACCAGATAGCTTCCGCTTATCAGCTCATAGTTGTGGAAACGAAAGAAGTCTCCTCCCACGCCGTAAGCTGTACATGTCTGTGACTTCGAACGCTGTGATGATACACTCGCCTCCGTCTTAACGCTGTAGGATGACACATACAGTCTGGCATTGTCTGACGGAGCCTCAAGTGCCTCCTTTATAAGAGCCTGATCAAGTGCGTACTCAAGCTGCCTGACATTGTCCTGCTCCAGGCCACTGCCTTCTGGAAGAAATACACTCACCATGGAATATCGTCCGTCAGGATCCCAGTACTTCGCCGAGTACTGCGTTGACTGTGTTCGTGCCACAGCCCCTGATATGGCTGTCAGAATACCGAACACAAGCAGGCCGGCCGCAATGATGACCAGAAGCACAAGCTGTTTTTTTGTCAATTTTACATTAGGCCTTGTCATCATATCCTCCCATTATTTAGGCAGACGCACTAAATCTCCTGCCGATACCGGCTTGGTCGCCGTTGTAATTACGCTCTCATAGCCCTGAAGACCACATGAAATAGCTGTGTTAGTGTCATCCGATGCAAGCTTTGTGACATCCACACGCGTAGCTGTGTATCTGTTTCCAAGAGGTGTGCTCTTAGATGTAATGACAAGTATATATGTACCGTTCTTATCCTCACGGATTGCAGTATTAGGCACTATCATGTCATAATTAGCTGACTTGTCTCCAACACTTACCGTTACAGACTGACCAACATTTATATCGGAACCTGTCACAGTAAATACTATGATTCTGTTTCCGGATGAAGGATTTGACGTATCATTCTTAATTGCTGATACTGTGAGCACCATATCGCTGTAATACCATGAACTTGATGCCTGACCAACATCTCCTACCTTAACTCTCGCTGCCTGTTCCTTAGTAACTGACATTTCAAGAGTGTAGTCCTTGCCGGAAAGCTGTATTGTTGCCATCGCTGATTCAGCTTCAACCTTCTCGCCCGCAACAACATTCACTGCCGTTATTGTTCCGCTTGCAGGAGCTTTAACCTCTGTACCTATAGCCTTCTTCTCAAGCGTCTCATATTTGCTCTTAGCATCATCAATCTGGTCTAAGAGATCCTGAAGCTGTCTCTGATACTTAATCTCATTGGATAGCTCATCGTAGCTTTCCTTTGCCTGAGTATATTCATTATTCGCAATGGCTCTCTGATATGCAAGCTCTGCCGACACTTCTGTAGGCTGCTTCTTCTTCTCTTCAATAGTCTTATTAATTGATGTTATCTGATTCTCATAAGCTTTAATATTGGCTGTAAGTGTCGCTGCATCTCCAATGGCATCTCTTTCATTTCCTAATGCCACCGCTTTATCTATAAGCTCCCACTTCTTAGTCTCATCATCTGTTATCTGTGCCGCTTCAGAAAGATAAGCATCTATCTTCGTCTGAAGCTCATTTACTTTATCAAGTGCATCCTTCGCAGCCTGAAGTGCTGTATTGGCAGCCTCTAACTGTGCCTCCTCAGCCTTAGTGTCAACAACTGTAGCTCCTGTAACACTTATCTGTGCATCTATGGCATCCAGCGCATCCTTTTTCTGCTTAAGTAACGCTGTACGCTGCTCTAAAAGTGCCGTCTTCTGTGCAAGGACATCCTCATCCTTGTTCTTTGCCGCCGTAATAACATCACTGCTTATCTGATTGTCAATTATCGTAGTATCATACTGTTCAAGAAGTGTCTGATATGCCTTCTTCGCCTCAGTGACCTCCGTACTGTCACCTTCCTCAAGCACAAATAACACATCACCTTTAGCTACAGTGTCGCCCTTCTTAATCTTGACACTCTCAACCTTACGTCCCTCTGAAATTGTTACATTATACGGATCAACCGACTGAATAGTACCTGTACCACGAATTGCTGTAGATATGCTTCCGTTAGTTATGTATGTGCTCGACACTTCTGCAAGCGAATAATTCATTATTGTATTCGAGAAAAATGTCAGCAACAGCAATATAACAAGAAATACTATCAGAATATTCTTAATCCAGTCTTTTCTGTTTCCTTCCAGCTTTTTCATCGCCTTAACCCTTTCTTACTATTTATTGTAACTCATAAATATTACCCTTTTATTCCGCCCTGATATGTGATTCCTTCAACCAGATACTCTTCACTATAGAGGAAAATCAACAGACCCGGAATCATATATATCGTGGCAACCGCAAATGCCAATCCAATCTCACCTTCATTTATCTTTGACAAAAATACCGATAAAGGATATTTCTCCGTATCCGTGAACAGAATAAGAGGCTGCTCAACCATGTTCCAATAATCGATAAATACAAGTATTGCACATGAATATATCGCTCCCTTACATATCGGCATTGCAATCTTAGTGAACATCTGCCACTCTCCGGCTCCGTCAATCTGTGCCGCCTCGAACAAAGCCTTAGGTATTCGCTTCATGTACTTTGTAAGCAGATATACCGAAAATGGTGAAAATATACCCGGAAGCCATATTGCCCAGTTCGTATTGAGTATATGGAACCAGTCAGCCACAAGATAATTCGGAACAAGTGTAACCTGATAAGGCATAAGCATCAATATTATATATCCAAAAAATACTATCCCCTTAAGCTTGCCATCCGTCCTTGCAAATCCATAGGATGCAAGACATGCTATTATAATCTGGAATACCGTTATAGGAACTACAAGTATTACCGAATTCCAGAACTTTAACAGGTATGACGGGCTTTTCAACAATACAGTAAAATACTGGCTGAAGCTTACCATATCAGGTATAAGCTTTATATTCACTTTCTTGGCTATGAATGCCTTGGCTCCGGAATCAGTTGTTGTAAATACCATTCCGTAATTAGAGCTTATCTCTGACTGTGACATAAAGGAATTGGCTATTGTAACCACTGTCGGAAACAGGAATATTATTGCAAAGCTTGCTGCAAATATAAAGCATATGGTTCTTATCACAAGACTCCTGCGTCTCTTATGATGAATACCATGAAGCGGTGCTTCATGCTTCTTTTTTTCCTTACCCATTATTCCTCCACATCCTTTCCAAAATGATTTTCTATAAGGAATAATGCTCCTATAAGTACAATCATAACAAGCGACATAAGTATCGCCGCTGCGGACAGCTTCTGATAATCAAGTGACTTGAACATATTGTTCATATAGTGCTGCAGCATATAAAGGCTTGTAACAGGGTGGTCTCCCGTAAGAAGGTATACTTCCCTGAATACCTTGAATGAACTTATAATAGACATGATTGTTACAAATAAAATTGTCGGTGACAGATATCTTATCTTAATCTTCCAGAATATCTGCCATGAATTGGCACTCTCAAGCTCAGCCACCTCTATGATATCCTGCGGTACATTTCCCAGCGCCGCCATAAAGAGTATCATATTGTATCCCAAGTTCTTCCACAGATACAGCGGAACTATCGCCACCATCGCATAATCTGATTTTAACCAGTCCACCGGAGCAATGCCGAATGTTGAAAGGAAATCATTCACTGCACCATTATAATGGAATAATACCTGCCAGATAAGAACAACCGATGCGATAGGAACCATCATCGGGCTTAAAAAGAATGTTCTGAACTGGCTCTTTCCCGGAATCTTTTGGTCAAGTACTATTGCAAGCAGCAATGATAGTACAACCGCAAGCGGAACTGCTATGCCTGTAAATACTGCTGTATTCTTTACTGCTCTTTTAAAGGAATTGTTCTTTACAAGCTTGACAAAATTATCAAACCATACCCACTCCTTCGTGACCGGGTTATCTACAAATGAATAGAAGATAACAACAAGAAAAGGAAGCAGGAAAAACAATGTAACACCTATAATACTTGGTGCAAGAAAAGGTGCCATCGTGCGCTGCCCAAGCTTCCTCCTGCGCCTGCGCGCAGGAGTCCTTTTTTTCTCTTTTGGGAGCTTAGGCTCCCTTGATTTTTTCTTTATACTCATAATAATCCCCATTTCTGAGTAATTCTATTTCTCTCAGAAACAAATAACATGTATCCCAACATAACAATGGATATCGCTGTACATCCTTATTATTTAACGGTTCTCATCTATATAGAGCTGTGCTCTTGACTGAATAATTCCCGCAATCTCCTGTGCGCTCTTCTCACCATTAAAGTAGTACTCAGCTTCCTCGCTGATAATATTGAGAAGATCCTGATCATAGGATGCTTCAGATGTTGCCCCATATACAATATCTCTTATTGTCTGTGCCTCTTCCTCTGTGAGCGCACCTATCTCAATCTCAGTGTCATCATACCACCATGTATTGACAACGCCATTCTCATCGGCATCCTTTGCATTCATCTCATCTGTAATCTTCTTCTCAAAGGCTTCCTTGCTCACAGGTAAATTCCAGTCTAACTTAGACTGTGCATCCGGAAGAAGGAAATTACGGATAAATGCCCATGCTCCATCCTTATTCTTAGACTTTGCCGGTATGCAGAATCTGTTAGTAAATCCTACTACAGAACCTGAACCGCTGTTCGTCGGATATCCGATGAAGTTAACAGGCTCTCCATAGAGCTTATTATACAGCTGAATGTCACTGAAATCTGACATATACAAACTAGTCAGGAGAACCTTTCCGCTCCTTAAAAGGCTTGGAAGGCTTACCTCATTCGTCGAATCGTAATCAATCTCTTTAGGAAATGTATTGCAAAGTTCAAGAAGTGATATGAAATCATCCGAATCAAACTTGCACTCACCTGTCTCACTATTATAAAAGCTGTCCATGCTGTACATCACCATTGATGTGAGTCCATCGCTCTTAGTTGTATATTGAAAAAGACTTGCATCAGGATGTTTCTTTGCCAGCTCCATAATGTCCTTGAATGTCCAGCTCTTTCCTGACCCTACATCTGAAACCCTGCCGACAATAGTCTGTATATTGAATGATTCTGCAACACTGTATAGTTTTCCATTTACCGATAAAATATCCAGGATATTAGGTATGAAATAATCCCTGCTAAGATCCGCATCCTTGTCAATCAGATCTGTAAGGTCTGCCAGTGCCCCCTTAGCAATGAGATTATTTACGTCCACATTGTTACTGTCTGCTATAAAGAAATCACCGGCTGTTCCTGCTGCAACATCAGCCTTAAACTGTGTCTGCGCTTCATCTACGTTAGAATAATCGTCATTTACATAAGTCTTTATGTTGATTCTGTACTCATCATTCGCCCTGTTGAACCTTATAACCTGCTCACGCATATTGTAGTTCATTGAGAGCATAGCAAGTGTTATATTCTTCTTCTGCTTGACAGAACTTGCAGGTACCTTCTTGATTGTTGCAAGTTCGATTGTAGCCTGTGTGTCATCACCTGAATAGTCATATGTTGTTGACAAAGCTACAAATGAGCCATCCTCAAGTACAGCAAAGCCTGAAAGATTATTAGTATTGATATCACAGTCAACCCAGTCTAACACTTCCTCGGATGTCTGTGTATTCATATCATAGAGATAAAGCTTAGTTGAACCTGCCATATAGAGCCTGCCATCGCCTGCCGGGAATATACTTGAAGAACCTCCATCCATCGATGGAACATTCTCAAGAGGAGCGCCGACTGCCTTAGCATCTAAATCAACCTTAGCAACAGCCATTTCATACTTGTCATCATAGTACATTATAACAACCTGACCGTCGCTTGTGGCAATAACACCATTAATCCAGTTGTCAAAATCAATCTTGAACTTCTGTTTTCCATCAGGGTCAAGAACATACATTACATTGTCAAGTGTGATATAAATATTCCCCTCTGCATCACCTGTTGCATACTGAACATAAAAGTTACCACTGTCCTCCTCAACCTTCTTCTGAAGCTCATCAAGTGATATTACTGACTGTATGTTAAAATCCGAATCAAGTATGGCAATATCATATGATGATTCAACATCATACACACCACTGTCAATCTCTTCCTGTGATGGCTGGATGTAATGGTATCTTACAGCCATATATCCATCCTTATAGCTGCTGATAGTCTGTAATGAAACATTCTCATTCTCATCCTTCTTGTCACTGTCAACAACCATATCCTTGCTGCTAGTCTCCCCTGTAGCAGCATCAATCGTTATAAGCTTCTGTGACATCTCATAAGTCACATTATCATACACCTGACCGATAACCTGTATCTTATTTCCATCGGACAATACATTACTTACATACTCAATATCCGATGATATCTCTGAAAAAACAGGTGAATATACATCTCCTGTAGGCACCTCCTCACCGGTTGTCTTATTACAGCCTGCCATGCCAAAGCACATCACCGCTGCCATAAGCGAAACTGCCACTTTCTTAAAGTTCTTCATCCTCTTCATAATCAACCTCTCTTCCTTGCTGCATTTTATCTCATTATTATTCCGCAGCACCCATAATAATGTGTGCGACTGGTGCATCTCCCTTACACCGGTCATTTTATAAATAAACACTCCCTCGCGTATTATCTGTCATAGTACGCCGACATAGCTATGATATCATAGTGATTCCTGTTCGTCAATACTTTGAAATATTACATTTTTGTAACAAAATGCAGTACAAGCACACTTCCTGCTATTCCTGCTGCCATCGAAAACAGTGCTCCCGCAATCGTCCATCCGGTCTTTGTCACTTTCACTGACATATAATAAATGCTTATGGTATACATAAGCGTCTCCGTACTCGACAAGATAAGCGCCGCCAGCAGTCCTTCATATGAATCTACGCCACAGCTCTTAAATATATCCAGCATAAGCCCTGTAGCAGCCGAAGATGAAAAAATCTTAATGACAGCCACAGGCACGACCTGCGCGGGAAATCCGATATACTGCATTCCTCTCCCTATAATATTGCAAAATGCTTCTATGGCACCGGATGCCCTGAGCACTCCAACTCCCACAAGAAGTCCTATAAGTGTCGGCAGAAGTTCTGCCGCTATCCTTAAGCCCTTAAATGCTCCCTTCGTGAAGTGCTCATACACCTTATCCCCTGACATCACAGCCCACAATACAACCACAAAAATTATAATAGGTATAATTCCCTGTGTAACAACTCCTGCCATATATCCACCTTGAAAACATCAATCTCTACAACTATATTCCGGCACAGCTTGGCTTATTGTAACAACTTGATTCCCACACGGACTCGATTAATCCTCATAATGATGGACAATAAGTTAAAATTAAATTCCTGTAATTGCCTATTTACATATTCGAACATATGTGCTATTATACTATCAAACAAATGTTCGAATATCAAGGAGATTATATCTAATATGCTGATAAAAGAAGATATGGATATCAAGGAAAAATTAAGAATATTATCAGATGCTGCCAAATACGATGCAGCCTGCACATCGAGCGGCTCTAACAGAAATAATAACGGCTCAGGCACCGGCAATACAGTAAGCTCCGGTATATGTCACAGCTTTGCCGCCGACGGCAGATGCATCTCACTGCTTAAGATACTATTTACCAACGAATGTATCTTTGACTGCCGTTACTGCATGAACCGCCGTTCTAATGATGTTCTCCGCACATCGTTCACACCCGAAGAGGTATGCACTCTAACAATGGAATTTTATAGGCGTAATTATATAGAAGGTCTTTTCTTAAGCTCAGGAATTATCATCTCTCCGACTCATACTATGCAGCTTCTCTTAGAGACTATTAAGATGCTAAGGCTTGTCTATCATTTTAACGGTTATATCCATGTCAAGGGAATTCCCGGTGCAGACCCATCCGTTATAGAGGAAACCGGATGGTATGCTGACCGTATGAGCGTGAATTTAGAACTTGCCACTGCCGATGCTCTCAAGACAGTGGCTCCTAATAAATCACGCAAGAACATCCTGACTCCCATGAAGCAGATTCAGCTTGGCATCCGAAAGAATGAACAGCTTCTTTCCGACTACCACTCATCATACCATTCATCCCATGTCGGAAGCATTATAAACAGACCTGTTGACACTTATTCCTGTTCACAGCCTTCTATCCATAATAACACTAATTATATATCACCCTATGCCGGCTCAGTTAGTTCATACGCATCAGACAGCCATTCATTGTCAACTGTCAGGCGACAGATATTCGACCCGCGAAGCGGCCCTAAGGCTTATGTTCCTGCCGGTCAGAGCACACAGATGATAATAGGTGCCGCGCCCGAATCTGACTACCAGCTTGTCACTATTGCAGAAGCTCTTTATAAGAACTACAACCTTAAGAGAGTATTTTATTCCGCCTTTGTCAATGTCAACAATGACAGTTCTCTGCCTTCAACACAAGATGGGCCTCCTCTTCTCAGAGAACATCGTCTTTATCAGGCTGACTGGCTCTTGCGCTTCTATGGCTTTAGTGCAGGTGAACTGCTGTCCGAAGCGCATCCTAATTTCAATACGTTTATTGACCCTAAGTGTGACTGGGCATTGCAGCACCTTGGCGATTTCCCGGTTGAAATCAATACCGCCACAAAAGCAAAGCTCCTTCGCATCCCCGGTGTCGGCCCACGCTCTGCAGAACGCATACTCAGAGCAAGACGCTATGCCCGCCTGAGCTTTGATGACATCTCACGCATGGGTGTAGTTATGAAGCGCGCCCGCTATTTTATAACCTGTGATGGCAAGACTGACGAACTGTTTTGTCATGATGAGGACTATATTGTGTCACAGCTTATTGGCGCTGAGCGCCGCCATGCCATGCAGATATCTCAGAATGGCTTATACAGACAGCTTTCGCTATTTGACGATAATAATGAGAACTTTTCTCCGCTTGTCATTCCTCAATAATTGCAAGTGCCGTATAGATATATTGATGCTTTTGCTATTGCCCAGCTTAGTATTCTTACACATTTACAAGATAAGCACCCACATTCAGCTCCTGAATTATTTTTTATGCATATATAATTAATGCAATCTGCTTATGAGCGATAGCGGATTACATTTATATGATAAATTACTCTCATGAATTTTCATCACCATTTAACCTATAAATCGCTCGGAAATGAGGTTTTTATGATTTTTTGTTGTTGTGACGGCAGTGTAGATGGAATTTTCACCGCAATATATCGTGCCTGGGAACTCGGAACCTCACGCACATGCATATCTGTTACTGATGGAGAAGATATGGAACTGTTTTCAGAATACAGATTTTTTGAAACTGACAGTGAACTTGCCGCCAAGGTAGCTGCAAGTATAAGAAATAAGCTTTCACCGGATATATACACACAGGTGTATCATGCAGCTCTTTCAAGCGACAAGGACAGAGGAAATGTAATATATCATTTTTTAATAGACGCTTTCAAGGTTGGTAGCAGCATTGTCAACCATATGACGAATCCATATGTCATGCGTATATTCGAGCTTGAACGCAATGTGCGCCGTGAAGCACATAACTATCTTGGTTTTCTTCGTTTCGGACAATACTGTGATACTCATGGCAGCTTCATGCTTGCACGTTTTGCGCCTGACAATGATATTCTGGATTTGGTATCACACCACTTTGCTGACCGTCTATACAATGAGAACTGGCTTATAGCCGACACTTTACGTCTGCAATGTTCAATACACAATGCCGGAAGCCGCGAATATATATTTTCACAGATAAGCACCGATTATCTTGACAGCCTTGTCGATGCCACATGCGAGCATACTGCCGGTGCCTCTGTGGACAGCAATGAAGCCCTTGAAGCTTTATTTGAGATTTTCCGCACATCTGTATCGATAGAGGCAAGGCACAATATCAAGCTTCAACAGCAGCTCATGCCACTCAGATACCGCACTTATATGAACACTTACACCGATAATACAGGCAGCAATTAACCTCCCGCTTCCCTATGCACTCCTGCATTTACACATTATTTTGCAGAATATAACTGCTGCAACAGTGCTTATGCTTGTGGCTATAAGTGCCGGAATGACTATCTTTGCAGGTTCTACCGATCCATATGCCCTGCGATATGCAATGATATTCACCGGAATCAACTGTAATGATGATATATTCATTACGAGAAATGTACACATCTCATCCGATGCCGTATCGACATTAATCTGACTGTCACTGCATTTAAGCCTGTTAAGCTCCTCCATAGCCATAAGTCCCGGTCCTGTGGCACTCCATCCTGTTCCAAGCATATTCATAATGAAATTCAGGGTTATATATTCCACAGCTTTTTCCCCTTTTTCCCTACGAAGTCCCGGAAAAAGCCACAGCACAACCGGTCTTAACCCCTTAGACAGAAGTTTTACAATACCTGCATTGTCAGCAATCTCCATCAGACCGCACCACAGAGCCACTACTCCCGCCATAGATATAACAAGCTCTACTGCCTGAACAGAGCTGTCAAGCACCGCTGTCGATACCTCCGAAATATTACCAGACCACGCACCGTATATTATTCCGACCAAAAGCATAAATGCCCAGATATAATTAAGCATACTGTTTTATACCTCAATAAGGTTAGGATGTCAAAACATGCCTGTTTAGTCTGCGCATATAACTTGTTATACACAGTTAAATAGCATATTATGACACCCTAGTCTTAATAGGAACGCTCCTCAACTATTCTTAAACAGCCGTAACCATTCCGAATTAAGACTAAACATTTTTTACTCAATTATATTCCGGGCATCTATATTTTATGATACCAGAATCACAATGTCATAAATCCAACGCAGGTGTGCTTGCGGATGAATTTATGATATCAATGTCTCTTTCTATACTTGTCTCCAAGATTTACTATTGTTCCGTCAGCTTCCTTTACGTCAATCTTATCGAGCTGTTTACGGAAATTGGCTCTGAAGTTGGCTATATATTTTCCTCTGAGCTCTGTCTGCTCCATAGCCTCCTCCTCAGTCAGACCCTCTTTTTTTGACTTGTGTGCGAGCTCATTTATTCTCGCAATCATAGCATCAAGTTCCTGCTCTGTCATGTATATCCTCTTTTCTGTTACTATTACTTCATGTAATTGCGAAATTACATATACTGAATCCCGGACGTTATGCAATTTAATATTTAGCAGCAACTATCCTAATTCAGATAATCGTCCGTCTATATCTCAGCCGACACAATTAATTCCATGTCTCCGGCAAGTTCAATACTGTCACACGCCTTGGCAATTATAAAATGGTCACCTTTTTTTATCGAAGTGCCGTTGATGCTGCCGCTTCCGGCTGCAACACTTACCAGAAGATAATCCGCATTGAAGTCTTTCTCTTTTGACAATGCCAGTGTGGAATCATCATTAGCATTTACAACAAGCTTCCATACCCTGTAATATGCACTCTTCTCCATGAGAACAGGCTTATTCTTCTTGACAACCGCAAAATTATGGATACTGTCCTGTGCCGCAGATGCAGGGGCATTTATCACATCAATCGACTTCTCAACATGAAGCTCTCTCTTCTTTCCGTTAGAAAGACGGTCATAGTCATATACACGGTATGTAATGTCACTGTTCTGCTGTGTCTCAAGAAGCATCACGCCTGCTTTTATGGCATGAACCGTTCCCGGTACAATAGAGACAAAATCGCCCTTATGTACAGGCACCTCACGAATGAATTCATTCCATCTTCCTTCATGAATCATTCTTGCACACTCTTCCTTGTCCTTGGCATTATGCCCAACAACCAATGTTGCATTCTCAGGACAGTCGAGTATGTACCAGCATTCAGTTTTACCTAACGAGCCATTTTCGTTAAGCTTAGCATAATCATCCGATGGATGTACCTGAATGCTTAAGTCAGCTTTTGCATCAATTATCTTAGTGAGAAGCGGAAATACTCCGGACACTTTGTCCTTTCCGAACACCTCAGGGTGCTCACTCCAAAGCTTAGACAGCTTCATCCCTGAATACTCACCATTTTTAACAGTGCAGTCGCCATTAGGATGAGCACTGATTCCCCAGCACTCACCCGTATCATCGCCCGGAATATCATATCCGAATTCCGTGGCAAGACGATTGCCACCCCATATCATTTCTTTAAAAACAGGCTCCAAAAAAATCAACCCATTACTGCTCATAACCGTTCCCCTTAATATTTTTATAAAGTCTCTGCCAAAATCAGAAGCACTGCCATTTTCATGCAGGAATGATGCAACAGCTCTCTGATTCTAATTGCATTATATAGTTACGGATATCTGCAAAATATCGGTGTATCCGTATTAATGTCTGTAGTAATTTATGAGGCATCCGTCCAATATTATCTGTCTTTCATCGTCTGTCAGTTCGCCTATCTTTAATGTGAACTCATTAAGCTTATCCTTCACAACGTATGCCTTGACTTCGGATACTTTATCTCTTATCGCTGCTGCCGCACCCGGAATGAATATGAAATCACCATTCTTAAACGGAAGCTCTCCTTCATCAATTATAAATGGGATGAGTCCCCAGTTGATAAGATTGGAGCGATATCTCTTAGTTGCATACTCATTTGCAATGTTAGCAAGACCGCCAAGCACTCTCTGACAGGAAGCTGCCTGCTCGCGCGCCGAACCGTCACCCGGCTTAACAGCAAATATTGTGCTTCCGATTTCGGTGTCCGAAACCTTAAGCTCAGGATATGCTTCCTTAATCACTGTAAATGCACGCTTCACTTCATCGTTGCTCTCCATAGGACATGCACCGCTTCTTCTTACCTCCTCGGCTGCCCTCATCTCCTTGGCAAGTCCGACATAAGCCGGATCCTTTCTTGAGAGTGTGAACTCTGCAAGTCCAAGAGGATTCGAACGATATGATGATGTCTCTCCGGAAGGAATAAGTTCATCCGTTGTCGTTACAGGATCATGAATCTCCGATACGACCTTGAGAAGAATATTATCGGTGAGTGCAACCTGCTCCGGCCAATCCTTAATATTCGGCCCGAACTTAATCTCAACAGACGGGTCTGCAACTCCCTTGCTGTCAAACACTCTGTTCTCATATATTGTCTTATCAAAATGGTATGTAGGATTTGTAAATTCCACATCAACATCCGTAGCTGCTGTAAGATATCCCTTGTTAGCCGCTGTCGCTGCTATAGAACGAGCATCCATAAGTGCAACTGAGGCAATCTGACCATTCTGTAACTTAGAACCCTCTCTATTAGGGAAGTTACGTGTTGAATGACGAATACTGAATGCATTGTTAGCAGGCGTATCCCCGGCACCAAAGCAAGGTCCGCAGAATGCTGTCTTTACTATAGCTCCTGTCGTCATGAGGTCTGCAAGTCTGCCATTTCTTGCAAGCTCAGCATATATAGGAGTACTTGCAGGATATACGCTCAACGTAAATTCATCAGCACCAATGCTCTTGCCCTTCAAAATATCTGCCGCAGCACAGATATTCTCAAAGCCGCCTCCTGCGCAGCCTGCTATAATTCCCTGCTCAACATAGAGCTTTCCATTTCTCACTTTGTCCTTTAATGTAAACGGAACCTTGTTGTCAAGGCTTACCACTGCACGCTTCTCAACATCGTCAAGAATGTCCATAAGATTTGCACTTAGTTCTTCAATAGTATATACATTGCTAGGGTGGAAAGGCATTGCAATCATAGGCTTAATTGTACTCAAATCGACATACACAACACCATCATAGTATGCGATATCGCCCGGATTAAGCTCGCTGTAGCACTCGCCACGTCCATGCACCTCATAGAACTCTTTTACCTTCTCATCAGTTCTCCATATAGATGAAAGGCATGTTGTCTCAGTTGTCATTACATCAATGCCTATTCTGAAATCGGCACTCAGATTAGAGACCCCCGGTCCAACGAACTCCATAACCTTATTCTTTACATATCCGTTGCCAAACACTGCTCCGATAATTGCAAGTGCAACATCCTGAGGGCCAACTCCCTTCATCGGCTCGCCCATCAGATAAATTGCAACCACTCCCGGCATTGCAACATCATATGTCTTATTGAGAAGCTGCTTGGCAAGCTCACCGCCTCCCTCTCCTATAGCCATTGTGCCAAGCGCGCCATAACGTGTATGTGAATCAGAACCAAGAATCATGGCTCCGCACTCAGCTAACATTTCTCTTGCAAACTGATGGATAACTGCCTGATGAGGAGGTACATACACACCACCATACTTTTTTGCGCAGCTAAGTCCAAACATATGGTCGTCCTCATTTATAGTACCACCCACCGCACAAAGGCTGTTATGACAGTTGGTAAGTACATATGGCATAGGAAACTTTTCAAGACCTGAAGCCCTTGCCGTCTGTATGATTCCGACAAAAGTAATATCATGTGATGTAAGCTTGTCAAATCTGATTTTAAGCTTGTCCATGTTATCGGAAGTATTATGCTTTTCTAAAATCGAATAAGCCATCGTCTCCTTCGATGCATCCTCTTTTGATACATTGCGGCCTGTCTTAGACTTGATGACAGCCGCTGCATCAGGTCCGTCCTCGACAACCTCATTTCCGTTTAAAAGCCATGCTCCGGCAGTGCCTAACTTAATCATACACATCCTCTTCCCGCGCCGACAACGCATTTTATCTTAATAATGTCAAGTTCAAAAGCTTTGACTCAACTTGATATCTGCGGCTTATTCCGCATCATAACCGCTAAAACCTGCTGCTATTCTTCCTGTGCACACTCGGCAATCATCTCATCTGTCCAGCGAAGAATATCATTGTACACTTCTTCTTTGCCAAACTCATTGAGTATCTCATGCCTCATCTGCGGATATATCTTCACCTGAAGCTTCTCAATTCCAGCCTGCTTGTACTGCTCATAGGTCTTCATGACACCAACTCCATACTGCCCAACCGGATCCTCTGCACCTGAAAGTATATATATAGGCAGCTCTTTGGGAACATTGTTGGCAGTCCTGTCATCACAGTCCTCACGAACCAGCGTCAATAGTGCCTTGAAACCATCAACCGTAAAAATAAAGTCACACAGCGGGTCATTTTTAAAGTCATCTACAACTTTATCATCCCTGCACATCCAGTCGCTCTCCGTGCGAGGATTATCAATTCTTGCACAGTACTTTCCAAAACCGAGCTCTGTAAGGAAATCACTTCTGTGCCGCTCGCCTCTTAGCTTACCGACAATACCTGCAACAGTAAGCCCGGCTCCTGTCTCAGCAGGTGTCTGAAATCCTGTTCCAAGTATAAGACATGCATCAATATCATCACCATATATCGATATGAATCTTCTCGTGATATAGCTTCCCATGCTATGTCCAAGCATAATATATGGCACAACAGGATAAAGCTCCTTCATATGCTTCTGAAGTCTGTGCTCATCCTTGACAATAAGGTGCGCTCCATCTTTACCTATATAACCGAAATCCGAAGGGGACGCTGCCGTCTTTCCATGTCCAAGGTGGTCATCACCCACCACCAGATATCCGTTATCAGCCATGAAACATGCGAAATCATCGTATCTCTCAACGCGCTCTGCCATACCATGTACGATATGAAGTACAGCTTTGACTACACCATCCTCCGGCGACCACTCAACCGTATGAACACGGTTAACGCCATCACATGATTTAAAATAAAATTCTCTCTTATTTGCCATTCTCCCACTCCCTTCTGTCTTTATTTTTCAGGCTTTTGCGTAATCACATATCTAAAAGCCGGACATTATATAATTTTACCGGTAAAATTACACAGCCGTCTATTTATTCACATTTATCTCTTAATCTCATATTCCTGTCTCATGAGATTATAGATTGACTTCTTGTCATCGATAATGTTGAAATCGCCATGAATTGTATGCTTGATTACTGATGTAGCGACAGCGAAATCGACAATATCCTTCGGCTCCATTTTTTCCATAAGTGCATATATAAGACCACTTGCAAATGCATCTCCGCCGCCGACACGGTCAAGAATATTGAATCTGAAGGTCTTGCTCTCATAAGTCTCACCGTCATACCATAAATATGCCTTCAGTGAGTTCTCACTTCCTGTATGAACATAACGTACATGGCGTGCTATAGCCATAAAATCATATCTTGCGTGAAGCTCCTTAAATATCTTGTCCTGCTCCTTAAATGAAGGCTGCATGCTCATTCCATCCTTCATATCCTTTCCATCCGGTCCGACAAGATTAAGCGGCTCTATTCCGATAAGCACATCTACATAAGGAAGATAGCTTGTTATGCAGTCTCTCGCTTCCTGCCAGCCCCAGAGAGCGCTTCTGTAATTTCCGTCAAAGCTTACAATCATATCAAGCTCTTTTGCCGCCTGTAATGCCATCATAATCATATCACGGCAGTTAGCTGAGAGTGCAGGAGTAATTCCGCTAAGATGCAGCCAGTCAAAATCCTTAAGCAGTTCCTTAAAATCTATCTGTGAGTAATCATATGCCGCAAAAGATGAATTAGCTCTGTCATAGATTACCTTAGATGAGCGCACTGCATAACCTTCCTCAAGGTAATATATTCCGAGACGGTTCCCCGCATAAATTGCTTTTGACATATGTACATCATTCGAGCGCAGGAAGCGTATCGCAGACTTACCTACCGAATTAGGAGGAACAACAGTAAAAAGTGTACTGTCAACTCCCATATTTGCAAGACCTGCTGCCACGTTCGCCTCAGCGCCTCCGTAATTGATTGTATATGAATTTGCCATACGAATCTTTTCAAAATTAGGAGGTGACAGACGAAGAAGCACTTCTCCTATTGTAATAAACTTAATATCCTTGATATCTTTTAAGATTTTTTTTGCCATTAATCGAACCTCCGATTTAAAATTATTGACATTACTGCTGAATTTATCCACATTATTTCCAGTTATCGTTGACATCCCCGATACGGTGTTCAATATCATAATAAGGCTTATGCCAGCCGACATACTTGTATGCCGGACGAATAATCTTACCTTTATTTACAAGCTCCTCAAGACGATGTGCACTCCAGCCTGATATACGCGAAATTGCAAATATAGGTGTGAACAGTTCCTCCGGTATTCCAAGCATAGTATATACAAATCCACTATAAAAATCCACATTAGCACAAATTGGCTTGAACAGTCTCCTTCTCTGGGCTATGAGATTTCCGGCTATACGTTCGATGCGGTCTAAAAGCTCGAATTCCTTTGTAAGTCCCTTCTCCTCGGAAAGACTCCTGGCATATTTTTTCAATATAACCTCTCTAGGGTCGGACAGTGTGTAAACCGCATGTCCCATACCATATATAAGACCAGCGCCATCGAATGCCTGCTTATCGAGAATCTTGACAAGATAATCTTCTATCTCTTTCTCGTCTTCCCAGTTTTTCACATTTTCCTTGATATTCTCAATCATGTGCGTAACTTTAAGGTTCGCACCACCATGTCTTGGTCCCTTTAACGATGCTATGGAAGCTGCAATGGCTGAATAGGTATCTGTTCCAGATGAAGTGACAACATGTGTTGTAAAAGTGGAGTTATTACCTCCTCCATGCTCAGCGTGAAGCACAAGCGCTACATCGAGAACTCTTGCCTCAAGCTCTGTATATTTGCCGTCCGGTCTTAACATACGAAGAATGTTCTCAGCCGTAGAGCAGTTCTTGTCAGGGTTGCGGATTAAAAGAACGTCATCCATCTTGAAATGACGATACGAATGATATGCATAAACTGAAATTATAGGCATCTTGCCTATAAGCTGCAAAGACTGGCGCAGCACATTAGCCGGAGAAATATCCTCAGGATTATCATCATAAGAATATAATGTGACAATACTCTTTAAAAGAGCATTCATGATATTGGCACTCGGTGCCTTCATAATAACATCGCGCACAAAATGTCCCGAAAGCTCCTGAAGCTCGGACAAAATACCAATAAATCTCTCAAGCTGCTCTTCTGTAGGCAGCTCACCAAACAGCAGCAGATAAGTAGTCTCCTCAAAAGCATATCTTCTGCCGTTAAGACCCTCTATCAAATCTGCCACATTATAGCCCTGGTAATATAATTCACCATCTATCGGTGTCTTTACACCATCTATCGACTTATATGAGACGACATCCGATATCTCTGTAAGACCTGTAAGAACACCCTTACCATTAGCATCTCGAAGTCCTCTCTTTACATCATATTCCTCGTACAGATCAAGATTGATTGCACCGGAGGTCATACAATATTTTACCAGCTCCTCAAATTCTGCATTATGCTTCTCATCAAGAGCCATCATTTCATGATTATTCATGGTATTGCCCCCTTCGAACTTTAATACTTTAAAGATTACAACAATTTTGTTAAAAAAGCAATCATTACTTGTTATTGCTTGAACTGACGACTTTAATTTGATATAATGATGTGATATCAGAGCCAAAAGTTCAAAAAGCCGTTCATGCCTGCATGATAATGCTTTTTAATCAGGGCTGTGCAGGACATGCGGATGCAGTAATTTATGCAGCAGATTAACCGAATCCGATTGTTTTTGGATTGCGATATCACATTGCTATTGGGCAATTCGCATTATATCGCTTATTTTTTAGTTGAAAGGATTTTATTAAATCATGAATATTATTTTGTTATCAGGTGGTTCAGGCCAGCGTCTATGGCCACTCTCAAATACTGTCCGTTCCAAGCAGTTCATACCGCTTCTGACCAATGAAAACGGTGAGCAGGAGTCCATGGTTCAGCGAGTATACCGTCAGATTACGACTGTAGAGCCGGACACTAACGTAGTAATAGCAACAGGAAAACGTCAGGTCGGAACGATAAAGCACCAGCTTGGCAATAAAGTTTCCATATGTATCGAGCCTTGCAGAAGGGATACATTCCCGGCAATAGCACTTGCAAGTGCATTCTTGGCAAGCGTTAAAAATGTTGACCCGGACGAACCTGTTGTGGTATGTCCTGTCGACCCTTATGTAAATCTTGATTACTTTGAAGCTGTCAAAAAGCTCTCAGCTCTTGCCGCCACAGGACAGTCAAATCTGTCTCTTCTTGGAATAGCTCCTACATTTCCAAGCTCCAGCTACGGCTATATAATGCCTGAAAGCAAGGATACAGTAAGCCGTGTAAGCCGCTTTATAGAAAAGCCTGATGAAGCTGCCGCTGCTGAGTACATTGAGCAGGGCGCACTCTGGAACGGTGGTGTATTCGCATACAAGCTTTCATATCTTCTTGATATCTCAAGAAAAATGCTCGGAAGTGCCGATTATCAGACACTCTATGACAATTATGAGGAGCTTACTAAGATAAGCTTCGACTACGCTGTTGTTGAAAAGGAAAAGAATATACAGTGCCTGCGTTTTTCCGGCGAATGGAGAGATGTCGGCTCATGGGATGCATTTACAGACGTTATGGACAGCGCTGCTATAGGAAATGTCCAGATGGCAGACTGCACTGACACTAATGTCATAAACCAGCTTGACCTTCCTGTTATCTGTGTCGGTCTTAAAGACATTGTCGTATCTGTCGGCTGCGATGGTGTTCTTGTGTCCGACAAGTCAAAAAGCAGCACAATCAAGCCTTATGTTGACAAGCTTGACCCTATGGCGCGTTTTGAGGAGAAGGCATGGGGCAGCTTCACAATTCTCGATATACAGCCGGAATCACTCACAATCAAGATTATCCTTCGTCCGGGCAATGAACTGAAATATCACAGCCATGAACACAGAGACGAAGTATGGACTGTACTGTCCGGAACAGGCTACGCTATCGTTGACGATGTCCGCCGCGAAGTAAAAGCCGGTGATGTTATCACACTTCCTGTCGGATGCCGCCATACAATCCATGCAAAGAGCGAATTGCAGGTAATTGAAGTCCAGACCGGTGCAATACTTGACGCTGATGACAAAATCAAATATTAATATCCGCAAGTCAGCAGTATATTCAGAAAGGCACTTATAATGGCACCTATTTTATATATTGTTATTCCATGTTATAACGAAGAATCTGTTCTTCCGATAACTTCAGGAATGTTTCTCGATAAACTTAATAGTCTTATCTGGACAGATAAAATAGCCCATGAAAGCCGTATTTTATTTGTCAATGATGGTTCATCGGACAATACGTGGAATATTATTTCCAATCTATGTGACAAGGACGAACACTTTTGTTCGCTCTGCCTGTCACGTAATTTCGGGCATCAGTCCGCACTGCTTGCGGGTCTCATGGAAGCAAAAGAGCATGCCGACATCACAATAAGCATTGACTGTGACGGTCAGGATGACATTGATGCTATGGATAACATGGTCGCAGCTTACTTAAACGGCGCAGATGTCGTGTATGGTGTGCGCTCAGACAGACACACGGACAGCTTCTTTAAACGCAGCAGTGCCATTTTCTTTTACAAACTGATGAATAAGCTCGGCTGCAACACAGTCTATAATCATGCTGATTACAGACTCTTAGACCGCCGCTTTTTAAATGAGCTTTCCAATTATGAAGAGACAAATCTGTTCCTGCGCGGTCTTATTCCGATGGTCGGATTTAACAGCACATGCGTATATTATGAGCGTCATACACGAATTGCAGGAAAAAGCCATTACCCTCTTTCAAAGATGATTAATTTTGCGATTGACGGAATAACAAGTCTCAGTGTGAAGCCTATCCGCCTGATTACAGGCTTCGGAGTCATTGTATCACTTCTAGGCTTTATCGGTATTATATGGGCAATTATAATGTTCCTTGCCGGAAATACTGTAGCCGGCTGGTCAAGTATGGTATGCATGATATGCTTTATCGGCGGTATTCAACTGTTAAGTCTCGGTGTAATCGGTGAGTATGTCGGCAAAATGTATTTAGAGACAAAGAAACGTCCACGCTATATTATTAAGGATAAAAAAGGTTCCGCTTTTAAATAACAGTAACTATGCAGAGCCAACTGACATATTATCAAAACCGCAAATTGACATGTGTTTTCGGCTGCATGGCTGCTTTCGCAAGCGCTTTTGACCAGAATATTTATCAAAGATATTCGCAATCAGCTTTCGTTTCCTGCCTATATAAATGCGTGGGACAGAATGATTTTATAATATACATTCTGTCCCACGCATTTGTTTTACATAAAATTTTCTATTTTCCAGAGCACATTGACAAGCTCTTTGTTGACGCTCTCCATTATCCTCTTTGTATCAATATAAAATTCCTTATCACTGCAATAATTATTTAAAACCTTGGTGTACGCCTGTGCAAGCTTGTGCATATCATAGCGAAAATCCTGTGAAAAATATCTTGAAAAAACGCAGTCCCACTCTTGTGTAATTACTCTGTCAAAATCAGCTATGCTCATCATAATAACCGTATTATCAAAAACCGCATATTCACTATTCTTCACCTTATCCGTCTCACTGCATTCTTCGGTATTGTCACATACTCTTCCATTCTCCTTAAACCACATTGCACTATATGCGCCTGACATGAGTCCGTTCACAACCCGTCTTGCCGTATTTTCGATTCTGTGAAGCTCAGGAAACAATATCATATTCAGCATGTCGCCGTATGCATCCACAACCTTTACCAATACTCTCCAGTCTTTTTTAATGCATTCCTCCACAACCTGTGTAAGCCTTGTACAATACTCATCCTCTATACTTATAATATATGTCTGTGAAGTTATATTGATTCTGAGCTCCGTTCCTGTGCTTTTCTCAAAAAAATCCATATTTATATACCATGTATACGATATTCCGCATATCGAATTACTGTATACTATCTCATATGATATTCTTCTTCCCTCCGAATATGAGAGCGGCGCAACCTTCTTAGTATATGCAGGCTCGGACAGCATGTTATCCACCATGCCTTTTTCCTGAATACATTTGCTTACTTTATCAACATATTCTGTATAGCCATCAATTTCCGTTCTGCACTGTGATGCTATATATCTAACCAGACTACTTTCCATACATAATATCTCCAACAATATAAATACTTTATCATGGTATTATCCCATATTCCGATACAAAAGTAACCTGCCAGAGTTGTCAAATTTCATTTTTGACAACTCTGGCAGGTCACAGCAGCCAATAATACATTTATAATCTAATAATGTTCGGGGAGGGAATTTTTTTAAGGTGCTCACCTTATTTTACCGATACCCTTCCCCGTAACTTCAAAGTATTATGTATTATGGGAGGTTAGATTTTATGAAGAAAAATTTATTATCAAAGCTCTGTTCATCACTTGCTGTACTTACAGCATGCCTTACACTTTTTACAGTTGTACTTCCTTTCGGAACAATCACTTTCGGCAGTGAATCCGGTGTAAGCTATGATTCACAGGTAAGCACAGCTAGTGCTCCTGATGACGATCCTGATTATATAAACTATAGATAATTATTTCTTTTGAATGATATTGCCAATTATCTTATATTTTTTCTCATATTTGGCAATATCATTCAATATAAGACATTCCTTCAACTCTACATTCTCATCTATACTATTCTTAGCGGCTACCTCGCTGCTTTGTTTCTGTAAATTATTCCATAACAAACAGTGAATAACTCTGGAAACTACAGTGAGTCTTCTGTTACGCATAGTATTTACCAATATAATTTTTTCAATCTCATTTGCTTCATCATACATCCCGCAATCACCACAATAGCTTGCCACAGACTGCATTACGAATTCATACATGCTTAGGAAATTACATATCATCTCGTTGCTGCTCTTGTAGAGACTACGCAGAGCATTATAGCATTCACCAACCTCCTTGATGTCAGAAGACTTGGTTATCAATATATTATTGATGCATGATATCTCTTCGTTACTCATATACTTTTCGATATCTGATACTGCCACTTTGTATGGAAGCGTGCATTCTAACGCTTCTTTTACATACCTGACAAATTCTGCATCCGATATCTTCTTTGCCATTCTCATATTGCATGCTTTAATTCTCAGAATAATCTGCCGATTCTGAGGTATGTCAAAATCCACGTACTCACTGAGAGCTTCTAAAAGTTCATCCACCTTATCCGAATTGCCGTCATTGAGATATATCCTTATCAGAGCCAATGTTTCCTGCGCTCTTATATCTGAGCTTGTAAGCTCCGTTCTGCTGAATTCACATGACAGACCAAGCCTTTCAAAAAGCTTATGTACTGTCGCCGCCTGTGGCTTCACAAGCTTTCTCTCTATTCTGCTTACCGTCCTCTCAGAGCAGATACCGCTACATAATTTTCCCATGCTTATATTAAGCATATTTCTGCGGATTCTTATCACATCCTCTATGCAATATACATCTCTATCCGCATAAATATAGCTATATTCAAATGTATCACACCTTGTCCCACTCATCATATACATTCTTTCCAAGACAATGTGTGCATACCTGCACCAGATATATTGTTCTCTCAAGGAATATTTGTCCGTATTGCCATAGCTGTCCATGTAATCTCTGTCTATTATACGGTCATTTTCAAGACTGTGCGCCTCTAAGTCCCACTGCTTGGCGGCATCTTTTTCGCACATTGATATAAGTTTCATTTTTATGTCAAGAAGCTCATACAGATAAAAGCTCCTGAGTGAATCTCTCAGATATTCTATCGCTTTGGTAACATATCCAATTAGGTGCATTATCTTTTTCGTGTCATCCACGCCTTTTTGAATTTCCGATTCGTACAGATAGTATACTGCCTTAGGATACACCTTCGCCTTGACTAACTTCACAACATCTGCGTTATCTATATACTCAATCAAGCCTCTGATTAAAGTAATGCCCTTTGCAGCAGGCAGATATCTTCCATATTCAATCAACAGATTTAACTCTTCAACAGAAAATCTTTTATTATTCAGGAAGCTTCGCACACTTGTACTCTTATCAAAGCCGACAACAGTCTGTCTTAAAGCATTAGCATACAGTTTTCTGAGTTCTTTATCATCTGCATTCTGACAGCGTCTTATCTGTGCCTTCATTGCAAGATAGAATTGCATTTCTAGTATTGCATCTAAATCCTCCACAGACTGTCTGCGCCCTGCAAGCCTGTTGTCCTCATACATCTTTTCGAGCAATACATCAGCGTCTTCTATCTTTTCCTGCTGTATCAGAGCTATTATTCTCTGTCTGATTTTCCAGCGCTCATATTCATCTGAGAATACCATATTCTCAAAATTCTCCGATGCCACGCCAAGTCTGCCAAGCAGCCTGTCCTGAACGAGCTTGCTGACTTCCCTCTCACCGTTTTCGATACGGCTCATTACACTTACATCGCAGATACCTTCACAGATTACACTCATTGAAATATTGTCCTTGCGTCTAAGCTCCATAAGATATTTGCCGAATTCATAACTGTCATATACCATACCCAACTACCTCATGTGTGTAAACTAATGTTCTAAACTATATTATAACACAACAAAATCAAAAAGACTACATACCAGCCGGATACATAGTCTTTGTTAACCTTGTATTTAGTTTAAATTTTATATAACTATTGTTGATGCTATATGGATAGCGCAAAATAAATAATCCTGCAATTATTCACACATATATCCCTTTTCCCTAATTACAGAAATAACACTGTCCACATACTTTGCACAGACTTCATTCGTCTCCGCCTCAACCATAACGCGCACAAGCGGCTCTGTTCCCGACTCGCGCACAAGAATACGTCCTGAATTTCCCAAGCTGTCTGCTACAGCCTTCACTGCCGCCTGAACATCAATATCGTCCTGTGCCGCACGCTTATCGGTTACTCTCGCATTCTTTAAAACCTGAGGATAGATTGAAAGCCCCTCACACAGCTCGCTCAGCTTCTTCTTTTCAGCCATCATTACTTCCATCATCTTAAGGCTGGTAAGAATACCGTCTCCTGTTGACGCATACTTAGAGAAGATAATATGTCCGGACTGCTCACCGCCGATTCCACAGCCGTTTGCGCACATATATTCATATACATACTTATCTCCCACAGCAGTCTTTGCATAGTCAATTCCCACCTCGTCAAATGCCTTGTAAAGACCGAAGTTGGACATCACTGTTGTAACTACCGTGTTATTTAAAAGTGCGCCCTTCTCCTTCATATATTTTCCGTATATGTAGAGAATATGGTCGCCTGTAATCACATTTCCCTTCTCGTCCACACACAGGCATCTGTCAGCATCTCCATCATATGCAAATCCCACGTCAAGCCCATTTTCAACAACAAATTTCTGAAGACCTTCTATATGTGTGGAGCCTGCATTCATGTTAATGTTGGTTCCGTCCGGCTCCGCATTTATAACATAAGTCTTTGCTCCGAGCGCATTAAATACAGACTTTGCGATGTTCCACGCACTTCCGTTGGCACAGTCTAATCCCACCTTCATGCCTTTAAATGAATACTCACCTAATGAAATAAGATATCCCATATATCTGTTACGTCCTGAGACATAATCCACCGTACAGCCTATTCTGTCCTTGTGTGCATAAGGAATCTCGTCATAGTGCTCACCGAAGATTTCAAGTCTGCCGTCAATATATGCCTCCACAAGCTCAATAGTCTTTTCGTCCATCTTCTCACCCTGACCATTTATAAGCTTGATTCCGTTATCATAATACGGATTATGGCTTGCCGAAATCATGATGCCGCAGTCGAAGCTGTCCGTCCTTGCAATATACGCAACCGAAGGTGTTGTTGTCACATGAAGCAGATATGCATCAGCGCCTGAAGCCACAAGCCCGCCCACTAAGGAATACTCGAACATATAGCTTGAACGTCTGGTATCTTTTCCGATTACAATTCTTGCAGGCGAATCATCACCGTTTCTCTTTTTAAGCTCACCATAATACCAGCCTAAAAATCTTCCCACCTTAAATGCATGGTCAGCCGTAAGATTTACATTAGCTTCACCGCGAAAGCCGTCCGTTCCAAAATACTTTCCCATATTATACCTCTTTTCATCTTAATCTATCAGATAACCGCAAAACTCAGTATATTGACGGTCATTATGCAATTATCTGTGCCTTACCGCAAACATAATATGCTTCACGTTATATGTATCCGTAACAATATTTGTAACCATTCACAATGCACCTCACAAATCGGAAAACTGCACTTACATATTTACATATAGGCATTACACCTAAAGCTTCCTGATTCCAAAAAGTTACGAATAGTTACTAATATTATGTATATTACAAAACTTCTGCTTTATGATAAGCATGTCAAAATATACTTGAAAACTCAATTATGTATAACAAGTTACATTTATGCAAAAAATGTGCGTTTTGATTATACCAAAGCGCACATTTTTTGTAAACACAGAACCCATATCAGGCTTCAGCCTTATCTTTCCGCTCTCATAGGATTATTAAGGAAATCTTCATAGGAAAGTCTTATTCCATCCTCAAGCTCTGTCTTGTATGTCCAGCCGAGTGCTGTCGCCTTTGACACGTCAAGAAGCTTTCTTGGTGTACCGTTAGGCTTAGACGCATCCCAGCGAATCTCTCCTGTGTAGCCTATTACTTTGGCAACAAGCTCGGTAAGCTCCTTGATTGTAAGCTCCTTGCCTGTTCCTGCATTGACTGTCTCATTGCCGCTGTAATTATTCATAAGGAATACACACAGATTGGCAAGATCATCAACATATAGGAATTCACGAAGCGGACTTCCGTCACCCCAGCAGGTAACATAAGGAAGGTTCTGCTCTTTAGCTTCGTGGAATCTCCTTATAAGTGCCGGAAGTACATGGCTGTGAGTCGGATGGTAATTATCATTCGGTCCATAGAGGTTAGTAGGCATAACGGAAATATAATCTGTGCCATACTGCTTATTGAGAAATTCACAATACTTTAAACCGGATATCTTGGCAAGTGCATACGCCTCATTTGTCTTTTCAAGCTCCGATGTGAGCAGACAGCTCTCAGGCATAGGCTGTGGTGCCATTCTAGGATATATACATGAAGAACCCAGAAATTCAAGCTTCTTACAGCCGTTCTGCCATGCTGAATGAATAACATTCATCTCAAGAGTCATATTGTAGTACATGAAATCGGCAAGTGCCTCCTGATTAGCAACAATGCCTCCAACCTTGGCTGCCGCTAAGAATACATACTCCGGCTTCTCCTGTGCAAAGAACTTCTCAACGTCCTCCTGTCTGCAAAGGTCAAGCTCCTTATGTGTCCTTGTGATTATATTCTCATAGCCCTGTCTTTTTAATTCTCTTACGATTGCCGAACCAACCATTCCGCGATGTCCAGCAACATATATCTTCGCATTCTTTTCCATCATAGCTTTTTCCTCACAATCTACCCTGGGACATCCGGTGTCAGACCCCTGTCCCAGCAAATTTGGGACAGGGGTCTGACACCAATGTCCCACATATTTGCTGTTTTATTTAAGAAGAACCTTCTCACGCTTAGCAAGCTCTCTGTCATGCTCTGCCATTATCTTTACAAGCTCTTCGTATGAAGTCTTCTGAGGGTTCCAGCCTAAAACTGTTTTTGCCTTTGCAGGATTTCCCCAGAGATTATCTACATCTGTAGGACGGAACCACTGTGGATTGACACATACAAGCATCTTTCCTGTAGCCGCATCATAACCCTTCTCATCAATTCCGGCGCCTTCCCAGCGAAGTGTAATTCCATTAGCTGCAAACGCCTTCTGTGTAAAATCTCTTACAGTGTGCTGCTCGCCTGTAGCAATAACAAAGTCCTCAGGCTTTTCCTGCTGCATAATAAGCCACATGCACTCAACATAGTCCTTTGCATAGCCCCAGTCTCTGAGTGAATCAAGATTACCAAGCTCAAGGTGGTCCTGAAGTCCCTCTGCAATTCTTCCGGCTGCAAGTGTAATCTTTCTTGTTACAAAGTTCTCACCTCGGCGCTCTGACTCATGGTTAAAGAGAATACCGTTTACAGCAAACATGCCATAAGCTTCACGGTACTCCTTAATCATCCAGAAACCATACTGCTTTGCAATCGCATAAGGGCTGTATGGATGGAATGGAGTGGTCTCTGACTGAGGAACCTCCTCAACCTTGCCGTAAAGCTCTGATGTAGAAGCCTGATATACCTTTGCCTTCTTGGTAAGTCCAAGAACTCTCACTGCCTCAAGCACACGAAGAACACCTACGGCATCAACATCGCCTGTATACTCAGGAGCATCAAATGATACCTGAACATGTGACTGTGCTGCAAGATTGTAAATCTCATCCGGCTGTACATCCCCGATAATCTTGATAATGGATATCGAATCTGACAAATCTCCATCATGTAATGTTATGCTTCCGGCTCTTAAAAGATGATCTATTCTTGCAGTATTTGAAATAGATGCACGTCTTGTTATACCATGCACTTCATAGCCCTTCTCAAGAAGAAACTCTGCCAAAAAAGAACCATCCTGTCCCGTAATTCCTGTAATTAAAGCCTTTTTCATCTAAAATATCCTCTTCTTTCATGAATTTTAATAAATTGCCTGCTGACAATATTCTTTGTCACAATTAAATCTGGCTGCACCCACAATCAACTGCATGTTTTTACAGCATTATGCGGACTTCTTCACTTTTTTAAGAATTTTATATCAAGTATATGCTTAGTGTAACCGCATATATAGAGAAAAATTAGCACAATATTGGTTTATTAAATACGCTCTGATATAAAAATATATATCCGCTGTGAACTTCTCTTATATCACCAAGTCTTCTTATATTCGCTTGGGCTTATTCCCTCAAGCTTTTTGAAGCTTCTGCTGAAGTAGTTCGCATCATTCATTCCTACCCTGCTGCCTATCTCATCAATGCTAAGCTCCGTAAATCTGAGCAGACGTTTTGCCTGCGTTATTCTCTTTGCAAAAATATATGAATTTATCGTTGTGCCATAAGTTTCCTTAAAAATCTTGCTGAGGTAGAACTTGTCAATGTAAAACGAAGCTGCCAGTGCATCGAGTGTTATCTTTTCCGTATAATGCTCATCAAGAAATGCCTTAACCTCTACTAGCTCGCGCCTCTTCTTTCCGCCTGAGAGATTCTCCGGATGCCACGACTGTTCCATAATGACAGCAAGCAGCTCATTTAACAGCGCATTCAACTTCATATCCCTTATATAATCCTCAGAACCCGCCATCGCATACATGCGTGAGAATATATCGGTATATCTTTTGCCATCCTCCGGAGTGAATACCGGCAATCCTCCGCGCTCAATATATTTCTCATATATCGCAGGCATATTCTCACCGTAAAAGTGTACCCACGCAAGCGACCATAACCCTTCGGACATATTTTCCTTTTCCATGTCATATGCGCAGCTCTCATGTATCGTTCTGCTCTTCACTACATCATGGGTAACCGACTTTGTGCTCATCCCTGTGCTATGGCTATAACTTCTCATGCAGTCTATAAAAGCGCAGTCACCCTTTACCATTTCATAATGCCGCCCCTCGTACTCAATATAGCCCGAACCGTCAAGCACCATCATGCACAGATATGACTGCAGATTATCACGCTTTGATACATGTGGCTTAATCGCCCTTAACGAACCTGTCTCCTGCAAAAATATCAGATTATTTTTTGCCCAGCTGCTTGCCGTGTACAATATTCTCTTAGATGATACCGATGGAGACGGCGACTGAAAATACTCCTCCATAGCGTTAAACCTCTCATATACAAATGAAATTCTAATAAAACTCTACTACATAATCGTAGCTTGCACTTTCGCCTGCGCCAAGCCTCTGCATCCCTGCTTTCTTTTCAAGGTCGCCTTCATGCCCTGCCATATCCGCAATTCCGTACCACGGCTCAAGGCAGATAAATTCATCCACCTTCTTTGACCATATTCCAAAATACGGAAAGCCTTCACATGCCATGCCGATATATGGCTTGCCATCAGCATCAAGAAGCTCAATATAATTAACCTGATTGTCAAGGACTATAAGCGCATCCTTGTCAAACATATCATCTGTTATCTTAACGCTTCCTTGTGGCATATCAAGTTCATACTCCCTTGACATATCAATGCAGCCTGATTCATTTAGCAGATGATACTTAAGCGGCTCTTCCTCGCTTTTCGCCGCTCCATATGCAGAATTTATCCGCAGCGAACAGTCCACAGCTGGTTCGTTATCCGGAAAAGTAAAAGCAGGATGTCCGCCAATGCCATATAACATTACCTCTCCATTATCAGCCTCATTTACAACTCTCCACTGTACCTTAACCGAATCTGCATCTGCATTTTCCAGACTGTGCTTTACATATAACACGAATTTAAAAGGATAGACAGTCAATGTATCATCGCTCCACTTTAGAACATGCGTCACAGACAGCTCGCCCATCTCTACAAGCTCGAACACTCTGTCACGCGCAAAACCATGCGATGTCATATTGTACTGCTTTCCTCTATAGCTATACCGTCCATCCGCAACTTTTCCGACAAAAGGAAATAGAACCGGCGCATGTCTTCCCCACACTGCCTTGTCTCCTCTCCAGATGCGCTCTGCATTACGCTTTTTGTCCCATACGCTGACAAGCTCCGCTCCGTCATCGCTTACAGTGACACGCAGCCTGTTATTTTCCAATACTCTGTTCATAGCGTGACTCCCTTCACAATTTTTACAAGCCCTTGTAAACCTATTTAATGCATTTTTCAATAACGCAGCTATGCTCTTTTACAGCCTTGTCATAGCTTATCCCTACAAGCAGAATTTTTCCCGAATATTGCAGCACAGAATCAGGATATTTTTTATCCCTTATCTGCTTAATTGCAGTTGATGCATTTTTATTCCACTTAAGCTCCACAATAAGTGCCGGATAATCCTGCCTGTATTCAGGCTTCGGAATAAAAACAAAGTCTGCAAACCCTCTTCCTGTCGGCAATTCACGAATAGGCTTAAAATAGTATTTCATAGCTCCAAGATATGCAATAGCCAATACACTGCTGAGCGAATTTTCATTATTATATTGAATAACGGATGCATACTCAGAATGAATCTTCTCTATTTTATCTGCTACAACTCCGGAATTCATATTCAAGGTTGCATCCAGCAGCTCATCCGATTCTTCCTGAAACAATGTAAACTCATCCCATTTTTTTCTCTTGGTGGCTCTTATAAGTTCTTCTCTTATTTCTTCATTAGGAACGAATGCTGTCTTGGACTTCTGATTATATGCAAGATAGCCAAGATGAATAAGATAAGTAATAACGTCATCTTTATTGGCAAAGCTAACCGCATCATTCTGAAATGATGTCACATCAACTTCAACAAAGCTGCCTGCAAGCATCTCTATAATAGCTGTCCGCAATCCATCAAAATCCATATTAATCAGAGGAACGATTGCTTCATATGAACCTGTTCCGGACCAGTAGCTCTGAAATTCTCCATCGACCATGACATTTACAACAGCATTAGGATTATACACATGGTATTCTCCAAGCTGATAGCCATCATACCAGCGTTTCACTTCATCAAAGCTTTGACCATACTTTTCGCACAGGACACGAACCTCATCCTCTGTAAAACCAACATACTGTGAGATTGCACCTGATGCCAGCATGGAATACTGCTTAAAATTATTTAAAGCTGACTGTGTTTTCAGTTTTTTAATTGGCAGAATTCCGGTAAGATACGCAAGCTGTATATATTTTGTAGGTTCCGTTCCTTTAAACATCGCCCTTAAAAAATTAATATAGTCATCCTGTATCTTTTTATTATTGGCCTCATCCCTAATCAGTACATCCCACTCGTCAATAATCACGACAAACTTTCTGCCTGTAGCTGCATTGATAAGTGACAGCGCCTCAGGCAATGATGTAACATTACTACACAGCTGTTCTGGATAGTATTCTCTTAGCTCTTCTATTGTCTTCTCAGTAATATATGAGATTACATTTTCAGGACCACCGGCAGGCTCAATACACCATTGTATGTCAAAATGAATGACATCATATTTGTTAAGATGTTTTTTATAATCCGCACTTTGGCTGATATATAAATCTGCAAATATCTGTTCCGAATCACATCCTCGGCTATAGTACGCCGTCAGCATATTCGCTGTAATTGACTTTCCAAACCTTCTTGGTCTGCTGTTGCAAATATACCCTTGTAATGTGTTCATCACTTTATTGGTATATTCTAACAGCCCTGTCTTATCAATATAAATTTCCGAATTAAGTGCTACTTTAAATGCACTATTATCGCAATTTACAAATATACCCAAAATGCAATCCCCCTTTTTAATTCTATTTTCTCTTCCTCATAAACGCAAAGCCACTCACAAGCAATCCTCCCACGATAACCCAAGCCTTAACCTGTGCGCTGCTTCCTGTGCCCGGCGACAGATATCCACCGACCGATGGGCTTTCCGGCTCATCCGTACCTGCCGGCTCAGTACCATCACTTGTCGGATTCTGGCTGCTTATCGGCTCCTGCGCACCTCCTGTCGGGCTCTGGCTGCTTGTCTGCCCTTCATCACCGCCTGTCGGGCTCTGGCTGCTTGTCGGCTCCTGCGTTCCCTCCGTCGGGCTCTGGCTGCTTTCCGGCTCCTGTGTTCCCTCCGTCGGGCTCTGGCTGCTTGTTGGCTCCTGCGTTCCTTCTGTCGGGCTCTGGCTGGTTGTCGGCTCCTGCGTTCCTTCTGTCGGGCTCTGGCTGCTTGTCGGCTCCTGCGTTCCCTCCGTCGGGCTCTGGCTGCTTGTCGGCTCCTGCGTTCCTTCTGTCGGGCTCTGGCTGCTTGTCGGCTCCTGCGTTCCTTCTGTCGGGCTCTGGCTGCTTTCCGGCTCAGACTTGGTGGTCGTCTCCTCCTCACTGCTTGTCGGCTCCTGCGATTTAGTTACAGTAAAGTTGGCTGTAGCAGTTCCGCTTGATGATACAATGCCCAACTTATGGCTTCCTGTTGACAGCCTGCTTATATACGCTGGCAGCAATGTGACAATTATACTTCCCTCTTTTACAGTATAATCCTTGTCTACAGTAAGCTCTTTTCCATCTAATTCCGCTCTGATAAAATCGTCTATCGCTGCATTGGATCTGAACATTGCTGACTTTCCGGATGATATATCAACTACTGATTTATCTCCATCTATCATGTCAGGTGCAAGCTTAGCTAACACAACAGCTTCTCTATCTATCTGCTGTAATGCATCTTCATCAAGGAAAGCTGCATCACATATTTTGCAGTAATAATATTCTATATTTCCTTCTCTTGCCGCTGTAGCTTCTACAGCCTCCACATGCTGTAATTCATGTGCTGTCCTTTCAATATCATAACCGGTGCTTAAAAGCGTATCACAGTCTGCACAGTATGTGTCTCCTGTATACCCTGCTTCGGTACAGCTTGGCTCCTTGGCATTTCGCACTTCGGTGTGCTCATGCTTATCCGGGTCAAACTCACCATATTCCTGGTGGCATACCGAACAAATGGCACGCTTTACACAGGTGGCCTCGCCGCCGCTATGTACATGTTCAGCAAAATTTCCCTTTATGGTAAATGTGAGATTATTTCCATCAATCGCTGTTACTGTAATTATTATGCCACCTGCCAGCTCTAGCTCCTCATCCACAGCCAATGCAGCATCATTTTTTGTACTATTCTGCCCACCTACAACCTGATAATTCCACCGCGATGCCGAACAATTCATGTTGTTAGGAAATTTCGTATCACTGTCAATAAGATAGCATACAAGTCCTGACTTTATCGTAATTCTGCTCACGCTGCTGTCATCAACATTATATTGCTTCAAATACTTTGAATCATACTTATTTCCATCTGCGCCAAAATTCCTGTATTCCAGATATACTGTCTTTCCTTTTTCCGGAATGTCGAACTTGTATCCGACAGCACCCTGTCCTGATGTTCCAAGAGCCCTGATATTATATTGTCCATCAGCTATTATTGTCTCGACATCTCCATCATTAACCCAGCCAAGAGCCTCTTTCTCCTTAACCGAGATAAGCTGTGGTACAGGAGACAGGTGTTTAGCCATCGCAGATAAATAATATACCGGTGACTGCTGAGATGAATTGTACAAATCCTTCAAACCCATTATATGTCCCATCTCATGTATGGCAACAGAAATTGACACTGTAACATTACCATCCGAATCCTTGAACAGATAACCCTTAGTAGTTCCATCCGGCTTAGTGTACGAATTAGTCACCTGAAAATATTTACCGCTCGTAATACTTCCCTTATCCGTGTTGATAGTCACATAGTCAGCATAATCCCGATAATTCCACAATGGTGATGACCAGGTTACTGATATGTTGCTCTGTGTCGTAGGCCTATATATGATTGTGATGGAATCGATTTTGCCATCATTATTCTTGTCAAGATCTTCAAAACCGTACTTAACTGTTCCATCATAGTTGGTTATGCAATTTCCGGCAGCTAACGCCTTTTCTACCGCATCAGCCCACTCAAGCTTGAGCTCATACATACGGCTTGATGCCTCACCTGTACTCGTATAACCAATCTGATTGTCTTCACTCCACTCTGCATAATATCCTCTATCATGAGATAACACAATCGAGCCACCATTATCAAACAGATATACGTTCTTCATCCGCAGCTTATTCTCAGATACGCCTCTGTAGTAATCGCTCACATTGTACGCTGCCGTGTTGTACGAATTGTCCGTTATCTTACGCACTGTGGTTCCCTCATACACATCATCAATAAACTCATCCTCACCTGCAAATCTCATAAAAATAATAAGGTTTGTAAAGTTGCCGTCATCATCATCCGCCGATATCTTTTCCTGAACACCAAATATTCCACTAATGATGACTATAAACGATAGTGCAAAATACATTATTCTCTTCATGTTTTTTCCTCCTGTTATTCTTTAATCCTATATAACTGTAAAATTACATATATTGATACCTTAGTGTGATTTTGCCATATTACTGCCGGCACTTGAGCCGGTTATTTTGAACTCTGACTCTGATACACCTGTACATATCACAACACCTCCTGCATCACATTTAGTCATTTTATGAGACTATTGTTTTATTCATATGCATTGCAGTATAGTAAAATTGCCCGAATGTCCGGTTACAAATTTAAATTCCAATATACCAATCAAAATCTTGCTTTAACAGTCTATAGTCTTAATGCCGCTAACTATGACATCCAGCCTCAGTATCATCCCCATAAAATCTACATCCATGAAGGTTTTCATACCGCAAACCATGGCATCCAACTTCAGTATAACCATATATCTATATTTACATCACAATTTTATCATCTGCTCCTGCATATAGCAAGCTCTGTTCTTTTAATATCTTTCATGCTATGTTAATGAAAAACTGTTGAGGTCAAAAATACTTTGACACCCGAATCCGGTAAATAAAATCTAAGGAGAATATATCATGAACACTTTGCCAACACTCATCACAGAATATTTAGATTACTGCCGTACACAGAAATGCTTAGACGAAAAGACTCTAAAAGCCTACCGCATAGACCTACGCCAGTTCACGGATTTTTTATCCGATTCTCTTGAAATCTCATATATATCAAATATAACACCCACAATCCTCGAAAACTATATAAGCAGGCTTCATTCCGAATACAAGCCAAAGAGCTCCAAGCGCAAAATTGCATCCATAAAGGCTCTTTTCCACTACTGCGAATACAAAGATATCATCGATATCAATCCATTCTCCAAAATACGCACCCGCTTCCGCGAACCGATTATCCTTCCAAAAACCATTCCTCTGCACACTGTGGAAACATTCCTCTCAACTATATATACCCAGCGCTCAAATGCCAGAACAACATACCAGCGCTGCAACTCACTGCGCGATGCAGCTGTCATTGAACTTCTCTTTGCAACCGGAATAAGAATAAGTGAGCTGTGCTGTCTCAAAAGCAGCAACGTCAACCTTATTGACGGTACCATCTTAATCTACGGAAAAGGCGATAAAGAGCGCTATATCCAGCTTGCCTCCGATGAAATTATCCACATTCTTGACGAATATCGCCACACTTTTTCCACACAAATCGCAGGCTCCACACACTTTTTTGTGAATCAATCAGGCACTCCTCTGTCCGACCAGTCCGTCCGCCGCATGATAAACAAATACTGTTCCCTCGCCGCCATCGACCTGCACATAACACCTCATATGTTCCGCCACACCTTCGCCACAAGCCTCCTCGAAGCTGACGTGGACATCCGCTACATCCAAGAAATGCTCGGGCACAGCTCCATCAACGTAACCCAGATTTATACTCATGTCGCATTGGCTAAGCAAAGGGATATGCTGCAAAATAAGCATCCTAGGAAGGGGATGAATGTGGAGGGGGATGAATCGGGAAAATAATAGAGTAGAGGGGACAGGGCAAATAAAACTATGGAATAGGAAGGTTGGGTGAAAAGGAGGAAAAGTGAGGGATAATTTTTAGTTATCCGTTGGTTATGGAGGATTGTTTTGGAAGATGTAAAAAAATTTTTTAAGGAAACAGATAACACATTTACTATTTATGTTGTTGAACAACGTTTTGTAGTAGGAAGAGGTTCTGATTATTTTCGTCAATATAAAGGAAAAGAAAATTATATTGATACAAATAGTGTGATGAAAAGCAGATTATTTCGCATTTTACAGGGAATAAGTACAAAAATTCCCAATGCAGCGGAATTAATAAAAGCATGCTTTAATATAACAAAGCCAGTAGGAATACTCGATGTTATAGGCTCTTTATTTAAAGTATTTACATGCCAAGAACATCAGGCAGCTGGTCCGGATGTATTTGACCCTATTATAATACAAGAAGGTGAAATATTGCCGAAGTATGTCAATCAAATAGTAGCACTTCATAAAACAAGTATCTTAAGACCCGCGATAATTATTTTACTTAAAGATAACGACTTTAAACGTGCAAGAACTTTATTGTCCGGATGTCCACATAATACAAACATTAAAATGATTCGTAACAGTGGCGAAACAGAAATTTATAAAGTTGTCAACTGTGGTGCAGAGAATGTAGACGAATTTATGGATGCATTTACACATCACTGCTTTAGCACTTGTTCTAATACCAGAAGAGATATTTTGTATAACGAAGAATGGGCAGAAAAATCATTAATAAAATTATATAGTCCTTCTATACTTCAAATGAGAACCAATTTTCTATATCAAGATAAATCTCTGGTGCGGGATAAGTTATGTACATTAATTAATGAAATAGACCAAAAAGAAGTTTCAAGTGAATTTGATTGTATGCTTAAACAATCATTTCAGTGTATTTTAAGATTATATCGTGTATTTTGTAATGATGGCGGAAAAAGCGATATATCTGAAGCATTGCAACTTGCAAAACAACTTGATAATGATATTTTACTAGCGCATGTTTATAGGTATGCTTATTTTCTTGAAGGATATACATATGACCAAAAAATAGAACTTTTAAATGAAGCATATAATATTTTTGTGCATAATGGAATGGAAGATAATGCAATATATTGTAAAAATAACAAACTAGTTAGACAATTTGATACAAGTACTGTGGATATTAAAGAATTTAGAACTCTGCAAGAGGAAGCAATATATAATGTTCCTGGTTTGGTTGGAATGTCACATATACTAAATAATACAGGGGTGGCACATTTGATGAATGGCTATCCAGATGAAGCAATTCCATTTTTTGATAAAGGATTAGACTATGCATATCGCCCAGAACGTTGTATACAAAAAGTTGCAATATTATGCAATCGACTTATTGCTAGAGCGTATTGTTTTGATAAAATAGAAGAGGATGAATTACTAAAAGTTATGAATTTAATTTTTGATAATAAAGAACTCATGAACATTCCATTTATATCCGCTAGGTATGCAATGAATATTGTAGTATTGGCATTATCTAAATCAAAAGATTTTGGAGTTTTTTTGATTCAAAAATATCCTGTAATAAATTTAGTACAGAGAGCGTTCAATGACAATATTTTAGGAGCAGGTCAGCTAATGTTGCAGTTAGATTTGATTGAAATGCAGTATAATCTTCAAATTCTAAATACATTAAATCTTCCTAATCAACATATTCAGACAACTGGCGTAAAAAAAGAATTTCTTACAAAAACAGGATTGAATCCTTTTATATTTAGCACTTGGTTTTAAATTACTTGGAGAAGCGGACTGATAATATATCAGAACACTTCTCCGGATAAGTGTTTTAAGGAATAAATGCCATCATGGAGCTTGATAATAAAAAGCTATGTATATTTATTGTTCCTATCATTTCTTTTTGTAGTTGAATGTATTTTCCAATTGAAGTAGATGGTTTGATTGATTGAAAAGAATAACAAAAACTGTTGTTATCTCTAATTGTAGGCATTACATTAATTTCAATAAAATAGGTGTTATCAAAATCGGCTCCTGATTCAAGTGTATCTATCATTGCTTTTTTATTGCAACATTTTATTCTTGCATCTATTCTACAGAAAGTTTTAATAGATAAAATATTTGCTAGTTCTACATATTTATGTTCAATTTTCGGGTCTAATTTAATTAAAGTAAATTTATAACCTTGTTGCTTATGTTTATCGCTTTCTCCATAATACCATTCAGGATTATTGTTTAATGGTGCAAATACTACTGTTGGAAGTACGTCCATTTTCTTTTCAATGGCATTATATACTAATGGAGTAGTGATTTCATAACCATTAATAAATTCTTGATAGATTCCCTGTTGTTTATTACAAGGATATCCTCTTTGAACTCCAAGACTATTGCCTAAACTAACAGGGCGAAAAATTCCATTTTCATTATTTTTATCTAGTTCTTGTGGAACATTTAATCCAAGTGAAGATGCAATATGATTTGATAATATTTTATTTTCACCAGTTACAATAGAAACGGCATTACAAGGTATACAAGGAACATTGATAGCACTACACATGGATGGTACTAACGCCATTGATGAAAGATTATATGTACCAGAATTTAAATTTATTACATAATCTATGTGAGGTAAAGTCTTATTTATTGCTTTATCAATAAAAGTTCGTACGTCAATGATTAGTGGCATACATGATAATTCTTGTACGGCATTCATCCATTTAGAAATGATATTGCTTTTCCAAATATAAAAATGATTAAATCCAGAATCATCATCTCCTTCGAATATATAAACAATAGCAATTGTTTTTCCTTTGATTTTTGAAAATCGTTCTTTAAATTCTTCAATACTGTACATTGTGCCCTCCAAACATATATAGTTAAATTATTAATAACGGATAACTAAAAATTATCCCTCACTTTTTTTCATTTCTCCTCTCCATACTTCCCCTTCAAATATTCAGCCACGTCATCAATCTCTGGGAAGAGTGTGGCACGGTTGATTGAAAGTGTGTCGAGTTCCTGCAATATCTTTTCTTTTTCTTTGATGACAAGCACAAGCCGCTTGTTATCAGAATCGGTGCAGCAAAGGTCGTCAAGCATATTGCTGTCGCCGTGTTCGCGCGTCAGACCGCATATTATAAATGAGCCGTCCTGCTTCATGATTCGCTGATTGCTTCTTATCGGTGTGACAAAAACATGACCGATAAGGTCTGATTTTTTTATTCGCGGCTCGAATGCAGGATTTCGTGACTTCACTTCGCTCGCAAGCTTGCCGGCAAGCAGCTGATAATCTGCATCCCGCGGCTCCGGAATACCATTTGTGCATAAATCATATAGGCGAATCTGTTCTTCGTAATTTAAAGTTGGCAATGCGGCAAGTATTGATGCTGTATCGCTCTTTGCATATCGCACATGGTCATTGCCTGTTGTAAGTATAATCACTTCCCCTAAACGATTCTTATTGCTGCAGCATGCAAAATAAAGTGCAACCAACGGATTCTCGGTTATATCTAACAGGCGCGTTGGCAGACCGTAATGCTGCATCTCTACAAGATATTCCAAATGTGTCTGGCAATTTACAAAGCTCTGTGCACAGCGGACTAACAGCTCATGATACATGATATTCTCATTTTTAAACCAGCCGGAGCTTCTTTTTATTCCGGGAACAAGTGTATAATCCAGCAATGAATGCCCTCGATAGAAAAGCATCTCATCCGCTTTTTCTTCTTTGAGTGCAAATGTATACTTAGCATAATCTTCTACTGATGTTATTACTTCTACATTGCAATAATCAGCATTATATATTATCTCATCGAAGATTTTTAGCTTTCCGGGCTGTTCATCAGCCGGCTGTGTCATCTCAAAATACTTCGAAATAAGAATTCTAAGATAAGACCTTTTAAACAAATTTTTCGCTGTTGTGCGATATGGAAGAAAGAGCCAGAATAATAATGCTCTCTCTTCTTCACTGTTAAGTTCAACGTCATCCCCGATAACAGTATCAAGATATTCAAGCATGACATCTATATCCTCTGATGGTATGCATGACTTCGCAAATAATTTCTTAAATCTTGAGCCATTCATCATTGCATAATAGACATTTTTGGTCAATCCGTATCTGCTTGTCCTAAGTATATATCCTGCGTCAGCATACCCATGTTGTAAAATTCTTTGCCCAAACACATGCTCTATGGCATCTATAATATACCTGTGTCCATCAAACCCGTATTCAAGTAATTTCTCAACATCCCATGCCAGCTTAAGTTCACTCTCACTCATAATTTATCTCCATGCATACAGCAAAAAGTTCACACAAGATTGTCATCACTCAATGTTTATAGACATTACTTTCAACCATATTTTTGCATTTGTAATTCACAGCATACCTATTACCTATAACTATCCTACCACACTTTTAAACCTTTGTGACCTGACAGAGTTGTCAAATTTTATTTTTTTGAAGAAATTTTCAAGCCTTTTGCATATCTTCCATTATCAGCACTTTTTTCCCTTCGAATGCGAATCCATAGTGCCTTATCTTCTCTTGGCTTATTCCCCGCGCAATGAGTTCAGCATCATAGTTCTTGTCCGCTATCTGACTAAGCGCCTTTTTTGCCGTATCTTCAAGCGTTTTTTCCTCATCTGCTTCATGCACCTTAAATTCGAGTACGACTGCATGCAGCCTGTCATCATCCGTATTTTTCGGAATCATCATAACATCATATCGTCCATAACCGCTTTCTCGATTTGACTTAATCTCATATATGTCACGAAGCTCAGAAATCAAACCGAGCATAAAACCATGGTAAAATCTCTCAGGATGTTGATTGTCAGAATGCCTGACTCCTGTGTCAAAGTAACTGAAGGTAGACACTGCCACGTCATTCATAAAAATATTCATTTCCTTTAAATTTCCCTTTATCAAGGACTCAACAAAACGATTATAATGCGAACCGTTTGCATTAAACCATCCTTTGAACATATTGCAGAACATACTTTTAGTTTCAAGGTTTGTAATTGCTGCATGATACCAAGGTTCTAACAATTCACCTCTGTATTCCACAGCATTCACTTTCAGGTATCCTCCTGCAACAAGCAGGCTCCACACTGCGCTCTCATTTGTATCAAGCTGGTTAAACACTATCTGCTCGTCAAAATTTACAACTATAGTATCACCGCTGAGCAGTTTTTCCATAAGCATCTTCATATCACTCGACGCAGTCTGTAACAACCTGCTCACAAGTCCGTTAGAGCTTGTTGAAGCCCAATAAGGCTTCAGTTTTTTCTCATCCAGATAATTTATAATTGACCAAGGATTATAAATATCTCTCTGTGAGCCGAAAGTAAATCCATCATACCATTTCTTTACCGCAGCCTTTTCACTTGATAGTCCCATTTCTTCAAGAGCTTCAAATACCTCGCCCTCCGTAAATCCAAAGTACTTATTATACTCTTCTGATGTTACGGTAATCACCTTAAGATTATTGAGGTCTGAGAACATGGATTCTTTTGAAACTCTGGTAATTCCTGTCATAACTGCTCTCTCAAGATACGGATTGGTTTTAAACGTGCTATTAAACAAGTTACGCATAAATGCAGTAAACTCATCCCAGTACCCATACATGTACGCTTCCTGCATCGGTGTATCATACTCATCAAGCAGAATAATAACCTTTCTCCGGTAATACCTTGACAAATAGCCGCATAAGTCTTTAATTGCTCTTTGCAGCAGAGCATTATTATCTTCTGCATTCATAAGCAGACCGGCGGCATAGTTTTCAAGCCTGACCCAGCCTGACTTCTCACTGTCAGACATAATATCACTATCAAGTAAAAACCTATATTGCTTATATACATCATTTATTATTGCAGCAATAGTGTTTCTCGCTTCATTAAAGCTACAGCTTTTCAAATCTGCAAAACTAAGGAAGATCACCGGGTATGTTCCCTGTATTTTTCTATAGTCATCATTTTTCCATATGGAAAGCCCTTCAAACAAATCTCCCCTATCTGCGTATTGGTTGGAAAAAAAGCAGTTCAGCATACTCATATTAAGAGTTTTTCCAAAACGGCGCGGACGTGTTATCAGAGTTACATCATCCCCCGAATCCCACCATTCTTTTATAAAATCCGACTTATCTACATAAAAATAATCATTTTCCCTCAATGCCGCAAAATCCTGCTTACCTATAACCACTTTCCTTGCCATATATTCTCCCTCCTCATTCACTTTTATAGTATGCTTCTCTTTTAGCCTGTTTTCTTTAATCTCCATCCAAAATTAAATTTTAAAGTATATCTGCTTCGTTATTGTATTAATATCTGATTATTTATAATTATATACTCCAAGACGACCATAGACAATGTTTTTCCATCTCACATCATACATCCCTTACTCAGTCAATCGCCACACTCATCTTGTAGCACCCATACATTTTATAATCTTACCGGTTCACTGCCCGGCGCATCGCAAAATCATATATGATACATACGTAATTAAAAATTATGCCATCCTTCATGGATGACATAATCTCATATAACATATTGCCAAAAATGCTTATAAATCTATTCTACCGTAACACTCTTAGCCAGATTTCTTGGCTTGTCGACATCTAATCCCTTAGCTACGGATACATAATAACCAAGGAGCTGCAGCGGAATGACTGCGAGTGATGCCGTAAAGTGTGAATCCGTCTTAGGAATATACACTGTGAAATCGCAGGTATCCTCCGTCTCATAATTGCCATAGGTTGTAAGTCCCATAAGATATGCACCGCGGGTCTTGCACTCGACCATGTTGCTGACTGTCTTTTCATATAGCTCAGGCTGTGTCAATGTTCCGATAACAAGCGTTCCATCCTCAATAAGGCTTATTGTTCCATGCTTTAATTCTCCGGCTGCATAGGCCTCGCTGTGAATATAGGAAATCTCCTTGAGCTTTAAGCTGCCTTCAAGACTTACCGCATAGTCTATTCCACGTCCGATAAAGAATATATCACGCATGTTCGCCTGCTTTGCCGCAAACCACTGGATACGCTCCTTATCATCTAAAACCTTGGCTGCCTTGTCAGGAAGTGTATCAAGCTCTGTTAACATCTCCGTATACTGTGCATCTGTTATCTCACCACGTACCTTTGCAAACTGGATTGCAAGACAGTATGACGCTATAAGCTGTGTACTGTATGCCTTAGTTGTCGCAACCGCAATCTCAGGCCCTGCGAGTGTGTAAAATACGCTGTCTGCCTCGCGTGCGATGGAACTGCCGATAACATTTACTATGGCAAGTGTCTTGACACCCTTTTCTTTTGCAAGACGAAGAGCCGCAAGGCTGTCCGCAGTCTCACCTGACTGGCTTATGATTATCACAAGATCATCACTCTTAAGAAGAGGCCTGCGGTATCTGAACTCCGAAGCAATCTCAACTCTTACCGGAATCTTTGCCAAATCCTCCAGCACATACTGTCCTACAACACCAACATGATAAGCAGAACCACACGCTACTATGTAAATCTGTGAAATCTTCTTAATCTCTTCATCATCAATACCTACAGACGACAAATCGAGTACTCCGTTCTTGTAAACAGAATGGAAGGTATCTGCTATGGCACGCGGCTGTTCATGTATCTCCTTTATCATAAAATGCTCATATCCGGCCTTCTCTGCTGCCTCGGCATCCCATTTAATCTCCACAGGTTCCTTCTCTATCTCATCACCGTCAAGATTGTAGAAAGTAATCTCACCCTTTTTAAGACGCGCCATCTCCATATTCCCAATATAGTAGACATCTCTTGTGTACTTTAATATAGCCGGAACATCGGACGCAACATATGACTCACCATTACTTATACCAAGAACCATCGGGCTGTCCTTTCTGGCAGCATATATTTCCTCCGGATAATCCTTGAACATAAATGCAAATGCATAAGACCCGCGGATACGGACCATAGCATGATTGATGGCGTCAACAGGTGTGTGCTCATATTTTTTATAATAATAGTCAACAAGCTTAATTGCCACTTCTGTGTCAGTTGACGAATAGAAGGAATAACCATTCTTAATCAGCTTGTCCTTAAGCTCCTGATAATTCTCGATAATACCATTGTGGACGCCCACAACATTGCCATCATCAGCTGCATGAGGATGTGCATTAATCTCCGATGGCTCACCATGGGTTGCCCATCTTGTATGCCCTATACCGCATGTACCATATACAGCTTTCCCATCATCTGTCTTTTCCGCCAGAGTCTTAAGCCTGCCCTTCGCCTTTACTATCTGATACTCACCTTCCCCATCACGTACAGCCATACCCGCCGAATCATAGCCACGGTATTCAAGCTTTGACAGACCTTCAAGTATAATCGGTGCAGCCTGATGCTCACCTGTAAAACCTAATATTCCACACATATAATCGTTACCTCACTCAAACCAATTTTTTTCACTATATCATAATATGCGCCAACGGACAAAATATTTACATTTATAAGCATATTTTACAGACATATTCTGCAAATATGCTCTGTGAGCACAATCCATAAGCCTGCTCTTATTTCTGATTATAAACCGCAGCCCAACACCCAACAATCATGCTTCATAGCCTGTCTCATTCGTATCCGCAAATTATTTTTCGTCATTCCATATTATCAAAGTATAACATAGTATCCTATCAACGGCAAACAAAATCCATGCAAATATGACAATATTAATATTTGCACGGATTCTTTTAATCTAACCTAAATTATGCATACTATCCCGGAAAATAATTTAAGATTATTATTTTCCGATACTTATATTGATAAATTGATACGTACTTACCGGTCCAGCATCCGGTTACATTGTAAAGCGGACATTCGCAATCCGCTTTCGCTACTTGCTCATGAACGCAGCCGCTTTGCGAACTGTCAGTGGGAGCTTTTAACTCCCACTGACATAAGCATCCCCTTACCCACCGCTTAGTGCTCTACACACTTGAAGCGGGGGATTGCTTATTCTGCGTTCAAATTATATACTTATCAATACTTTTGCAATATGCCCTTAAAATATTCTATTGTATTGCAGACCCCTTCTCTTAAAGGTACCTTCGGTTCCCATCCGTCAAGGATATGCTTTGCAAGAGAAATATCCGGACGGCGCTTTTTCGGATCATCAGGAGGAAGCTTTTTATACTCTATCCCGGAAGCTGTATCTATCATGCTTACGACTATATCAGCAAGCTCCTTTATCGTAAATTCCTCCGGGTTTCCAAGATTTACAGGTCCATGTACACAATCATCGCTTGCCATCATCCTGATTATACCTTCAAGCAGATCATCAATATAACAAAAGGAACGTGTCTGGCTGCCATCGCCATATATCGTAATATTCTCACCTCTTAGTGCCTGTACAATAAAGTTCGATATGACACGCCCATCATCTATTGACATATTCGGACCATAAGTATTGAATATTCTTATGACCTTCACATGTGCTCCATACTCTCTCATATAATCAAAACATAGTGCCTCCGCACACCTCTTGCCTTCATCGTAGCATGACCTGATGCCTACCGGATTCACATTGCCAAAATACTCCTCCGCCTGAGGATGCACAAGCGGATTTCCATACACTTCACTTGTCGAAAACTGCATAAGCTTTGCATTGTTCCGCACTGCAAGCTCTAACAGATTAATTATTCCAAGCACATTTGTTTTCAATGTATATACAGGAGATTTCTGATAATGCTTCGGACTTGCCGGGCATGCCAGATTGTAAATCTCATCAAGACCTGTAATATCAATCGGCTCAATAATATCATGCCTAAAAAGCCCGAATCTGCCGCTGTCAAAAAGCGGCTTTATATTGTCCTCATTTCCCGTGTAAAAATTGTCACAGCATATGACATATGTATTCCCATCATCAACCAACCGCCTGCATAAATTCGACCCGATAAATCCGGCTCCACCTGCTACAAGAATTCTCTTCATTTATTGCTCCGGGGATATAATTTTAATATATTATATAGCTGTGATGGAGTGTATATACACAAATTGTCACATCAGCTTTTTCTATCTTCACAATTTACCTATATCCTCAACCATATAATCTTTATATGATAACTTTTCCGCCACTGTTTATTCCCCAATCAGCACCCTTTTCCCCTCAAATGCAAAGCCATAATGTCTTATCCTGTCCTTTTCAATGCCCCGTGCCATAAGCTCAGTATCGTAACTCTTTTCCTCTATCTGCTTTAGGGCTGATTTCACCGTATCTTCAATGGTACTCTCATCATATGAATCAAACACTTTAAATTCCAAAATAATCGCATTGTATTTCCTGTCATCCTTCTTTGGAATAAGCATCACATCATACCTTCCAAAACCGCTCTCACGGTTGGACTTAACCTCATATATATCGCGCAGCTCAACAAGCAGACCAAGCACAAAGCCATGATAAAAACGCTCAGGCTGTGACCTTTCTGACGGCTGTGCTCCTGCATCAAAGCTACTGAATGTCGATAGGGCAACCTCATTCATATACACATTCATTTCCCGCACACTGCCCTTTAGCAGCGCAGACACAAAAGCATTGTAATTAGAAGCCGACCCTCTGAACCACCCCTTAAACATATTGGAAAACATGCTCCTCGTCTCAAGGTTCGTTATGGACAGGTGATACCATGGCTCTAACAGCTCGCCCCTGTATTCGACATTATCTGGTTTTAAGTAACCACTTGCAACCAGCAGGCTCCATATCGCACTCTCATCGGTGTCAAGCTGGTTGAACACTATCTGCTCATCAAAATTCACAACGATTTCCCTGCCGCTTATCAGGTCCTCCATCAGCTGCTTGATATCAGTATGCGCAGTCTGTATAAGCCTGCTCACAAGACCATTGGAGCTTGTCGATGCCCAGTACGGCGCAAGCTTCCTTTTGTCAAGATAGCTCGTTATCGACCAGGGATTATAAATGTCCCTGTGAGAGCCAAACACAAATCCGTCATACCATTTTTTTACCTCTGATTTCTTATCCGACAATCCGAACTTATCAAGTGAACCGTACACCTCATTCTCTGTAAAGCCAAAACATGTGCAGTATTCATCCGACGTTGTCGTCACAACATTTAGATTATTCAAATCGGAGAATATGGACTCTTTTGACACCCTTGTTATTCCTGTCATTATGGCGCGTTCAAGATATGGATTTGTCTTAAATATAGAATTAAACATGCTCCGTATAAATGCTGTAAACTCATTCCAATATCCATGCACATACGCCTCCTGCATCGGTGTATCATATTCATCAAGCAGGATAATAACTTTCTTTTCATAATATTTCCACATAAATCGGCACATCATATTCACAGCCGAGGTGCATAGTACATCATCCATATACATTGACACTCTTTTAAATGTCTCAGCTTCATTTTCGACAAGAATTCCACTGTCAAGCAAAAATGTATTCTCATTAAACAATTCTGTCACTTTCATTTTAACTTGTGTCTTGGCATCCTGTATGTTATTCGCTTTCACATCCGCAAAGCTTATAAATATCACCGGGTATGTCCCCTGCAGCTGCCTGTATTTCTCATCCTCCCACACTGAAAGCCCCTCGAACAAATCACTCCTGCCGGCATAACGGTTTGAGAAAAAACAGTTGAGCATACTCATGTTGAGCGTCTTTCCGAAACGGCGCGGGCGGGTTATCAGCGTCACATTATCCCCTGAATCCCACCATTCTTTTATAAAAGCCGTCTTATCAATATAAAAATATTTCTTCTCTCTTATGTTGTCAAATCCCTGATTCCCGATACTTATTTTATATCCCATGTCATCCCCACCTTCACAATATGGCTTAAATATTATATGCATCCTGATATTATACCGGCTGCCATGTTGCTTATATTGCTGCTTCACGACCGGCTGCATACTTAAAAACTGCCTTTGTATCATGGAATATATATTTCATGCGTCCATGATACATTCACTTACATATTATATCGAATTGCTCCGCACTACGTGCTCTCACAATTTTCAATATATCAATAAAATATATCCTAGCATAATGTATCATCTTTAGCAATATATCTTACCTTTCAAACAACCTGTCTATGTCGCAGCACACCCCAAAGCAAAAATCCCATCAGGCAGATTTTATTAATATCAGCTGAATCCAAAAATTTGACTTTTGGGTTCACTGCACTGAATAACTCTGTCTGATGGGATTTTTATTATTTTGTACTGACTTCACTATCACGATAGAACAACAAGGCTTCTCCTCATCCCACAAATACCGTCACCCAATAGTAACCATAAGCAGAATTCGGACTATAGTAGCACACAACTGCTGCACTTGTATATTCAGCACTTAACATATTATTTCTATGACCTGTACTGTTATACCATCCGTCAGTTACATCGGCTGCCGTCATATACCCTGCTGCAATGTTCTCCCCGCATGTACTGTATGAAACCTTGACTGCTGTAAAACAGCTTGAACCATCCGGTCTTGTGTGTGAAAAAGATTGTGCGATTTCAGGACCGCGGACCATAACCTGCTGATAAAGCTCTTCATTCCATTCGAGCGGCTTAACCCCTGCCGCCTTACGATACTCATTCTGCAGCTCAAATGACTCAAGCGCCATCTTCTTGATAAAATCCGCTTCTGTGACCGTATTGTCATTATCTGAGTCATTCGATTCAAAAACTCTGTTTATATATTTTGACTGAGTACCATCCTGAGGGTATCGTGTGAAGATATAATCAAGCTGAATGTCCGAGAAATATAATGTACGCCCCCAATGAACGGACGAATTATAATTTCCTTCACATATTATGACTCTGTCACTGTATACATCAAGGACAACAACCGAATGTGAATTATTGTTAATCCTTAAAATATCACCTGTCTTAACCTTGCTTAAATCATATGTCTGATATACAGGCGCATCCTCGCCAAATGCCGCATCACTTGCCATGAAAGCAAACCCTGCGCATCCTCTTCCGGTGTATGCAGAATATCCAAGCTTATTTCTCCATGTATAAGAATAATTACTGTTATTGAGGCTGCGTCCTTCCGGATATTCCACCGCTAACGCAAGAAGCCTGTCATGCACGCTGTCTTCATTGAACGTATCATCCGTCGTATCATCCGGAACGTCCGTATTATTCTGACCGCTTTCAAGCACTCCTGTGGTTTCATTGAAGAAATATTCGACTCCATCAATGACATGTGAACCCTTGTACATGGTTCCGTATACGAGGTCAAAATAGTACTTTCCATCGCTGCTCCAGCCCTTAATCATATGACCGTCAGCGTCATAACGAACCCACTTTCCAATATTGCCATTATCATCGGCAAGGCTTTCCTGATATACGTCCTTGCTTACTGCCTTTTTGCCATTGTCAACATTATCAAGCCAATACCAGCCCTTGCTTTCAGGGTCGTAGATTTCTTTTCCTCTGTAGCCGGCATCATAGCAATATCCCTGTCGAATACCATCTTCATACCAGTAATAACCACCATCTATATATTTCCAGCCGGTATAGCCGCCTACGTTATCAACAACGACCCTTTCCAGCACGCCGGTTGATAAATTGAAATAGTATTCCGTACCGTCAATGGAAGCATATCCCCTGGCCATAGTGCCATATACTGTATCAAAATAATATGTACCATCAGCTGTAGAATCCCAGCCCTTAATCATGTGGCCGCCGGCATCATATCTGACCCATTTTCCTGAACGTGTACCATCCTCATTCAGGACAGCTCCCCATTGTCCGGCTGTGCTTTCCTGATATACATCCTTGGATTTTGCAGGAGCTCCGCCCCGAACAGCATCAAGCCAATACCAGCCACCTGTCGAAGGATCATATATCTCTTTTCCTCTGCCGTCCGTTCCCTGCTTTATGCCATCCTCATACCAATATTGTGTTCCGTTCTCTTCTACCCATCCTGATGTGCCTGCATATACCACATCAGGCGTTGCCGTAAAAAGCATCACTGAAGACATTAATACCGAAACAGCCGTTCCTAAAAATAATTTCAATCTACCTTTTACCATAAGTCTCTCCCTTCTACCGTATAAGTCAACGATATTCGTAATCCGCTTCGCTGCCTGCTCATATAAAATACTGACTTAATTGTATCATAATGTATCATTAACGGCAATCACAAAATCCCTACAACTGCCATGAGTTGTAGGGATTTTATTTACTATTCCTATTTTATGCTTATATGAAGGGACATATTATTTAACTTTTCTTTCCCGCCACAAATGAAACCGGTGCGATTGAGTTTTCCACATTTATTACTCCATTTTTTCTGTGTTAGAAATCATATCCCCCATAATTACAAATTCAACCGGATTTTTTATTGTACTATACTTATTAGCTTTAAACGATAAGCTTCTTGCTCATTATACAGTGTGGACAAATACTCATTGATATTATTACTCTCCAGCTTTTCATTTTCATCGGGAAGCTCATCTTCCGGAATATCCTCAAATCTGTATTTCCTTATATTGATTTCATCACCCGATTTGTCCAAAATATATACTTCATCAGGTGATTGCTTAAAAGCCTGCATTATAACATTGTCCCTATTTTATCTATCCCCATACATTTTCTGATAATAGTTCTGATATTCACCGCTTATAATTGTTTCCCACCACTCACGATTATCCAGATACCACTTAATAGTCTTTTTTATTCCATCCTCGAACTTAGTCTCCGGAAGCCATCCCAGTTCGTTATGAATCTTGCTAGGATCTATAGCATACCTCATATCGTGACCCTTTCTATCTCCAACATGGGTGATAAGGCTCTCCGGCTTTCCAAGCTCCTTACATATGAGTTTTACAATATCAATGTTTCTCTTTTCATTATGTCCACCTACATTGTACACTTCTCCAACACGACCATTATGTATTATGAGGTCAATAGCCTTACAGTGATCCTCCACATATAACCAATCACGAACATTTAGTCCTTCTCCATACACAGGAAGCGGCTTATCTGCAAGAGCATTGGCAATCATAAGTGGAATAAGCTTTTCAGGGAAATGATACGGTCCATAATTATTAGAACAACGGCTTATTGTGACAGGAAGTCCATACGTTCTGTGATAAGCAAGCACCAAAAGATCAGCTCCTGCCTTAGACGAACTGTATGGTGAACTAGTGTGAATTGGTGTCTCCTCCGTAAAAAATAAGTCAGGTCTGTCCAATGGCAAATCACCATAAACTTCATCTGTACTTACCTGATGGTATCTTTTGATGCCGTACTTTCGGCATGCATCCATCATAACCGCAGTCCCTTTAATATTAGTGTCCAAAAACACTTCCGGATTCTCAATGGAACGATCAACATGCGATTCTGCCGCAAAATTTACTACAATATCCGGATGTTCTTCTTCAAATAATTTATACACTGCATCTCTGTCACATATATCTGTTTTACTAAAGCGAAAATTAGGATTGTCCATTACAGGCGCCAATGTTGATAGATTTCCCGCATACGTCAGCTTGTCCAAACATACTATTCTATAGTCAGGATACTTATTCAACATATGAAAAATAAAATTACTGCCAATAAAGCCGGCTCCACCAGTTACAAAAATATTCATGAAATTATTATCTCCTTAAAACATTTTAAATCTATGCAAAACATTTAATGCAAAACATTTAATGCAAAACATTTAATGCAAAACATCTATATATTTTCCATCCAGAACATCTTTTAAATACTGTCCATACTGATTTTTCTTTAATACCTCATAAACCTTTAACACATCTTCTTTGGATATCCAGCCATTTAAATAAGCAATTTCCTCAAGACAGGCAATCTTTCTGTGCTGGTGTGTCTCAACAGTTTTTACAAAGTTAGTAGCATCTACAAGGCTTTCATGCGTTCCCGTATCCAACCATGTAAATCCTTGTCCAAGAAGTTCTACATTAAGATTTCCCTTCTCAAGATATATTCTGTTTAAATCCGTTATTTCCAACTCTCCTCTGGCAGATGGCTTTAAATTCTTTGCATACTCGACAACATTGTTGTCATAAAAATATAACCCTGTTACGCAATAATTACTCTTCGGATGTGCAGGCTTCTCCTCAATAGTAACTGCCTTACCATTCTTATCAAATTCAACAATACCAAATCTTTCCGGATCGTCTACATAGTATCCGAATACAGTTGCACCCTTTCCATTTTCAGCATTCTCTACTGCAGCCTTCAATCTCTTCTTAAGCCCATGTCCTGCAAAAATATTGTCCCCCAATACCATTGCCACAGTATCATTCCCAATAAAATCCTCACCAATAATGAACGCCTGTGCAAGCCCATCCGGCGATGGCTGAACAGCATATGTAAGATTAACACCGAACTGTTTTCCATCTCCAAGTAATTCTTCAAATCTTGGTGTATCCATAGGTGTTGATATGATAAGTATATCTCTAATGCCGGCATTCATAAGAACCGACATCGGATAATAAATCATAGGTTTGTCATAAATCGGCAACAACTGCTTTGATGTTACTCTTGTCAATGGATAAAGTCTTGTACCGGAACCACCGGCTAAAATTATACCTTTCATCATCTGCTCTCCTTAGCTAATATTATCAGATGCACAGCTGCATCATGATGCCTTAATAAAGTCCAAAAAATATTTGTTTACAGAAATTTATATCAAAGAACCGGTAAAAATACAAATAAAAAAGAAACATCTGAAATTGACATAATTTTTCCTTTCAGTAAATATGTATATATTTTTTTCTTTAACATATACTATTATAAAATATAATTGGGAGACATAATATAATGCTATACTCAGGTATTTGTATTTCAAAGACGCCTCACAACGTTATAGGCAACCTATATTTTACAGAGCTTGGAGAACCATACATTCAACATAGAGATGCCAAAACCATGATAGTAATACGTTATTTGGTTTATTGGCATTCTATATGTAAAGTATGTTAGAACTCAACCGGAATAAAATGGAATCAATTTATATTGTATATCCAAAGCGCGTATATTATATTTTTGAAGTATTCCTTCCGGATATACAGTATATGCAGAATATGTTTTTAGTATATCATTTATATTTATATAATATGTTTGTTCCTGTTGGGAACACATTGTATCGAATTTTACTTCTATTTTTTCATCGCTGACATTTCTAACCATTTCACCCGAGAAATTCTTACATACAAATATTAGTATAATAGAAGTAAATAATACAAGTTCCTTACTATGTTTATCATCTGTGCATTTTAGTTCACATAATAGTACAAGGCTAATTGGCATTTGAATTATAAATAACAAAACTTTACTTGTTTCTGAATAGAAATGATATGAAACAAGTAATTGTATCATCATAACTGCCCAAGTAACCCATATACAATTTTTATTATTTTTTGAACCATATATGCAATTTATTCCTGTCAGAATAATTATAATATAGAAAAACATAAATTTAAATATATCTAAAGGTACCATCCTCATAAATTCAACAAATGTTTTTATTCCTACATCTCTTGTTACATGGGACAATTTCTGTGCATTGTCTAAGCTAAACAACTCTTTATTATCAATATTACAGTTAACAATGCTCATGTATTCATCATATAATAAATCCATATTATTATTTATGTCTTCATAATCTGGTACACCATACATTTGAATTTTTTCAATTGAATCCCTATACTTAACGGCTTCACGCCATTCTGGCAGTCTGTCGTATGAATATATATCGAAAATTCTAAATAATCCTGACACACAAAAACAAATTACCAGCATACATCCGACGTATTTTATATTACTATATTTTTTACAAAGTAGTATATAGATTATCATTATTATACTATATGTTGTAAATATACATAAAAATACTCTCCAGCTTATTAACCCTGAAAAAATAATACATATTTGTATAAAAATATTAGTCTTTAAACTCTCACCTTTTATTGAATATAAATTACACCACATCCAAAACATACCAGCTGTACATAATATTGCAGATGTTTTCATATATGATGGTTTAGCATATATCTCGTTTGCTATGAATAATGTCAAAACAGCTAGTATAAAATAACCTATTTTACTCTTATTAGTTTTAATATAATTTATACCAATTATACATAGCGATATGTAGTTTATGATGTATTGTACAACTAAATACCACGGCAATTTATTACTTATATTAAATAATACTTCTAATAATTTACCATATACTAAATTTGAAAATAAAATGTGGGATATGGAATATGTTCCTTCTAAATTGTATACCAGTGTTTGCATTACAATATCCATGTTATACTCATAGACAGGATACTGTAATAGCAACAGCATGAATGGCAGCAAAATATTAATTAAACAAACATATATACTTTCTTTATGGTTTATTCTATAATTTTTCAATTTATTCATCATGCTTTTATCCTTTCTACAGCAATTCACCCACCTATTTCTTAATTTTATTAATTATTTTTGCACAATATTGGATTAAAAATTTGTCTTTTAATATTAAGAGCATTACAAAATAAATCATAGCCCCTGTGACAAACATAATAACTGAATTATACCAATTTGGGGATAAATATCTCCCTTCAAATTTGAGTACACCGAACATTATAAGTCCTGAAACAAAATATTTCCATGACATAATAATTATTTTAGGAATAGAAATTTCCTTTCGTATAATTATAAGCTGAACAATTGCAATCAACGTCTCTGCAAACACCGATGCAATAGCAGCCCCTCTTGCCTGGAATTTTGGAATCAATACTAAATTCATAGCAAAATTAGCACATGCTCCCAGAATAACAGTAAAAGTAAAAGCATTTTGTCTTTCAGTAGGTATTAAATACTGAATTCCCGTCACATTATTTATTCCTATTGCCAAAATCAAAAATGATAAAGTACTTAATAAATATATAACTTCCTCAAATCCTTCTCCGTAAAACCACGGCACTATATTAGAAGCTGTGCCTATTAAACCAAAGCACAATGGTATTCCCAAAAACCATACAAAATTATATCCTCTATATAAAAACGACCTTACAAGTTCCGTTTCTTTTTTCTTATAATGATATCCTATTTGTGGTATCATAACCGTCCCCAATGCAGTTACCAATGTCAGCACAACTTTTGACAAACGTATAGCCTGATCATAATAACCATTTTGTGCCTGGCTTCCGGTTATTACACCTATCATCGTTTTATCCAATACAGTATATACTTGTATTGCTATGGTAGGAATAAATAACGATATGATGACTTTAATATTTTTAAATGGTCTAAACATGGAAAGCTTAGGTTTTCCAATATATTGTGGGAGCTTCTTCCATAAAGACATATTTGCCAATATTGCCATTCCCGATACACCTAACGCATATATTACAACATCATCTCTATTTTTGATAAAAACAAATATATATATAATATTAAGCAGTTTAAAAAAACCATTTCTTGTTGTAATAATGGAAAAGTCCTCCATACCCTGATAGAGCCATGTTATATCAAAGAAAACATTAATAATATTAATTGATAAAACTAAATATAAAGGAATATTATCTTGAAGAAAAGCAAGAAAAATATAAGCAACTAAAACTATCAGTGAAATAACCAAAGTAAGACTTTTTGTTTCCCAAAAAAGCTGAGTTCTTTTTTCCTTATCCTTATCGTCTTGTAAATATGCAATTTCCCTTTGCCCATAATAAGTAATACCCATTGTAGCAGCCAGCACAAAATATGTTGCTAATGCTTCTGCATAGCTATACTCTCCTATTCCTTCAGCCCCCAGAGTTCTCGATAAATATGGTGTTGTTATCAATGGGACTAAAATCAGCAATATTTGATATATTAAATTATAAATATAATTCACAGCAACATTTTTTTTATTCACTTTAATCTATTTTTTTGATTTTATTAAAATCATTTTCCCTTTCATAATTTTACTTTAAGATAATCTCATAGTACTTACCATCTTTTTCAATGTATAATTTAATTTTATCATTATCTGTGTAAAAATCAGGCACGTCTATTTTTTGATTAATCATTGTATAGTTCCCTGTTTCTGAATTTTTATATTGACATAATGTATACTCAGCTTTTCTTTCGGACTCAGAATCAAATACAACCAAATATAAAGTCTGATTTAACGCATCTGAACCATCCAAATTAATATTTCCATTGATATAAATAGTATTTTCAGAAATATTATAAGCTATATCATTCATCGCAATATTTTCATTATGCAATATATTGGAATAGTTGACTAAATTTTGATTCTCACTTCTTAAAATATATATTTTTTTTGAATCACAAGCCTTAATTTTCTCTAAATAAACATTTTCGCCATACCTGTCTGAAAAGTATAACTGCCAATCATCTATACCAGTATCCCAGTGGCTCATTACGAATCTAATTGTATTGCTGTTCACTGCCTCATAATACAAATCTTCAATATTATATTCCTGCAAGTATTTGTTTTCAAAAAAATTCGATATTTGCGAAATGTTAGTATATTTATTTTCATAATTATCTTTTGTAATATCTGTGAGTGAATACATTCTGAAAATATCTATATCGCCTCTTGTATATGATAGCAAATAAAAATGAGACTTATCTTCCGTTATCTCATTAAAAAAATCTTTAATGTCTCTTACAACGCTGTTGTTAATTACTCCCCAATAATAATCATCATGTACTCTATATGGGACAAACAATAATAATGTCAACGTGACAACAATTTTCCCGGTATTTTTTTGAGAAGTACATTCAAAATCTTTACATAAAAAAATAAAGCCTAGAATCAAAGCTAACTCTATCGCTATATCTACGCGATGCTGATTATACCTGCCTCCTATGAATAAATAGTACATCATACCTAAATTTAAGAGTAATGTAAGTATTGAATATACATATACCAAATATTTTTTTTGAGGTCTTAAGTATATACAACATATCATTAAAACTATAATCAAGGCATACCAGACATCCATCTGAAAGAATAAATAAGGATATTCTTTAAAAAAACCCACTATATTTTTTAATGAAAATGCTCTCCGAATAATTGAATTATTTATAGAGTCTATCTCATCCTTATTCATTTGTGAAATAATATCGTATTTCTCTGTTGTAAGCTTTTCTCTGTCAAAATTCCACTTATACAGTATATTCAAATCATTTTTTGAATAATTGATATTATTGTACTCTTCTGAATACACATCATAGTTAGGTATTTCATAATCCTGAATACCACTTCTTGCACTATTCACTTCAACCTGATTAGCAAATTCATCATATTGTTCCGATGTAAATATAATCTTTTCATTTAAAATCATATACAAAAGAGGGACACATAATAATAATGCCACTACAGTATATGCAAATTCCTTTAAACTCCTTTTTATTTCAATCTTAGTTAATAATTTATATGCAAATTGTACAACTACATACAATCCTAATACTCCAACTGCCAATATTATCAAATTATATCGTAGTAATATAGAAAATCCTATCAAAATATAAGCCACTAATTTAGTTGATATAAACTTATAATTCATTATCAACAGAAATACACCTGCTACAGCAGCAACACCTGCTACCTTTGTAAAATTCATTCCGGTATATTCCTCATATGAGTAAAAAAGTAAAATTATGTTTATAATTATCTTTCCACATATTCCCCAATTAAGTTTATAAATTTGATACGTTATAATAGAAAGAGCGACAAAAATAATAATAGTGTTGACAACAAAATACCAGGGAATACTTGGTACAAGATTATTCAAATCAAAAATCAGCTTACCAAATACCGGCGTAACAAATGTCTGCCCCAATGCATATTTACTTCCAACACCCGATGCATATTGTATAGCCATATTATAATCATCATATGTTGCAAAAGGTTCAAAACATATAAAAGCCCAAAGCATGTACACAATGTTTATTAAAATTGTTTTCGCTATATTATTGTTTAATAGATTTTTTATCTTCATATTTTCGAATTATATCCTACTTAAAACTGTTGATATCCCTCTTATTTCAAATTCGTTTTGACATTGCTCTGCTAACTCAATATCTAAACCTTTCAGATCCGGAACTTTCATCCCCAAATTTTTGGATTTTTCATAGCCCAAATGATGTTCACATAATAGCTGTATTTCATGGACATCTATACTCTTTAAGAACTCAGAAATTAAGACAATGTTATTAATGTCACTGGTGTACAGATTTATTAAAGGCATTCTAAATATAATTTTCTTATTATGGTCAATAAGAAATTTTACATTTTTTTTATATAATATAATATTGCCTCCAATTATCGTGTTGCATCGTTCCTGCTCCATTATCTTTATATCAACATAATACAAATCTATATATTTTATTGCTATCTCCAACAATTCGGTTGGTATAAACAAAGCAGTTTCCAAACATATTCCTATTTTTTCCTGTTTCAACTTCTGCAATAACGGTTCTACTTTCTTTATTTGAAGCAGCGCTTCTCCTCCGGACAAGGTGACTCCTCCATCATTTTCATAAAACACCTTGTCCCTCATTAAGATTTTAAACAGTTCATCATTGGAAGTATAATATCCATACTCCTTTATACAGCAACCATCTACACATTTCTCTATACGCATATTTATGTTTTCAGGGTTAGCACACCACGGACAATGTACAGAACAACCTTTAAAAAAGACTGTAGTTCTTATTCCCGGTCCATCATGAATAGAGAATCGTTGTATATTAGTTATCAGTACGTCATCTTTCAATTATTTACCCTCACTTTTCAGTGCACGTTCTATCAATAAATCTTGATATTCTTCCGGCAATTCAACAAAATATGCACTGAATCCCCATACACGAACAATCAAATTTTTGAAATTTTCCGGATGCTTCTTAGCTTCTATTAATGTATCACTTCCCACAACATTCATTTGCATCTGAAAAAAACCTTGTTTTATGCTCAATTTAATAAAGTCTGCAAATTTTTCTTTATTATTTTTTATAAAATCAGGTGCGACAAAAAAATCTATTACATTTCCATTTGATGTATTTCCACAATAATCTAACTGTGATGCAAAAGAAACCAATTCTGTATAAGCTATGCCATCATCACACGAGATATGAACTGAACATGGTGCATTAGCTTTTCTTCCATCATAAGTTAACCCAACATTCTTTGATTTAGCAATATATCCTGGTGAACTAAGACCAATTTTAACCTTTCCACCAAACTTGTTTCTATATTTAGAAATACACTCCATTGTAAAATTCAAAAGATTATTTGTCAATTCAATATAATCATCTTCGTCATGTCCAAATCTCTTTTCTTTGCTTTTACATCTTCCAACAACCTTCTGATTTCCGGAATCAGTATTTTCTTTCCATACACTATATAAATCAGCAATTTGAACATTTTTATTTTTAAATACATCTTCTCTAATATTAAGAATTGAATTTACCGCATTCGCCATTCCTATTGAGAGAATGCCATAATTATTATACTTTGCACCCCCTTCTGAAATATCAAGATCTTTCTCCTTGCAACCACGCGTAAATAATGTAAATAAAGGATCCGGTTCCCATTCATATGCAGAAATTTCATCCAGAACCCATTGTATTTCATTCTTCAAATGTTTTTTATAAAGATTTAAAAAAGTTTTATAGTCATGACACTTTACAACTTCTGAATCCTGCATTGTCTTCACAAATGCATCTGCAAATTTAACATCTTCTATATTATTCTGTTCTAAAGAATTGCCATAGCTTAATGGTTCCCAACATGCCGAGGTAATATAATTGTACGCATCTTCCTTGTCATATCCAAAATCCAGTAAACATGGAATTACAACATCATCATTACTAAACAAAGGAGAACCGCTTCCGCCTGAAAGACAATCTACTGCATTATTCAATAATCCATCTGGTATTTTACTGCTTACTCGTAACAAAATTTTTGGATCTGTAACACAACATCTCTTTACAGCTTCTAATATATCATATGTGTACCTATTACAAAAATACCCCCCGTCGGCTGTTGCTCCACCAAGTATAATTATCTGTCCAATATCCCCTAATAAACTTGCACTTTTATATCCATAATATTTATGTAATTCTTTAATAAACTCCATAAATACCGGAATTGTCTCATCAGATGAGCGTTCAATATCTATGTCGCCCAACAAAACATCAAGTCTTCCAAGTCCAACCAAAGAATGACCTGTCTGCCAAAATACAGATGACCATAGCAACACTCTCTGTAACGCATCTTCAAGCGTCTCTGCTTTTTGAGTTAACATATTTTTAAAATAGCTAATTCTTATATCACTGGAATCCGCATTACTCAAAATATCAATAATTCTTAGTATAAATGTCTTTACTGCACTAATCGTTGCATAATTACTTTTTTCCACATTACTCTTACCGCTATTATTTTCTAATAAATATTCTAATGAGTTATTGATAATAAGAGAATAATCCGGCGGCATATTTCCAATCACATTTTTTGCATAAAACCTACAAAAACTTTCATCAAGCGTATTGAAAAATACGCCAGAATATACGTCAACAATTTTAGCATGATTTAGAACCAAATCTAATGCATTTTCTCTTGTATAATATATCTTTGCATTTACTCTGCTCTTTCTATAAAACATATCAAAGTACTTTTTACGGCACACTGAACTGTTTTTCAAAGCAAAATACACCATTTTTTTTCTAATCGCACTTTTGTTCATTGTTCTCTCCCTTATACAATACTGTTCTCACGCATGCTGTATAAAATCGACATTAAATATTTTGCCTAATTTTCTCACACATTCAAAACAAAAATGAATAACTCTGCACCCATTATATCCCAACTTTCGCACTACTCTTACCTCTGTCGATGATGGAACATAATCAATGCCATATTTATCAACAAAGCTATTCATTTCTTTTAATTTTGTTTTTCTTTCGTGTCTGTTAAGAATAATATATGTATAATATTCTAATGTAATAGAATAATTAATTCTATTAATTAAAAACTTTACTTTCTGTTCACTAAAACTATTCTCTGACATATAATTTATCAGACGTTCCGCAACCCTTTTATTGTCTCCCATATGTTTAAGTAATCCTGCAGCACTTATACTCTGTCCATCAATACCCACTCTATACTTATATATTGATTTATCAAAATATGTTATATTGTCTGCACTACAGCAATTCTCGACAACAAATTGAACATCTGTGTAAAAACAATGTTCTAAAATATGTACATCGGCCTTCTTCATAATATTAGTATTAACAGCGACACCATGCATTTGTATATCTGAAACTGTATTTATTACATCATCTATATTATATATCTTACCATGTTCAAACGGATATTTTTTTTCAGCATATACCCTTCCAAGGTTATCATCATACATTGAGAATGCACTTAACACAATATCTGCATCAACCTTTTCCAAAAATTCAACAAAGTCATTCAAATTTTCAGTAAAATACCAATCATCAACATCCAAAAGCTTAAAATACTTTCCCTCGGCCAGCTCCATTCCCTTGTTAACTGTTGATCCCCAACCTCCATTTTCTTTCTTTACGTGTCGTATAGAATTAGGATACTTTTGAACGTATTTTTGAGTGATTTTCTCCGTAGCATCTTTAGAACCATCATTAACAACAATTATATCCAGCTTTTCTATAATGCTTTCATCACATAAACTATCTAAACAGTCTGCTATGTATTTCTCAGCATTATATGCAGCTATGGATATTGACAATATTTTCTTGTTACCAGTATTCATCATTTTCTCTCTCTCTATACTTATGACATTTATTCTATATCAATCATTATTTTATTATTAAACTGACTGACCGCTTTGTTCATCTCATCTCTATTATCGTAGCTATAATAGAGATAAGCAATTCTCTCATTCATATGATCTTCTATTCTTTGTCCAACAGACAACATATCTATTTTTTTGAATATATGTTTCTGAATCTCTTCCGGAATCGTATAGCTCTTTATAATACCATTTTTTTCTGCCATGATTCCATGATGACCGCAAAATTTTGCTGTCGGTTCGCCACATTTTATATTAGCACATGACTGTCCTGTTGCTGCAAGTATATATGCTTCTTCCCATGGGAATCCTGAATACGCGTCAGCCAGTGTTAAAAACTGATTTCCAAAGCTTCTTCGCATCATCTCAATAATATATGGCTTACCATTACATAAAAAATACTGAAGTGCAAAAATCCCATCAACCAAATCAAGATCATTAACTATATTTTCTATTATTCCATGTAACTCATTGCGTACATCATCTATATTATCTGCCGGAAATGTTTCACTCTGAATCAGATATGGATTAATCGGAGAATAGCAGTTGCAGCTTACCGATGAGATTATTTTCTTGTCTGCTATAAATGTTACTATCGTATGCTGTGTTCCCTCAAGAAATGGTTCTACAACTATATGCTTATCTCTTGAACGTCCAAAAGAATACTCCAATGCCTTAACCGCTTCATTATAATCCTCAGCCTTACTTATACCTTTCCCACCTGTTAGGTCATTTGCCTTGACAATGATAGGATATTCTGCCGTCTTAACATGTTCTAGCGCATCGTCCATATTGGTAAACACAACAGAATGAGGTGATGGAATATTGTGTGTATAACAATAATCTTTAAACTTATCCTTGTGGTGTAAAAGGACAGCATTCTCATATGTATCATGTCCCTTCCAGCCCATCTTTTCTGCAACATAGGCCGCTGTTAAGACACCAAAGTCATTTGCACAACTTACTATTTTATCAATATTGTGTTCCTTAACCAACTGCAAAATAGCCTCTTTATCTGAATAATCAGCAGGAATATATTCATCGGCATATGCATGTCCCATAAGATCAGGAGCATTTCCGGTTGTTATTACATAATATCCCATTTCTTTTGCCTTTGTTATAACCGGCTGTTCGCAAAAGCTTCCATTCAGTATAAGCAATCTCTCCATTATGACTACTCCTCTCTCTTATCGCAATTGATGACTTCCTTCACTGCATATTGTGGTACTTTATTAATACTTATATATATTCTTCCTATATACTCACCAAGCAATCCGCAAAATACCAATATTACTCCACCCATAAATAACACACATGCCATTAACGATGCATACCCTGCTGACATTCCTGGATTTAATATTCTCCTAATTATTGTAATGATGGCTACTATAAAACCAATGAAAGCACTTGCAATTCCAAAATAACCTGCAATAACAAGTGGTTTTTCAGAAAAAGCTGTAAAGCCATTCATCCATAACGAAAGTAATTTACTTATATTATAGCCTGAAACACCACTTTCTCTTTTTCCTCTTTCGATTTCTACATTTGCCACATTTTTTGTAACTTGAAGAACCTGTCCAAAAACAAATGGATATGGATTTTCATATCTTAATAAATATTGTATAATAAATTTTCTAAACACACTATAGCTATTAATATCAACATTTTTAGGTTTTCCTATCAAATGTTGTGCCATAAACAAACTAATTTGAGTACCTATTGATCTTATAAACCCTCTATTATCACTCACATATTTTACAGAAACTAAATCATACCCTTCTTCAAGTTTGTTTATAAGCTTAAACATCTGTTCAGGAGGATTTTCACCATCGTCATCTAAACAGACTATTATATCACCTTCTACATAATGAAAACCAGCCATTAACGCTGCATGTTGTCCATAATTTGTTGAAAGATTAACTGCTTTTATCTTTTTGCTCTCCGATGCTATATTTCTTAATGCTTCCCAAGTATTATCCTTTGAGCAATCATTTACACAGATAATTTCATAATCATATCTACCGTCTTCTTCTACAGTTTTTATAATTCGCGAAACTATATTACATATTGTACTTTGTGAACAATAGCATGGGATTACAAATGAAAGTTTTTCCATAATAAAGTATTCTCCTTTGACAATTTACACAGTCTGAATATAATAATCAATCAGCTGAGGCATCCAGTCATTAATTTTTTTAAACTGATATCCCAATTTAGATGCTATTGAAGTATCAAGACTGTATTCAAGCGTATTATTTAATGCCGATTGTTCACCATCCACGCTAAATATAGCCTCTTTGTGTGTTTTAAATTCTATATAACTAATTATTTGTCTAATAGATATTGTATCAACCGAAGCACCATTTACAGCCCCAACATAATCGCTATACACCAAAGTTGACATAAACTTTCCTGCGTCCTGACTGGATATAAACGGCATCTGCACATCCATATTATTAATAAACATAGGCATATTATTTTTGATGCATCTGATAAAAAATTCTAATCTCTTAGTATAATCTTTTTCACCAAATACTACTGGGTATCTAACAGCTATTGGATTGTACTTTATATATTCTTGAAATAAAGCTATTTCGGTTTGTCTTTTTGCCTCATGATAGTCAGTATCAGCGCGATTAAGCCAAATTAACTTTTCTGTAGTTGGGTTAAAGTCTGTTTCCTTCAGCATCAAATGTTGCTCTTTGTAAACGCCAGCTGTTGACATCAAAATATATTTGCCGCATTCTATATGTTCAAAAAAATTTCTCATGTCATTTGAGCTACATGCTATTTTATCAATCACAACGTCAAAGTATCTATCCCCAATGTCTATATTATCAACATCATGTCTATCAAATCTTATAAATTCAACCTGCCCTGCAAAAACATCATCATTGTTTCCTCTTGTAGCTAGTGTAACGTCATGTCCATCTTTTAAAAGCTGCTTTACAAGATCTATTCCAAAAAACAATGTCCCACCAATAACTAATATCCTCATTTTTTCAAGTACATATACGTTCTGTACGCCTTTCTTATAATGTTTTATCTATTAACCTTATAGAACTTATATATTGTATCAATTACTTTTTCCTGATCTTCTTCCGTTAGGTTATAATATAATGGAAGTCTGGAAAGTCTTTCACTCTCCCTGGTAGTGTACTTATCCTCACCATTAAATCTGCCATACTTCAAACCTGCCGGTGCAGAATGCAGAGGAATATAATGGAATACACAACCTACACCATTTTCTTTCATATAGGACATGAATTCTGTTCTTTCGTCTAAGTCTTTATTTTTTATGTAGAACATATGTGCATTATGTGTACAATCCTCAGGAATTACCGGAAGTTCAATGATACCTTCGTCTTTAAGCTTCTTAAGACCTTCATAATATCTGTTCCATGAAGCTAATCTATTATTATTGATTTCATCAGCTAATTCAAGCTGTGCATATAAATATGCTGCATTAAGCTCACTTGGAAGATATGATGAACCTGCATCTACCCAAGTATACTTATCTATCTGTCCTCTGAAGAACTTGCTTCTATTAGTTCCCTTCTCTCTTATAATCTCAGCCTGTTCCACATCTTCTTTATTTCTTATAAGAAGTGCTCCTCCCTCTCCCATAGAGTAATTCTTAGTCTCATGGAAACTATAACATCCAAAATTTCCAATCGTACCGAGAGCCTTTCCCTTATATGTACTCATAACACCCTGTGCTGCATCCTCAATCACCAATAAATTATGTTTCTGTGCAATCTCCATAATTTTGTCCATTTTGCAGCCAACTCCGGCATAGTGAACCGGAACTATTGCCTTTGTCTTTTCTGTGATTGCATCTTCAATAAGCCTTTCATCAATATTCATTGTATCAGGTCTTATATCAACGAAAACTGCCTTTGCACCTCTTAATACAAATGCATCTGCTGTAGATACAAATGTATAAGACGGCATTATTACTTCATCACCTGGTTTTATATCGGAAAGAATCGCTGCCATTTCGGTTGCATGTGTGCATGAAGTTGTTAATAGCACTTTGCTTGAGCCTGTTCTTTCTTCCATCCAGGCGGAACACTTCTTGGTAAATTGACCATCACCACATATTTTCTGTGATGCAACTGCTTCCTTTATGTAATCTATCTCCTTGCCAGTGTATGGTGGTATGTTAAACGGTATCATTTATCTTTTCTCCTTTTTGTTAAACTATATGATTTAGCATAATACTATAGCTCTTTTTAGTCAACTCTAAATTTCCATAAATTAAATCCATCTATTGTATTGATTAACTCTGCTTGAGTTTCACTATTATACTTTTCCCTTTCATACAACATCTTTGTTTCCGCATTCCAGTTATCAATTACGTATATATTATCATTACATAGAGATTTATAAGGATTGTTGCAATCCATCCCCTGTGCCTCCCACATATAAAAATTGTCCGGATAACCCATCGTTACCCCGCCCAGATAACTATAACTACAATATTCTCCCTGCTCCACGCGTATCCAAGGCTTATAATTAAAGTATAATAATTGTATGCATGATGAAAAGTCGGCCAGATAATAGTGTTCTTGATCACTGTGTATAAGATTCATCAAATTCTCATGTGGCTTTCGCTCACTTACATTGCATCTATATTTTTTCAACTTAAAATTCCATGATTCAAAAAAGCAGTCATATATATACTGACTATATTCTTCATCTGACATTGTTTTATAACTTGTATCCTTTATGTAGAGCGGTATCTTACATACACATGCTACAACTCCAAAATATATCAATGCTGTCCTTATCTGAATATCAACATTACGATGCCTTTCTGTTGTCACTAATATGGCAATTGCCGTACACACTAATATACTATACTCTACTCTATACACAACACGTCCATACATTATAAAGTATATCAAAAAGAACACTGCTGTTCCTCCAAAAAGCAGCCGAATAATACTTCCTTTAAAATCCCATAACATAAGTATTAAAAAAATCACCACAAGTCCCATCACTGTTGTATACTTATAGTATTTTCTATCCATAAATTGATTAATGCCATATCGTAATGATTTCGTCACGCTGTTACTATATGCTTTTTTTATTACACTTATATTTTTCAGCTTATCCTCCGTAAAATAATCATGGTCTATAAAATTCCATGAATCAATCATATAATAATCCGTTATAGTAAAACCTAGTGGCTCCAATTGAGACATAATAGAATCAGCACCATAACTGTTTATATCTGTAATGGACGCTCTTAACGTATTATATTGCAGATATTCCCCATATGCCTTATCATTATTCCATATGTCTTCACCCGCTTTTTTTATTATGAACGACATAGCAACCGTTCCCAAACAAATTGCAACACATATTACAGTCTTTTTTACTATGTGTATTTCTTTCCTGTTATGAAAAACGAACCAAACAAACATAATGAAAAGATATACCAGTGATATGTATATAGCTTGATATCGAATCATCGAGCCAACTAATGTCAAAAATATTCCTAAAATTATAACCAGGTTATTCCTTTTATTTTTTTTCCAATACTCTGACAATATAAGTGCGCCGCCGGCACAGGTTGCTATTGCTGCCGTCTTAGTAAATTGAACAAGTATATATACATCATCTGAAAAAAAGCTGACAAATATAATTGACAAAAATATTCCTATTGGTAAATCATTTCTACTTAACACTATATATGTGACAGCCCACAGCGAACAAAAACATATCGCAATCTGAAACACAAAATACCAGCTAACTACAGGAATGGCTTTATACAACTGTTTTAAAAAAATCCCATATATTATATTGGAAAAAAGCAAATGTTCATCATATCCATTACCATAAGCTCCCGATAAAACGCTGTCCACTATGAAATCATCTGAAACTTCATATTTCATATCACAAAAAAGAATTACCATCAACAGAAAAACAGCATTAATTAAAAACGACAAAAATGCAGTATTTTTATATAAATCTTTTCTTGCAAATGTTATTTTAGATTGCATTATTTCTTTCATACTCATCTCCCATTATCCCTGCATTATAACTATCTCTGTATACTTATCACTTTCCGCTTGCCATATCAACCATACATCAAAGGCAGTGCAGCCATGTTGTTACACTGCCTTTATTGTATTCCTCACAGTCTGTTGACAAGCTTATATATTATTGATGCCATGCCATACATTCCCATATTGGTTCTGCGAAGCATTGCCACACATATATTATTGTTTCCATTGTATATATCAATCGACTTCTCGCGCAGCCATCCGTCGAATTGTTCAAGTGCCTTCCGGTGCGGCGCATCCCTATAGCTCATCATTACAGAGTATACTCCTGTTATGAAGTATGCTATCTTGCGGGCAATGAACCTCTTCTTCGGCTCGCTTAGGTTCCATGATACATCCTCATAGAAACCTATAAGATAATTTACCACCTTCATGTACTGTTCATGATTCCTGCGCCGGCTCTCAATGGATACACTCTGCCCATTCCGTCCTACAAGATACTGATATACGGTCATGTCAAGATACACTATCGTGTCAGCATAGGCAAGCGAATATACCACATACTCATTGTCTACATAGAACAGGTGTTCATGACAGCTCACATTGTTCGTCCTTAGGAGCTCCGTCCTTATGCAGCAGTTGTGCATCTCAATATTCTTAATCCTGCCCACACAGTCATCAAACTTCATTATCCTGTTCTTGTCAATGCCTGATACGCTTTCATGTCCGGCATACCTGCCATCAGGTGTAATACGTCTTGCATCAGTGAGCACGATATCCACATCATGCTCCTTCAGATAATCCACGAGTCTGCGGAAACTGTCCGTGTTGACATAGTCATCCGCATCACATATCATAAAATACTTTCCCTGGGCATTCTCTATTCCTGAATTGACAGCCGAACCATGCCCTCCGTTTTCCTTATGGACTACATTTACAATTCCCGGATATCTGTTTTTCAAATCATCTGCAATTCCTGCCGTATCATCCGTAGAACCGTCATCGACGATTATAACCTCAACACTGCCTTGCGCTCCATCATAAAGAAATGTCGGTATATTCTGCCACAAAAAGCTCTGTGCATTGTACGAAGGCACAGCAACTGTAAGTACACACATAATCTGTTCTCCCTTCACTATAATTCGATTATATAACACATATTTCTTTTTTTCAAACATTTAGTTGCTTTATGGAGTATATCCTTTTAAAATATATGATGATATCAGGGTCAAAAGGTCAAAAAGCCGTTCGTGCTTGCACG
>UQYF01000008.1 GCA_900545175.1 uncultured Eubacteriales bacterium
GCAATATAGTAAAATTGCACAACTGTTCATTGATAAATTTGAGTTTCGCAATTACCTAAACAGTGTGCTGATTGAAAGGAGGTGAGGGCATGGAGAATATTTTGTGGAAAGCTTTTTTTGGAATGAAAAAGGCGATAGGAAGAAAAGAGCAGGGAATGGGAGTAATTGAGATAATTCTCATAATAGTTGTACTTATTAGTCTTGTATTAATCTTTAAATCGCAGCTTACAACTCTTGTAAAACAAATTTTCGGAAAGATTTCACAGAGCGCATTAAGCGTATAGAGCTTGGAATTAAGTTTTCAAGCTTGTTATCAGGGCAATATCACAGGAGTTTCTTGAGATATGCAGTAGTATGGAAATTTAATTGTTTTCCGGCTGTATTGTATGTGCAGCCGGATTAAAAGTGGGATGGTGACAGATTGATTGATAAAAATGAATGTGATGGAAGCGTTACTGTATTTGCAGCTATGTCTTTTATGCTTGTGGTTTCAGTGATATGTGTGCTTATCGAAGGCGCAAGATGCCAGGGAGCAAGAGTCATGGTTGCAATGGCAGCGGATATGTCCTTAGACAGTATGTTTGCCGGTTTTGAGAGGGAGCTGCTTGATAAGTACGGAGTTCTCTTGTTTGACGGAGCGGATGGAGGAGATTCCGTCGATGAGAAATATATATCCGATTCGATTATGGAGAGCATGAAAGGGTGCCTTGAGACTGATAAGGGACTTATTTTCACTAAGGGGACGGATTTTTATGGCATTGAGATAGATGAAGTGAAGGTCACAGGTGTACTTACTGCGGCGGATGCATTCGGGCTTATATGGAGAAAATCAGTAAACGATTATTCAAAGATAGACTATTCCGCAAAGCTTTTAGAGAGCCTGCTTGGAATAGAGCTTGTGGAAAATGAGAGTAAAGTGGTAAAGGAAGCCTCGGATATCTTAGATGACTGCACTGAGCAAATTTCTTCTTTTTATAGCCAATATCTGAGCCTTATAGAGCATGTGGATGGGATTAAGACACAGAGCAATGGCGTGAACTTTGATAAGCTTAAGAGCCACAGTGTGTATGTTAAGAGCTTAGGACCGGGAGGAAGTACACAGATAACACAGGAAAATATGAGTGTAAGCGATTACCGGATATTTGAGATGGTGGATAAGAATTTAGTTGATATCTTCGCTTTCAGGGACATTTTCATGGGTGATTTTGAGGCGGCAATAAGCGGAGAGCTTGGTTATATAGACAATATTAAGGGTCTTGCATATGTGATAAGAGAATTTTTTAAAGACTTGAAGAATGAGACAGAAAAAGCCATAAATTTGATTGATGATATGAGAGGTGATGAAGAGCTTATATCTGAGAAGATGGCGGCGGCTGTACAATATATTTCTTCAATTTCTTCAATAGAATCAACAATTAGTGAACAGAGCCTTGAAGGGCTTAAGGACAGTCTTGCCTCGGTTGAGGAAGAGCGTGATAAAGTCTTAAAACGGTTAGGTGATGTTGAAGCGATGTATGAGGTTCTTAAAAGCAACTTAGAGCTTGTGAAGCAGGCCTATGAGCAATGTCCTGATATGGGATTTATCAGGAATGACGGAGTAAATATAGATAAAGCGGAAGAGGCATATTACAGATATCAGGAGGCTTTCATGTATCTTGAAGGATACAGAACGGATTCCTTGTGGCTTGACTATACGGATGTGGCATGCCGTGATGAAGATAAGTCGCTTTTAGGGTGCATATATGACTATTCAATGAATGGACTGCTGTCGCTTGTTCTTCCGGCGGATACCGATTTGTCAGATAAGACCATAGGAAATGAGATGCTTGCGGATTTATATGGTGTGAGAGGAGACAGGGCGGAATATATAGATGACGAGGCGGCAAATTTTATGAATGAGCTGTTGTTTAATCTTTATATCACGGACTGTTTTGAAAATTTTACGGATAATGATGGTGTGGGACTTCTCGATTATGAGCAGGAGTACATAGTGTTCGGAAAAAGTTCGGATAAGGATAATCTTAAGGCTGCTGTATCATCAATTTCAGCAATCAGGCTTGGCTGTAATATGACTTATATTCTTACCGACACTCAAAAAAAGAGTGAAGCATACAAGCTTGCAACGGCGGCACTTGGTTTTACGGGAATGGCAGTGCTTGTAAAAGGACTTCAATATGTGATACTTACGGCATGGGCGCTTGGAGAGACTGTCGTTGACATGAGAATGCTTTTAGCAGGAAAGACGGTTCCTCTGTTAAAAAAGAAGGGAGAGTGGAAGCTTGAGCTTAACGACCTTATTGCCGGAAAGCTTGATATAGATGATGAAAAAAAGGATGACAAAAATGACGAAGGAATGGATTACGGACAATATCTTGCTGCTGTGCTGCTTTTAAAGGATTCACAGGATAAAGCATATCGTTCAATGGCTGTGGCAGAAATGTATATGATTTCTAAGGGAGCTTACAATTTCAGGTTGAAAAATTACATATATGGGCTTGAAATTTCTGTTCTGTATCATATAGGGGAAGGACAGACAAAGTATACATATAAATGCAGTTACACTTATTAAATATAAGTGATTGCAGACATCTGTTATTAAGTACTATAGGAGGTGATATAAGATGCCCTTTTCATGTGACAATATAGTTGCATTTATGACAAATAAAAATATAAACGATACAAACACACAAAAAAATAAAGAGAATTTTGATGCGGTAGAAGGTATCCCCCATTATACAAAATACTGCTTTTCACATGGAAGGGCTCCTTATGTCACCTTGAATGCGAGTGTGACGGTGGAAGCTTCACTTGTAATGCCATTGTTCGTATTTGCCATAGTGTCGCTTATCCAGATGATGATACTTATGAACGTGCAGCTTAAGATGCAGTCAGCCTTGTACCATCAGACAATGAAAGCGGCAGGATATTCATTTCTTGCAGAGTCTGTAGAACAGTGTCTTCCCGATGAAATAATGAAGGAGGACTATAGGACTGCTGTGAGCATAGTTGAGAATGGCATAACGGAGCTTCTTGTAAAACATATGGTTATTAATGAGCTGGGTGATGACTTTTTTGAAATGCCATGGATTTGTGGAGGAGAAGAAGGTATCAATGTTATTTTTTCATTAAGTGCGGATGAGCGGGATATAGATGTTATTTTAAGCTATGATTTAAAGCTTATGTATAATTTTTTCGGAATAGGCAGGGTGCCTGTGACGGCGAGAGCAGTGTTAAGTAAATGGACCGGAGTGACAAGATTAGATAAAACGGATAGCAGCGAGGAAGATAAAGGCAATGTATATATAACAAAAAGCGGAACGGTCTATCATATTTATAAGGACTGTACTTATCTGTCTGTGAAGCTTACGAAAATAAAATACAGTGACGTGGAGAGTAAAAGGAATGCTTCCGGCGGAAAATATTATCCGTGTTCGGCATGCATAAAAAATATATCAGAACCGGAATATGTATATGTCTCGCAATATGGCGAGTGTTATCATTCTGATGAAAAGTGTAAAAGGATATACCGAAATATAATTGAGGTATCCGCTGATGAGGTAAGCGGCAGAAGCATTTGTTCTAAATGCAGTGACAGAAAGAGCGGGCAGAGTAGGTAGTAGCGGTGCCTGCAGTATGCAGGGGGGATAGTGTGAAAAATAAGCTTGATAGCTTATTTTCGCACATGCTATTTGTGCCGCAGGCGTCACAAAGTAGCTTTTATCGTGGTCAAAATTTGAGATTTTGCCCACGATTCCTCCGGCAAAAAAGCATTGCCTGCGGAATGGGGATAAAAATGGCTGTATATATAATTACATTTATACTTCTTATTTATGAAAGCATAGTAGATATCAGACAAATGAAGATTGATGTCAGGGCTGCGATTATAGCATTCATATTTAATATTGTGGTCGGATTGACATGCTATGGACGGCATATAGAGTCGATGGCTATTGGAGCTATTGTAGGCGGATTTCTTATCTTTCTGGCATGGGTTTCTAGACAGAGGATAGGATATGGAGACGGAATTATATTTGTGGTAATCGGAATATGCATAGAACCGTTAGAGTTAATCGGAATTTTATGGTGCTCAACGCTGTTAGCGGGAATATACGGAATGATAAAGATTATAGTATGCAAAAAGGGGAGAGATTATAAGCTGCCGCTTATTCCTTTTGTGACGGCAGCTTATGCGGCAATGCTCGCAATTACATGATTATATTGTATAAAAGGAGGGATATCACCTGAATAATACAAAATTTGACGGAGGCTACATAACTGTTGAAGCATCGCTGGTATTTCCGCTTATATTTTTTATCATAATCGGACTTGTAAAATTCGGATTTGAAATATATAACCATACAGTGGATGAATGTTTAGGATTATATCTTGAAATAAGAGTTGATAATATCTCAGAAAATTATTTTAACGCACAGACCGGCAATATAGATATTAGGAGGATAGTAAATGATGGATTTGTAAATGTCAGTGATGTAGGAAGTGAAGCAAATAAGCGTTATGCCAATGAAAAAGTGAGCGAATACAGGAATAATATTGTTATAAATACCGAGGAGGACAGCTTTCATATAGATGAGAGAGGGCATTTAAAAAACAGCACAGTTGTAAGATGGATACACATAATAAGAGCGCATGCGGGGAGGATAATCGGAGATGATTGAAGTAGTAAGAGAACTTAACAGAAGTTATTTAAGTATCACTCAGGAAAACGACAATATATATGATTATACCATGAAAATGGTCGAAAATAATTCGGTAGAGGGTCTGCTTGCAGTGAGAAAATCCGTTGTAAACAACAAGACAAGCTATCTGTATGATATATCAGGCTGTATTCCGTTAGAAGAAAAGTATGTAAAAGATGAGTTTGACGGTGATGATATACTGGTTGTGGCTGATTCTGTAAATAAGCTTATTAATACGATGGAGAGATATATGCTCGATATAAATAGTATTATATTTGATATCAAATATATATTCTGCGGAATAAATGATTCATCGTGGAAATATGTGTATAATTCGGAATTGACATCCGATGCGAGAAGCGGAATAAAGAAGCTGTTTGAATATATACTTGGGCATCTTGACCACAGGGACAATAATGCGGTGATTTTAGGTTATGGCATATATAAAAGAATATGCCGTGATGAAATTTTACTTCAAAAAGTGTTCGATAATATTGATGAGCTGATGCAGCTTAGAAGGGAGAAGGCTGACAGACCGGATACAGTCGAATATGAGCTTAACAAGAGGACATATCCGTCCGTTGCACAGACAACGGTGACTGAGGAACATGAAAAAAAGCTTCCGGATAAGAAGTTTATACTGGCGGGAGCAGGCTTGATCGCGGGTGCAGGTGTACTGGCAGGACTTATATGGGGAGCTGTCACGGCAGTGGTTACGGCAATTATCGGGGGAGTGTTGTTTGGCATAGTTTTTATGATTATATTAAAGGGACCGACTTGGGAAAAGATTGTAACAAGCGAGCTTAAGCTTCCTTATGAAACTGAAAATCCTGAAATAAAAGCACATAATGAGACAAGCGATATATGGCATTATGAGGCTGTGGAGAATGGCGCAGGCAGTAAAGACAGCAAAAAAGACATGGATAAAGGTATGGATGGTGCAACCGTGGTGATAGGAGCACAGGCTCTAAAAAGCCTGCGCCGCATATCAAAATCAGGGCAGGGAATGGACGAATATCTTATCATGGAGGATTCTGTAAGTGTAGGCAGTGGTTCATCAGCAGATATAATAATAAAGGACAGTGGAATAAGCAGGCTTCATGCGCGTATAACAAGAGAAGGAGAGATGTTCTTTATAAAGGATATGAATTCGACAAACGGAACATGGATAAATGAGCGCAGAATCAGCGTATACGAACTGTGCCCTATTAAGAATGGGGATGTTATAAGGCTGGCACGCAGCAGTTTTGAGCTGATTGACACAGTAGAATAATGATGATAAGCTAAGCTTTATGGAGGCTTGGTTTATGAGTTTTGATATATGCTGTAAGGCGATTGAGGCTGCCGGGTTTAGCAGGCTTAGAGAGCAGAATGGCTCGGTTAATATATACTGCTGTTACAGGAATGAGCGTATGAATGTTGTATTTGTCTGGAATGAGCCGGCGATAGCAGGTGTTTCTCCTGATATGCTCGATGAAAGTAATAAGAACATAGTGGCTTTCTTTGTGGGGAAGGGTGTATTTAACTGTATGCTGTTAAATATTATATGCACATACAGTACTTCCATGTCAAAGAGAAATACGAAGTCAAGGTTTCCTGTATGGTTTGTGGATGAAGTGGCAGGAAGGCTTATAATATATGAGAACCAGCCAGAGGATTTTGTCGGGCTCAGGCAGCAGATAGAGGAATTTTTTGATGCGGGTGATATAAGCGGAGCTGATATTACAGGAGCTAAAAAGAGGAAGACCGGAAAAAATATGATACGCAGGAATGTTTATCCGGCATATATTAATTGGCTTATAATTGTTGTTAATATAGTAACTTTTGTGATAATGGAGTTAGACGGAAATACTTCGGATACATCATATATGCTTTCACATGGCGCGTTAAATGTACAGCTTGTGCTTGAAAAAGGGGAATATTACAGAATATTTACTTCTATGTTCATGCATGCGGGTTTTTCGCATATTTTTAACAATATGCTTGTCTTGTTTTTTGCAGGTGATAATTTAGAGAGAGCAGCAGGGCATGTAAAATATTTTATAATGTATATTGCGGGCGGTCTGCTTGCAAATATTGCGGCGCTGATTTACTATAATATAGCGGATATAAATGTATGCTGTGTGGGTGCTTCAGGAGCAATATTTTCAGTTGTCGGTGCGCTGTTCTATATTGTGCTTGTCAATAAGGGACATCTTGAGAACTTATCGGCATCGAAGCTTGGAGTGTTTATTGTGATGAGTATATATCTCGGACTTAGAAGTGCCACAACAAGCAACAGTGCACATATAGGAGGTCTGATAGCAGGATTTGTTCTGGCTGCACTTATTTATAAAAAAGAGAAGCTCCATTAACCTTTTGGGATGAGTTGAACTCTTTTGTACGGTGTTTGGTACAGGCTTAGTACAGGATAGAGATGCGAAGCGCCGATTTTAAATGGCAGGAAGCGGATTGCGGATATCATTTACAAAAAAGAAAGGAATAAGCTTATGAATGTAAATATATATTACGGAGGACGAGGTCTTGTCGATGATCCTACCGTGACAGTGCTTAATAAAGTTACAGATGTGCTTAATGAACTCAGAGTTAATGTGGAAAAGTATAATCTTTTTGAACTTAAGAATTCTATAACAACACTTCCACAGACGTTAAAGGATGCGGATGCAGTTATCTTAGCGAGTACAGTGGAGTGGTTCGGAATCGGAGGATACATGACGCAGTTTCTTGATGCCTGCTGGCTGTATGCCGATAAATCAATGATAGAGAAGATATATATGTTCCCTATAGTTATGTCGAGAGCGTCCGGAGAGAAAGAGGCATCAATGTCTCTGTCAAATGCATGGGAGCTGTTAGGAGGTCAGAGCTGTAATGGACTTTCGGGATATGTGGCAGACCCGGTTGAATTTGAGCTTAATCCTGAATATCAGAGTATATTCGAGAAGAAGGCAGAAGAAATATACAGAACAGTATCGCAGAAAGTAAAGACACTTCCGTCAAGCAATAATGCGATAAAGAGCAATATAGTGAGTGACACAATGAGGCTGACACCTCAGGAGTCGGAGCAGCTTTCTAAATATGCATCGGATGATACATATATCAAGAAGCAGAAGGAAGATATTGAAGAGCTCGCAAGCATGTTCAGAAACCTTATGAGCGATGAGGATAAGGGCGGCATTGAAAGGTATGCTAAGCTGTTTAACGATAATTTTGTTCCTCAGAGTGATTTTAAGGCAAGCTATGTAATCAATATCAGTGATAAGAAAAAGACGATGATTATAGAGATAGACGATAGAAATATTGATTGTAGATTCGGTCAGAAGGATGATGCGGAAGTTACATGCCGCCTAGACAATGCAGTTCTTGAAAAGATTGTTCAGGGAAACCAGACTTTTCAAGGGGCTTTCATGTCAGGCAGCATGACTGCAAAGGGAAACTTTAAGAATATAAGAATGCTTGATCAGTGCTTTAAATTTTAGTTAAACCTGTAGTTATTGTAAAGCATGTGAAGCCGTCCGCATGGTGCCAATACAGTTTTCCGTTCATTGCATCTGCTGTCTCAGAGACGATTGCAAGACCGAGTCCGAGATGCTCCTGCTTGTCAGTGCAAAAAGGCAGTAAAATAGTATCAGCGATATCAGGTGACGGACATTCTCCGTGGTTTTGTACGGATATACTTATATTGTAATCGTTGATTGAGCTTATTGTTATGGTAATCGGTGTGGAAAAGTCGGAAGCTTCTATGGCGTTTGAAATAAGGCAGCCAACAGCATTGATCAGCCGTGATGTGTCAATGTAGACGTAAACATCATCAGGAGAATATAAAATATCAATATTATTGAAAAAATCGCTATAATTATTTGATATATAATCGTCAAGCATTAATTTAAAATCAGATATTCGGACTTCGCAGGGGGAGATTGCCGCAGCATACCGAAAAAGGGCTATATCATTGAAGGCTTTTACAAGGCTTTTTATATCGCTGCCCATTGTTACAAAGCGGGGAATATTATTGAACTGAGGTTTGGTAATCTTAAGGAGCTGGTATGAACCGCTGAGCAGTGTAACTATATTGCGTAAATCGTGGCAGCCCTTTTTGAGAAGCTCTTTGTGTTCGGCTTCGCGGCGCTCAAAAAAATCGTATGCTTCAGGGTCTTCGTTTTTTAATCGGGAAAGAATTTGTTTATCGCTATCAGATAACATAATGTCACCTCGTTTGAAATAAATAGTTGTATATAAATAAACATATAACATAAAAGGAGAAATTTCAAGATGAAAAAAGATGATTGTATTTTTTGTAAGATTGCGGCAGGAGAGATTCCGTCTGCAACAGTTTATGAGGATGAGAATTTCAGAGCTATCCTTGACCTTGGCCCGGCAGCAAAGGGACACACACTTGTTATCCCTAAGGACCATTCGGAGAATTTATTGGATGTAAGTCCGGAGACTGCAAAGAAGGCTTTGTCTGTGATTTCAAAGACTGCCAATGCGATAAAGGATGCAATGGGCTGTGATGGAATCAATGTTGTACAGAACAATGGAGAGGCAGCAGGACAGACAGTCATGCACCTTCATTTCCATATTATTCCAAGATACAACAATGACAATGTAAATATAGGCTGGCAGCCAATGAAGCCATCAACTGATGAACTTGCAGCGACTGCCGAGCTTATTAAAGCGAAGCTTCACTGATAAGTGAAACTATCTGGTTGATTGAATCATTTCCGGCTGATTTTTTCATGCAGTCTATATATTGTGCACGTTTTTCATACAACTCACATATAGACAGGTAGAGCGACTCGTTAGTCATCTCATCTTCTGAAAGAACCATGGAAAATCCCTGCTTTTTAAATGATTCTGCATTGAGAATCTGATCTCCTCTGCTGGCACCTGCCGGCAGTGGGATGAGAAGGTTCGGCTTGTTGAGTGAGAGAAGTTCAAAAATGGCATTTGCACCGGCGCGTGAGACAACAACGTCTGCCGCTGCAAAGAGGTCTTTTAATTCCTTGTCTATGTACTCGAATTGATAGTATCCGGTAGTTGAATAGAAGCTCTCGTCAACCTTGCCTTTTCCGCACAGGTGGACAATCTGAAATTTTTCGAGCAGACTTGGTAAAATTGAACGCACAGCTTCGTTTACATGCTGCGCACCGAGACTTCCGCCGATTACCATTATTACAGGCTTATTTGATGTAAAATGGCATAGATCAAGTCCGGTCTGACGGTCTCCCTTGCTGAGCTCAGCTCGTATAGGTGTTCCTGTAAGAACGCCCTTACCATCAGGTATCATTGCAACTGTTTCGGGAAAGTTGCAGCACACTTTAGATGCATAAGGAATACATATCTTGTTGGCAAGACCCGGTGTCATATCTGATTCATGGATTATGACAGGAATGTGCTGCCTGTGTGCGGCAAGCACTACCGGAACGGATACGAAGCCGCCCTTTGAGAACACTACATCGGGCTTTAATTTTTTAATTAGCTTTTTTGCTTCAAAACAGCCCTTGATAACTCTGAATGGGTCTGTAAAATTCTTTAAATCAAAATATCGTCTGAGCTTTCCTGTTGCTATTCCGTAATAAGGTACATTCTGTTCTGTAATCAGCTTTTTTTCTATACCATTGTATGAGCCGATGTAGGCTACATCATAGCCTTTTTTGCGAAGCAAAGGAAGCATGGCTATATTCGGTGTTACATGACCGGCGGTACCGCCACCGGTAAGAAGTAATTTTTTCATGATAAACTCCATCAAAATTCTATAGCAGATATTTACTGTATTGCCTGCTTGAGAGCTTTTGCGAGCTGGTCAGGGCATGAAGTTTCGCGGATACCGCATCTGATACCATCTAAGCGGCTGATGGCATCGGATACCTTCATTCCGGCAACAAGAGCGGCAACTCCCTGTGTATTTCCGGAGCAGCCGCCTGTAAACTTAACGGACTTGATTACATCTCCGTCTAATTCGATATCGATTTGCTTGGAACAAACACCTGTTGGTTTGTATATCATAACATATTCTCCTATTCTTTGTTTTATACTTTATGCAGAAAAAATTTCCGCATATTATTATATCATAACAATGGCGCAACAGACAATCAAGTGTTATAATTAACAAAAAATAATTCAGCGGAGGAAATGTTTTATATGATAGGTATTATTGGAGCAATGGAGGAAGAAGTTAAGGCACTTGCGGATATGATGAGCAGTGTTAATACGGCAACGGTTGCGGGAATGGTCTTTAAGAAGGGACAGCTAAAGGGAAAGGATGTTGTTGTAGTAAGAAGCGGAATCGGCAAGGTTAATGCGGCAGTGTGTACGCAGATACTTGCGGATAAATATAATGTTGACTGCGTAATCAATACAGGTGTAGCAGGTTCTCTGAAAAACGAGATTAATATAGGTGATATTGTTGTATCAAGCGATGCAGTGCAGCATGATATGGATGCAACAGGCTTTGGTTATGCGATGGGTGTGATTCCAAGAATGCCTGTGTCCGTGTTTAAGGCTGACAGAAAGCTCATAGACGCTGCCAAGGCTGCATGCAGTGAAGCAGTACCGGAAATAGGTGTGTTTGAGGGAAGAGTTGTAAGCGGGGACCAGTTTATAACAGATAAGGATACCAAGAAGAGGCTTGTTGAGACTTTTGAGGCATATTGTACTGAGATGGAAGGAGCAGCCATCGCACAGGCAGCATATCTTAACAATATTCCGTTTCTTGTAATTCGCGCCATTTCGGACAAGGCAGACGACAGTGCGTCAATGGATTACGGCGAATTTGAGCGCAAGGCGATTGAACATTCGGTACTTCTTATGGAGAATCTTGTACAGAGAATATAGAGTCGTTTTATAATGAATTTTGTTGATAATTGGAGCATAAATTCCTCCACGAAAACGCAGGGAACATAGTACAATTTTTATAATGTATTTTATGTTATTCAGGGGGGATTCTATGCAGAATTTTGTATCTATTATGGGGGAGAACGCTTTTGCTATCATAATTGCGGTCATGGGCTTTTTCGGATGCTTTTCTTTTGGACTGGCAGGTAAAGGGATGAGCGTACTGTACAATGAAACGCTTGTCATGACAAGTTCTAACCATCCGTTCATAAAGCAGATAAAGCTGCGCCGTGAGAACGGAATGCGGATAAATACCAGCATACACAACACATATATTTTCGTACTCAAAAATATGGAGCGGTACAAGTATCTTAATCTGTCAATTGATGAGTATGTGAAGACAGCATGGCTTATCAGGCTCATATGCGTGATGTTAGGTCTTATAAGTGGCATTATAAAGGAAAATATGTGGTATACGGCTTACGGCTGTGTATGTGCTATTGCCGTGTCATGTGTTGGAAGGATAGAGGATGTTGAGCAGAAGAAACAGAGAGTGGTCGTAAATATTGTTGATTATTTTGACAATGTTCTTACTGCCGACAGAGTGAGCGGAGAAGCTGCAAGATGCGGCATGGATGATGATGACAGAGCCGAAAAAATAATGGAAGACGGAGTAAATTCGTCTGAGAGTTATGCATACAAGGCAGACGGCAAAGAACAGCCTTATATGAATGATTATGGAGAAAAGCCCCCGGTTATAAGCGATGAACAGAGGAAGCTTATCGAGGATGTGTTAAGAGAGTATCTTGCATAGAATGATATCAGGGTCAAAAGGTCAAAAAGCCGTTCGTGCTTGCACGATTAGGCTTTTGAACTTGGGACCCGCAAAACATGAGGAAGCAGCGATTTACGCAGTAAATCAGCAGATTCCGAATGTTTTAGAATTGCGTGAGCTGTTTTACAGCGGAGCAATTCGAGGATATCAAATGAGGGGCAAAATATCTTTTGACCCTCATAGAATGTAACTATAAGAAACCTTTAGAATAAGGATAGCTGCCATAGATAAAATGGCTCGGAAACGGAGAGTAATGTGAATATAGTAGTTTTAGACCGCATGGCACTCGGAGATGACATAGATATGTCGATTTTTGAGAAGCTCGGCAAATTGACAATATATGAAAGAACGGCACCTGAGGAGGTTGTTGACAGACTAAAGGATGCAGATGCGCTGCTTACCAACAAAGTTGTGATAGGAAAAGCTGAGATGGACAGGCTTCCGAAGCTTAGATATATAGGGATAAATGCCACCGGAACCAACAATATAGACTTAGCTTATGCCGCAAAGAAGAATATAGCTGTGACAAATGTAAAGAGTTATTCGACAGACTCGGTTGTGCAGCATACGTTTGCACTGTTGTTCTATGTATATGAGAAGCTAAGACATTACGATGATTTTGTAAAACAGGGAAAATACAGTGATTACGGCTGTTTTACATATTTTGGCGAGAGGTTTGCTCAGCTGTCAGGGAAGACATGGGGAATAATCGGACTTGGCGAAATTGGGAGGAAGGTAGCTGATATTGCCAAAGCGTTCGGATGCCATGTTGTATATTATTCAACATCAGGCAAAAACAGCAATCCCGATTATGAGAGAGCTGAGTTTGATGAGCTTCTTAGAAGCTCGGATATTATATCAATACATGCGCCGTTAAATGACAGGACACAGAATCTTATGAACAGAGCAGCTTTTGAGAAGATGAAGCCGGAAGCGGTGCTTATAAATGTCGGAAGAGGTCCGATAGTGAATGAGTCGGATTTATTGTGGGCGCTTAATGAAAATAAAATAGCTGCCGCTGGTCTTGATGTGCTGTCGGTTGAGCCGATGCGAAAAGATAATCCGCTGTATGGCTACAAGGACAGCAATCGACTTATAATAACGCCGCATATTGCATGGGCAACAAATGAGGCGAGAAAAAGACTTGTCGATGAAGCTTATTTGAATCTTGAAGCATTTATATGCGGTAAAGAGAGAAACAGAGTATAATTACCTTTTAAGTAAATAATTTGAAGTGAGGATAAAATGGGAAAAATAACTATTCTTGAGGAAACGACAAAAAATCCAATCAGTCTTATGGGCAGGCGTGCCGGTGTGTGCTGGGGAGCTGACATAACGGATGATGCTAAGAATTATAAAAGGGGATTGGATTGTCTGATATCAGGACATGGCCGTGTGATGGAGTATGTGAATGTTGAGATGATCATTGACGGATATTCTGCGAGAGTTATTCGTGAATGGTATACACATCTTGGCGGTTCACCGACTAGACTTCAGGCAAGCACAAGATATATCAATTATGAGAACTTCTCTTATGTTGTACCGCCTAAGATTGCGGCGAAAGAGGAAGCAGCACACAGATATAATGAAATGATGAAATTAATCACACAGACATGCAGTTATCTTGAAAAAGAGTGCGGTATTCCAAGAGAGGATGCGGCGATGCTTCTTCCTCTGGGAATGGAGACAAAGATAGTTGACAAGAGAAATCTGCGAAATCTTGTCGATATGAGCGGGCAGAGAATGTGTACGAGAGCATATTGGGAGTACAGGCAGATGTTTAATGATATAGCTAAAGCGTTGTCTGATGTGTCGGATGAGTGGAAGTATATTGTTGAGAATTACTTTAAGCCAAAATGCGATAAGGCAGGATATTGCACAGAGAAGAAGTCATGCGGAAGAATGCCTAAAAAGAATGTATAAGCTGTAGCTTTGTGGATTGATAGGTGTAAGCAGGTATATGAAACCGGGCATCAAAGATAATAAGATAATTCAGCCGGTATCTGATATATGATGTAAAATGGGGGAAACATGAGGAAAAAATACAATAACTATGTTGCATTGGCAGGAGCTGTTCTTGCAGCTTGTGTTCTTGCCGGATGTGCCAAAACGGTATGCCTGACGGGACCTGAGACTACGGCTGAACCGCAAAATGAAGTGACGCAGGAATCATCTGAGGTACAGAGTACAGATGAGAGTAAGGAGAATGGCAGCAGTGACGCAGGACAGGGCAGTGGAATGGCTGAGGCTGTCGGTGATAAGCTTGTCATGCCGCTTACTGATTATGTATCGGATGAGCTATATAGTGTGGCAGACCAGTGGCCAAGCTGTGATGATACGGCTCTTGCGGCAGTCATGAAAAAAGCACAGAACAAAGAAAAGGTTGTTATAGCATGCATAGGAGGTTCGATAACACAGGGAACGATTTCTGACGGAAGCAGTGACACACAGCTTCCATTTAAGAAGCCGTATGCAGATATCTTTTTTGAATGGTGGACGGATACTTTTCCTGATACGGAATTTGAATTTGTAAATGCAGGCATAGGAGGGACAGACTCATATCTTGGAGTTCATCGTGTAAAGAAGGATGTACTCGAATATGAGCCGGATCTTGTGCTTGTTGAATTTTCCGTAAATGATAAGGATTCATTATTTTATAAAAAGACTTATGATAACCTTGTAAGAAAGATACTTTTAGATGACAACCATCCGGCTGTAATGCTTTTGTATATGGGGCAGACAAACGGAGCAACGGCACAGGGAAATCATGTTTTTGTAGGATTTAACTATAAGCTTCCGATGTTAAGCTACACAAGCCTCATAAATGATATGATGGAGCAGAAGGTATATACTGCGTCACAGCTTTCGGGTGATGAAGTGCATCCGTCAGCGTTAGGGCATGCCATCACAGGGGAGATTCTGTGGAAATATCTTAACAATGTGTATGCCGATATTGACAGCTTTGGAGAGCCGCAGGAGTTTGACATGGCTGCCGTGATGAAGGAGAGCTATCTGGATGCGGATATTATAGATTCATCGGATGCGGATGTTGTAAGCGCAGGTGATTTTGAGAAGAAGAGAGTATGTACACAGTTTCCGTATGGCTGGGAGTGCAGACAGGGGGAAGGTAATCTTGAAATCCGGGCAAGCTTTAAAAATCTTGGAATATTATATTATACGACAGTTGATGGAAAGAGCGGACAGTACGATATATACATAGATGGTGAAGCGGCGGGGACAATCAATGCCGATTTTTCCGGCGGCTGGGGAGATGCTATAAAAGCGGACCAGGTATATACATCGGATGTCGAGAAGGAACATATTATTACAATAAAAAAATCACCTGAATCCACAGGTGATTTGTTCGAGCTGTTAGGCTTGCTGGTATCTTAGTAATTTCTGCTTATCTGTCTAAAAGCGCGGTAGCCTTCACGGTATGCCTGAGGCGTGACACCGAGCTTTTCCTTAAATTGATTGATGAAATGTGTTGTGTTGGGAATGCCCACGGCAATACCTACAGCACTGATTGAAAGGTCTGTGCTCTCTATGAGAGCGCGGGCTTTTTCTATTCTGACATTGTTTAAAAATTTCAATGGTGTCATGCCGACAAATTCCGAGAATTCCCGTGTCATGCGATAACGGTTCACATTAAAACGCATGGCAAGTTCGTCCATTGAATAATCGGATTCGCAGCTTGTGATAAAAAGTGTGCGGATTTCATCTATGTAAGCCGGAGCAGCCTTTGCAATATCGGCGGACATATGCAATGTACAAATCAGGTCGGACAGCAGATTAGTTAACAGCTTATTGGCTAGAAAGGCGTGATGAGGAGTTATAACAGCGCCCAGCGCCATTGCCTCCATGAAGTGGCATTCGGCGAGCGAACCTACGGATACGTTAAACAGCGGGAATGCGATTTTGCATATCTCTTCATAGTAGGTAATTCCTGCATTTCCGTTAAAGAAAAGCATATCCACCTTCCATTCATCGCAAAGAGCTCTCATCTGGATGAAATCAGAGCAGTCCCACAATAGCATATCGCCGCATTCTAAATTGCGGCTGTCGCCGGAGACTTCAACAAGACCATGCCCTGAGCGGGTATATAATAGCATATATCCATCAACATCGCTGAATGAATATTGCTCCATCTGGTGCAGAGTGCGCCTGCCGCTTGCACAGATGTAAAAAAGATTTTCCTGTATTTCGGGGATGGAATTGTGTATATCCGGCAAAAAGTCTGCCAGGATGCCATGTGGATTTTTCCTTATTGCGTCTTCAAGCTGTGCTGTGAATAATTCCGTTACCTGCATGTAAAACTCCTTTTAATCTATATTCTGAATAGGTAATTGCGAAACTCAAATTTATCAATAAACAGTTGTGCAATTTTACTATATTGCAAGCCAGACTATTTGCAAACACCGGTGTTTAGCGGCTGTGTTTTAGCCGCTTACGCACCGCTGTGTTTGCAATGAAGCGAGAGCAATAGTTCGCAAAGCGAACTAATTCTGGCAGGAATATAGCAAAAGTGCACAACGTCTGATACTAATATACAGAGTTTCGCAATTACCTATATATTCTGAAGCTTTTCCCATTCGGATACGGCGCGCAGTATCTCTCCGACACTCCATGCCTGTGCAAAACAGCCGCGGGATATGGTAGGACACCCACCGTCATAAATCTCCGCAAATTGTCCGAGGCACCCTTCATAAAGCCAGTCTTCAAGTGCATCAAAGGTCTTCTCAATATGCTCTGATATGACAGTCTTTTTTTCAGGCGTACAGGATGAAAGCTGGCGTATTCTGCCGCGCAGGTATGCTCCGAGCGGAAATGTCCATACTGTTCCCTGATGGTATGCTCTGTCACGTTTTTTCATATCTCCGATATAGACAGGGCAGAAGGCAGGGTCATCCATTGTGAGAGTTCTAAGACCTATTGTAGTGTAGAGTTTTTTTTGTATTGTATCTAAAATCTGTCCTGCCATATCGCTGTCAGGCATAGTAAAAGGCATAGTGAGTGTCCATACCTGATTGCAGCGTATCTGATTTTCTTCGTAGGTTCCGTTTAGGACATCCTTAAGACATCCCATTTTTTTATCATAAAATTTATCAAGAAAAGATTCTTTGGTGTGTTTTGCCATAGCATTGTACTTAGCCACAAGTTCATGTTCGCCCATTCTGCCAGCGAATATCTCCATTACACGCAGTGCGCTGTACCAGTATGCATTAATTTCTACAGGCTTTCCGTGTCGTGGTGTAGGAAGAAAATCGTCCACACGCACATCCATCCATGTGAGCTGCTCAAGCGCATCCCCGGCCTTGATTAAACCGTCAGTATCACATTTGATATGAAAATCTGTGCCGTTCTCGTAAGCATTCATAATGTTTTTCATAGGTGTGAAGCATTCCGGCAAAAATTCATTATCGCCGGAGGCTTCGATGTATTCATAGACAGCGTTGATGAACAAAAGCGGTGCATCCACCGAGTTGTACATAGGTGTAAGGTCGCCTTCGGGAAAAAGGTTGGGAAGAAGTCCGTTTTTTTCATATTTTGCAAAGGTTTTAAGAATGCTCTTGCAGTCGTCAAAGCGCCCGGTGGCAAGTGTAGTGCCTCCGAGAGCAATCATGGTATCGCGTCCCCAGTCCTCAAAAAACGGATATCCGGCGATAATTGTTTTACCGCATGTGGATTCACGGTTGACTATATATGCATCGGCGCTCACCAAAAGCTGCTTACCGAGTCGGCTTTTTAACCTTGACTGCTGTATCATATCAGATATTCGTTTCCGCTCATTGTCAACGGCACTGTCAAATGCAGCTGTTATACCGTTTTGCAGGCGAGAATGCATGTCGGTAATGCCGCACATGCTATAGATGACAATATTTTCGCAATCCGATGAAGAAGTGCGCTTTTTGAGCTGATGATTTATGACACATGAGCCTGTGTCATTCCTTCCGTCGCGTGTGTCGAGCGTCCATTTCATGGAATATAAGCTGCTTTCCGAAAGAGCTGCGGTATCCATATTCGAGGCACATAGAACTTGGAGATTATTTCCGTCTATTGCAAAAATACTGCCGTCAGCGGATTGTTCTTCTATAGAAAATACTGCATCCGCACCAAGAGGCGTATTTTTAGGAGTAAAACGAAGAAGTGGAGTAAGTACAAGTTCTATATTGCGAAGCTTCGGATTAAATATATGATAGTCAAGCATCAGAGTGTTTTCCTCATGCACCATAACAATGCGAAGTTCAAGACGTACATCCTCGATGTTAAATGTTGAAGTAAATATATTGCTGTCAAAGCTTACACTCTCTATGTATTTGCTGCCGTCCATGCAGGTACCGTCCGCCATTCGCTGCGTACTCAGACTGTGTGATACACCATCGATTAATATATCTATAAGAAGGTTTGTAATCATGTTATAGCGTACATTCGGTGCCTTAAGAGCAGCCATAAAAATTGCATGGTCATTTCTTGAAGTTCCGCCCGCAAGGTCTAAGCAGGAATAACCGCCAAGCCCGTTGGTGATAAGATAGCAGCCGCTCTCGGCGGCATCCATATCGGTAAAGTGGGAATTATCAAATAAAAAATTCATACTGTGCCTCATTTCTGAACGATATTTTGCAAAGAAGCCGGAAAATATTCAAAAGCAGGTCTCATTTACGGCATCATGGCAATATGTTTCGCGGATATAACAGTAATATGATATGAGGGTCAAAAGGTATTTTGCCCCTCATATGATATCCTCGAATTGCTCCGCTGTAAAACAGCTCCCGCAATTCTAAAACATTCGGAATCCGCTGATTCCTCATGTTTTGCGGGTCCCAAGTTCAAAAGCCTAATCGTGCAAGCACGAACGGCTTTTTGACCTTTTGCCCCTGATATCATATTATATTTGAAAAGGTGCTTACATTCAAGATATTGTGCAAAGTATGTTAAAAAAATAACTGTTAATTTTGTTAGCTAACAAAATTTCCGTTTATTTAACTTTAAAATTGGAATATCAGTAGGTATAATTACATAAATATTAATAAAAAAGATAGCTTTAATATAAAAAATGCACAAATAAATCAAAAATATATTATGAAACTCAAAAAATAATGATGACATTACAATGCCTATGGGATATACTTAGGTTACTTAAAAAACATATTTGTTAAGTTAACAGAATTTATAATATATGAAACCAAATATAAAAAACGTGTTGTTTTACAAAAATGGAAGGAATACCTTATGGCAAGAAATAATATTAGGACCCGGTACATCACAGCAGCAATCGCAGTGGCGGCGCTTACAAGTGCTGTAACAGGCTGTAATAATTCCAAAGCCAGAGACAGTGGTGCAGTACCGGAGCAGTCTGATATGACAATGGAAAGCACGGCTTTGCAGACCGAGGAATTCGTGCCGGAGATTGCCGGGATATATGAAGCGGAGGATGCAATATTTAAAGGAAATGTAAAGGATGACAGCGAGAAGCCCGGATACAGTGGGACAGGATATGCGGCAGGTTTTTCCGCGGATGAGGATGCATGTGAATTTGAAATTAATATAAATGAAGCAGGCTTTTATGATCTGGTATTTACAACGGCAAGCAATGGAGGCTACAAGGAAAATTATGTGTATGTAGATGGCGAGAGCGTTGGAAATCTTGTATCTGAGGACAGCGCATTTTCAGATAATGCAATTAATCGAGTATATCTTGAAACCGGAACACATGATGTGCTTGTACAAAAATATTGGGGGTGGATTTTCTTGGATAAGCTTACAGTACAGACATCTCGTCCGGTTGATGAGAGCATATATACAGTTTCATCACAGCTTGTAAATAAGAATGCGTCAGAGAGTGCTAAGAGACTTATGAGTTACCTCACAGATATATACGGAGAGAATATTCTTTCAGGTCAGTATTGTGATACAGGTCAGTTCGGAAAGGAATTTGCTGTAGTCAACAAAGTGACAGGCAAATATCCTGCGGTACTCGGACTTGATTTTATAGAATATTCACCGTCAAGAGTCGAAAACGGAAGCTCATCAAAGGCTACAGAGTATGCGAAGAGCTTCTGGGAGAACGGAGGAATAGTTACATTTTGCTGGCATTGGAATGCACCGGGCAAATATCTTACCGGAGAATGGTGGTCGGGCTTCAGAACAGAGTCGACGAATATAGACCTTGCAAAGATTATGAACGGTGAGGATGAGGAAGGCTATCAGCTGCTGATGGATGACATAGATGCGATTGCAAAGCAGCTGCTTATTTTGCAGGAAGCTGATGTGCCTATTTTGTGGAGACCGCTTCATGAGGCATCGGGAGGATGGTTCTGGTGGGGTGCATCCGGACCCGAAGCTTACAAGAAGCTGTACATATTGCTGTATGATAAGCTCACTAACGAGTACGGAATCAACAATCTTATATGGCTCTGGAATGGGCAGGACGCAGAGTGGTATCCGGGTGATGAGTATGTTGACATAATCGGTGAGGACATATATCCGGGTGAGCATGTATATACATCGCAGGTGAATAAGTTCCTAGAAGCTGCCAATTATACACAAGGAAAAATGGTAGTAATGTCGGAAAACGGATGTGTATTTGACCCGGAGCTTGCAAAGAGGGATCAGGCTATGTGGGGAATGTTCTGTACATGGGGAACGGAATTTGTGGCAAAGAGCACATCGATATACTCATACAGCGAACAATATACAGAAAAGGATATGTTAAAAAAAGCATACGACAGCGATATAGTAATTACGCTTGATGAGCTGCCGGACCTCAAGGAGTACCCGATTAAGTAATAGATTTCACTGCTGTTTCGGAAAATACAGTGCCAAATGATAGAAGGAGGGGTAATGCTTGAGAGATGGTAATGCAAAAAAGAGTATCAGCATTAAGGATATATTAAACGGTAAGCTTTTTTCATGGGATGGGCGCTTCATGGAGCTTATGAACGGGTTCGGTGAGCTTGTGATGTTAAGCGTAGTATTTCTTATATGCTGTATACCGGTTGTCACGATTGGACCGGCTGTAACTTCACTTTATTACGCAGTGATTAAGAGCGTAAGGAGGGGGAGAGGGACACCGCTTGGAGAATTTTTTTCTTCGATGAGGAGGACGCTTGTAAAGGGGATAATAATCACGCTTGAAATTATGGCAGTGGGGGCTGCCTTATACATAGGATATAGAGAGGCGGTCGCAATGAATGAAGCGGCAGCCGCCGGAATGGTTGATTATGATGGAAAAGTATTTGCTACAGTGTATATGATACTTGGAGTGCTGCTTATGGCAGTCAGTGCATATATCTTCCCTGTTTTGTCAAGATTCACAATGAAGACAGTGAATATGTGGAAGCTGGCATTTGTCATGGCGATAAGGTATATACCGGTGACAGCAGCAGTCATTGCAGGAACGGCAGCTCTTATATGGTTACAGATATATGTTCTTCCGATACCATGTATCGCATTTGTGCCGGGATGCTGGTGCTTTATAGTCACATTTATGATGGAGAAGGTATTGTTGCATTATATGCCAAAGCCCGATAAGGGCGAGGAGGCTTGGTATTATAACAATAATTAAGGTAAAGCCTGATTAAGAGGTTTTGCGGAAAGGAAGAGGGATGAAGCAGACTACCAAAAAGAGGGTTACATCGGTGCTTGCCATAGCGATGACTGTGCTCCTTGCATTTCCGCTTGGCTCGGCACATGTCGAGGCGAGGACAGAGCTTGCAATGGATGACTACGATGATATTGTCAGTACATATTCGGTAGATGACTCAGTGCTTGATTATAAGGATTATGTAAATAATTTTAACGGAGTATATCCGGACAAATCCATAACAGTCGGAGCAGAAAGCTGTGTGAGATATGATGAGAACAATGAAGAGACTGAGCCGGTCATCTATAAGGATTATGAGGGAATGAGCGGTGACAGCCTCTATACGAGTGAGAATTCACTTATTGAGTTTGAGGTTGATGTTAAGGAAGAAGGTTTTTATAACATATCTCTTGAATATTTTCCTGTAAAAGGCAAGAACTCAGCGATAGAGAGAAGCGTATTCATTGACGGAGAGCTTCCCTATTCGGAGCTTGCAATGGTCACATTCTACAGAATATGGGAATATGACATTGACAGCTACACTGCTGATAACGGTTCAAAGGCATATAACTGGGAGAAAGATAATCAGGGAAATGACTGTAAGCCAAGCATGAAGGAAAATCCTGAGTGGGTAAGCGAGTACATGTATGATAGTGACGGATATGTGACTTCGCCATTGTCGGTATACATGACAAAAGGAAAGCATACAATAACACTTCTGTCAATGAGAGAGCCGATGGTAATTCATTCACTTACACTTAGCAATGCGGACGACAAGCCTTCATATGCACAGGTAAAGAGTGAAAACGATGCGGCAGGAGTTAAGAACACAAGCGGAAAGCTCATCACAATAGAGGGCGAGAATCCTACAAGAACATCATCACAGATGCTCTATCCGATACAGGATCAGTCATCACCTTCAGTATCACCATCAAGTGCGAAGATGCTTTTAAACAACACAATCGGAGGAAATTCATGGAGACTGGTCGGACAGTGGGTTGAATGGGATTTTGATGTTGATGAAAGCGGATATTATAATATCTCGCTTTATGACTGCCAGAATTACGTCAGAGGTATATACGTATCAAGAAAGATAACCATAGACGGCGTGGTTCCTTTTAAGGAGCTTGAGGCATACGGCTTTAATTATGATCAGAGCTGGCGTGAGGATGTGCTTGAGGATGAGGGCGGAACTCCTTATTCATTCTACCTTGAAGCAGGACACCATACTATAAGGATGGAGGTTGTACTTGGAGATTTCTCACAGATTATAAGTGAAGTTGAGGACTGCGTAAAGCAGTTAAACTCCATATACCGCGAGGTTATAAGAGTTACAGGTGTCTCACCTGACACATACAGAGATTACCAGATAGAGAGAACTCTTCCGGGACTGCATGATGAGCTTGTTGCAGTCAGGGCACAGCTTGACAATGCGATAACAAATCTGCGCGCACTTACCGGAAAGAAGTCAGACAAAGAGACAGTGCTTCTTACAATGAGAGACCAGCTCGATGACCTTATTAAAGATGGAGATTATTTTGTAAGGGTTATCGGAACTTTCAAGATAAATGTCAGAGCGTGCGGAAACTGGGTAACGCAGGTTATTGACCAGCCGCTTGCAATAGACAGAATCAATATCTATTCGCCTGATGTGAAGCCGGAATATAACAATACATCATTTTTCAGCAAGGCAGGCTATGAGTGCAAAAGACTCTTCTATTCATTTGTTATCGACTACAATCAGATTGGTAACGTAGCTGAGGATGGCACAGACAGCCCGACAATAACACTTTGGATTGGTTCGGGGCGTGACCAGGCAAATGTAATCAAAGCTATGATTGATGAGAGTTTCACGAATGAGTACGGCATAAATGTAAATGTACAGCTTGTAGATATGTCGACGCTTCTAAGAGCTGAGCTTGCGGGAGAAGGACCTGACGTAGCTATTCAGGTTGCCAATACATCCGGAATTGCCGGAGCAGTATTAAATACAGGAAATGATACACCTGTCAATTATGGTATAAGAAATGCGGTGCTTGATTTAAGCCAGTTTTCAGACCTTAATGATGTTCTTGGCAGATTTCCTGATGCAGCTATGACAGCGTTCTCATTTGACGGAGCTGTATATGCGCTTCCAGAGACAATAACATTTCCGGTAATGTTCTATAGAAAAGATATTCTAGCGGAGTTAGGGCTTGAGATTCCAAAGACATGGGATGATGTAAAGGTTGCAATGACAGTGCTTGCAAAGAACCAGATGGAGTTCGGAATGCTTCCTAGTGAGCAGATATTTGCAATGCTTCTCTACCAGAACGGAGGAGAATATTATACACAGGACGGAAGCAGTTCACTTCTTGATTCGGATATAGCGGTAAATACATTTAAGGAATACTGCGAATATTATACGGACTTTAAGCTTGATAAGGAGACAAGTGTTGAGGAGCGTTTCCGTACAGGTGAATGTCCAATAATTATAGCGGATTATACAACCTATAATAATCTTGTCGTATCTGCTCCGGATATAGCCGGACTGTGGGATTTTGTTCCGGTTCCCGGTACAAGGAAGGCAGATGGCAGTATAGACAGAAGTACAGGCTGTACGGGTCTTGCAAGCATCATAATGGCAGATACGGATTATCCGGATGCCTGCTGGCAGTTCTTAAAATGGTGGACCAGTGCCGATGTGCAGACACAGTACGGAAGAGAGATGGAGAGCCTTATGGGTTCTGCCGCAAGAGTACCTACAGCAAACCTTGAAGCGTTTGCCAATATGCCATGGCCTGTTGATGACTATGAAGCACTCTTAGAAGCCTTTGGATATGTAAAAGGAATACCACAGGTGCCTGGCGGTTACTACTCATGGCGTAATGTAAACAATGCTTTTTACACAGTGACAACACAGACAGATACAGCTTCACCTAGAGAGGAGCTGATGGATAAAGTTATCTACATCAATGCGGAGATTAATTACAAGCGTCAGGAGCTTGGTCTTCCGGTTGTCAGCGAGGAATAGGAAAGGGGGAAGATAAATGGCACACAGTACAGCAAATGCGGTATCAACCGATGAACTTGCATACAAGCAGAGAAAGCTCGGATACAGGCTTAAAAAGAGCAGAGTATCCTACGCTATGATGGCACCGTACTTTATATTGTTTTTCCTCTTTACGGTTCTTCCGGTTGTCATATCGATAGCATTCAGCTTTACATATTTTAATATGCTTGAACCGCCAAAATTTGTAGGCTGGAAAAACTACATAAAGCTTTTTCTTGAGGATGATATTTTCCTCATATCACTCAAAAATACACTTATCTTTGCAGTTGTCACAGGTCCGGTAAGCTACATACTCTGTCTCCTGTTTGCATGGATAATAAATGAATTTTCTGGAAAGCTAAGAGCCTTCCTGACACTCATCTTCTATGCGCCTAGTATCTGCGGAAACGCTTATATGGTATGGAATCTCATCCTTACAGGTGACAGATACGGATATCTTAATGGTATACTTTTAAAGCTTGGTATCATAGATGAAGCAATCCTGTGGATGAAGACAGAAAAATATGTACTTCCGGTTCTCATAGTTGTTCAGCTGTGGCTGTCTCTTGGAACAGGCTTCCTCTCATTCATAGCAGGACTTCAGACGGTTGATAAGAGTCTTTATGAGGCGGCAGCACTTGACGGAGTTAAGAACCGCTGGCAGGAGCTGTGGTATGTGACACTTCCTTCGATGAAGCCTCAGCTCATGTTCGGTGCGGTAATGCAGATAACACAGTCTTTTGCGGTTGCTGATATATCGATACAGCTTGCCGGAAATCCTTCTGTGAACTATGCCGGAGCTACAGTCGTAACACATCTTCTTGACTATGGTTCGGGAGGACGAATGGAGATGGGTTATGCGTCAGCTATAGCGACAGTGCTTTTCCTTCTCATGATTGGAACCAATAAGCTTGTACAGCGTCTGTTAAGGAGGGTTGGCCAATGAGTAAGGAGAATAAGACGAAAAAGAAATTATTTAAGAGAAGACCAAGAGAGAAGAAGCTCAACCGCTCGATGGCAGGAAATACACTGCTTTTTGTAATAATGTTTATCTGCGGTGTGTTCATGGCACTGCCGCTGGTAATGATTATCAACAATGCGCTTAAGCCTCTTGATGAGATTTACCAGTTCCCGCCTAAGATTTTTGTAAGGAATCCAACACTTGAAAATTTCTCAGACCTGTTCGTGCTTATGAACAGCTCATGGGTGCCATTCTCAAGATACATATTAAACACAATCATTATCACCGGTGGTGGAATGGTTGGACACGTGCTATGTGCCTCGCTTGCAGCGTATCCGCTTGCAAAGCATAACTTTCCGGGCAAGAACATTCTCTTCGGAATGGTAGTGCTCTCCATGATGTTCTCATGGACCGTAACGCAGATACCACAGTATCTCATTATAAGCTGGCTGCACATCAACAACACTTATGCGGCACTTATCCTTCCGGCATGCTCCTTTGGTATGGGTCTTTACCTTATGAAGCAGTTCATGGAGCAGCTTCCGGATTCACTTATGGAATCGGCAAGACTTGACGGTGCAACCGAGTGGAGAGTGTTCTGGTCGATAGTAATGCCGAATGTTAAGCCTGCATGGCTGACACTCGCAATCTTCCAGTTCCAGCAGATGTGGGGAAATACAGGAAGCTTATTTTTAAGAGATGAAGAGCTTAAGCCTTTACAGTATGCATTGCAGCAGATAACAGCCGGAGGTACGGCTAGAGCCGGAGCAGCGGCGGCAGTAACATTCATAATAGCAGCGGTGCCGATTATATTCTTCCTTATTTGTCAGAGCAATGTCTTAGAGACAATGACAACATCAGGAATGAAGGATTGACAGGAGGGTGAGCATGAGAAGAAAACTTTTACACATACTTAGCAGGCTTACAGCCCTTCTTTCAGTATTTGTACTGGTGGGGATGAGCTTTACGGTCAGGGTTGCGGCATCGGATGAGCCGTATGACACTTATAACTATGATGACAGGGAAGATTTAACTTATACACCTTCGGCATACGAACCGATATGTTCGATTGCCGGCAACAGCCTTACATATAAGGGTGAGAACATTGGAAGCTTTGTCACACCGCAGGATATATGTTATTCAAGTGACGGCAGTCTCTATATTGCAGACACCGGTAATAACAGAATTGTGGTTTTAAACAACGGTATGACAGAAGTTGTGGACATCATAGACAGCTTTGACAACAATGGAAAAAATGACACATTTAAAGCACCTTATGGGGTGTGCATATCGGAGAACGGACAGCTTTATGTAGCGGATTCACAAAACCACAGAATAGTTGTTCTTGAAAAAGACGGAACTCTTGTGAGGATAGTCGACAATCCGGTATCACAGTCACTTGAAGAAGGATATGTGTTCGTACCGCTTAAGGTGACTGTTGACTACGCAGATAGAATATATTGCATAGCACAGAATATGTTCGAAGGAATCATGGTTTTCGAGACAAATGGACAGTTCTCGGGATTCTTCGGAACAATCGATGTAAAGATTACTCTCTGGGAGAAGTTCTGGAAGAGAATAGCGACCAAGGAGGAGCGTTCAAAACAGCAGCTCTATATTCCGACAGAGTTTACAGGAATAGATGTAGATGCGGACGGATTTATATATGCGACCAACATCGACTCAGCGGGAGTTCAGGCAGTGAGAAGGCTTAATCCAAGAGGTGAGGATGTAATAAAGAAGGGTGACAACAAGAATGTCGGCGGTGATCTTGCCATAAACGGCCAGTCGCAGTATGCAGGTGCATCACAGATTACAGATGTTGTCTACAGGGATAAAGGAATATATACACTTCTTGACAGAAAGAGAGGAAGAATATTCACTTACGACCATGAAGGAAATCTTCTATACATTTTCGGAGGACTCGGAACGCAGCTTGGAACCTTTAATACACCTGTTGCGATAGAAGTATCGGGTGATAAGCTGGTTGTGTTAGATTCCTACAGAGCTGAGCTTACAGTGTTCAATGCAACGGAGTACGGCGAACTCATAAATGAGGCTATCGCATTAAGATATGACGGAGATGAGACACTTGCGGTTGAGAAATGGCGTGAGGTATTAAGGCTTGATGAGAACAATGAGCTTGCCAACACAGGAATCGGCAAGGCTTATCTTACAGCCGGAGATAACAGAAATGCTATGAAGTACCTAAAGCTTGGAATGGATGCGGATTATTACTCAATAGCATTCAGACGTTATCGCAATCAGGTGCTTGCGGATAATCTAAGCTATATTCTTACAGGAATAGCGGTTGTCATAGCTGCGATTGTCATTGTGGTAAGAGTAAGGGATAAAAAGCATGGAAAGGGAGGCGAGAAGGCTTGAAAGAATTATTTTCCAAGGAAAAATGGAGCTACTTTGGATATACGCTGACGCATCCGATGGATGGCTTTTACTGGATACGCCACAAAGAATACGGAAGTGTTCCGATAGCAGTGCTTATGGTCATACTCTTTTCAATAAGCTTCTCGTTGAACAGGCTTTATGCGAGCTTTGTCGTAAACCAGACAGATCCGAGAAGCGTAAACAGCCTGACAGAGCTTGCAGGTGTGCTGGTATTGTTCCTGCTTGTGTGTGTCGGCAACTGGTCAATCACCTGTCTTATGGACGGCGAGGGGCGTTTTAAGGACATAATTATTGCAGTGGGCTATGGAATTACACCGGCTACAGTCGGATATGTGATTGCTACTCTTTTAAGCAAGGTTATCGCAGACAATGAGCAGGCATTCTACGGACTGGTGATTGCAATAGGCATAGCTTATGCGGTGATACTGGTGCTTATGGGGATTATGCAGGTTCACAATTATACGCTCGGAAAGACACTTACAACATTGTTTTTGACATTTGTTGCGGTGCTTATAATAATTTTCCTTGCGTTGCTGCTTTTTAATCTCGTAAATCAGGTAATTACATTTTTTAAGAGTATTTACCTTGAACTGATATTCCGATGAAAGGAAGGTAGGGGCTGTGAAGGATAAAAGGAAAAAAGTTAAAAGAAAATTAGGGCTCTTACAGAAAATACTTCTTGGAGTATTGGGAGTGGTGGTGCTTGCAGTACTGATATGGTTTGCTTACTACATGTTCCATTTCTATCTGTATGATGATTATAAGCAGTATCTGAGCAGTTATGAGACTGAAGAAGGCACGGAATTTCATTCGCTTAAGGATTCGTCAAAAGACGTGGACGGCATGGAGCTGGTTGCAGAGAACGATATCCTGAAGCTCTATGCATCGGTGCAGGATGGCAATGTAGCTGTGTATGACAAGAGAAGTGGTGTGACGACATACAGTAATCCGGTTGATGCGGATGATGACCCGATTGCCAATAACACCAACAAGAATTATTTAAAGTCACAATTTATAATCAACTATTACAATGCAGCCAAGGCGATGGGAACCTACGATTCCTACAGCATGGCGGTTGAAAGAGGTCAGATACAGGCACAGTCAATAGATAATGGAATAAGATTTATATATAATCTTGGAGATTTTTCTACCAATACGACAGGAATTGTTCCACTGTATATTACGCAGGAAAAGCTTGATGAAATCTGTGGTCTGCTCGATGAGATGGGTGTTACCAATATGAGACGTTACTACTCATCTGAGGATGCAGCGACAGGAATGCTTGTGTTAAACGGTGTAGCGCAGAAGAACATAAAGACAATCAAGAAGATTACAGGCTATCTTGAGACTGCAGGCTTTACCGAGGCTGACTATGAAGAACAGATGGAGCTTGCGGGAGTTACGGTTTCTCTCCCACTCTCATTTACAATAGCACTTGAGTACAGACTTTCAGATGACAACATAGAGGTGAGCATTCCTTCATCAATGATAGAGGAGAATGGAGGAGGAAGTCTTTACAGAATAAGGCTTCTGGGATATTTTGCAGCGGCGGGAGCTGACGAGAATGGATATCTGGTGGTTCCTAACGGTTCAGGTTCACTTATATATTTCAACAATGGAAAGAGCAATGTCGAGAATTATTCACAGTACATATATGATATAGACCCTCTTGCGGCAGATTATACGCTGCTTGAAAATACACAGAAGGTCAGACTTCCGATCTGCGGAATATGCAAGGAAGATTCTAATGTGCTGATGTCGGTTGAGGAAGGTGCTACAACAGCATTCTTTACAGCGGCTGTAGCAGGAAGCAACACAAGCTATAATTACGTCAATACAACCTTCGTTGTAAGAGGTTACGACCTCCTGTCAATGTTCGGTTCGACGGGAAACGAGGCTGACCTTCCGCTTCTTGAGAACAATATGTATGATATTAATTACAAGGTGAGATATACATTCCTTGATGATGAACATACAGGTTATTCGGGAATTGCCAATTATTACAGGGAAAGGCTTGTAAAGGAAGGTGTTTTAAGTAACAAAACCGCATCCGGAGATATACCTTTTTACTATGATGTAATCGGTGGTGTCAAGGAGACGGCAAGCATTGTCGGAGTGCGTTATCTGAAGGTAATGGCAATGACAACGTATGATGAGGCAGCAGATATCGCACTTGATTTGAAGGATAAAGGCATTTCATATCAGGTAATGAATCTTCAAGGCTGGAGCAACGGCGGTTACTATGCGGATGTATATGATAAGATAACAGGTCTTTCAAAGCTTGGAGGTAAAAAGAAGCTTGAAGCATTGAACGATACGATGGAGAGTATCGGAGGAAGACTCTATGTGGATGTTCCTTTCCAGGATGTCACATATATCAGCAAGCGTTACAACAGATCATTTGAGACATCACGCTACTACGGAGCAGGATATGTGGCAAGATTCGGTTCACACAATCCGGCTAACCTTAGAATAACATCATCGCTCGGATACGATGAGAATATATATGATCTTATATCTCCTAAGTATCTGAAAAGATATGTTGAAGCATTTATAAAGAAGTTCAATAAGCTTGATGTAGGAGGTATAGGACTTAGAGATTTGGGAGATGAGGTTCACTCCGATAAGAAGAGGACAGAATTCATCAACAGAGAGGAAGCCCTTGATATTGTAAAAGCACAGCTTGCTAAGCTTGAAGCTACAGGAAAGAACATTCTCATAAACGGAGGAAATGATTACAGCTTTGCATGTGCGACAGATATCATTGATGCACCTATAAGGGACAATGAATTCAGAATAATAGATGAGGAAATTCCTCTCTATGAGATGATTATTCACGGCTACATCGATTATGCGGGAGGTCAGCTTAACTTCCACGACTCGGCAGACAATACGGAAATTACACTCAGAATGATTGAGTACGGAGCTTCTCCGAGATATGTGTTTACCAAGGAGAGCGCGAGTGAGATGAAGTACACGGCACTCAATAAGTTCTATGCTACCAAGTATGACAACTGGTGTGACGAGGCTGTGAGCGTATACAACAAGGTCAACGGCGTATTAAAATATGTGAGCGGTGAGACGATTGTAAAGCATGAAATAAGAGACAGCGGTGTCAGGGCAGTGACATATTCAAACGGTGTTGTGGTGTATGTAAACTATACAGATTATGATGCGGTGGAGGATGGAATAACAATTCCTGCACACGGATATCAGAGAGGAGGAAAACAATGAAGCAGAAAAGAGGCTTATCACTTCTTCAGAAGAGAAATGCGAAAGGCTTTATGTTCATCCTCCCATGGCTGATAGGTTTTATCATATTCTATGTAAGAAGCATGTTTATGACGGCACAGTTTTCACTGTCAACAATGACAACCTCTGCCGGAGGCGGTTACACACTTGAGTGGGTGGGACTTAGCAATTATATCTACGCATTCAGGGCTCACGGAACCTTCAAGCAGGTGCTTACAACATCAATACTCAATATGCTGGTGGATGTACCGCTCATAACCTTTTTCAGTCTGTTCATGGCGATACTCTTAAACCGCAGGTTCAAGGGAAGAACAATAGTAAGAGCAATATTCTTCCTGCCGATTATTATGAATGCGGGAGCGATAACATCGGCTATGGAGCTAGCAAGAACAATGATGTCGGGCGGTATATCATCGGGAGCAAGCGAGATATCGGATGCAGCCGCATCGGGAGTTGATGTAGCATACTTTATCGAGCTGTTTAAGAATCTGGCAATGCCGGATAAGCTCCTTGATTACATAGTGGCAGCGGTGGCACGAATTAACGATATCATATCAGCATCAGGAGTGCAGATAATCATATTCATAGCAGCACTTCAGTCAATACCGGGGTCTATGTATGAGGTTGCAAAAATTGAGGGTGCTACGGCATATGAAACCTTCTGGAAAGTAACATTTCCGATGGTTATGCCGCATATAATAACAAATGTGGTTTACACGGTTGTAGATAACTTCGCTAAGAGCGATGTTGTGCAGCTGGCTTATGACACATGTTTTAACGAAATCAATTATGGACTCAGTTCAACAATGAGCCTTGTGTCAACAGTTATTGTTTGTCTGATTCTGGTTCTGGTATGTGGCTTTATACAGAAGAGAACCTTCTATTATAACTAGGGAAAGGAGAGACCGATATGCAAAAAATCAAGTTGGACGCACAGACAAGAAACAGTATGAGCGCAATGCAGCGCAATGTAAAAAAAGGTATTCTTGGTCTGGCACAGTTTGTTGTTATTGTTGGTATCTGTTACGTTATCGTGGCACCGATACTTGGAATACTGGTAAGCTCCTTTATGTCGGACGGCGATGCATATAACCCTATGGTGTATATGATACCGACATCACCTACGCTTTTGAAGTACAAGACAGTAATAGAACGTCTCGATTACTTTCCGACCATGGGCAGGGATCTGCTATACACTCTGAGCCTTATGATTATACAGGTTCTTATCTGTTCGATGGTCGGATATGGTTTTGCAAGATTTGATTTTCCGTTAAAAAAGCTGCTGTTTGCCTGCGTGGTAGTTATGATTGTCATTCCGACAAACACGATTATGCTTCCATTGTACATGACTTTCAGAAATTTCAATCCTTTCGGACTTGCGACACTCATTAAGGGAAAGAGCATTAACCTTCTTGGAACGCCGGTTCCGATGTATATCATGACATTCTTAGGGTGTGGACTTCGTTCGGGTCTGTACATATATATTTTTAACCAGTTTTTCAGAGGTCTGCCAAAGGAGATTGAGGAGGCAGCCTTCGTGGATGGCGCAGGAGTATGGTACACATATTTTCGAATCATGCTTATGAATGCCATGCCGTCTGTCATCACCGTAGCAGTGTTCTCTATGGTATGGCAGTACAATGATACATTTTATGCGAAGTTATTTCTGATAAGCGAGAACATTGTAATCAGTAAAAAGATTTCATCTCTGACAGCGGTAATAGCCAACGAGGATAAAATCTTAGATACAACAATCCAGCAGTTGTATCTTGATGCCGGTATCATTCTCATCATGGTGCCGATTGTGCTGATTTATGTTTTCCTGCAGAGATACTTTATAGAGGGTGTAGAAAGAAGCGGTATTGTAGGATAACCGCTCGCCGCAAAAAAGGAGGAGAAGGCGTGAGACGTAACAAATTATTAGCCTGCTTGATGGCAGGAACAATGGCAGTATCACTTACTGCATGCAGTGGCAGCGCAAACAGCGATGCGACAACAACAGCTCCGAGCACGACGGAGGCTGCATCAACACAGGAAGCGACTAATGAGACCACAACGGAGGCTCCACAGGTAAAGTCGGATGCGAGTGTTGATTTTGAAGATGGTCAGATGGGCTTCGTGCAGGCATACAGTGCACCGGCAAATGCAGCTGACGTAGAGATGAACGTTGTTGATTTTGACGGAAGCAAGGCACTTGAAGTTAAGAATCTTAATGGAAAGGTTCCGTTTGTAGGAATCGATGTGAGCAGCCTTTGTGGTGCATCTGTAGCTGACATTGCATCGATATCGATGAAGCTTGGTGTTACATACGAGGATGGAAGCTTCAGCGCATGTGCCGGAAAGGTAACAACATGGACGGGTGAAGACCTTGTTCAGACAGGTTATGACTGGTCAGTCTATATGGAGAGCAAAAATCCTAAGATTGCACAGATTGATGTATCAGGGGTTCCTTTTGTTGCAGATGCCAAGAACATTCTTGTAGTATCTCTTGAGACAGATAATGGTATAGATGCAGGACATGGAAATGCAACTCTTTATGTGGATGACATTACCTTCTATGATGCATCAGGCAATGTAATAACGGCTGATAAGAGCGTTGCATTTGCTGAGCCGGCAGGCTATTCAAGCAGCGGAAGAGATTCGTCTAACCTCTTTGCCGTAAAGAATGCAGTTAATTTTGAGGGATTTGCGACAAGCGCGGATGCGTGGACACAGTCCGGCTTCACAATGCCACAGGAAATTCTTGATGCCCTTGTACCTGGATCTGTTGTTGAGATTGAGTACAAGTCAGAGACAGGAAACATGTGGATTGTAATGAACGAAGCACAGGAAGGCTGGATGAGAGTCGGTCAGGACGGAACAGATGACCCTGCACTTTGCGATGGACAGAAGTGCTATGTTACATATGAGCAGCTCGCAGCACTCTGCACAGATGATGTCAGCACATGGGGAAGCACAATGCAGTGTGAGTCCGATGGAGCATGGGAAGTATTCTCAGTTAAAGTAGGACAGCAGGCAAATAATTATGCACTCTTAAATCCTGTTACATTTGAAGGCTTTGAGACAAAAGCAGATGCATGGACACAGTCCGGATTTACAATGCCACAGGAAGTTCTTGATGCCCTTGTACCGGGCTCAGTTGTCGAGATTACATACAGTTCAGAGACAGGCAACATGTGGATTGTAATGAACGAAGCACAGGAAGGCTGGATGAGAGTCGGTCAGGACGGAACAGATGACCCTGCACTTTGCGATGGACAGAAGTGCTATGTTACATATGAGCAGCTCGCAGCACTCTGCACAGATGATGTCAGCACATGGGGAAGCACAATGCAGTGTGAGTCCGATGGAGCATGGGAAGTATATGGTGTGAGAGTAGGAACAGCAGCACAGTTCGCTCCTGTTAATAAGCTTGTCAAGTTCGAAGGCTTCGAGACAAGTGCAGATGCATGGACACAGTCCGGATTTACAATGCCACAGGAAATTCTCAATGCCCTTGTACCTGGCTCAATCGTAACTATACAGTACTCATCAGATACAGGAAATATGTGGCTTGTAATGAACGAGGCACAGGAAGGCTGGATGAGAGTTGGTCAGGCAGGAACAGAAGATCCTGCACTCTGCAATGGAACTTATGCACAGATAACATATGAGCAGCTCGCAGCACTCTGCACGGATGATGTAAGCACATGGGGAAGCACGATGCAGTGTGAGTCTGATGGAGCATGGGAAGTTTACGGTGTATGGGTAAGCACACCGGCTGTGTCCGCAGAATAGATTGGAGGATTAATCAATGAGAAGATTTTTAAAGAAGATTTGTGCGACAGGACTTGCCGCATCAATGGTTTTGTCAATGACAGCATGTAATAATACAGCAAATACCAATACAACAACTCAGGCAGATAACAATACGACTCCACAGGCTGCACAGACCACGCCGCAGTCACAGGAGACAACGACACAGAAGAATGACACGACCACGAGTGGTACACCAAGACATCTCACAATCGGAAGCTGGTGGGTTCAGTACTATGACAGCACACATACCTCCGTTGAGGATGACCCAAGCTACGCAGGAGATCTTGCAGCCGAGCTAAAGTTCGAGAATGTAAAGAAGATTGAGGATAAGTACAATGTAACCTTCGCATGGGAGAATCTCACATATGCAGGTACAAAGGAATCCATCAACACCTCAGTCCTTGCAGGCTCACCTGACTGTGATATATACCTTGTAGATCTTGGAATGGCTATTCCGGCAGCCATGAACGGACTTGCAACTGATTTAAAGACGGTTCTTCCTGCAGATGATGACCTCTTTACAACACAGAATAATATTAAGTATCTTGACCTCGGTGATGGCAAGGCTTGTATTTTAAAGAGAGTTGAGGCACAGAGTACTGTTGAGTCTACATATCCTCTTGCATTCAATAAGCAGCTTCTTGAGGACAATAACCTTGAGGATCCAAGAGAGCTCTACAAGAGAGGCGAGTGGACATGGGATAAGTTCATAGAGTACTGTCAGGTTCTCACACAGGACACCAACGGTGACGGAACCGTTGATCAGTATGGCTTTGGAGGGTTCGGCTTCGAGACCTTCGAGCAGCTTATGATGAGCAACGGCGGTTCAATCGCAGCCGGAACAACGGAGACACTTTCAAGTGCATCTGTAGGCGAGGCTCTTCAGATGCTTCAGGATATGTATATCACATACAATGTATGTTATCCTTACGATAACGATTCGGACACAATGAGATTTATTTACCGTAATGGTAATATCGGCTTCTGGCCTGGAGCAGCATGGATTGCAGCTTATAACGCAGACTATGACTACAACGGTACACAGGGTGTAACTCTTGAGTTTGATACATGCTATGTTCAGTGGCCTGTAGGTCCTTCGGGAAATCAGGAGACTAACAAGGGTAAGGTTACATCCGGTGAGTTCTATATCATTCCTGCCGGTGTAGAGAATCCGGAGCTTGTATATGACGTACTCTATGATATGTGGAACTGGTATGACGGCGACACATCAATACGTGATGATGAGGAGACACTCTACTGGTGGTATGCGGTAACAGATAAGGATCCTGAGATTCAGGATCAGAACTTCGATGTAATGTTTGACTGCGGAAGCAGGGAGCAGTTCGATTTATGGAATTCAATGGGTATTGAGTATGACCTTGAGAGCCTTATAAACGGTACCGTGACAGCAGCACAGTTCCAGGAGACATACAAGCAGCAGATTCAGGATGCGCTTGATGCTTACTTTAACTAATGCTTAAGAGGCATAAGAAAAAATTTACTTAAATTTAATTGTTTAAAACGCACGCCTCTATTAAAATACCTGATAGGAAACTGCGATGAGCAGTTCTCCTGTCAGGAATAAAATAAGGAAGGTGCTAAGGTTATGGCATCAATTTTTGGTATTGATTCTGCGTATGGCAGGTTTATGAACAAGGTCGGGGATATTATTCTTCTTAGCATATTGTGGCTGGTATGTTCATTGCCGGTTGTGACAATGGGGACAGCGACATGTGCGGCGTACTATACGGCGGCTAAGGTGTTAAGACATCACAGCGGATATGTGTCGAAGGAGTTTTTCCGCTCATTCAGACAGAATTTCCGCTCATCGATAGGTTTTAATATAGTCTATCTTATGTTATCATTGCTGCTTGCATTTAACTATGCATATTTTAACGGCAGTGTGTCGGAGGTCTCATTTTATCTTAGATGTGTGTATATAGTTTTTGGCTTTGTTTTACTTGGATTGATGCTTAATACCTATATATTGTTATCAAGATTTGAGCTTGGAAGCGGCAGGCTGTTTCATATGGCATTTGTTATCTGCTTCAAGCATCTGCATATAACGATGGCATTTGTGCTTATGTGTGCTGCGGCGGCTGTGCTTGTGTATTTTATGCCTTGGGCTGTGCTTATATTGCCGGGACTTGTATTTTTCGGAATGACTTTTCCGGCAGAGCATATGATGAAAAAATATATGCGCCGGCCTGAGAATGACAGTGTACAAAGCGATGTATGGTACTATAACTGATTGGAATGGTGATTTATGGCAAAGAATATGACAATGAGAGATATTGCAAAAAAAGTTGGCGTGAGTACGGTGACAGTCTCAAAAGCACTCACCGACAAGGAAGGCGTTGGCGCTGAGCTTCGTGCGGTTATAAAATCGACAGCCGAGCAGATGGGCTATACCTATACAGGAATTGGTGAAGGCTTCCGCAGGGGCCGCAGCTATAATATCGGAGTTATTGTTGAGGAGCATTATGTTGACAATTTAACCACGGTATTTCCTTTCTATATGAAAATGTACAATAGCATAAATAAGCAGATGTCACAGTTCCATTATTCTGTAATTATGGAAGCCATAACATCTAAGATGCTTGCTGAGCGCATAATGCCGGATATTGTTACAGAGAGAAAGGTGGATGGAATAATTGTGCTTGGTCAGATGAAATCCAATTATCTGAATACATTAAGGGAGACAAAGCTGCCGATAGTGTATCTGGATTTTTATGACAGGACGATGGAGGTGCCAAGCGTAATCAATGACAATGTCTACGGAACTTACATGCTTACTAATTATCTTGTAAGCATGGGACATACCAAAATAGCTTATGTAGGAAGCGTTGATGCGACTGCAAGTATCCTAGACAGGTATCTTGGTTATTACCGTTCGCTTATAACGCATCAGCTTACCATGCCGGATGATTACATTATACCTGACCGAAATGAGGAAGGGTATTTTATAGACCTTAAGCTTCCTAAAGAGATGCCTACAGCGTTTGTATGTAATTGTGACGGAACAGCTAATCTGCTTATGAGACTTCTTGTGAGCAGGGGATACCGCATACCACAGGACATATCGGTGGTTGGATTTGATAATTATTCGGCAGAGTTTGATTACAGTCTTCCGAAGCTTACAACTATCGAGGTTAACATTGAAGAAATGACAAAAAATGCAGTTGAAATGATAATCAGGCTGCTAAAAGGCGAGGAAAATCCGGGAGGACGCAAAGTCATAAGCGGAAAAATGATTGTCCGCGATTCGGTGGCTGAGTGTCCGGGGACAAGCCGGATGCCGTTAAAATAGTTATGGGAATATAAATATCATAGAGGTCAAAATACCTTTTGACCTCAACATCGTATATATATGCATTATGCATGTATATATCATGGGTGATTGCGAAACGTCCTGTTTTTAAATATATAGTTTCGCAGATGCCTAGTATATATCATATTGGGAGGTATGTATGTCAGAACTTAAAATAATTGCACCTGCGGTACCTAATGTGCCATGGCAGGATAAGCCTGAAAATCACAAGGGAGCACCTGTGTGGAGATATTCAGAGAACCCTATTATAGATCGCAACCCGCTTGAAAATGTTGCAAGAATATTTAACAGTGCAGTAATGCCATATGAAGGAAAGTTTATCGGAGTTTTCAGAGGAGAGCAGACTAATGGAATTCCTTATATCTATCTTGGAAGAAGCGATGATGGCATTCACTGGAATTTTGATAAGGATAAGATACCGTTTAAGGATGAGGACGGCAATGACTTCATGCCTATATATGCATATGACCCGAGACTTGTAAAGGTGGAGGATACATATTATATCATCTGGTGCCAGGATTTCTATGGTGCGGCAATAGGAATGGCTAAGACAAAGGATTTTAAGACCTTTACAAGACTTGAAAATCCATTTCTTCCATTCAACAGAAATGCAGTGCTGTTTCCTAGAAAGATTAACGGTAATTTTGTTCTTCTTTCACGTCCCTCAGATTCAGGACATACGCCGTTTGGAGATATCTTTGTGAGCGAGAGTCCTGACCTTGTATACTGGGGCAGGCACAGACATGTGATGAGCCGCGGAAATGAGTGGTGGGAGTCACTAAAGATTGGAGGAGGAGCAGCACCTATTGAGACAACAGAAGGCTGGCTTCTTTTCTATCATGGTGTAAGCGGAACCTGCAACGGATATGTGTATTCCATAGGAGGAGCAATCCTTGATATCGATAATCCTTCAAAGGTTCTATATCGCTGCGAGAATTTTCTTTTAACACCTGAGCAGTGGTATGAGGAGAGAGGCTTTGTGCCTAATGTAACATTCCCATGTGCGACAATACATGATTCAGAATCAGGAAAGATTGCAATCTATTACGGCTGTGCGGACAGCTATGTTGGTCTTGCTTTCACGAAGCTTGACGAGATTGTCGGATATATCAAGGAGCATAGTGTTGTCAATTCTACTGATACGGAAATCGGAAAGAGATAATATATGCAGGATATTATAAAGAGTTTGAGAGCAGGTATAAGCATCGGGAATACACTTGATGCATTTGACAAGTCGATAAAAATAAGTGATGCGCCTGATAAGACGGAGACTTCATGGGGTAATCCGGTGATTACGCAGGAGCTTGTCGATGCGTATATTGAGGCTGGCTTAAATGTTATCAGGATACCTGTCACATGGACGGGACATTTTGGCGATACACCTGATTATACTATAGAGGAAGCGTGGCTTAAAAGGGTAAAGGAAGTAGTCGATTATGCATATAAGAGAGGAGCATATGCGATACTTAATCTTCACCATGAGAACTGGAATTATCCTTACTATGAGAATGAGGAGCGTGCCTGCATCATAATGACAGCGCTCTGGAGCCAGCTTGCGGCAGAGTTCGCGGCGTATGACGAACATCTCATATTTGAAGGGCAGAATGAGCCGAGAAAGGTCGGAACACCGCTAGAGTGGAACGGCGGCGATGAGGAAGGCTGGGCAGTTGTAAATTCAACCAACGCAGCCTTTGTAAATACGGTGCGCCAAGGTACAGGCTACAATAAATCAAGATACCTTATGATACCGGGATATGCAGCCAACTGCACCGAAGGAATAAAGCATATTGAGATTCCGGAGGATGACAGAGTTATTGTATCGGTACATGCCTACGAGCCTTATGATTTTGCGTTAAATACACAAGGCAGGGCACAGTGGAATCATGATACAGATAAGATAGACAGCCTTATGAATGAACTTTACAGTCGCTTTACCAAAAATAATATTCCTGTAATAATAGGTGAATTTGGTGCGATGAATAAGGACAATGAGGATGACAGAGCTGCATGGGCTGAGTACTATCTAAGGGCGGCAAGGAAGGCAGGTGTATGCTGTCTGTGGTGGGATAACGGACTCTTTGATGGAGACGGAGAGCGCTTCGGATTATTTGACAGGTATACTTACAAGTGCAGATACTTAAAGGTGCTTAACGGCATTGAACTTGGAAGTGGGACTTAAAAGCAGTATATTGTGTCTGCATCGTGCCGCAATATGCACGCAAAAAACGGATTGGATTTATAATCTATTGTAAGCCGGGAGGGAAGCCTTCCGGCTTTCTTGTTATCTTGTGTTTCGTTTTGTTTCATGTTATAATAATATGAGTGGCAGCTGCTTTAGGAGGATACATCACATGAATAAGAAGATTCAATATAAGGGCCAGTTTAAGGTGTATATTATGTGGCCGTTATATTCGGCGATATTGCTTTTGATATTGGATATTGTTTTATTTACACAGAATATAACATGCGGTATTGTAGGAGCAGCATTTACTATTGTATATGGAATATGCGCACTCATTTTTCTTCTGAGACGACAGCCTCTTCTTACCAAGGCGATGGTTGAGTTTGCGGCAGATTATGCACAGGTTCAGAAGACTCTTTTGGAAGATTTCAAGGTTCCGTATGGTCTGATAGATGAGAGCGGAAGAATTATATGGCTTAACAATGAGTTTAAAAAGCTTCTTGGCAAAGAGAATGTGTACAGAAAGAATATAACATCAGTATTTCAGGATATTGATAATAAGATTTTCGATACGGATGATGAGGAGTTCTCAGCGGATATAGTATATGATGAGCGCTGTTACAAGGTTGATTTTAAGAAGCTTGCGATAAATTCGCTTATGGAGGATAATTCTCTTTTGAGCGTCAAGGATGTCCCGGCTCTTATGGCAGTGTATCTTTTTGATGACACAGAGGAGAAAAGATACCTTCAGCGTATGCATGACGAGAGGATAGTTGTCGGACTTATATATATAGATAACTATGATGAAGCTCTTGAGAGCATAGATGAGCTTAGACGTTCCCTGCTTGCCGGATTAGTCGAAAGAAAGATAAGCAAGTATATAACAAACGGCAGCGGTATTGTAAAAAAGTTAGAAAAAGACAAGTATCTGCTTGTGTTTAATTACAAGTATCTTGAGACATTAAGAGAAGATAAATTTTCAATTCTTGAGGATGTAAGAACCACAGATATAGGAAATGCAATGGCTGTTACGTTAAGTATCGGTATTGCAGCGGGATATGATACGTTTAATAAGAATTATGACATGGCAAGAGCGGCGATTGACCTCGCGTTAGGCCGCGGCGGTGATCAGACGGTTGTCAAGGAAGGCGACCAGACTACTTTCTTTGGAGGAAAGAGTACTACTGTCGAGAAGAATACAAGAGTTAAGGCAAGAGTTAAGGCTCATGCTCTCAGAGAGCTTATAGAAGTTGCAGACAATGTAATAATAATGGGACACAGAATAAGCGATGCGGATGCGCTTGGTGCGGCTGTAGGAATATACAGAGCATCTAAGGCGCTTAACAAGCACGCCAATATTGTCCTGAATGATGTTAACAGGTCTTTGCGTCCTACTGTTGAGACTTTTATGGGAGTACCTGAGTACGAGGAAGATTTATTCGTAAAAAACAGCGATGTGATGCAATATGTTTCTGACAATACTCTGCTTGTAGTTGTGGATGTCAATCGTCCGGGCTATACAGAATGTCCTGAGCTTATAGATAAATGCAGGACGATAGTTGTGCTTGACCATCACAGACAGAGTGGAGATACAATTGACCATGCAGTGCTTTCATATATAGAGCCATATGCATCGTCTACATGTGAGATGGTGGCAGAGATTCTTCAGTATATAGGCGATAATGTGAAGCTTAAATCAGCAGAGGCAAATGCAATATATGCCGGTATCATAGTAGATACTAACAACTTTACCAATAAGGCAGGTGTCAGAACCTTTGAGGCGGCTGCATTTATACGAAGAAGCGGAGCTGATATAGTTAAGGTGCGTAAGCTCTTAAGAGATGATATGAACGAATACAAGGCGCGTGCGGAAGCTGTGCGCCATGCGGAGGTATATCGTGACAGCTTTGCACTTGCAGTATGTCCAAGCGCGAACCTAGAGAGCCCTACGATTGTAGGAGCACAGGCGGCGAATGAACTGCTCAATATCAACGGAGTTAAGGCTTCAATAGTATTTACTTATTTTAATAATGAAGTATATCTAAGCGCAAGGTCGATAGATGAGGTGAATGTACAGCTCATCATGGAGAAGCTCGGCGGCGGCGGTCATATGACAATAGCAGGAGCGCAGCTTAAGGATATCAGCATCGAGGATGCGATAGAGCTTGTCAAAAAGACCTTAGACAGCATGATAGAGGAAGGAGAAATATAATGGAGATTATTTTATTACAGGATGTAAAAGCACTTGGCAAAAAAGGACAGAAGGTTAATGTGAGCGAGGGATATGCCCGCAACTTTATCCTTCCTAAGAAGCTTGGCATAGAAGTAAATGCGAAAAATATGAACGATTTAAAGCTGCAGAAGGCACATCAGGATAAGCTTGCTGCACAGGCGCTTGCAGACGCACAGACGCTTGCTAAGGAGATTGAAGATAAGATGGTTGTTGTCAAGCTTAAGTCCGGCAAGGATGGAAGAGTGTTCGGCTCTGTATCCACCAAGGAGATTGCTGAGGAATTAAAGGCACAGCACAATATCGACATTGACAAGAAGAAGATGGTATTAAATGATGCTATCAAGGCACTTGGCAATTATGAGGTTGTATGCAAGCTTCACAAGGATGTAACTGCTAAGCTTGTTGTAAAGGTTATAGAGGGTTAGGACAGGTAAGACGATGGATGATACGTTAATAAGGCGTGTTATGCCTAGCAGTGCGGAGACAGAGCAGGCTGTTATAGGCTCTATTCTGATGGACAAGGATGAGATGATGAATGTTGCAGACATACTTGTACCGGATGATTTTTACCAGAGCGAGTACAGGATGATATATCAGGCTATGGTGCAGATTAATTCTGAGGGCAGGCCTGTAGACCTTGTGACTGTGCATGAACAGCTCAAGTCGATGAATGTTCCGCCTGAGGTGAGCAGTCTTGATTTTATGATAGAAGTGGTAAATTCTGTCGCAACATCGGCAAATGCCAAGCATTATGCCAAGATAGTTAAAGAGAAATCTCTCCTCAGAAAAGTTATAAAGGTGAATGAGACTATCATGGAGGAATGCTATGCCGGTCATGAAAGCGCAGATGCTATCTTAGAGGAGACGGAAAAACAGCTTTTTAAGCTCTTACAATCAAGAGGAGCAGAAGATATAACGCCGATTAAGGATGTTGTAATGGAGGCAATCAACCGCATTGAGGCAGCTTCTAAGCAGAGCGGAAGCGTGACAGGTGTTCCTACAGGCTTCACGGACCTTGATTACAGAACAGCCGGGCTTCAGCCATCGGATATGATTCTGATTGCGGCACGTCCTTCAATGGGTAAGACTGCGTTTGCGCTTAATCTCGCAGCACATGCTGCATGCAAGAAGCATATAACAACGGCTATATTCAGTCTGGAAATGTCAAAAGTCCAGCTTGTGAACCGTTTCCTGTCTATGGAGTCGTCTGTAAGTGCGCAGAATTTAAGAACAGGTAATCTCTCTGAGACAGAGTGGGAGAAGCTTGTTGAAGGAGCTTCAATCATCGGTAATTCAGGGCTTGTAATCGATGATACACCGGGTATTTCCATTTCTGACCTGCGTTCTAAATGTCGTAAGATTAAGCTAGAGCATGATGACCTTGGTCTTATCATAATCGATTATATTCAGCTTATGACCAGCAATACGAGGTCTGAGTCAAGACAGCAGGAGGTCTCGGAGATATCGCGTTCATTAAAGGCGCTTGCAAGAGAGCTGAATGTTCCGGTGGTTGCACTTTCACAGCTTAGCCGAGCTGTTGAGCAGAGACCTGACCACAGACCGATGCTGTCGGATTTGAGAGAGTCGGGAGCCATCGAGCAGGATGCCGATGTTGTTATGTTCCTTTACAGAGACGAGTATTACAAGAAGGATACGGATAAGCCGGGTGTTGCGGAGGTAATTATCGCCAAGCAGAGAAACGGTCCTGTAGGTACAGTCGAGCTTGCATGGATTGGAGACAGACAGCGCTTTGCAAATCTTGAGAGAAGTTAGCAAAATTTGTCGATTAGTTGACACAAAAAAGATATTTATAACATGTTATTATATAGACCGGATAGAGGAAAGCTTTATCCGGTCTTACTTTTTGCAGGGGAGTTGTTTCTTAGATGGAGGAAAAACGGTACATAATATCTGAAGCGGCTGAACGTACCGGAATTGAAGCACATGTGCTTCGGTACTGGGAGGATGAGCTTGATTTGGATATTCCAAGAAACGAGATGGGGCACAGGTATTACACGGAGAGTCAGATTCAGCTGTTTAAGCAGATTAAGGAGCTTAAGGAGAGCGGGTTTCAGCTAAAGGCAGTCAAGGCAGTGCTTGACGGAGATATGCATGGGCAGACGGCAGCGACACATGTTGAGAATGATGTGCAGGCAGTGCAGGGGGAGGCACAAGGGGAGAATGCCGATACATCGGATATAGTAACACAGTCGTCTGATGAGCTTGAGATGAAACGCTCAGAGGATAAGCTTGCACAGTTTGAACAGATTATCGGAGACATAGTGACTCGTTCGCTGTTGGCTAATAACGGAGTGCTGGGGGAGAGCGTATCCGCTATTGTCACAGAGCGTGTGAGCGATAAAGTAATCAAGGAGATGGATTACATGATGCGTATCCGTGAGGAAGCGGAGGATGACCGCTTTCGAAGACTTGATGAGACAATTCGTGGAGTTCAAAAGAGCAACAAAGAAGCTGCTGCGTATCGTGAGCGCAGCGGCAAAGCCAAAAAGCATCACAGTATTTTTAAGAAAAAAAGTTAAGTACACAAGCTGTGAGCAGAATTTGGCAAAGGCCCGGAAGGGCAAAAGTATGAGGGTGGTAGTTTATAAGATAAAAGAGTTCAACCCATTACCTAAGCTAAGGGTAATGGGTTGAACTCTTTTGTTCGCAAATAATTATTTCTCTGTGATAGCACCTACAGGGCAAGTAGCTTCACAAGCGCCACACTGTACACATACATCTGTGTTAATCTCCATATGCTCATTTCCCTCAGAGATAGCACCTACAGGGCATCCGGCAGCACAAGCGCCACAGCTAACACAAGCATCACCTACAACGTACATAATTTCCTCCTATCTGAAGTGAGTACACTTCTATTTATTGCTTTGAATTGTTATTTGTATTATTCAGAGAAGCTCTGGCTTCTTTGATACCTTTGATTATAACAGATTTTGCCTTGATAACCTGCTCTTTAGTCTCAGCAGGCACACCTTTTAATGGATAGTCTATGCCAAGACTCTCATATTTGACAACACCCATCGTATGATAAGGCAATACATCAAGTGCCTTGATATTCTTGAGCTTTCCAAGGAAAAGTCCAAGCTGATACAGATACTTCTCATTGTCAGTTATGCCCGGTACAACAACATGACGTATCCATGTAGGTATACCTTTATCGCTCAGATACTGTGCATATGCAAGTATGCCATCGTTAGGCTGACTGCAAAGCTTTAAGTGCTCTTCAGGGTCGATATGCTTGATGTCAAGCATTACAAGATCTGTGTACTGCATAAGTACATCCATCTTATCGACAATAGTCTTATTGTCAGGCTTAAATACAATGCCGGATGTATCAATGCAGGTGTGTATACCCTGTGCCTTTGCTTTCATAAATAACTCTGTAAGGAAGTCTATCTGCAGGAGCGGTTCTCCACCCGTAACGGTAAGACCTCCGTTCTTGTAAAAGGACTTATTATCCTCATACTTCTGTAAAATCTCGTCTACAGAAATCTCTGTCCCACCGGTTGTAGCCCATGTATCGGGATTATGACAATATAGACAACGCATTGGGCAACCCTGTACGAACACCACAAAACGGATTCCAGGTCCATCGACGGTGCCAAAGGTTTCTAAGGAATGTATTCTCCCGTTCATATTAATCCTTGTTCCTCCATGTCAAAAAAATAATACCAAATGAAACATAAAAATACAATAGAAATCTCTTTTGGTACTATAAAAGTATATCACTATTTATACCAAAATAAAAGTGAAAAAAGTATAAATACTATGTGTAAAAAACAGGCAGGCACAAGAAGTGTCTGCCTGTAATAATGGTACGTAATATAAATTACATAGCCTGATGTGAAAGTACGTACATTCCATCAGATATACATTTCTCAGAATAAATTACATAGCCTGATGTGAAAGTAGAACTTTCCATCAGATATAAACTTTCGCAGGCTGAATTACATTGCCTGATGAAAAGTTCTGTTTATAACATCATCCTGCTGAGCCTTTGTGAGCTTGATGAAGTTAACAGCGTATCCTGATACACGGATTGTGAGCTGTGGGTACTTCTCAGGATGAGCCTGAGCGTCAAGTAATGTATCTCTGTTAAGAACATTAACATTGAGATGATGTCCGCCCTTAGCTACATATCCATCTAACATTGATGCAAGGTTGTCAATCTGGTTCTGACTAATTTCTGCCATTGTATTAAATCCTCCTTGTTTTCCGAAGGAAAATCCGAGCCTCATGGCGAGGAGAGGATTTGTCCTCCTTGTTTTCTTCTTATTCATTTTCGTCTCCGTCGAGCCCGACATGAAGTGTCGGGACGCTGCATGCCATCTGGCCATTGCAGGCGAGACTGTTGTTGGTCTGTACTGTCTTTTCGGCTGCGGAAACAGTGTTGTCAACAACTACGTTGACGTGTCCGCCATCGGCAGCCATGAGATTATCTAACATTGATACAATGTCGTCCACTTTAGAGTTGTCCATGATAACCTCCTGTAGAATGACCGCAGAACCCGGACTGTAATGATAGGAGACAGTCCGGAAACTGTGGGTTAATAATTTTACTTACTTGTTAAGGTCTATGTCAAGATCTCCTGCGAACACATGTATTCGCAATTACTTGTTAAGGTCTATGTCAAGATCTCCTGCGAATACTTGGTCTTCCTTACCAAGAGCACCTGGAACGATAGTAAATGTGTTAGAAATACCATCCTGTGCATCCTTGAATGGAAGCTTAGCAACTGATGAAAGGGAAGCTACAGCACCGTTCTTATCACGTCCGTGCATTGGGTTAGCACCAGGAGCGAATGGAACACCAGCCTTACGTCCATCAGGTGTAGAACCTGTAGCGTTACCATAAGTAACGTTAGATGTGATTGTAAGGATAGATGTTGTAGGAACACCGTTTCTGTATGTGTAGTGAGAACGAACCATAGCCATGAACTTCTCAACTATCTCAACTGCAATCTTATCAACTCTGTCATCGTTGTTACCATACTTAGGGAACTCGCCCTCAACCTCGAAATCAGTAGCTACGTTCTTAGCAACACCGATTGTCTTGATAACAGACTTAGCTGTCTGAGGATCCTTAACCTTCTTGGTAATCTCAACATCAGTTCTGATAACCTTAACCTTAGCGTACTTGATTGCTGATAAGGAGTCAGCTACAACTGAAAGACCAGCGATACCTGTTGCGAAGTATCTCTTAACCTCTCTGTCATGAAGAGCCATCTGAAGTCTCTCATAGCAGTACTTATCATGCATATAGTGAATTACGTTAAGAGTGTTAACATAAACATCAGCTAACCACTCCATCATATCTGTGTACTTAGCCATTACATCATCGTAATCAAGGTACTCGCCCTCAACAGGTCTGTACTTAGGACCAACCTGAACACCAGTCTTCTCATCAACACCACCGTTGATAGCGTAGAGGAGACACTTAGCAAGGTTAGCTCTTGCTCCGAAGAACTGCATTTCCTTACCAACTCTCATTGAAGATACGCAGCAAGCGATAGCATAGTCATCACCATGAGTTACTCTCATGAGGTCATCGTTCTCGTACTGAACTGAAGATGACATGATAGATGTCTTAGCACAGAACTTCTTCCATCCCTCTGGAAGTCTTGTTGACCAGAGAACTGTCATGTTAGGCTCTGGAGCTGTACCAAGGTTGCTTAATGTGTGGAGGTAACGGAAGCACATCTTTGTTACAAGTGTACGTCCATCAACACCCATACCACCGAGGGACTCTGTTACCCAAGTAGGGTCACCAGCGAAGAGAGCGTTGTACTCAGGTGTACGAGCGAACTTAACAAGTCTTAACTTCATGATGAAGTGATCAACGAACTCCTGAATCTCTTCCTCTGTAAATGTACCGTTAGCTAAGTCTCTCTGAGCGTAGCAGTCAAGGAATGTAGATGTACGTCCAAGAGACATGGCAGCACCGTTCTGCTCCTTAACAGCAGCAAGATAACCAAAGTAAGTAGCCTGAATAGCTTCCTGTACGTTAGTAGCAGGGTTAGAAATATCACAGCCGTAAATCTCACCTAACTTCTTTAACTCCTTAAGAGCTCTGATCTGCTCGGAAAGCTCCTCTCTGTCACGGATAACATCAGGTGTCATAACCTTAGAAGTTGTAGCCTTCTGATACTCCTTATCCTTGATAAGGAAATCTACACCGTAAAGAGCAACTCTTCTGTAGTCACCGATGATACGTCCACGGCCATAAGCATCAGGAAGACCTGTGATGATATGGTTAGAACGGCAAACTCTCATCTCAGGAGTATAAGCATCGAATACACCTGCGTTGTGTGTCTTTCTGTGAATTGTGAAGAACTTCTCAATCTCAGGGTCAATCTGGTAACCATTAGTTACAAGAGCAGCCTTAGCCATGTTGATACCACCGTATGGCTGAAGTGATCTCTTGAAAGGCTTGTCTGTCTGGAAACCGACAATCTTCTCTAAGTCCTTGTTGAGGTAGCCTGCTGCATGGGATGTGATTGTTGAAGGAACCTTAGTATCCATATCAAGGACGCCGCCCTTCTCACGCTCCTGCTTTGAAAGATCCATAACCTGTGCCCAAAGAGTCTTAGTTGCCTCTGTAGGACCGCAAAGGAAAGCATCATCTCCTTCATAAGGTGTGTAGTTTCTCTGGATGAAGTCTCTTACATCAACCTGCTCTTCCCACTTACCGCCTACGAAACCTGTCCATTCTGATCTCATAATGAAAAAAACCTCCTATTATAGTAAAGTGTTTTATATGTGTTATCCGCTTTCTACAGATTAAGCCGGATATACCGTCCCAACCAAACGGATTATACACTTTTTTATAGCTGTATTATACAATGCACATTGTATACACGTCAAGGGTTTAAGAATAAAATTCACGGATTGTACACAAAAATGTACATAAAAAAATTTATTAAAAGCCTTATAAATAAGGCAATTTAACGCTTTAATACTGTCAAGTACAAAGCGGGAGAAGTGTTGACTGCAGACGTTTATAATCTCTATGACATAGGTATAAAAATATGTTGTATATAATAGCGATATGTAATATGATTGTTCTATAAGATATGGCATATTGCTTTAGATAAGACGAGGACAAGGATATGGAGTTAGGTATAGAACATATTATAAAATTGATTGATAGCAGAAGAACTTTTTTAGGTATAAGTAAAAAGAAATTGGTTAAGGGTATATGCACTGTTGACATGATGTCTAAAATAGTAAATGGACAGGACAGGAAACTGCATAAATTAGAAATAGATGCCCTGCTGCAGCGCATTGGATATAACGCAAAGAATTGTAACTGTTTGTTAGACATTGATGAATATAAGGCTTTTACTGCAAGGGAACATATTCGTGAACAGATAGAAAAATGTTATAAAGATAAAAATAATTATCAACATACTAAGAAAATGATTACGGAATATAAAAATACCTGTAAAAGTAATGCGGAGCTTCAGGCGGCGGAATATTTTGATATACAGCTTATGTGTATATCGGCGGAAAATAATTTGGTACAGAAAAAGAAGTGCATGGATGCAATAAAATTGACAATAGATGATTTTTGTATGGATAATTTGCAGGAATATTTGTATAGCGAAATTGAAATTCTGATTGTTACAAGATTATTGCGTATAGCTGCTGATATAGGTGACAGGGATGTTGCACTTATAGGATATGAAAAGCTTTTAAGACTTTTGGGTCAGGACACATACTCTAATAATGAGTCAATGAAGTTTTTTGCCGGAATAATATATGATGCTTTATTAATATATATGGAAAGACAGCAGTATGAAAAGGTATCTGCTTTATGTCGGTATGCAATAGAAAAAATGCCAAGGGAAAATAAATTCAGATATCTTCCTGAAATATATAATATGAAAGCACAGGCTGATGCGAGAACAATTGTCTCCCAAAAGGGTTATGATGAAGCTTTGTTTCAGTTGTTATATGAGCAGAGTGCAGAATATAAGATATATCAGGATTTGCGTTACATACCGGATAAATATCAAGATGAATATTATAATGACATTAAATGTCCTATGTATCGTGAATACAGGATTGTATTCGTTGGCGACATAATAAGGCAGAGAAGAATGCTGTGTGGAATGACCCAGAGTGAGCTTGCATATTATATAAACAGTGACATTAAGGAAGGAGCGGATGAGATATGTAGTGAGAAAACGCTTTCAAGGCTGGAAAATGGAAAAACAGTAACATCGTGGAAAGTAACAAGAAAATTGTTGGAGAGATTAAAACTTCCTCCAGAGAGATATTTTTTTGATTATGTGGCAGATGATTATAGTATTCTTGAAGAGATAAGTGATATAGAAAGGTGTATATCAGCTAAGAAATATGAGGGGCTGCTTGAACGTTGTGAAGATGTCAGGAAGAAAAATCCATTGCATTATTACCCATATAACTGTCAGGTTATTGAGAAAATAGAGTATAAAATAAAACGAATTAATAATATAATATCAGGTGATGATGCATCGAGAGTGCTTACTAGAATGCTTGAGAGGACAATACCGGAAGGATATCTTACTGATGATTCGAGTATATACATGTTTATGGGTGAGCAGCACATCCTTGTAAATATTGTGCAGAATATTAGGATAACACAAGGAGAAAATGCATGTCTTAAATTGTTGGAAAAGATGATAAGAGGCTATAAAGATACCTGTATTAATGAAGATGTCTGTACACCTTATATAGTTAATTTAAAACGGGCATATGAAAGCTATACTGCCAATACAGGAAACCTTGAATTAGCTTGTTTACTAGGTTATGAAGTACTTAGAGAGGCTATAAAACACAATATGCTGGGAGTACTGTCTCCCTGTCTGTATGATACTGCTTGGAATAGGGCAGAGGCGAATATAAAGGATGACGAATTGAGAAAAATGTTAAAGTGCGTGCATACAACCTCGATAATACGCTGCAACCAATTCTTGAGGGAACTTTCGGAAGAATTATATAAGGATGTAACAGGGGATAAAATTTGATGAAATTAACTATACAGAAACTTTTATAGTCAAAAAAATTTGTTGATATAATATAGATTGGTTTCAAGTAAAATAACACCCCGGATTTGTCTAATTTTCTATAGAAAAGTTAGACAAATCTGGGGTGTTATTGGCGTTTATATTGATTATAATATGGGAAGCATCTATTCAACAAACAATGTTAAGAATATAAATTTTACATGTAATAGTTGTAACTCATGCTGGAACAGATTCACATGTACACATGGATGTGTATATGAAGATATAGTACAAAGAAATAGAGGTGCAATGATAGAACCGGCTTTTTGTGCTTATTCAAAAAAAATGACAGAATTGGCAATAGAAATCTGCATGAAATTACCACAGCAGAAATTAATAAAAATTCTTGGTATCAATAATCAATAGAAAATAAAGGGGCATGTCTATATGTTAGAATTTTATAAGTTTGCATTGCCTAGGATGAACCGTAAGGCAAAAATAATATTCTGGAGTATGTTTCCGATAGCTCTTGTGAGCAGTATAGTATCAATACTTATTCCGGTTGTACAAAAAAACCTGATTTTGGGGATAACAAACGGGAAGCTGGATAGAGAAGAAATAATTAAAATATGTTTGATTAGTTTCATTGGAATTATCGTGAATGTACTAGAAGCATTGGGACTTAATAAACTTATGATTTGCCTGAAAAGAAAGATACAACAGGAACTGTTGAATTCAGGAATAAGGAATGATAACCCTATTATAAGAGATAAAGGTGCCGGTGCATATATGGTGAGTATCTTTGGAGACTCTGAGCAGATATCGGGATTAATTCAAAACAATGTTTTTTATATATTTTTTCAGGTAGTGGCTGCTATAGTAGTGCTTATCATAACGCTGAATTGGTCAATGCTGTTTGCAGCTATTGTTATACCGTCATATATAATTATGATAGCTATCCATATTTTATCAAATAAACTATATTTAAAAAAATATGAAATAGGCCGGGAGTATGTATATGAGGTAAACCCTAAGACATTAGAGTACATAGAAAACAGAAGTACAATTTTAGGATATGCACAGATACAAAGTTATGAGAATAATCTATATCAACTATTTGATAAGAGAGATGCATCATTTGAAAAGGCTTTTGCAATAAATACAGTTTCATTAGTTTTACTTAAAGCTGTAAAAACTATTTCTCTTTTATTATTTTTTATATTTTCGCTTTACGAAATATTAAAAGAAAGTATGACAGTTGCTGAGTTTGTTGCAATGACAACTTATTTTTCAACGATTTATGCACCAATAGAAATCATAAAACAGTTCTATATGCAGGTACATAAATATCACGTAGCAAAAAGTAAAATAGAAGATAGCTTGAAAAAACAAATTAGGTCAGGAATACCTAAAGATTATAGTCTGCAATTATATAATTGTTCATATATGTATAAAGATATTGATACAAAAGGACATTTAGATAACGTCACCATTAATGTTAATGATAAAATTGCTTTAGTTGGGTTATCCGGAGAAGGAAAAACAACAATTATTAAAATGCTTTTAGGAGAGATTATTCCAAATATAGGGCGATGTGTTTGCGGCACACAGGATATCAGTAGAATTTCAAAATATATATTAAGAACATATATTAGGTATTATAGTCAAAATATAGAAATTTTTAATGAGGATTTATGTTTTAATATTACTCTTGGTAAGAAAGGAGTTGACCAAAAAGAATATATAAATCATCAACAATCATTAATTTCTTTAACAGGGCAATGTCTGATTAAAATAAAAAATAAATGTTCAAATAAGCAATTATCAGATGACGAAAAACATTTAATACAAGAAGTTTTTTTGTCAGATGTAAATGAATGCAGTGAATATATTTTTAATGATATAATTGGTGAAGATAATCAGACCATTGAAACGTGTGCACAAATAATAGGAGAGTGTGTAACGGCAAGACGCTATTATATTAACGAAAAATATAACGATATTCTCAATATGTTGGAATTAAATGTTTTGAAAAACAGAAAACTGGGACAGAGGGGAGATATGATTTCAGGTGGTGAAAAGAATAAAATAGCAATGGCAAGATTTTTACTGCCTGAATATGGCAGGTATTTTATATTAGATGAGCCATTTACGAATTTAGATCTGATTTCGGAAGAAAAATGTATGAATGCACTTAGATTTTATACTAAGGATATGAATGGAATACTTATATCACATAAGATGAACATTGTAAGGAATTTTGCAAATCAAATATATGTATTGGAAAATGGTAAAATAACAGATAAAGGTATACATCAAGAACTTATTAATAAGAGTGGGTTATACAAAAAATTATATGAAGAATATCTTAACCAAACAAACATTGAAACCATCAAACAGCAAGCATGTAAGTCCTGCCCTTCGGAGCAATAAATATGGTGTGATAGATAATATAAGGTATGTACTGCGCCATCTTATGAGAATAGAGCCAATAAGTGCATTGCTTATTCCGGTTGGTGTAGCATCTAATGCCACAAAAAAATATTTATGGAGTTTTATCTCCAAACTGGTGATAGATTTTATAGTTTTAGAATATACGGATATACAGTATTTGTCGCTTATTATGATATTTGTTGCTGTTGAGGTTGTAGCTGCCGTTTCGGACACCTTTTTTTCCAATCAGATGTTCTGGAGATACACGCATGCCAGATTTGAGATGGTGAATGAGAAGAATAAGAAGATTATGAGCATGCCATACAGCATGGTTCAGGATCCTGATATTATGGACTCGTATCAGAGAGCAGATAATGCCTGCTGTAATGATAGTGACGGAATACAGGGAATGATGCGGACAATGGTGAATTTTTTTATCTATATGGCGGCAGCGGCTGTCGGCATAATTATACTTGGCTCATTTAACTTATACATAATGGTTATTCTGATATGTGCCGCAATAATGAATTTTGTAATAAAAAATAATATTGACAAATATACAAAAATTCATGTGTCGGATGCACTGGCAATGTGGAGAAGAAAGCATACATACATGCAGAACACAACAATGGATTTGAAGGCAGCCAAGGAAATCCGTTTGTATGATATGAATTCTTTTATGATAAAGAAATATAGTGAGATTAATAAAGAACGATATGAGGCTCAAAAGAAAAAAGAAAGATTAAGCTTTGCGGCGGATGCAGGCTACAATGTCATCTGGGCTTTCTGCCAGATTATTTTGTACGGATGGATTATTTACAGTGCGGTAAATCGGAAAATTACTGTCGGAAACCTGACATTGTACCTCACATCGATGACTACATTATTTAATGGTATTATCAGACTGTTGGATATAGCCAATAAGCTGTTTTCGCAGAGCCGTGAGGTCGAAGATTACAGAAAATTTATTGATATTGAGATTGAAGAGGATGCTTCCGGGATGGTTAAGACAGAGGTTCCGGAATTTGATGAATATAATTTTACTTTCCGTAACGTGTCGTTTAAATATCCTAAATCGGATAATTATGTACTTTATAATCTGAACCTTACTGTTTCGTCCGGAGAAAAATTAGCTGTTGTCGGTCTTAACGGAGCAGGAAAATCAACAATGATAAAATTGCTGCTAGGTCTTTACGAGCCGACACAGGGAGTAATACTTTTAAACGGAGTGGACATAAAAAAATATGACAGGATAAGCTATTACAATATATTCGCACCGGTTTTTCAGGAAATTCCCATCTTCGCATTTCCGTTAATTGAAAATGTATCAATGAATACACTGGATAACACGGATATAAAAAGAGCTGAGTATGCGGTTGGGCTTTCGGGACTTTCGAACAAGGCAGGCAGTCTGAAAAAAGGAATATTTACCGAACTGTTGAAGGTTATAAGCGATGACGGGGTTGAGCTTTCGGGTGGAGAAAATCAGAAATTAGGACTTGCAAGAGCCGTATATAAAAATGCTCCGGTTATTGTGCTTGATGAGCCGACAGCATCGATGGATGCGCTTGCGGAGAGCAGATTCTACAGGAATTTTGACAAAATGATGGGTGGAAAAACGGCAATTTATATAAGCCATAGATTAAGTGCAGCAAGGTTTTGTTCTAAGATTGCATTGTTTGACAATGGAAAGCTGGCAGAGTACGGAACACACGAAAGCCTCATGGCTGCTGGCGGCATGTATTCGGATATGTTTAAAATTCAGGCGCAGTATTATCATGAGGAGGCAGATTTAAGTGAGTGAGACCAAAAAGACAATACTTTTTATGATGAGGACTGTGTGGAAAAATAAGCCTGTAGTTTTTTTAATTTATCTGCTCATGCTGATAAATACTGTGCTGTCTAAGGTGTTGATTATATTTTTTCCAAAAATATTTATTGATGACATGATTGTTATACTGTCAGAATCGGCAAAAGGCAAAAGTCTATACCGGATAATTTTTTACAGTGGAGCTTTTATCTTTTCTGTTTTTGTAACAAATACGATTAACAGCATGTGTAAATGCAGAAAAAATGTATATAAGGAATGGTTTGATGAGCATTTTGAGATTATGCTGGCAAAACAGGTTATGCAGATGGAATATCAGGATATTGAGAAGGCTAAGATGCAGAACTGGTTAGCAAAAGCAAGGGACGGTATTTCATGGTACAGCGGTGGAGCAATAGGCATACTTGATGCCATATATAATATGGCAGATAATATATTTATATTGGGAACAGTTTCCTTTGTCATCATATTTTCCTGTCCGGCACTTGTTCCGGTACAGCTTATATCCATTGCATTGATTTTGTTTTTCAATTCAAGGATTAATGGCTTGAAGCTTGAAGCATTTAAGCATCTGTCATCGTTAAATCGAATATGCCAATATATTTTTTATCAATTATCGGATGTAAAATACGGAAAAGAAATAAGGCTGTATGACAGTGCTCACATGATGGAAGAAAAGTCCATACAATATGAGGACAAGATTATAAATGACTGGCAAAGGCTTGGAGATAAGCAGTTTAAAAATGGTGTGGTGATAGATATTATCAATACTCTGCGCGATGGTGTTACATATTTTTATATAGGATATCTTGCGCTGAAAAGGATAATCACAGTCGGCGATTTTTCAATGCTGACCGCCTCTGCGACAACGCTTTACCAGAGCTTATCGGGCATGGCTTCGGGAATGCAGGAGATAACAAAAAAGTGCAGCTATGCATACTGGTTTATATGCTTTTTAGAAAATTCAAAAAATGTTGAAGAAGACAGTAACGGCGTAAAAGCGGTGAGTGACGGAGCGCATGAAATAGAGTTTAGGCATGTAGGTTTTCATTATCCTGAGTCTGATGACTATGTGCTTCGGGATGTCAATATTGTTATCAGGCAGGGAGAAAGCTTATCCATAGTGGGAGCTAACGGTGCAGGCAAGACAACATTCATAAAGCTTTTGTGCAGATTGTATGATGTGAGTGAAGGCTGCATTCTTCTTGATGGACAGGATATCAGGGAATATTCGATAGATGAATACCGGGCATTGCTGGCAGTGATATTTCAGGATTTCGAGCTGTTTTCGTTCAGTATTAAGGATAACATTACGGCAGGAAGTGATGCAGACGGGGAAGAGATAGCTGACGTATTGGGGCGGGTCGGACTGTATGAGGACGTAAAAAAGCTGCGTTATGGAGTAAATACCGGCCTGCATAAGGATTTTGATAATTATGGCACAGAACTGTCAGGAGGGCAGAGACAAAAGCTCGCTATATGCCGCGCATTGTACAAAAAAACGTCTATTATTATATTGGATGAGCCTGCATCGGCACTTGACCCATATGCCGAATATGAATTGTACCGTGATTTTGATATGTTGGCTGACGGAAAAACAGTTATCTATATATCGCATCGTATGTCGAGCTGCCGTCTGGCAGATAACATTGCAGTATTGTCCGATGGCACGATAAAGGAGTACGGAAAGCATGAACAGCTGCTAAGCATCGAGAATGGATTATATGCACAGATGTACAGTACGCAGATGGCTTATTATGAATAGCTGTATAGGCATACAGTCTTTACAACACAAAAGTGGTGTGATACAATAATATTTGGTTATAATAGTATTATATCTTATATATAAGGAGGAAATTACAATGGCACAAATTAGCAAGGATATGAGAATTATCGACATAATCAATGTTGATTACGATATAGTTCCTATTTTACTTAATGAAGGAATGCACTGCATCGGCTGTCCTTCAGCACAGGGGGAGTCTTTAGAGGAGGCTGCTATTGTTCACGGTCTTGACCCGGATGCAATCACAGCTAAGATTAACGAGTTCCTTGCAACAAAGTAATTTAAATTCAAAATCAGAACCCCATTCACTCACTGCTAAGGCAGTTAAAGTGAATGGGGTTTTTGCATATCCGGAAATATTAAGTTAGCGCTAAAACTGCATATTAAGTCTTGGCAGATTATCGGTAACTGTCCGGAGCAGACTTAAAACCGGCAGACTATTTATAACTGTGCGAGAACCTTGATGGCATCCTTGCGGATAATAACCTCATCATGCTCGTTAAGATATGCGAGTGTCGCATATGAAAGCTTCTCTCTTATGCCGTACTCAGAGAGAATATTGTTGACTCCGGTAAATTCATCCATGCTCATGCTGTCGCTGCGGATAAAGAGATAGTAGCGCAGATTGACAGGGTTCTTGTAGAGAATGCTGCTTCCCAAAAAACGGCTGTCAACAGCAAATGCGGCTGCTGATGCCTGATTCAAATCTTTGAAGGAGAACAGTTTCTCAAGAGGAGCAGAGCCTAAGTCAGTCTTATCCTTGCTGTCTGCATCTGAAGCAGAAATCTTATTAACATTATTGTCTATTAAGCTGCCAGAGCCGGAAGTTCTGCCGCCTGCGTTAGCTTTTTTGGCATTTTTATCGGCAGAGCCTGATTTGCTGCCGGATGAATCGGAAGCGTCAATGTCTTTACTATCCTTATTCTTGCCTTTTGCCTTGGAAAGGAAGCTGTCTGAGAATGGGATGAAGTCGGCATCCTGATTGAGAGCTTCATTTATTCTGTTAAGCAGTGATGAACCATCATCAATGTCATGCATGTCATCGTCAGAGTCGAGCATGTCCGCATAGTCGTCATCATCATCCGATGGTGCGAACTTGGAAAAGCGCGTATCAAGCTCTTCCGGGTCTTCAACCTTAGTGATGACAAGAACAATGCAGTCAGGTGATACAGGTATGGCTTCTATCATGAGAGGAATATCCTCCGCTTCAAAGCCGCATTCAAAAGATGCCTGTGCAATCATATCTTTAAAAAGGCTCTTAGCCTTCTCGGTTCCATAAGCTAATTCGCTGATTTTAAGCTCTCTTGAGTCTAAGTCAGCACGATTAAGAGTACAACGTATTGAATTTTCACTTAGTCTTTCTATTTTCATGTCAAATCACATCCTTCCTGACCTGCTTATTATACGTCATTTATTATTGTTCTGTAAAGGTTTATTAATATGAAAAAATTATGAATTTTAAACATATGTTTAATAATTCTACAATCAAAGACGGTTGCGCATGTTGCTTGTATTTAATAAAATACATATAGGATTTGCTGTTATCCTTGGAGGAGGTATTTACCGTGACACATAATACTCTATTGGATGGCAAATACTTAATCCTTGATAAGCTCGGGCAGGGAGCTTATGGCGAGGTATTTCTTACAAGACATACAGGACTTGGAGTCTGTAGAGCTGTCAAGCGTATCCGTAAGAGTCAGGATATACATAATACAAGAAGGCATGAGGCAGATGCACTTAAGGCTCTGCGGCATGCATCCTTACCTATAATATATGACATTGATGAGGATGATGTGTATTTCTATATTGTTGAAGAATATATAGAAGGGACATCACTTTCAAGATATGTCAGTGATAGGAAGAGGCTTTCACAGGAAGAGACTTGCAGCATAGTTATGAGTATATGTACTGTTCTTGGTTATATGCAGAAGCAGGCAGGATTATTGCATCTTGATATCAAGCCGGACAATGTTTTAGTCACAGCCGAAGGAATTAAGCTGGTTGACTTTGGGAGCAGCTGCATGGCAGCACAGCCGTTAGAGTGTGTTATGGGAACAGAAGGTTATGCGGCACCGGAGCTTTATCATAGGGCAGTTCCTGAGGAAAGGTGTGACATATACTCAATCGGAATGCTTATGAAATTCATGCTCACAGGGCAGATTTCAGGCAGTATTAATAGTAATATATGTTCAGAAAATCTTGAATTTATCATCAATAAGTGCACCAGTCAGAATCCATCTGAGAGATACGAGGATGCGGACAGACTGTTTCTTGCACTGGAACAATCACACACATTATCAGATAAGATAACAGCGAATCCAGTAATTATTGTAATTGCAGGAAGTGGGCACAGAGTAGGTGCAACACATTTTGCAATTATGCTGGCAGCATACCTAAAATCGAGAGGCTTTATATGTCTGTTAGAGCTTGCAGCGCATAAGGATAAGAAAACGAATATACCGATATATGGGGAGATAAGGCATATATGCTGTCATGGAGGTATATACAATGTTGACGGCATAGAGCTTATGCCGGATTATCGAGGCTTTGCAGTTCCTTTAGATGATGAAGGCTACAGCAGATATTCAATCGTAATAAGGGAAATCGGAAGTATGTGGGAATGGGATGAGAGTACCTTGACGGAGTATATTGACAATAGCAGGTCTTTTGTGCTTGTCACAGGACATACGTCAGAGGAGCTTCTTGATTATGAGATGGCGGCAGATTTTCTTAAAAATAAGGGAAAAAAATTTGTCAGCGCAGTAAATTTTGCAGGTGGCAGTGAGTACATGGGAATCATAAAAGAACACTGTATGAAGAATGCTTTAAGAATTCCATATTGTACAGCACCATATTCATTTAAGATGGAGAGAAATGTAATTGAAAAGACAATTATTCCGGAACAGACCAAAAAAGACAGTGGTAGTCGGAATTGCCGGAACGCACAGCGGATGTGGAACAACGCACTTTGCTTTGTGCGCCGCCAATTATCTGTCAAACGTGGCAGGAAATCATGTGATGGTCAGCAGTCATTGTGCCGATGCATTGAAAAATAATATTTTAAAAAGACAGGCAAAGGTTATCCACGATGATGTCGGCAATGACAGTATGATTGTCTATGCGAATATCACGTTTTTGGCGGGAGGGTACGAAGCTTCACAGACAGAGCTTTGCGGGCAGTACGATTATTATATAGTCGATTTTGGGCAGATGGATTGTGTCGGTGAATATGAGCTGCAATACTGCGACAGATTATTTTTGACAGGGGATTTGAGCTTGTGGAGGTTTGAGGGCTCGATAAAGTCGGCAGAATCTTTAAAAAGAAGATACGCCGGTACAATATGTTTTATGTCAGCCTTTTATTCCGTGGAGGGCATGAAGGCATACAAAAAGGCTGTAAAAGAACAGCCGGTTATAATTCCTATAGATATGGAGCCGTTTGCGATATCTAGAGATACGCTTCTACTTATGGAGAGGCTTTTTGGAGAGGAAGCTTATGGAATAAGCAGCAGAATAAAAAAATAAGCACAATAAAAATAAGTCACAGATATGCCTCATAAGGATAAATAATATATCACACACATTCTGGTAGATGGCATTAGTGTTGGCAGCAAAAAAGTAACTATGTAATTGCAGCATGGAGGCAGGTTATGAAGGGCATAATTAGCGAAGCAGAGAATATGCGCGATGAGATATCTGCATTGTTGTGCAGCGAACTTGAACGCTATACCGAGGAAGGTATAGAAGTCAGGATTGGAGGATATCAGGCTAGTATTAATAAACGGTTAACGGATATGCTTCTCAGGGACGGACCATGTACATACATGCGTTCATACTCATTTGATGAGCTGGGAAGAGTTACGGGAGTTGAGTTTCAGTGCGTGAGACTCGATGAGAAAAAATATTAAAATTTTATAAGGTCCCTCTGGGCTCCGGGCGGCATATTTGCGCCCGGAGCTTTTTGCCATTAGGGGAGGGCAGTGTCAAAACATGCGGGTTTAGTGTATGGGTGTATAACGAGTTATATTCATGCATATCGCTCCGTTGTACGAAGCAAGGTGTTCTAAGGACTCTGATAAATGCTTTTATTACGTTCGCCACCGACGCAAAGCATACATCCTTGTATGCTTTGCTTCTAAAGCAGCATCCATGCTGCTTTTGGCTGGGGAATGAACAGAGTCCTAAGAACAACTAAGCTTCTTCCAAAAGTCGGGATATGCATGAATATAATTCGTTATACACAGTTAAGGTTATAGAGCATGTTTTGACATCGGAATCTCTATTCACGGTTAGGTTCATAGAGCATGCTTTCCGGAAAATAACAAGAGAAAATTAATATAAATGGAAAAGAATCGGTATTGAAAATATATTTAATCAAAAGTATAATTAAATTCAGCGTAATTATTGGGAATTCATTAGAATAGGGAAAGGTGCTGCGTTATGACGGCATGTATACAGCAGTGTTTTTCGTTAGCGGATGGAATTTTAAATAGTTACGGTTCAATATTATAAACATCTTAGAATAAGATGCTTTTAGATAAGACTTAATGTTTTAAACCAGGTAATTGCAAGACGCAGATTCTACGATAAAAAGAGTTATGCAATTATCTAAATGTTGGAAAATAGAGCAGGGAGCAGATAAATGGCTAAAAAGAAACGATATTTGATGGATGAAGATTTTGATGAGAAGGATAGAATTGATGACAATGATATAGATGATTATTATGCTCAGGATAGTCCGGTTAAGAGAAGCAGAAAAAAGAATAACAGGCAGGCGGCGGGAATTATTGCGGCAGTGATAATTGTGTGTGTGCTTGTGGCAGGCGGAATAGGGCTTGTGACTTTGATTGACAAGTACACACCGAACAAGACGAGGATTACGTTTGAGGATTATTATATACAGCGTGGCTTTGCTGTCGGGAATGCTGATGAATGGGAGAATGGCGCACAGGAGGCCTTTGTACTGTTAAACGGTGAGCAGACTGATGCTAAGGCTTATTGCTTTGGTGATGTATGGTATTTTAAGAAGGATTTTATAGACGAGAATCTTAATCATAGATTCTATCTTGATGTTGCAAATGATGAGCTTATATATACAACGCCGACTAAGATTGTGACAATTCCTTTTGAGAGCCAGGCATATTATGTCGGAGATAAGGTTAAGAAGGAACATTATGTTGTTGCGAGAAGAGTAGATGAGGATATTTATATTGCGGCTGATTTCATAAAAGAACGTGCTGATTTTATCTATGAAGTCAGAAACGAACCGTACAGAATGCTTGTGACTACCGTGTACGGCACAAGTGAGTATGTTCATATAGCGGATGAAGGTACGGTAAGAACCGGTGCAAGCATCAAGGATGAGATACTTGCGATTGGCGATGCGGGTGCAAGCTGGAGCGTTGCAGGTGAGGACGGAGACTGGACGGAGCTTGTGACGGATGATGATATAAGAGGATACATAAGGACTAAGGAGTTAGGTGAAAAGTATACCGTGACGACATCAAATGATTATCAGGCACCTATGTATACTTCGGTTTCAAGAAAAGATAAGGTCAATATGGTATGGCATGCCGTATATGACATGAATGACAACGATAAGATATATGGACTTTTAGATGCCACGGAAGGTGTGAATGTCGTTTCACCTACATGGTACCAGTTATCTGACAGCACAGGAGGCTTTAATTCCTTTGCACAGCAGGAATATGTCGATTACATACATGAGACTGGGCGGCAGATATGGCCGTTGTGGAGCGATTTTACATCTGTTAGTGCGGAGAATGGCTGGAGTGAGTATGAGCTGTTTGCTGTCACACAGAACAGAAGAGCACTTATAGCTTCGATGATGGATGAAGTTAAGGCATATGGCTATGATGGAATTAATATTGATTTTGAGAAGGTAAGCTCCGATAACGGAATTCATTTTGTGCAGTTTTTAAGAGAGCTGTCCATAGAGTGCAGAAATGCAGGTGTTGTCCTTGCGGTTGACAACTATGTTCCGATGCCTCATTCAGCTCACTATGACAGAGCGGAACAGGGAGCCATAGTAGATTATGTGATTGTAATGGGATATGATGAGCACTATGGCGGAGGCAGCGAAGCAGGAAGCGTTGCATCGCTTGACTTTGTAAAAAACGGCATAGTGAATACGCTTGAAAGTGTTCCGGCACAGAAGTTAATAAATGCTCTTCCGTTTTACACCAGAATGTGGGACGAATATGTGGATGAGAACGGACAGCAGGTCTTAAATTCAAAGGCATATACGATGAGAGGCGCTTTTGACAGGGTGGAGGAGCTTGGTCTTGTCACTAACTGGAGCGACAGTGTCGGACAGTATGTTGCAGAGGGAGATGTGGAAGGACACCACTACAGCGTATGGCTTGAAGATGCGAGGTCGATAGAGGAGAAGATGAAGATTGTAGCAGAGTATGACCTTGCAGGTGTGTCTGCATGGAGTCTTGGCGGAGAGTATCCGCAGGTGTGGGAAGTAATCACACGCTATAACAAGTAGAATTGATAAGTCCGGCAGAGGGTAACTTTGCAATGCAATGACGGAATATTTTGTAACCCCGCGCATAGAATAGATATAAGTATTCTATGTGCGGGGTTTTTGTTATGAAAAAAGATGTACTTTCTCTTGCAATGGGACTTATTATGATTTTTTCACTCTGGCTGCTTATGAGGCATTTTTTAAAGCCTATGGATGACTTGGCAGTGGATGCGCAGGCAGGGACGCAGGAGGCACTTACCAGTGAGTCCGGCACACTTAAGTCTGATACGGATGGGTATACGATTGTGATTGATCCGGGACATGGAGGTGTTGATCCGGGTATGCTCGGCGTTAACAACACAGTAGAAAAGGAACTCAATCTTGCAGTGTCATACATGTTAAAGGATGAGCTTGAAAATCAGGGAATGACTGTGGTTCTTACAAGGACGACAGATGACGGACTCTATCTTGAAACAGACAAAAATAAAAAGATTGCAGACATGAAAAAAAGATGCGAGATAATAACGGAAAGTGATGCACAGATGGTTGTGAGCATACACCAGAACAGCTTCAGTGACAGCAATGTCTGCGGAGCACAGGTGTTTTATTATAAACATTCCGAGAAAGGAAAGGTGCTTGCGCAGTGTATACAGGACAGCATAAAGGAAAATGTTGACCCGACAAACGACAGGAAAATTAAAGCAAATGACAGTTATTATATGCTTATTCATACACCTTGCCCGACTGTCATTGTAGAGTGCGGTTTTATAACCAACTATGAGGAGGCGAAGCTTTTAGTGAGCGAGGAATATCAAAAAAAGGTTGCACAGGCGATAGCATTGGGAATTAAGGACTATATTGACAAAAATAATTGACTTTTGTCTTCTGTAAATGTATTTTAAGCGGATATATTGGAAAAATATTCCTGTTTTGGACATATTTTTTAGAGAACGAGATAAATATTAAAATATAAAATAGCAGAGTATTCTGTCATGGACGGAACTGCGGAAAGGAATGTAATTGGATATTTTATTTGCCGGAAACACGACAGCAGTGTCGGAGGGCTTTTATGATGCCATAGACAAGGAGTACAGATGTGTCGTATTGGATAACAAGCTTATGCAGGACAAAATAAAGAAGGATAATATTATTTTTATGAAAAATGGTTCTGACGATGATACGGATAACATTTTTCAGTCGTTTAATTTTGAGGCTGTTGTGTTTTTTTCACAGGTATTAGACGGAGAAAAAAAGATTTTTGATGAACTTGAGAAGCTTGAATACATATTGTATCTATGCAGAAAAAGAAATGTAAGTTCGTTTATGTATATAACAGGAAACAGAAAAGCAAGCGATGAGGAGGACGGTGAAGCGAGCAGAGCAGTACTTTTAAATGCATGTGAGCAGCTGTGCAAAAAGGCTGCCGCAAAAAGTGGTATCAATGTTCAGCTTTTGCGCACACCGTATCTTTATCATACAGTGATAAAGACAAGCCATGCCGGAAGGTGGCTTAACACTGTCATTGAAGGAGAAAAGCTTATTCTGCCGGGTTATGAGGACACGCAGACGGATTTTATCAGGGAGGATGACCTTGCAGTGCTTCTTAACAGGATGTTTGATGACCCTTGGGAGGAGCCGTATCTTGACACCAATCTGAGCGGAAAAAACCGGATTACATTTTCAGAGCTTGCTAAGCTGCTTGGTGAGCTTGCGATGCCGGTAACAAAAGGTATACAGGTAGAATACAGTGGGAAGGATGAATGTACTCCTACATATAAAGAGGACAGCTGGGCAAGAAAAGAATATGGCTTCATACCGCATGGAAATATAAAAGATGATTTAAAGGATGCTATGGATGGGTATATCAAAAACTCGTCCAAAAAGAAAAAGCATCTGATAAGGAAAATCCTTTCTAACAGACTGCTTCGCGTCACGGTTGAGCAGATAGTCCTGTTTGCGGCTGCTGAGATACTAAACTACATAACGAGAAATAATGTCATGTTTAACTTCTTGGATTTCAGGCTTGTGTACATTGCAATAATAGCCTGTGTCAACGGACTTGCGGCAGGTGCGGCAGCAGCGGTTATTGCCGGTGCAGGTTATATTGCATCTAATACAATGTCAGTGTCATGGCAGGTATTGTTTTTTAATGTCCAGAACTGGCTTCCGTTTGCATGTTATCTCCTGTTAGGCTGTGTGTTAGGCTACAATACCGACAAGGCTTGTGATGATATAAAGAGCAAAACGGATGAGCTTAAGCTTCTAGAAGAGAAGTATGTTTTTTTACATGAGCTGTATATGGAGGTTGCACAGGGAAAGGAACGCTTTAATAATCAGATAATCGGATATAAGGACAGCTTCGGAAAGATGTACTCTGTTGTAAAGAAGCTTAACACGACACTGCCGGAGATGGTGTTTTATGAAGCGATAGACGTATGTGAGGAGATTCTCGGAAATTCATATGTTGCAATATACAGTATTCATCCTAACAGTTCGTTTGCAAGACTGTATGTATGTTCAAAGCGCTGTATGCAGAGTGCGGAAAAGTCACTGAAAATCACCGATTATCCGAAGCTTTTAGAAAGCCTTCAAAATAATGATACATTTGTCAACAGGCAGGCGTTAAAGAACTATCCGGCTTATGCGACACCTATCCGCAGGGACGGAGTGCTTGTTGGAATGATACTTATAACGGATGCGGATTACAGCCGGATGAATATTGAATTTTCCAATAAGTTCAGAATAATGTCGGATATGATACAGGATTCCCTTGTGCGTGCAATGGAGTTCTATGAGATGAACCAGAGCGGACTAACCGATACAAGAATACTTTCTCCTGAAAAATTTGAAGAGATACTCAAAGTCAAGAATCAGATGAGAAAAAAACAATATCTTGATTATGTAATGTTAAAAATAGCAGCCGGCGATGATAAAGCGAAGCTTAGGGAGCAGAGCATGCGGCTTACGGGTCTTGTCCGTGAAAATGATGTTCTAGGAATCGGTAAGGATGGGAATCTGTATCTTCTCCTGTCGCAGACAGGAAAAAATGATCTGAGCACGGTTGCTAAAAGGCTTGAAGATAAGGGAATAATGTTTGAAGAAGTAAGCGGACAGGAGTGATGGAAGATGACAGTCCAAGTGGCAGCAGTTATATTTTTGGTTATACATCTGACAGTGTGCGTGATGGCTGTTATTATGAAAAAAAGCGGTAAGATAAAGTCAGCACACATGATACTTCCGGCAGTCTTTCTTGTGCCTGTGTGCGGGTGCTTTCTGCTTATTGTCGATGAATGGCAGGTGCGCCATACAGGAAGGAAGATTAAAGATGTGGAGGATTATGCCGATGTGGCGGAGGATGAGCTGTGGCACAGGGAGATTATAACTCAGAATGATGATGAGCTTACCGTGCCGCTTGAGGAGGCGATGACTGTCAACAGCCCGGCAGTCAGCAGGAAGCTCATGATGAAGCTTCTGCATACGAATCCGGAGCATTATGTTGAGCTGCTAAAAAAGGTAACTTTGTCCGATGATGTCGAGCTTACACATTATGCGACTACTTCAGTGATGGAGATACAGAGCCATTATGAGGACAGAATCGGGAAGCTTTTTAGTGACGCAGAGGATAATCCGGATGATTCGGAGACGCTTGTCAGATGCAGGAACCAGCTAAGGGCTTATATAGACAGCGGGCTTATTTCCGACACAGTGCTGATGCAGTACAGAAGGAAGCTTGCCGATGTGCTGCAGCGCTTGTGCATTATGCAGCCTGCTGCAGTGCGTTATAAGTTTGAATATATAGAAAACAGCATACTTATCGGAAAGACGGACAATGTTAAGGAGCAACTTGAAATACTTGAAAAAGAATATCCGGATGATGTGAGGCTGTATAAGCTGTATGTCCAGTATTATTATTTCACAAACAATGGAGCTGGAATTTCGGATGTAATATCGAAAGTGAAGAATAGAGGAATATATCTTGATAGTGAAGGAAAACAGTGGTTTGATGCATGGAACCCCAATAAGTGAGCAAAATCAGCTTGATAGCTGCAAGAAGGCATAAGCTACAGTATGCTTCGTGAATATCTGGGTGAAGCTGTGGACAATGCATAGGATTTGGCTATATGCATCCAGGGAATGAGGACTGAAAATGAAGAAAAAATTGGCAGGAAAAATAATGATTCCCATTGTGGCATTATTTATTATAAGTATTCTTGTATTCCGGGAGAGAGCCGGAATAAGCTATGATGAGACTGATGCCGCAGTGAGAAAGTGGGAATATATATATACACCGGACATTTTGCAGACACCGGAGTGCATTATATTGACATCGGATGAGGATATAAGCAGTGCATATCTTGATATAATGGAAACGGTGCTTACAGGCATGAAGGTCAGCTATGACATATGCGAGGTTAATAAGGATTTTGATACAGCAGTGTTAGATGGTTACAGTGCTGCTGTTGTCACGTTCCAGAGCTGGGAGGTTTTTGGCGATAACCTGATGCCTGTATTTGCATGGGTAAAGGACGGTGGACGGCTGCTTGCGGCAGTGACACCTGAGGCTGATGCGTATTTTAATGCTGTATCGGCGAAGTTCGGAATTGAGACTGCCGATGAATATCCTCCGGTATATGGAGTAAAATTCCTAAACGGCTGCATGATAGGAGCTGACGATGACGATATATTCTGGTATGACCGCAAGATGGATGAAGGAATAGTCTCATCCTTGCAGGTTCAATTAAAAAAAGAATGTGATGTGTATGTGACATCGGAGGACGGAGGAGTGCCGATTGTCTGGAGTAATGACTATGGTGCAGGAAGAGCTGCCATGATAAATCAGGCAGTCACACAAAAGCATATCAGAGGCTTTGTAAGTCTTGCTTACAGTATACTTTATGATACTTATGCATACCCGGTTATAAATGCATCCGCATTTTATCTGGATGATTTTCCTTCTCCTGTACCCGGGGGCAACTCGGAATATATTAAGAGAGATTACGGCGTTGACGTGGCATCCTTTTATACGAATGTGTGGTGGCCTAAGATGATGGAGCTTGAAGAAAAATACGGTATTTTACACACAGGCCTTATAATTGAGAATTATTCGGATGAGGTAGCTGCTCCGTTTGAGGGCAATAAAGAGACATCACGTTTCTTAAAATTCGGAAATATGCTGCTTAACAACGGAGGAGAGCTTGGATTTCACGGCTACAACCATATGCCGTTATGTTTAGAAGGAATAGATGAAGATAAACAATACGGAGATTATAAGCTGTGGAAATCGAGTGAGGACATAGAGACGGCGTTGGAGGAATTGAGGAATTTTTCAGAAAAGCTTTTTCCGGAAAACGATTTTTGTGTATATGTCCCACCTTCAAATATTATCTCAAAGGATGGAATAAAGGCACTCACGCAGGCGGATTCAAATATAAAAATTATTGCATCAGTTTTTATTAAGGATGCAAAAGAGGCTGCGTATGAGCAGGAGTTTGGTGTTGACGAAAACGGAATCATAAATACGCCGAGAATTACATCCGGCTGTATTATAGACGACTACCAGATGTTAGTTGCCATGTCTGAGCTTAATTTCCAGTTCGTACAGTCGCATTTTACACATCCCGATGACACGATGGATGTGGACAGAGGTGCACAAATGGGCTGGGAATATATGAGTAACAGCCTTGAAAAGTATGTCTCATGGATATATGAGTCGGCACCAAATATCAGAAATGTAACCGGAAGCGGCATGGGAAGAGCTGTTGAAGTTTACGATAAGCTTACTATGACAAGAGAATATACAGATGAAGGATTTAAGCTTAAGCTTGGCGGATTTTCGGGTGAAGCCAGCTTTCTTATGAGAATATTGGATGGACGTACAATCAAGAGTGTGAGTGGTGGAAGCTTTGAGCATATTTCAGGGTGTGTGTATCTGATAACCGCAAAAAGCGATGAAGTAATGATATATGTCGGAGGTGAAAAGTGAGAGTCTGTATGATATTAGAGGGCAGCTACCCATATGTGCATGGCGGTGTGTCGAGCTGGATGCATCAATACATCCAGGCTATGCCAGACACGGAATTTGTTCTCTGGTGTATCGGCGCACAGGCAGAAAATAAAGGAAGGTATAAGTATGAGCTCCCGGAAAATGTTGTCGAGGTACATGAGGTCTTTCTTGACGATGCGTTAAAGCTAAGACTTAAAAATAACAGAAAAAAGCTTAAATTCACGGATGAGGAAGTGTCGGAATTAAAAAAGCTGTTTGAAGGCGATAAGCTTGACTGGGATGTTCTTTTTAATCTGTTTCAGGAAAAGCAGGTTAATCCGGTGAATATGATGATGAGCCAGGTTTTTTTGGACATCATAATCGGTCTTTGCAATGAGAAATTCGCATATCTTTCTTTTACCGACTTTTTCTATAATGTGCGTTCAATGGTACTGCCGGAGCTGTATCTTTTAACACAGCAGGTTCCAAAGGCTGATATATATCATGCGACAGCGACAGGCTATAGCGGGCTTCTTGGAAGTCTTGGAAAGTGGAAATACAATAAGCCGTTTGTGCTTACAGAGCATGGAATATATACAAGAGAGAGGGAGGAAGAGCTTCTTCGTGCGGACTGGGTTCTGCCATATTTCAGGAATCAGTGGATTAACCTTTTTTATCTTTTTTCAGATTGTGCATATTCCCATGCGGATGTAGTGACGGCGCTTTTTAGGAGGGCAAATGAAATACAGTATGAGCTTGGGTGCGACAGGCGCAAACTGTGCGTCACGCCTAACGGCGTACATCCTGAGAAATTTGCGGATGCAGGTGAAAAAAAGCCGGATGGATACGTTGATATCGGGGCTATCGTGCGTATAGCCAAGATAAAGGATATCAAGACGATGATATATGCATTTGCCGAAGTAAATCAGGCAATGCCGGACACAAGACTTCATATCATGGGAGATGTGGATGACGAGGAATATTTTGAAAGTTGCAAAGCACTTATTGGGCAGCTTGACGTAAAAGGAATAATATTTACCGGCAGTGTAAATGTAGCTGAATACATAAAAAAGCTTGATTTTATAATTCTTACGAGTATATCCGAAGGGCAGCCTTTGTCGGTGCTTGAAGCGTTTGCGGCAGGAAGGGCATGTGTCACAACGGATGTCGGATGCTGCCGTGAGCTTATAGAAGGGGATGACGGACTTGGAAATGCAGGAATATGTGTTCCTCCGATGAACAAGGAGCAGCTTGCGCAGGCTATGCTTGAGCTGTGCAGGAATCAGGCAAAGAGAAGAAAAATGGGGCAGATAGGAAAAGATAGAGTTAATAATCTCTATACTCACAATATTTCGATGGAAAACTATAGAAAGATTTATAAAAAATTGATATCGAATGATGCTATATAGTGTCAGATGCTTAGAAAAGAGGATTATAATGGCAGGAATTGGTTTTGAATTAAAAAAAATGTTTTCCAAAAAGGGTGTGTTTCCGCTCCTTAAAGCGTATGGCTATGCGGGAATTGTGTGTGTCGGGCCGATGCTTCTTGGAATGGTTCTGCTCATAATGATAAGTCTTATGTCAATGTATTTTGGGGCATCGCATCATGAGAGGGAGCTGTTAAACAGCATGGTCACATATACACTTCTTGCGTCCATGGTTCTTACAAACACGTTCACAATGGTGTTAACAAGGTTCGTTGCAGATAGTCTGTACAGCAAAGAAAAAAGTCATATACTTCCGGCGTTCTGGGGAAGCACAAGCATAATGCTCGTATCGGGCGAGATATTGTATGGGATATTCATGTTATTTGCAGGCATTCCGGCAATATATGCTGTATTATGCCTTATATTGTTCGGAGAGCTTGTGCTTGTGTGGAACGAGATGAGCTTTCTGACGGCGGTTAAGGATTATCAGGGAATAATAAAAGTATTCGCCGGAGCGGTTATCATATCGGGGCTTGTGGGAGCATTGCTTTTAAAGTTCACAGAGTGTGAGATTATATGTGCAATGCTTTTTGCGGTTGTGTCGGGCTATGGAATAATGTCTGTTCTGTACTATAAGGTCATGGTTCAATATTTCCCTAAGGGAGATGTAAGCTCAGCATGCTTTCTGCCGTGGATTGACAGATATCCGGCGCTTATACTGGTGGGACTTGGCATGTCGTTTGGCTTGTTCGGTCATCTTGCCATAATGTGGGGAAGCCGTGTAAACGAGCATATACAGGGGCTGTTTTATGCCGCTCCGGTATATGATATTCCGGCGATAGCTGCTTTTTTATCAATACTTGTGACAACGATTAATTTTGTAACATCGGTGGAAGTTAATTTTTATCCCAAATACAGGAATTTTTTCGATGCGTTGAATAATGGCGGAATACTAAAGGACATAAATCAGGCAGGGCAGGAGATGAAGGAGGTTCTTTTCAGGGAGCTTACATATACTTTTATGAAGCAACTGTTTACAACTATAGTATTTATAATAGGAGGTTCAATAATTCTTCCCATGCTTCCGCTTGGAATGACCGATGATATGCTTGGAATTTTCAGGGTTTTGTGCGTGGGGTATGCCTTCTATGCGGTAGGCAGCTGTCTTATGCTTATACAGCTGTATTTTGCGGATAACAAGGGTGCGCTTATAAGTGTACTGGCATTTATGTTTACAAGCTGTGGTGGGTCGCTAATTGTACGTGAGCTTGATATAAAGTTCTATGGTGTTGGTTTCTGGGTTGGAACAGTAGTATTCTCTATTGCTGCATTTGCAGGGCTTAGGATATATCTGAATAAGCTGCTGTATCACGTATTATCGAGCCAGCCTGTGATTGCGGAGGAAAAGAGAGGTCTTTTTACCAAATTGGCGGTAAAGCTTGAAAAAAAATATCAGAAAAAATATAAAAAACAGCTGCGAAAGGAACGTAAAGCGGCATTTGGAAGGGAGAAACAGCTTTGAAAGGCATAAAAAGGCTAGTGTGCAGCATTGGACTTATCTGCATTGCTGTGGGAATGAGTTCGTGCTCGATAAGTGATATGGGTATCGGGAAAAATGAAGGTGTAGATACTGAGGAAGCCGTCACTGCCGACAATGAAGCAGAAGGATTAACAGGCAGTGATAATGCAGGTTATGACACCGATAATTCAAAGATGATATATGATAATGATATCTTATATGAGAATCAGAATCCATCATCAATCGTGACAATGTATCTTACGGTGAGCGAGGGAAATGCTTCGGACAATACGAATCACACATGGACACAGGTCAACAGTTATTCTGTATATGATTACGAATATATGGGAGTGGACAGATATTGCGTGAATGGTCTTTTGCAGGTGGGGGATGAAAACGGACCTGTCATGGGAGAGCTTGGATACGGTCAGAATGTGCCTAATGCGACAGTGTCCATAAGAGGGCAGTCCTCCTCAAAAAATGAGCAGAAAAACTATAAAATCACAATAAAGGACAACAAAGGTACATGGAATGACCAGAAAATAATCAACTTAAATAAGCATGTATCGGATTACAGCAGGTTTACCAATAAGCTGTGCTATGATTTGATGACGCAGATTCCGGATATGATTTCTCTTAGGACGCAGTTCGTCCATCTGTATGTTAAGGATATGACAGAGGGAGGGAGCGGTGAGTTTGAGGATTATGGTCTGTATACGCAGGTTGAGCAGCTCAATAAAAGAGCACTTAAAAGCCACGGACTAGACAAAAACGGACAGCTCTATAAGGTGAATTATTTTGAGTTTTACAGATATCCGGATGTAATCAAGCTTAAAAACGATGCGGATTACGATGTCGAAGCATTTGAAGAAATGTTAGAGATTAAAGGAAATGATGACCACAGCAAGCTGATTGAAATGCTTGATGATGTAAATGATTATTCTGTTTCAATAGATGATATAATGGACAAATGGTTCTGTGAGGATAATCTATTTTCATGGATGGCATTTCATATTCTTATGGGGAATATTGATACACAGTCAAGAAATGTATTTCTCTATAGTCCGTTAAACAGCAGCACATGGTATTTTATATCGTGGGATAATGATGGCGCATTTTCAACCTCAAAAAATGCGAGAAATAGAGACACTGCGGGCTGGGAGACCGGAGTCAGCAATTATTGGGGCAATGTGCTTTTCAGGAGGATACTGCTAGACAGTGATATGAGGCAGAAGCTTGATGACAAGATAGAGGAATATGTAAAGTTTATCGATGAGGAGAAGTTAAATGAGCTTATAGATGTATATGCACCTGTTGTGGAGGAGTATTCATTTAAGGAGCCTGATTTAGAGCATATGTCCTTTGACATTGACGGATACAGGGAGTACGTAAAGACTATGGCAAAGGAAACGCAGTTAAATTATGCATCATACAAGGAAAGCCTTACAAAGCCTATGCCTTTTTATATAGGAAAACCGCAGCCGGATGACGGAAAGTTAAAATTAATATGGGATGCGTCATACGATTTTGATGCGGAGAATGTCTACTACACAGTTGAGATTTCGGATGATTACAGCTTTGAAAATCCAGTTGTCAAAGCGGAAAATCTGTATGTGACTGAATATACGGCTGACGTTTTATTAGAGCCGGGGCAGTATTTTATTAAAGTTATGGCAAGAAATGAATCAGGAATGGAACAGTCGGCATTCGACTATTATCTTTCAAACAGAAATGGACGTATATATGGTGTCAAGTGCTTCTATGTTATGCCTGACGGAAGCATAGAGGAGGATATATATGAAGAGTGAGGGATATAAGTTCCGCCATGAACTAAAGTTTATGATAAGTGAAGCCGAAAAGGATATTCTGATAAAAAGGCTTTCATTTTTTATGCAGGCGGATGCACATGCAGGAGGCAATGAGACAAGGGAGGATATCATCTTAGAGAAATGCTTCCGACAGGATGAATGTACACAGAAAGCTGCGGATTCCTTGCAGAGTGGGTATATGATAAGAAGCCTGTATTTTGATGACCGCTTTGAGCGTGCCTATGAAGAGAAGCTTGCAGGTGTTGAGTCAAGAAAAAAATACAGGATAAGGATATATAATTGCTCTGATAAGGTTATTAAGCTTGAGTGTAAGCATAAGGAAGGGCAGTATATACATAAGACGGCGGCAGCTCTTACAAGGGAGGAAGCGGATGCACTTATTGCGGGAAGATATGATTTTCTGATTGACAGAAAGGAGCAACTATGCAGGGAATTTTATTTTGAATGTGCCATGAATGGGATGGCTCCGAAGGTTGTCGTTGACTATGACAGAATACCGTTTGTGTATCCTTATGGTGATGTCAGAATCACATTTGATTGTCAAGTAAGGGCAGGAATGTTAAACAATAATCTTTTTGACAAAGAGCTTCCTGTAAAAAATGTCATGCAGCCGGGAATGCTCATAATGGAAGTAAAGTTTACGGAGTATCTTCCGGAGCTTATAAGAAGTCTGCTCCCTGTAGCGGACAGTGCATATATGGCATATTCAAAATATACAATGTGCCTTGAAAAAAAGAAGGAACTCTCATGTGGCTATTGAGGGAAAGGAGCAGGTTATGAGTATAAGAGACGTAATTAAAAAATCAGTGTTGGAATCGGATATGTACAATCAGGCAATTTCTCTATCAACGATTCTTACAATGACTGTTGATTTGCTGTTAGCGCTTGTCATGGGGTTGTTGATATATGCAGTCTACAAAAAGTTCTACAAAGGTGTTGTATTCAGCAGAAATTATGCAATCACGCTGGTCGGAATGACAGTGCTCACAAGTATGGTAACACTCGCAATCAGCACGAATATTGTGATTTCTCTTGGTATGGTAGGTGCGCTATCCATAGTGCGTTACCGTACAGCGATTAAGGAGCCGCTTGACCTCATGTATATGTTCTGGGCTATAACGACAGGAATTACCATAGGTGCAAGCATGTACATACTAGCCGTTACAGCATTTTTAATCATGTTTATTCTTGTGCTGTGCTTTAGCACAAAAGGAGCATCGGGATATCAATATGTGCTTGTGGTGCATTACAATGGTGATACGGCAGGCGACAATGTTGAAAGAGCACTTGGAAAGGTAAAATACACAATCCGCTCAAAGATAATGCGCGGTCAAAATACGGAGCTGACTATCCAGGTCAGATGTAAAAATGACAATCAGTCATTTGTTGAGCACATAAGGGATATAGAGGGCGTGAATAATGCGGCACTTATAGAATTTAACGGAGAGTATCATGGCTGAAAAAACACATAAGATGGGAGTGGCAGCAGGTATTGTTGTCATTGTGGCGGTGGTTATTTTTGTGAGGATGATGATTAATGTGAAAACATACAGATATAGTACAGTGGATACAGTGTTGAGAAATCCGCTTATTGGCTTTGCCCCGAATGCAGATTATTTTGATGCGGTAGGGGACAACACTCTTGTATATGTGGATGTGACATGGCGGGAGCTTGAGCCGGAGGAGGGTGTCTTTGATTTCGCTTCCATAGAGGAGGAAAACTTTATTGACACATGGCGTGCAAGCGGAAAAAATGTTGTTTTCAGATTCGTATGTGATGAGCCTTCTGACGAGGAACATATGGATATACCGGACTGGCTGTATGAAAAGACAGGCGATGGTATATCCTATGATACAGATTATGGAAAGGGTTATTCGCCCGATTATTCGAATGAGACATTTATAGCTTATCACGCAAAGGCGGTGGAGGAGCTTGGAAAAAGATATGGAGGGGATTCATTTTTCTGCTATATAGAGCTTGGAAGCGTAGGACACTGGGGTGAGTGGCATGTAAAATATGAGGATGGAATAAAAAGGCTTCCGTCAGAGGATACTTTAAGAAAGTATGTAGAGCCGTATATCAGTGCATTTCCAAATGCAAAGCTTCTTATGAGAAGACCGTTTTCTTATGTATCGGAGTATGGTCTTGGTGTATTTAATGATATGACAGGGCATGCACGGGACACTATGGAATGGCTTTCATGGATAGAGGAGGGCGGAATATATTCGGAACCTGAGCAGCCGATGGAGCTTATCGCAGTGCCAAAGGTATGGGAGAGCGCACCTGTAGGCGGTGAGTTCACAAGTGAGTATTCGATGGAAGAGATGCTCACGGACAGGCTTGATGGGACACTGAAACTTCTTTCCGGGTCACACATGACATTTGCAGGTCCGATGTGCCCGATTGCGGATGAGGATGAAAAAGATTATCCCGATGAGGTTTATCAGGTGCTTAAAAGGCTTGGCTACCGCTATGGCATATCAGAGTGCGTTATGACGGACATCAAGCTCACCGGGCAGCTTAGTGTCAGACTGACTGTAAATAATTATGGAACAGCTCCGATATATTTTGACTGGCATATGTTCGTATATCTGATGGATGGGAGCGGCAATGCCATAAAAAGGTATGACACAGGCGTGGATTTGACGGAAATATGCGGGCAGGAGAGCGCAGATGTCAAGCTTAATATCACAGGTGATGACAGAAAACAGCTTCTAAACGGCACATACAGTCTTGCGGTCGGAATTGAAAATCCAGATACAGGAATGCCGCAGGTTCAGCTTGACATGAATGCAGAGAACATGGACGGTTATTTCTTTCTCAATTAATGGGGGGTCGGGTGTCAAAACATGCTGATTTAGTGTATGAGTGTATAACGAGTTATGTTTATACATATCTCTCCGTTGTACGAAGCAAGATGTTCTAAGGACTCTGATGAATGCTTTCTATACATACGCCACCGA